>CAVHXA010000010.1:2594-65189 GCA_963639765.1 Oscillospiraceae bacterium | reverse complement strand
TCTCACCCTTAGGCCGCAAAAGGCCCTTTGCTGCACAAAAACGTGCAACAGCGGCAGGACGGAGCAGAAAAAAGCCGCGCAGAGCCGGCACAAAGCAGGGTTCGAAAAACGCAGATGCTTAACAGGCTCGGAGCAGACGCTCCGGCGAAGGAGATGATCTGTGCGGTGCTGCCCATAAAAAAACCGCACCACTCGCCCGGGCTGCCTGACGAATGCTGCGGTGCTGTTTTTTTGTTGTTTCCGGTGCTGCCTTAAATAAAACCTCCGTCTACGCCGAGAACCTGCCCGGTGACAAAGCCGGACTGCGGACCCGCCAGAAAATAGACGGCCTGTGCGACCTGCTGCGCAGTTCCGTTGCAGCCCAGCGCAGAGCGCTCTGCCAGACTCTGCATGGTCTGTGCGCCGAGCCGGGCATTCATGTCTGTGTCGATCACGCCGGGTGCTATGCAGTTTACGCGAATCCCGGACGGCCCCAGCTCCTGTGCCAGTGCGCGCGACAGAGCAATCACGGCGCCCTTTGTCGCACTGTAGGCTGCCTCGCAGCTGGCGCCCCGCTGCCCCCACATGGAGGAGATTGTAATGATGCTGCCGTGCTGCTGCGCAAGCATACCGGGCAAAACCGCCCGCACGGCATGATAGACGCCGGTCACATTCACATCAAAAAGCCGCTGCCATTGGTCCGGGTCAATCTGGCTGATCAGGCCCCAGTGGGCAATGCCGGCACAGCACACCAGCGCGTCTGCTCTTCCGAAGGACTCGATCGCCTGCTTTACGGCCGGCCCGTCGGCAGCGTCGGCGCAGAAGGATACTGCCCCTGTTTCGGCGCACAGGGCCGCCGCCTGACGATGAGACTGCCCGTATAGAAAGCCGACCTCCCAGCCGTTTTTGCAAAAGAGCGCAACGGCAGCCGCGCCGATTCCTCTCGACCCGCCGGTTATGAATACACGCATCCTCGGACTCCTGCCTTAAAGAAGCTTTCTGGTCTCTCCGTTCATGTTGAAGAGGACGGCAGACATATCCGCAAGATAGAACGGAAGGTGCCGGTCGCCGGTTTCTTCGTTGTAGCTTTTGCTCAGGAAGGGAAGCACCTCAAACTGGTGGTTGTATACGTCCTCGCTCTGCACAAATACAGCCCTGCCGCGCAGGCGAAGGAATTTGCCTCCATGAAAGGCACACAGTTCAACAGCCGGATTTGCCTGCAGCTCACGATAGGCGGCTTTCTGGGAGCCTACGCCAAAGTATAAGACCCCGTTATAGTGCATGTAAAAGCCAAAGGGCCGCACACGGGGCTGGTCCCCCTCAGTTGTGGCAAAATAAAACGTTTTTGCCGAATCTAAAAATTGAAGCAGTTCTTCCATGGTTTGATCCTCCTGTTTGTTTTTTGCCGCATGGTTCTGCTGCGCGCATCCCGGCACCGGCGGCGGAGCTATTGCCCCGAAACCCGGGTAATCGGATTGGATTGCTCCTGAAGCTCCAGCAGGCGGACAATGAGCTGATTGGAAAGCAGAAAGCCCTGCGGCGTAAAGTGCCAGCGGCCCTCGTCTGTCTGCTCGGCCAGACCCGACGCCTGCCAGCCCTTCAGAGCCGGCTCCAGCGCCGAAAACGGCAGACGGAAAAGACGGTATTCCCGTTCGGAAATGCCCTGTGCGGTACGCATGCGCAGCATCAGATACTCCCCGCCGCGTTCACGCGGGCTGATCGTGTCCGCCAAGGAGAGAATGTCCTGCTCCTGACCGAGGATGCCGTCGATGTATTTCCGCAGATCCGACACATAGGTATACCGCGTACCGGAAAAATCCGAGGAGGCAGACGGCCCGAAGCCAAGAAATTCTCCCCCTGTCCAGTATTTGAGGTTGTGCCGGCAGGCAAAGCCCTCCTTGCAGAAGTTGGAAATTTCGTATTGCCCGTATCCCATATCCTGCAGCGCGGAAACCATATACAGGTACATATCGGCCTGCATATCGTCATCCGGCAGATTCGCGCAGTCCGCGTATTGCTCCAGCGGTGTGCCCGGCTGGACCGTGAGACCGTAGCAGGAAATATGATCCGGTTCGAGCAGAAGTATGTTTCGCAGCGTATCGGCCCAGCCCTCGCGTGTCTGGTTCGGAAGGCCATACATGAGGTCCACGCTGAGATTGTCGAAGCCTGCCCGTCTGGCGTCATAAACCGCCTGCTTTACCTGTGCAAAGCTGTGTACGCGGCCCAGCGACTTGAGCATGTCGTCCCGGTCCGACTGCACGCCCAGCGATATGCGGTTAAACCCGGCCCGATTCAGCCGGCGAAGGGTGCGATACGAGGCGGTGTCGGGATTGGCCTCAAAGGTAATCTCCGGATTTCCGGCAACATTGAACCGGCGATAGATCTCGGCCAGCAGACGGCAGAGGCCGTCGGCTCCAAGAAAGGTTGGTGTGCCGCCGCCGAAATAGATCGTGTCGATCTGATAGCCGTCTGTGCGCATGCTGACTTCCTTCAGGTGGCGTTCGATCGCATAGACATATTCGTCCATAAGCCTGGTGTTTCGCGCACCGCCCAGAGAATAAAAGTCGCAGTATTCGCATTTTTTCCGGCAGAATGGCACATGGATATATATGCCAATGGGTTTGCAGTCTTCCATTTCCGGTCTCCGATTTATTCGTCAAGCTTTAAAACCGCCATAAACGCTTCGGTCGGCACCTGCACCGATCCCAGTGTACGCATGCGCTTCTTGCCCTCCTTCTGCTTTTCGAGCAGCTTCTTCTTGCGGGTGATGTCGCCGCCGTAGCACTTGGCCAGAACGTCCTTGCGCAGCGCCTTGATTGTTTCACGGGCAATGATCTTTCCGCCGATTGCCGCCTGCACGGGAACCTCGAACAGCTGACGCGGAATGTTTTCCTTGAGCTTTTCGCAGATTTTTCTTGCCCGGGCATAGGCGTTTGGCTCGTAGACAATAAAGCTCAGTGCGTCGATGATGTCGCCGTTCAGCAGGATATCCAGCTTGACCAGCCTGCTCTCGCGGTATTCCGTTATTTCGTAGTTCAGCGAGGCATAGCCCCGGGTGCGGGACTTCAGCGCATCGAAAAAGTCGTAGATGATTTCGTTGAGCGGCATGTTGTAGAGCAGCTCCACGCGGGAATTGTCGAGGTAGTTCATGGTGATAAACTCCCCGCGCCGATCCTGACAGAGCTCCATGATGCTGCCGACATAATCCGGCGGGGTAATCACGCTGATTTTTGCAAAGGGCTCTCTGGCCGAGGCAATCTCTGCCGGATCCGGGAAATTCAGCGGGTTGTCGATAGAAAGCACCGTTCCGTCGGTTTTTGTAACCTGATAGATCACGTTTGGTGCGGTTGTGACCAGATCGAGATTGAACTCGCGTTCGAGGCGTTCCTGAATGATCTCCATGTGCAGAAGGCCCAGAAAGCCGCATCGAAACCCGAATCCGAGCGCAACGGAGCTTTCGGGCTCGTAGCTCAGCGAGGCGTCGTTGAGCTTGAGCTTTTCGAGCGCGTCACGCAGGTCTGCATAGCGTGCCCCGTCGGCGGGATAGATTCCGCAATAAACCATGCTCTGTGCCGCGTGGTAGCCGGGCAGCGCATTTTCGGCAGGCCGGGCCGCATCGGTCACGGTATCGCCCACACGGGTATCCGCCACATTCTTGATGGAGGCGGTAAAGTAGCCAACCTCGCCCGCACCCAGCGAAGCTGCCGCTTCCATCGAAAGCGGACGGTAGAAGCCCGTTTCGACAACGCGATACACGGCCCCGGAGTTCATCATTTTTACGTCCATGCCGGGCTTCAGGATTCCGTCTGTCACACGAACGGAAACAATCACGCCGCGATAGCTGTCGTATTGGCTGTCGAAAATCAGGGCACGCAGCGGCGCGGAGCGGTCCCCGTCCGGTGCGGGGATGTTTGCAACAATATCCTCGAGAACAGCCGGGATGTTTGTGCCCAGCTTGGCGGATATTTCGGGCGCATCCTGTGCCGGCAGGCCGATAATGTCCTCGATTTCCTGCCTGGCCCGCTGCGGATCGGCAGCCGGCAGATCGATTTTGTTGATTACCGGCAGAACCTCAAGCCCGGCGTCAATGGCAAGATAGGTATTCGCCAGCGTCTGCGCCTCCACGCCCTGGGTGGCATCCACCACAAGCACAGCGCCCTCGCAGGCGGCCAGAGAACGGGAAACCTCGTAGTTGAAGTCGACATGTCCGGGGGTATCGATCAGGTGCAGCGCATAGCTCTGCCCATCGGCGGCCGTATAGTCCAGTCGGACGGCCCGCGCCTTTATTGTGATGCCGCGCTCGCGCTCAAGGTCCATGTTGTCGAGGATCTGAGACTCCATGTCGCGCCGGTCTACCGTGTGGCAGGCTTCCAGCAGACGGTCTGCAAGAGTGGACTTTCCGTGGTCGATGTGTGCAATGATGGAAAAATTACGAATATGGGACTGTTCAGTCATAGATCAAACACCTCACGCACAGTCAGTATAAAGGCTCCGCTCCCTTTTGTAAAGGTCCATACCGGGCAATTCACGAAGGCCGCCGCGCATTTTGTAATTTATTTGTCATATGAAAGGCTGCTCCGATATGATATGATAAGAGGGCGTCGGGAGACAGGCGTCTTCCGTGCCGACAACAAACCTCTCTCAAAGGAAGGGCCGGACCATGAAGCGACGATTGCTGTCCTGTATTCTTATTCTCTGCATGCTTGCCATGCCTGTTTCCGCCGCAGATACCGGCACTGCAGCCGCCTATCTGGCGCTTGGCGATGATCTTTCGCTCGGAACCGACGCATCTGCCTCCTTTCCGGAAATACTGGCCGGGGATCGCGGCTGGACTCTTGAAAACCGGGCCCGGGCCGGACAGACCTGTGCACAGCTGCTGGATGCGCTGCGGCACGACGAGGCTCTGTTCCAATCCGTAACAAACGCAGACATCATCACAATCACCATCGGCACCAACGACCTTCTCTCCGCAATGCGCACTGCCGTAGGCCGGGCCTGTCAATCCGCCGCAACCCCGCAGGATATTGCGCAGATGCAGCATGTGGCCGCACGCTGGCTGCTGTTCTGGGCCGACGATGCCAGCGGCATACTCGGCGGTCTGATCGATCTTTGCAGCAGTCTCAGCAGTCCGGAAATAAACGACCTGTTCGAAAGCGCCCTGGAAGACTTTTCCAAAAGCTGGACCGAGGTCATTGCCCTGGTGCGCGCGGCAAACGACCATGCGCGGATTGTGGTTTGCGCAGGCTACAACCCCTATGCCATCCTGGAGGAATTCTCATCAAACGGCGTCACAGCCGGTGACATTTCCGCCTATTGGGTCGAGCAGCTGGCCGACATCATCCGCGGCTGCGCCGAAGACGCCTTGTGTCTGACCGCCGATTTCAGCGACGTACAAAGCAATGCAGTCGCCTATCTAAACGTCCTGCTGGGCGGCGAGGACATCGACGAGGAACGCCTTTCGACACTGATCAACCTCGATCCCACACCAACAACGGCCGGCATACAGACCATGGCAACAAACGTTCTGCGCGCGATCAAGCTTGAGGACCTTCAGCAGCTGAGCCGGCCGGACGAGGCTGCGGTTCTCCCCTTTTCCGACGTCACCGACGAAGCTTATGACGCTGTGCTGCGTGTATATGCCGCCGGTCTCATGGAGGGTGTGAGCGAAACCCTGTTCTGTCCCGACGAAACGCTCACCCGGGCCATGGCCGTAACCATCCTCTACCGTCTTGAGGGCTGCCCCGAAACAGGCGATACGGCTCCCTTTTCAGATATCGACAGCGAAAAATGGTATGCACAGGCTGTCGGCTGGGCGGCCGAATGCGGTATTGCACAGGGCTCCAACGGCATTTTCGGTCCCGGCGAAATGGTCACCGTTCAGGAGCTTGCCGCCTTTCTCTATCGATACGCGGACATGTGCCGGATTGATGTTGTCTATTCCGAAGAGAATCTGGAGCAGGCGCAGGTGCTGGTGCAGCTGCACACGCTGGACGACTGGGCTCTTGAATATGTGGCCTGGGCTCTTTCCCTGGACATGATGGATCTGGACGTCCTGCGTCCGACCGAGCCCGCCACCAGAGCGGATGCGGCCCGCTTTCTCTCGGCCCTTCTCGACAGGCTTCCCTCCGAATAATTCCGCGGGGCTGATCTGCTGCCTAATGGGCCTTTGTCTCTGTTTCCATACTTCACAGAAAGGCGGTTCATTGTCATGGAAAAACGAATCCTGTCTGTCCTTTTGTCCCTGTGTCTGAGCGTTGGCAGCCTCTTTTCGGTTGTACTCGCAGACACGCCGGTCTATGTGGCACTGGGAGACTCTATCGCCGCGGGCTATGGCCTGCAGGGCTTTGAAAACGTCCGGGAAACTCCCGAAGGTCTGATCTGCACAACGCCTCCCGGCTGCTTTCCCGCTCTTGTATCCGATGCGCTCGGGTATCAGCTGCAGAATCTGGCTGTCAGCGGCGATGATACCGTGCAGCTGCTCGAACGGCTGCAGACCGATCAGTATACGGCTGCCGTCAAAAGCGCCGACCTGATCAGCCTGACCATCGGCTCAAACGATCTGCTCGGTCCGACAATCGAGCTGCTGCGCAATCACCTTTCCGTTTCGGATTTTCTTTCCGGCGGTGACATACAGTCGCTTCTGCAGCAGCTGCAGCAGATCAACGACCTTCTTTCCTCGGCCGACACCACCGCTCTGTTCGACAGTCAGATACAGGCCTTCTGCAAAAACTGGGATACCATCATCTCCACAATCACCGGCCTGAACCCGGACGCGACCCTTCTCGTTACGAGCTACTACAACCCCTATGCCTCCTTCAACCTGCAATTCGGCACTGCAAATATCTCGATCGGGCAGCTGGGTGACAGCTATCTCGACCGTATGAACCGCTATATAACCACCGACGCGGCCTGCCGCAGCTCCTACACGGTTATCGACATATCGGATGTCTCCACCAATGTGCATGTAGACACCGCAGCGCTGATGTCCGGTATGATGCGTGCGCAGGCAATAGACCTCAGCGGCTCTGTCAGTCTGGACCCGCATCCGGATGCTTCCGGGCACGAGCTTATTGCACAGAGGATTTCGGCTGTCCTCTCCCCTTCGGCCTTTTCGGATGTAAGCAGCGAGGCCTGGTATGCCGAGGCCGTATACCATGCAGCGGATCAGGGCTTTGTGGTCGGCGATCCGTCCGGACTCTTTCATCCGGAAGCCGAGATGTCCGTTGTCCAGTATATAACAGTTCTATACCGCTATGTCCGGCTTTCTGCGGCAGACATGCTCCCGGAGCTGTCCACCTCCGGAGACAACTGGACCCAGGCTGCTGAATACATCAACACACAGCTGCTCGGCGGTGCCTTTGCAAATCTGTCCGCACCCATGACACGCTATGAAATGGCAAAAATTACAGCCTCCGTACTGAAGGCGGCAGCCTCCGTTACGGGCCGGACCCCCAACACGCGCACGCCCGCCGGCTTTGCCGACACGCAGGACGAAGACGTCCTGTATCTGCAGAGCATCTATGGTGTAGACGGAGAAAAGCACGGCGACGGTCTCTTCTACTACCACGGCGACGACACCATTACCCGTGCCGAGGTCGCTCAGGTTGTATACAACATCACAACCCGGTCCTTCGGCTGATTCCGGCTGATGCCGCCTGCATTTTCTTTCGGAGGTATACAATGAAAAAAAGACTGACGGCTTATTTTATGGGCATTCTGGCCGGTGGCTGCATTGCTGTCGGAGGCACGGCCTTTCTCAGCCTCGAGAACAGGATTGCCGGTGCGCTGTTCTTCTGTATCGGCCTTTTTGCCATCTGTACACAGGGCTACAGCCTCTTTACCGGAAAGGTCTGCTATCTTTTTCAGCGGGATCGCAGCTATGCGCTGGACCTGCCGTTTATCTGGCTCGGCAACTTTACCGGAGCATGGATCATCGCCTTTCTCGAAAGCCTGACCCGCATAAACGGAATCCGTGAGCGTGCAGCCGCCTTATGTCAGACCAAGCTCGACGACGGGCTTTTGAGCATCTTCCTTCTGTCTGTTCTGTGCAACCTTCTGATTTATCTTGCCGTAGACGGCTTTGCAAACGCACCCGGAGAGCTGGGCCGGTATCTGTCCCTTTTCTTCGGCGTAACCGTTTTCATTCTGTGCGGCTTTGAGCACTGCGTTGCAAACATGTACTACTTCTCCGTTGCGGATATGTGGACTCCGAAAACCTTTTTGTATGTGCTTGTCATGAGTCTGGGCAATGCGGTCGGCGGAGTCGCCGTACCCCTCATAAAAAGTGCCCTGGCCGGAATGCAGCCCGTCTCCGAAGAAAAGGCCGAATAATCCTTCTTTCGGAATCTGCGGATATTGGCAGTCCCCGCATCGGCATACGCATATTCCCGGCCCATGCGGTCTGCCTGAAAAACACACAAAAAACCCCTCCGAAAGGAGGGGTAAGAATTTGGCTGCGCTGCCTCAGATATACAGCATCCTGCGGGCATCGGAAAGAAGCTCCTGCCGGAAATCCGGATGCGCGATGTTTACCAGCTCATGCACACGATCCATTACGGATTTTCCGCGCAGCCGTGCAATTCCGTATTCGGTGACAACATAGTCGACATAGGGACGCGGAATCGTTACGGCAGAGCCGGGCGTTAAGAAGGTTTTGATTTTGCTCTGGCCCTTGTTGGTGGTGGAATGCATGATCAGAATGCTGCGTCCTCCGTTGGAGTGGGCCGCCCCATAGGCAAAGTCAAAGGCACCGCCCGGACCGGAGTATTGCCGTGTCCCGATGGTTTCGGAGTTGACCTGCCCCGTGAGGTCGATTTCCATAATGGCATTGATGGAGACCATATTGTCGTTCGAACGAATCACAAACGGATCGGTGACATACGATGCGGGGCGGATGCAGACGTCTTTGTTTTCGTGCAGGAACGTATACAGCTGCGTTGTGCCGCCCGCAAAGCAAAAGGTATGCTCACCCGGATTTATGTTTTTCCGGCTGCCGGTAACCACGCCGCGGCGCACCATCTCGCTCATGAGGTTTGTGAACATCTCGGAATGAATGCCCAGCTCTTTTTTGTCCATCAGATTGCGCGCACAGGCATTTGGCAGCGAACCGATCCCAAGCTGGATATTGTCTCCGTTGTGCACCAGCTCGGCCACATACTGACCGATGATGTTGTCCGTCTCCGACGAAGGCGCGTCGGGTGTCTGCATGATTGTATAATCGGTCTCATAAAAAGCGGTGACGTCTTTTATGTTTATTTTGAGTCCGCCGCGGACTGTCTGCAGACGGCGATTTACTTCGAGGATGATCTTGTCGCATTTCAGCGGGTCGATGTCGTATTCCCACATCAGCGAAAGGTTTACCTGAAAGTTTCCATCCTCGTCCATGGGTGTAACGGCGGCAATGTAGGTGTTGCGCGGATAGGCCGATGTATACCAGAAGGGATTGTCCCGCAGGTCATTGGGAACAAACGTGCAGACGCCGTTTTCATACGGCACAAGCCATTCCTTTCCGAAGAAGGCCGTCTGACACAAAAAGTGTCCGCGCATGGACGGATCCTGCATAAAAGGAAAGTTTGCGCTGCGCCCCTTCAGGATTGTAACGTTTTCAACACGATCGGCGATCGTATGCAGATTGTCAAGGAAGTCCTTCGGCTCATTGCAATCCTTTGCAAAGGCAATTGCATCGCCGGACTGAATCAGTGCAAGACATTCGTCCAGTGTGCGCTTTTTGTCGTTATACAGGGCCTGATAATTCATTCCTTCTGTTCCTTTCGTTTTCCTTTTGCCATCGTCCGGCCGGTTCTTCGCGCGGATGCGGATCTGTTCTCCATGGGCCGCCGGTTTTGTATTCCCTGCCCGATGACGGGGTACGCGCTTTTCGCGCTGCTGCGGCCCCGGCGAAGAAAAGACCGCCGTTAATATTTCCTCATGGTAAGTATTGTATCCGTGTCCGTGCCGCTTGTCAACGAAAATTCATATTTTTCCGCAGCACCGCATTCCCGGGCGATTTGAAGGAGTATACAATATGATTGACCTGCATACGCATTCCACTGCATCCGACGGCACATATACGCCCTCGCAGCTGGTTGAAGCCGCCTGCCGCCGGGGGCTGCTCGCTCTGGCTCTTACCGACCACGATACGGTCGGCGGACAGCAGGAGGCCCTGCAGCGCGGGGCGGAGCTTGGACTGCGTGTGATTCCGGGCGTGGAGCTTGCCGCAGATTTTGAGGGAGCAGAGGTGCATGTTCTGGGATACGGCTTTGATCCGAACAGCCCCGCAATTCGGGAAATCCTGCACGATCTGTCTGCGGCCCGCGATTGCCGCAACCGGCAGATGGCCGAACGCATCACACAGCTCGGCTGTCCGATCGACTATGATGCATTATGTATTCGATTTTCCGGCTCGGTCATCGGAAGGCCGCACTTTGCGCAGGTTATGGCGGAGCAGGGCTTTGTCTCCGATGTCTCAGGCGCCTTTGATCTGTATCTGCATCCCGGAGGGCCCGCATATATTTCCCGTCAGCTGTATACAATCCCAAAAGCCGCAGCGGCCATCCGTCGTGCGGGAGGTCTGACGGTTCTGGCGCATCCGCTCCAGTATCATTTTGACAACGGCACACTGCATCGCTTTTTGCAAACGGGACGGCAGGCCGACATCTGCGGTCTGGAGGTTTACTATACGGGTTATACGGCAGAGCAGCGCGATTTTCTCCGTCGGCTGGCGCATACATACGGATTTCTCCAAACCGGCGGCAGCGACTTTCACGGCTCCGGAAAGCCCGGAATACAGCTCGGAGACGGCTTTGTTCCCGATGCTCTGCTTGAAGATCTTGACCGTGCGCTCGAGCAGTGCCGCGCACAGGAAATACAAAAGGGAGTCTGACCATGCAGCATTTTCAGGATGTACCGCAGATAGTCCGCGATTTTTTAAGCTATCACGAAACGATCAAGGGACAGTCGGAGGCCACCATTGCGGAATATCATCTGGACCTCAGAATGTTTCTTCGATTTATGAAGCTGATGCGCGATGAGATGCCCTATGATACGCCCCTGGACACAATCGACATCACGGATGTGGATCTGGATTTCCTGCGCGGCATCACAACCTCGGATGTATACGACTATCTTTCCTGGCTGGCACACGACAAGCCAAAGCGTACGGATGTCCGGTTTCCGGAATACGGCATTGCCGCGGCCGCACGAGCCAGAAAGCTGAATGCGATCAAATCCTTTTATAAATATCTGACCGTACGCACACGGCAGCTGGAGCAGAATCCCGTTTCCGAAATGGAATACCCAAAGCTGCGTCAGTCCCTGCCAAGATATCTGAACCTCACACAGTGCCGCCGGCTGCTCTCCTCTGTCTCGGGTCGATATCAGGCCAGAGACTACGCGATTCTGATGATTTTTCTGAACTGCGGTGTTCGGGTCAGTGAGCTTGTCGGCCTGAATCTGAATGATGTCTACGAAGACCGGCTGCGGGTTCTGGGCAAGGGCAACAAGGAACGATACGTGTATTTCGGTGCTGCCTGCAAAAAGGCAATCGATGCGTATATCCGGGGTGAACGTGCAAGAAACGAGGATGCCGACGACCGGGCCCTGTTTCTGTCACAGAAAAAAGCGCGAATGAGTGTGGATGCGGTGCAGCGGATGCTGAAAAAACATCTGCTGGCTGCCGGACTGGATGCCACACAGTTCTCGCCGCACAAGCTGCGCCATACAGCCGCTACGCTCATGCTGCAAAACGGCGTGGATGTCAAATCCGTGCAGGAGGTGCTTGGGCACACACAGCTGAACACAACACAGATTTATACGCACATCGAAAGCACCGAGCTCAAGCTTGCGGCAGAAGCCAACCCCATTTCAAAATTTGACCCGGAGGAAGACAGGAGCGTGCCGCAGCAGACGCAGTTCGATCCGCCGCCGGAGCATCCGCAGGGCAGCAGACGAAAGCCCGACTGAGTATACGGAATAAAAAGCAGGTTCCCTTTGCCGAACAGGCCCGCGATTTCGGGCACCGCTCCGGCCTGGCTGGAACCTGCTTTGGATTTTATTCGGATTGGAGCAGCAGAGCCGGTGAAGGCCGCAGACGAATTGCGCTGCTTAATACAGTGTGAAATACCGCTTGAGCTCCCAATCGGTCACTGCCGTGCAATAGGAAAGCCACTCGGCACGTTTTCCGTCGATATAGGCGCGGCCGACATGGTCACCCAGGGTATCCATAAGCAGCCGGTCGTTCTGCAGCTCGTGCAGAGCTTCTTCTAATGTGCCGGGAAGATTTCCGATGTGCATGGCTGCGCGCTCGGCAGGGCTCATGTCGTAGATGCTGCGCTTTACCGGTTCCGGCGGTGTTAACCCGCGGGATACGCCATCCAGGCCCGCTGCCAGACAGGCAGCCAGAGCCAGATAGGGATTGCAGGCCGAGTCGGGGCTGCGAAGCTCAACACGAGTGGAGTTTCCGCGTGCGGTTGGAATCCGGATGAGCGAGGAACGATTCGAAGCGGACCAGGCAATGTAGCACGGAGCCTCGAAGCCCGCAACCAGACGCTTATAGGAGTTGACAAGCGGGTTGGTGATCGCGGTCAGGCCGCGAATATGCTCGATGATTCCCGCAATAAAGCTGAGGGCAATATCCGACAGGCCATACATACCCTCCGGATCGCTGAATGCGTTCTTTCCGTCGCGAAACAGGGACATGTTTGTGTGCATGCCGGACCCGGCAACGCCATAGAGCGGCTTTGGCATGAACGTGGCATAGAGGTTGTTCCGCTGGGCATAGGTTTTTACAACCAGCTCAAAGGTTTTGATGTTGTCGGCAGCATGCATGGCCTTTGCATACTTAAAATCAATTTCGTGCTGTCCGGGAGCCGTTTCGTGATGCGATGCCTCGATCTCGAAATCCATATCCTCAAGAGCCTGGCAGATCTGCCTGCGAACAACCTCGCCGCTGTCAACAGGGTTCAGATCAAAATAGCCGGATTCGTCGTTTGTGATTGTGGTCGGCTTTCCGTCCGGCCCCATCTGAAACAGGAAAAATTCGCATTCCGGTCCAACGTTGAAGGTAAAGCCCATATCTGCAGCCCGATCGACCTGCCGCTGCAGAACGTTCCGCGGGTCACCCACAAAGGCTGTGCCGTCGGTATTGTAAACCGAGCAGATCAGACGGGCAATGCGGGCATCCCCCTCTGTCCACGGAAAGATGGTAAAGCTGTTCAGATCCGGGCGAAGGTATTGATCGGATTCTTCGATGCGAACAAAGCCCTCTATGGAGCTGCCGTCAATCATCATCTGTCCCGACAATGCCTTTTCGAGCTGGGAGGTTGTGATTGCAACGTTTTTCAGGGTGCCGAAGATATCGGTGAACTGCAGACGAATAAATCGAATGCTCTGTTCGCGGACGATACGGATGATATCCTGTGCGGTGTATTTGTCCATGGCGGTTCCTCCTCTGTGGCTTATACAGCAGAATGCTGTGGAACAGTTCCTGCCTGAGTGTAACATGATCGGCGGCATGCTGCAATAGTGCAATGTTCATTTTCCGGAGATGCTTCTTTTCTTCTTTCGTTGCCTTGTGTGCTGCGTGGTTTTCTTCGCTGCTTTCTTCGCTATGGGGCAAAACGGAGGGGTTATATGATTTCGGTTACCGTATATCCCTTTTCCTCTATGGCCTGCCTGAGCACGCCGTCTTCAACGAAATCGGCCGCAGTGATGGTTGCAGTCCCGGTTTCATGGCTGACCGCAACATCCGATACCCCGCCGAGTGCTTCTAATGTCTTTTTTACGGTTGCCTCGCAGTGCCCGCACATCATGCCGGTGATTCTGATTGTTTTCTTCATCTGTTTATTCTCTCCTTTTTCGATCTCCCGTATTATCCGGACAGGCTCCGGCGGTGCATTCTTTTTTCTGCGGTCTCTTCGCGCATCGTGGATTTTGCAACAGTTCAGCCGCAATGCATTCGAAACCACGCAAAAGCTCGAAAGGCTCATGGCCGCAGCGCCGAACATTGGATTCAGTGTAAGTCCCAGGCCTGTAAATACGCCTGCTGCCAGAGGAATGCCGATGCTGTTATAGAAAAAGGCCCAGAAAAGATTTTCGTGAATAATTCGCAGAGAGGCACGGCTGAGCCGGATTGCCGCCGAAACATCCATCAGGCTGCTTTTCATCAGAACAACGTCTGCAGCGTCTATTGCAACGTCGGTTCCGGCCCCGATGGCAATGCCGACATCGGCCTGCGTGAGTGCCGGTGCGTCGTTGATTCCGTCGCCGACCATGGCGACCCTTCCCTGCTTTCCGAGCTCCCGGATGATATGCTGCTTTTCGCCCGGAAGCACCTCGGCAATGACCTGATCCACGCCGGAAGCCCTGCCGACCGCTTCTGCGGTCTGCTTGTTGTCGCCTGTGAGCATCACCACATGGATTCCCATGTTCCTGAGCTCCCTTACCGCAGACGGACTGTCCTGCTTTATGGTGTCCGCAACGGCAATCACGCCGATAAGCCGGTCATTCAGGCAGAATAACAGCGGTGTTTTGCCCTCTGCGGCATAATTCTGAACCAGCGACTGCACCTGCTGCGGAATCTGCGTGCATGTCCGGATATACCGCAGGCTGCCTGCGCAGAGGGTTTGTCCATGATACAGCGCCGTCAGGCCATTTCCCGGAAGAACCCGAAAGTCTGTTACCTCCTCGGGCGAAAGGTTGTGCTCGTGTGCCCTGGCCAGTATGGCCCGAGCCAGCGGATGCTCGCTTCTGGCTTCGATGTTCAGGGCCAGCTGAAGAAGCTGCTTCTCGTCGCCGCAGGCATATACGTCGGTCACAGACGGCGCACCGGTGGTAATTGTGCCGGTTTTATCCAGTGCAACGATCCGGATGCGTCCGGTCTCTTCCAGTGCGGCGGCGGTTTTGAATAAGATTCCGTTTTTTGCACCAACTCCGCTTGAAACCATAATTGCAACGGGAGTGGCCAGACCCAGTGCACAGGGGCAGCTGATCACAAGAACCGAAATGCCGCGGGCCAGGGCATATCCCACGCTGTGCGCAAGAAACAGCCATACAACAGCCGTAACCAGAGCAATCGCAAGCACGACAGGGACAAAAACAGCGGAAACGCGATCGGCAATCTTTGCAATGGGCGCTTTTGTTGCGGCTGCGTCACTTACCATTTGAATAATCTGCGAAAAGGTCGTATCCTTTCCGATTCTCACAGCCCGGCATCTCAGAAATCCGGACTGGTTTATTGTGGCAGCAAAAACGCGGCTCCCCGGCTGCTTGTCAACAGGAATGCTTTCTCCGGTAAGCGCGGATTCGTTGACCGCGCTTGTCCCCTCGAGTACAACCGCATCAACCGGAATGCTCTGTGCCGGATAAACCACAAAAATGTCGTCACAGGCAATCTCTTCAACCGGTATCACCGTTTGTTTTCCGTCGCGAATGACCGTTGCCGTTTTGGGGGTCAGCTCCAGAAGACTTTTCAGTGCGTCGGTCGTTTTGCCCTTGGACCTCGCCTCAAGCAGCTTTCCAACGGTGATCAGCGTGAGAATCATTGCGGCAGATTCGAAATAAAGGTCGTTCATACGGGAAAGGGCACCCGAAATGTCGCCGTGCGCCTGCGCGTGTGTCATGGCAAAGAGTGTGTATGTGCTGTATACAAACGCGGCGGTTGAGCCAAGCGCCACAAGCGTATCCATGTTCGGCGCACGATGCCTGAGGCTGTTGAACCCGCTTATGAAGAAGCGCTGATTGATCACCATGACAATCGTTGTCAGAAGCATCTGGGACAATCCCTCCGCAACCGGATTGTCCTGAAAAAAGGCCGGAAGCGGCCAGCCGAACATCCTATGCCCCATGGAGAAATACATCAGCACAATCAGAAAGCCCAGAGAGCAGAGCAGTCGTTTTTTCAGTGTGGATATATTCTGCTTTTCAAGGTCAAGCTCAGCCCCCGGCAAAGCTGCGTCCTTTGGATTGGTGCCCTTTTCGGCAGCCTGATAGCCCGCGGCCTGCACCGCTGCAATAATCTCCTGCGGCAGCGCAGTGCCATCGACACGCATGGAATTTGTCAAAAGGCTTACCGAGCATTGGGTTACACCCGGAACCCCGGAAACCGCCTTTTCCACTCTTGCCGAACAGGCTGCACAGCTCATGCCGGAAACCAGATATTGTGTCATGTCCTGTGTACCCCGCTTTCTGTTTCAGGAGGGACTGCGGTGCTGTTTTCGGCAGCACCCTGCAAAGCACTCTAAAGACGACTGTATTTCAAGCCAACGGGCCTATCATATACCCATCCGGTCTGTGTGTCAACGGCACCGGATCATTCTGCCGTGCCGGGAAAAACTCCTCCATAACCGACCGCCTTTACAGCCTGTATGGAGGAGTATGCAGAATGGACAAAGCCTGTGTATCAGAGCTTTGCAAAACGGGAGATGCCCTTATATAAACGAACGCGATCGCCAACCCTCAGCTGTTCGTGGTCGGCACAGTTGTCTTTTTCCGAGCGCTCCAGAATTTTCCCGTTGTCCCATTTGATCTGTGTTTTGTAGATGGTACAGGGAACATCCTCGAACCGGCCCGCGTCCACGCAGACCTTTTTTGTTCCGGGCTCTGTATACAGACGGGTTACCGTGCCCTCCCAGTAGCCGCCCCTGCGTATTGCGCTGAGCGAAAAGCCCCATACGGCCAGGATAAACAGCGGAGCGGCAATTACGGCCATCTCGATTGTCAGTGCCTTTACATGTCCGGGCAGGTATACCGCGGCATAGGCAATGGCCAGAGTCCAGATACAGTTTCCGAGAATCAGATTGCGGCGATATTTCTTCCATTGCTTCGGATAGCCGGCGTCGTCGTTTTTTTCCTGTCGTTCCGCACAATACGGACAGTAATTCGACCATCTCGGAACCGGCTTTTCGCAGGTATAGCAGACCTCGCCGCCCGCATAGACATCCGGATGGAGATTCAGCCGTTCACCGCAGCTCGGGCAGAAATCGGAATTGTGATGCTCGGCTCCGCAGCGATAGCAGTATTTCCCTTCCATTTCAGATGCCAAGTGCGGCATTCCGTCCTGCGGCCCGTCCGTATGTCAGCGCCATGGAATGGCTCATGCCGGGAACGGTTGTGGGATACTCTACGGCAAATCGTCCGCCCTGCACATTTCCGCAGACATAGAGCCCCGGAATCGCATGGCCCTTGGAATCACAGCAATGGGCATAGTGGTCGCTTTCCAGTCCGCTCATGCATACCAGAAGCGGTGCCGGCGTGATCCTGGCTGCATAAAAGGGTCCGTTTTCGATAGCAAACATCCGTTCGGGTGTTTTGCCGAAATCGTCGTCATGTCCCTTGTGGCAGAGGTCGTTATAGTGACGAATCGAAGCCATGGCCGTTTCAAGCGGCATGCCTGTCTGTTTGAGCAGCTCTTCCAGTGTTTCGCCCCGGATTGCCTGACCCTGCCTGACGGCAGTTTCGAGCGCATCCAGCCTGGCATAGCCGTCTACCGTACCGGCAGAAGCGTTGATTTTTCCTGCTTCGATATCGGCGGGATCGATCACGGCACATACACAGCCATGACCTGCCGACATATACGGAATCTGCTCCGGCCATTTGGAGTCGAAGATCTGCCAGCAGCGCTGATCCGGCTGAACAGTCAGCTGATTTTCGATCTGCTGGCCAAAGGTGTCTTCATTCATAAAGCGCTCGCCGTACATGTTGAGCTGCAGATAAGCCGCCACGCCAAGAGGACCGCCCATGTTGTGAATCATGGGTGCATGCGGGCCACGGTCCATCTGTGCGCCAATCCACATGCCCATACGGTGTCCGTCGCCGGTATCGGCCACATTCCCCTGCTTGTCAACAGACGGGAACATGTCCATGTTGTGGCGGCACCACGGCACATAGTGATACAGCATGTCGAGATTCCCGGAATAGTCTCCGGTAGCCAGCACAACACCCTTTCTGGCAATGGCCCTGTAGACCTTTCCGTCGAAATCCTGCGCAATCACGCCATAAACACGGCCGTTTTTCCCTTCTTCACGAAGCAGCTTTTTGGCAGGCGTATCAAAAAAGCTCTGCATGATACCGGATTCCATGGCCTTCTGGTAGTGCGCCTCCAGCAAAAACCGCTGGTCCGGACGAAGCTGGACTGTGTATTGGTAGCAGGGATAGTATTCGTTGTTTACGTCATAATTGGGATTGTCCGGATAACGGGCCGGCTGAAGCCATTGCGTGACGCCCTCGGGCAGGGGCGAGAGTGTGGTCGGAAGGATATAGGTGTCCGGCTTTGCAGACATATACCAGTCGAAGGCTTTTCCGCAGTTTTCCGCCCAATAACGAAGGATACGCGGACGAGGCCAGTAGCAGCCGTCTTTTATGAAGTGCGCCATAAAATCATCAATATGCTCGGTTCCGTCACGGCCCCAGTGTTTTTTGGCAATTTCGCTGCCAAAAACGCCGATATCTCCGAAACGGCACTGAATGGTAGAGCATTTTTCAAAAAGGATTACGCTGGCGCCCTCTTCGGTTGCAGCGCGGCAGGCCGATACACCGGAAAGGCCCCCGCCGCAGACAACAACGTCTGCCTCGAGCTCCACATCAATGTGATCGAATTCCGGGGCCTGCCCCAGCCATTCCCGATAGCTGGCGTCTCCGCGGCCTATATTCTTTCCCATGGCAAAGCCGCCCGGACCGCCGGGCCCCTTTTTTCCGCCGGGACCACCCGGACCACCCGGACCGCCGGGACCGCCCGGACCACCCGGACCGCCCGGACCCGGAGCCTTTGTCTTCATTTCTGTATCCATATGGCTATCTTCCTTGTATTGTATAGTAGTAGTTTTTAGAGCCCCTCTCCAAGGGCTGTGCTGCGCTGCAAGGAACGCTGTAGATTGGCTGCGTCCTTCTGTTTGTCTGGACAATTGCAGTATACCACGAGATGTTTTCAGTTGCAAATATTTTCTACTTGAAATAGGAAACGGCAGAACGGAAAACAGCCATATCATAGTTTCCCGGAACGTTTTGATACAGACCGGGGGTCCAGCGTTCCGTGTGTCCCATTTTCCCGAGTACCCGTCCGTCCGGAGATGTAACGGCCTCTACCGCCAGCACGGAGCCATTCGGGTTAAAGTCAACGTCCATGGTCGGATTTCCGGAAAGATCGACATATTGTGCCGCTATCTGCCCACGGGATGCCATATCCCGGATGATTGCCTCATCCGCAAAAAAGCGGCCCTCGCCATGGGAAATCGGAACACTGTAGATTTCGCCGGGCCTGCACAGAGAGAACCACGGGGACAGATCCGACGCGATTCTGGTGCGTACAATCCGGCTTTGATGCCGCCCTATCACGTTGCAGGTCAGTGTCGGGCTTTCGGAGGTTGTTTCAACAATGTCGCCATATGTTACAAGGCCAAGCTTGACAAGTGCCTGAAAGCCGTTGCATATCCCGCAAATCAGCCCGTCCCGTTTCTGAAGCAGATCGCGGACACTTTGGGTAACCGCAGCATTGCGGAAGAATGAAACAATAAATTTTGCGCTGCCGTCCGGTTCATCGCCGCCGGAAAATCCGCCGGGAATCACGACAATATTGGCCTGCCGAAGCTTTTTTGCAAATTCCCGTGTGCTCTCAACGATATCCTCGGCCGAACGATTGCGGATAACGAAAATCTCCGCCTTTGCCCCGGCATCCGTCAGAGCCTTATATGTGTCATACTCGCAGTTGGTTCCCGGGAAAACAGGAATGATTGCCGCGGGCTGCGCCGTATGAACCGACGGTGCTTTGCGGATTGCGTGATTATACGTAAAGGCTTCTGTGGTTCCGCGGCTTTCTGTTTTCACCGGATAGATATCCTCGAATACCGCAGACCATACGGTCTTCAGGCGGTCCAGAGCCACGGTCTCCTTTCCGTATGCCACGGCAGGCTCGTCGACCGTATAACCAAGCGTAAGACCGACTGCTTCGTCGTCGGTTTCTATCAGAAAGCTTCCGACGCAGGGCATGAATATGTCGGACAGGGATATCTGATCTGCAAACCGAAAGCCAATGCCGTTGCCAAGGCACATGTTCATAATCCCTTCGGCAATGCCTCCGCGGCCGCAGGCCCATGCTGCAAAGGGCCTTGTCTGCCGAAGAAGCGCAAAGCATGCACGAAGGCTCGACGGGTCGGGCAGACCCTTTTGGACTGCCGGTCTGATCAGGGCAACCCGGTGACCCGAGGCCTTGAATTCGGGTGAAATTACCTCGTCTTTTTTTCCGGCAGTAACGGCAAAGCTGATCAGCGTGGGAGGAACATCCAGATGCTCAAAGGAGCCGGACATGGAATCCTTTCCGCCAATGGCTGCTATGCCCAGGTCCATCTGTGCCTGAAAAGCCCCCAGCAGGGCTGCCGCCGGCAGGCCCCATTTCTTCGCATCGTCTCCGGGCCGCGGGAAAAATTCCTGAAAGCTCAGATAGGTATTGCGCAGCTCTGCACCGCTGGCCGCGAGCTTGCATATACTGGAAACCACCGACAGATATGCGCCATGATAGGGGCTGGCTTCCATGAGGTATGGGTCAAAGCCCCAGCTCATAAAGGAGCAGTCGTCCGTATGTCCGTGCTGCGTGCTGATCAGCGTTACCATGGCCTGACTCGGTGTCAGCTGATACCTGCCGCCAAACGGCATCAATACCGTGCCGGCACCAATGGTAGAGTCAAAGCGTTCTGCCAGTCCGCGTCGGGAAGCAAAGCCCGGATCGGCTGCCAGCCTTTTGAGGCCTTCGGAAAATGCGGTCGGAATTTCGTATTTGTATTCGTTCGGCACAGCCAGATCGGCAGCCGCATGCTTTTCCGCACCATTGGTATCCAGAAAATCCCGGGACAGGTCCACAATGGTCTTTCCGTTCCAGCGCATGGTCAGCCTGGGCTGTTCGGTTACACAGGCGATTACGGTTGCTTCCAGATTTTCTTCGTCTGCAAGCCGGATGAATTCTTCCCTGTTCTGCGGCGCGATCACCACAGCCATACGCTCCTGACTCTCGGAAATCGCAATCTCCGTACCGTCAAGTCCCTCGTATTTTTTCGGAACCGCATCCAGATTGATCGAAAGCCCTCCGGCAAGCTCCCCCACGGCAACAGAAACACCGCCGGCCCCAAAATCGTTGCATCGCTTGATCATACGGCTGGCCCTTGCATTGCGGAACAGACGCTGGAGCTTGCGCTCCTCCGGCGCATTTCCCTTTTGGACCTCAGCACCGCAGGTTTCAAGGCTTTGCTGCGTATGCGCCTTTGAAGAGCCTGTGGCTCCGCCCATACCGTCACGACCGGTGCGCCCGCCAAGAAGAATCACCAAATCACCCGGAGCCGGCTCCTCGCGTCGGACATTCTCTGCCGGTGCCGCGGCAATAACTGCTCCAACCTCCATGCGTTTGGCCTCATAACCGGGATGATAAACCTCGTCTACCTGACCGGTCGCAATACCGATCTGGTTTCCATAGGAGCTGTAGCCCGCGGCAGCCTTGGTGACGATGGTACGCTGCGGCAGCTTTCCGGGCAGTGTCTCGGTCAGCGGGGTACGCGGATCGGCCGCGCCGGTCACGCGCATGGCGGCATATACATAGCTTCTTCCGGAAAGGGGATCCCGGATTGCGCCTCCAATGCATGTTGCCGCTCCGCCAAAGGGCTCAATCTCTGTCGGATGGTTGTGCGTTTCGTTTTTAAACAGCAAAAGCCAGTCCTGCGGTTGTCCGTCGACGGTGACTGTGGTTTTTACCGTGCAGGCATTAATCTCCTCGGATTCGTCCAGACCCGAAAGCTGACCGCGTTTTTTCAGAGCCTTTGCCGCCAGTGTACCAAGATCCATCAGGCAGATCGGCGCCGTTTCTCTGCCCAGCTCCCTGCGCGTGTTGAGGTAAAGGTTCCAGGTTTCAAGGAGCTGTTCGTCCGGCAGCGAGACGTTGTCCAGAATTGTGTGAAAGGTTGTATGCCGGCAATGATCGGACCAATACGTATCCAAAACCCTGATCTCGGTGATTGTAGGCTCTCTGCCCGCATCCTGATAGTATTTCTGACACAGGCAGAGATCGGCCAGATCCATGGCCAGACCGCGCTGCTTTATGAATTGCTCCAGCTCTGCGCTGTTCATTGCGGAAAACCCGTCCAGCGTTTCAACATCCTCCGGAAGGCTGTATTCCATGACGAGTGACGCAGGCAGCTCCATGGATGCCTCTCTGGCTTCGACCGGATTAATCAGATAACGGCGAACGGAAGCGATATCCTGCTCGGACAAAGCCCCCTGCAGGACATAGACACGTGCCGAGCGAACGGTTGGTCTGCCCGCCCGGGAGAGAATCTGAATACACTGTGCTGCCGAATCGGCGCGTTGATCAAACTGTCCGGGCAGATACTCCACGGCAATTGTCGTGCCCTGCGGCGCACAAAAGGAAACGATATCCAGCTGAGGTTCGGAAAAAACGGCAGCCACAGCCTTTTGGAATATGGATTCTTCGATATTTTCCACATCATAGCGGTTGAGCAGTCGAAGTCCCGTCAGCCCTTCGATACCAAGAACCGTTTTCAGCTCACTGAAAAGTGCCCGTGCTTCCTGGTCAAGGCCTGCTTTCTTTTCTACATATACTCGATAGACCATTCATGCCTCCAAAGCCCGTTTGCCGATGTCACGGCGGCAATACGCATTTTCAAAGTGCACCATTTTCGTGTTTTTGTAGGCCTCTTCCACGGCCTGCAGCAGTGTATCTCCGCAGCCTGTGACGCCAAGGACCCGTCCTCCCGACGTTTTCAGCCGTCCGTTTTCCAGCCTTGCGCCGGCTATATAGCATTTCTCAAGAATCTCCGGGCTTATGGAAAGATCATAACCGGTCTCATATCCTGCGGGATAGCCCCTGGACGCCATTACAACACAGCAGCAGGATCCGGAGGAGAATTCGACCGTTATGTCTGCAAGCCTTTCTTCCGAGACGGCGCGAAAAATCGAAAAGAGATCGGTTTTCAGAAGAGGAAGAACCACCTGCGTTTCAGGATCTCCGAAACGGCAGTTGTATTCAATCACCCTTGGGCCCTGCGCGGTAAGCATCAGTCCGAAATAAAGACAGCCCTTAAACGGACGCCCCTCCTGCGCCATGGCGCGAATCGTCGGCAGGAAAATTTTCTGCATGCATTCCTCTGCAATTTCCGGCGTATAGCAGGGATTTGGCGCGATGGTTCCCATCCCGCCGGTATTCAGGCCACGGTCGCCGTCCTCTGCCCGTTTGTGATCCATGGACGACACCATCGGAACCAGTGTTTTCCCGTCGGTAAACGCCAGAACCGATACCTCCGGTCCGGTAAGGAATTCTTCGATCACAACGTGCAGGCCGCTGTCACCGAATTTGTGCTCCTGCATCATTTCGCGGGCCGCCTGAATCGCGTCCTCCTGTGTTTCGGCTATTACAACTCCCTTTCCGAGAGCAAGTCCGTCTGCCTTGACAACAACAGGCGGCGTGCATTTTCTTATATAGGCGCAGGCTACGGAGAAGTCAGAAAAAACCGCATAGTCTGCTGTCGGAATTCCGTAGCGTTTCATCAGGTCCTTGGCAAAGGCCTTGCTTCCTTCGATGATTGCAGCCCTGCGATTCGGTCCGAAGCAGGCTACACCAACCTCCTGCAATGCGTCTACCGCTCCGAGCACCAGCGGATCATCGGGTGCTACAACCGCAAAGTCAATTGCATGGCTTTTGGAAAATTCAACCATGCCCGCTATGTCCTTTGCGGAAATATCCACACACACGGCATCCGCCGCAATGCCGCCGTTTCCGGGAAGACAATACAGCCTGTCGATTTCGGGACTTTTCTTCAGAGCGCGTATGATAGCATGCTCCCGACCGCCGCTTCCGATCACCATCACGTTCATAGCCTGTTTCTCCTTCAGAATCAGTGGTGGAACAGCCGTATGCCTGTAAAGGCCATAACGATTCCGTAGCGATTGCATGTTTCGATCACGTTGTCATCGCGGATAGAGCCCCCCGGCTGTGCTATGCAGCACACACCGCTTTTTCTGGCGCGCTCCACGTTGTCGCCAAACGGGAAGAACGCGTCGCTGCCCAGGGCCACCCCCGAAAGGCCGGAAATCCAGTCCTTTTTTTCCGTTGCTGTCAGAGGCTGCGGCTTTTCGCTGAATACCGTCTGCCAGACACCATCTGCCAGAATATCCTCCGCTTCATCGGAAAGATAAACATCGATGGCGTTATCGCGGTCTGGCCTGCGTATACCCGGAACAAAGCGCAGATTCAAAACGCTCGGATGCTGCCGCAGACGCCAGTTATCGGCCTTGTTTCCGGCAAGGCGCGTGCAGTGAATGCGGCTCTGCTGACCCGCTCCGACACCAATGGTCTGACCGTTCTTCACATAGCAGACGGAATTGGATTGTGTGTATTTCAGAGTAATCAGCGCCAGCAGCAGGTCGTTTTTCCGGTCCTGCGTCAGGCTCTTATTCTCCGTGACGATATTGTCCAGAAGCGCATCCGTAATTTGCAGGCCGTTGTATCCCTGCCGGAATGTTATGCCGAATATAGACCGGCACTCAACAGGGTCCGGCTCATAGTCCGGATCAATCTGAACGATGTTGTAATTTCCCTTCTTTTTGGTCTTCAGTATCTCCAGCGCCTTTGGTGTATAGCCCGGCGCAATAATTCCGTCGGATACCTCAAGGGCCAGATATCTCGCCGTTGACTCATCGCACACATCGGACAGAGCCGCCCAGTCTCCGTAGGAGCTCAGACGGTCGGCCCCGCGCGCCCGGATATATGCGCAGGCCAATGCAGACAGATCCGGATCATCCGCAAAATACATCTGCCGTTCTTCTGCGCTAAGAGGCAGACCCAGAGCAGCACCGGCCGGAGAAACATGCTTAAAGGAGGCTGCCGCCGGAAGACCTGTCGCCTGCTTCAGAGACCGGACAAGCTGCCAGGAATTGAGCGCATCCATAAAGTTGATATATCCCGGTCGGCCATTGCATACTGTGAACGGAAGCTCGCTCCCATCCTGCATGAACAGGCTGGCAGGCTTTTGATTCGGATTGCAACCGTATTTCAGCTCGAATTGCGTCATTCTTAGTCCCCCAGATTCTTATTAAACAGATATTCGGATGATCCGCACAGGGCATAAAGCGACACCCTGTTGTCTGCATTCAGGGCCTGCCAGACCTTTTCGGGCTCCGGCAGATTTACCTCGACGGGTTCACCGGAAAACGAAGGCAGCGGCTCTGCGTCTTTCTGATAGGTGCTGATAAAATAGCCCCTGTCCGTTTCCATGGCCGGATAGCAGAAGAATTCCCGCAGACATTGACCGTGCAGATGCTTGAGAATGGATATTTCGAAGGACCTGTCCGGATAACGGATGGCCGAAATTCGCGGGGTGTAGTTTGGTGCGTCCGGCTCGTATTCCCGGCTCATCAGCGCCCTGCGAAAATCGCCCACTGCACAGATGGTGTCGGTCTGGTCGCCGTTTGTTACTACAATGGAACCGTCCGCAAGCCGCGCCACGGGCCTGTAGATGATCAGGCTCGGATCGCTGAGCCTGGTTGGATTATAAGCCTGCGTACGGATACCGTCCCTTGTCTTTGCAAAAACACGGTTGCGGCTGTTTTCCGAACGTCCCATGATGAAGTAGTAGATCCTGTCCGAGCTCATCACAATGCCGCGGCCCGGATATGTGTTGGCGGATAAAAGCTCAAGCAAATCTTTCATGTTCTATCTCCTTTGCAGCCTGCTCTACAGCCTGGGGCAAAAGCACCCACTCTGCCTGCTCCATTACACGCTTCTGAAGACTCTGCGGAGTATCATCCGGCTCGACCGGCACGGCCTTTTGCGCAATAATCTGACCTCCGTCCGGAATTTCGTTTACATAATGTACGGTTGCCCCGGTTATTTTTACGCCGCGGGCCAGCGCTGCCTCGTGTACCCTCAGGCCATACATACCCCTTCCGCAAAATGCCGGAATCAGGGATGGGTGCACATTCAAAATGCGGCGCGGCCAGCGCTGTGTGAATTCTCCCGAAAGAATTTTCAAAAAGCCGGCCAGGACAATCATCTCGATTTTGCGCTGCTCGAGCTCTGCCTGCAGTGTGGCTTCATCCGAAAAGATCAGCGTTTCGATGCCATGCACCCTTGCCCTCTGCAGCGCATAGGCCTTTTCGTTGCTGGACACCACCAATGCAACGCGGGCAGACCGGATTGCCGTTCCCTGCGCATCCAGGATCGCCTGGAGGTTGGTCCCCCCTCCGGATACCAGTACGGCAACGGAAACCGGCGTCAGCATAGGGCTACCCGTTCCTTTCCGCCGGTGATGCGGCCGATTGCACAGGCCTGCTGACCCTGTTCACGCAATGCCGCAACAGCCCGGTCTGCCGTGGATTCCGAGACAACAAGAATCATGCCGATTCCCATGTTGAACGTGTTGAACATGTCATGCTCCGAAATATTGCCTGTACGCTGAAGAATGGAGAATATCGGCGGAATCTGCAGGCGGCTCGTTTCTATCTCGGCACAAAGGCCCTCCGGAATACAGCGCGGAATATTTTCGTAGAATCCGCCGCCGGTAATGTGACTGATGCCGCGGATATCCGCCGCCTCCAATGCAGCCAGAACCGGCTTTACATAGATTCTGGTCGGAGTCAGCAGTGCTTCGGCAAGCGTACCGGACAAATCATCATAGTGCCGGTTCAGATCGGTATGCTCCACATCAAATACCTGACGGACAAGGGAAAATCCGTTTGAATGCAGGCCGCTGGACGGAAGACCGAGAACGATGTCTCCCTGCTGCATCCGGTTTTTATCGATCAGCTTCTGTTCGTCGACCAGTCCCACACAAAAGCCGGCCAGATCATAGTCGTCGGCAGCCATCGTGCCGGGATGCTCGGCCGTTTCTCCGCCGATCAGGGCACAGCCGGCCTGCACGCATCCCTCTGCGACACCGCCAACCAGCTCGGCAACCTTTTCCGGTATATTCCTGCCGATAGCAATATAATCCAGGAAAAACAGCGGTCTGGCGCCGCAGCAGATAACGTCGTTCACGCACATGGCAACACAGTCGATGCCAACCGTATCATGCTTTCCCACAAGCTGTGCAATGCGCTGCTTTGTGCCGACTCCATCTGTTCCGGAAACCAGAACCGGCCGGGTCATACCCGAAAGGTCCGGCATAAACAGACCGCCAAATCCGCCCAGACCATCCAGCACGCCCGGGGTTTTGGTCTTTTCCACATGGGATTTCATCAATTCGACGGCACGGTAGCCGGCAGTAATATCCACGCCGGCACGACGGTAGCTTTCTGAAGCACTAAGCATGGTCACTTTCTCCTTCGCTGATCCGGCATTCAAAGCGGTCCTTTCCGCCGGACGGAATTTTTGTCGGGTAACCGCCGCCAAAGCAGGCTGTGCAGAAGCCGCATTTTGTATTGTCCGCGATTTTTTCGACATCCTGCAGGCTGAGATAGCCAAGGGAATCTACGCCGATAATCTGTGCGATTTCATCAATGGAATGATTGTTTGCAATCAGCTTGGTCGGATCATCGATATCTGTGCCGTAGTAGCATGCGCAGACAAAGGGCGGCGCACTCACGCGCATATGGATCTCCTTTGCGCCGGCCCGACGAAGCAATGCAATCGTTCTGCGGCAGGTTGTACCGCGGACGATCGAGTCGTCGATCAGAACCACGCGTTTGCCGTCGACCACAGAGCGAATCGGATTCAGCTTGATGCTGACCTCGTCCTCGCGCATTGCCTGCGTGGGAGAAATGAATGTGCGGCCGATGTATTTGTTTTTGATGAATCCGATCCCATAGGGAATGCCGCTTTGTCTGGAATAGCCCATTGCCGCATCCAGGCCCGAATCCGGAACACCCACTACGATATCCGCCTGTACGGGATGCTCGAGTGCCAGAAAAGCGCCGGCACGCTGCCTTGCCACATGCACGCTGCTTCCGTCCACAATCGAATCCGGTCTTGAAAAATAGATAAATTCAAATACGCACAGCCGTTTGGGGGCTCTGTCGCAGTGATCGGTGATTGAACGCACGCCGGTGCGGTCTGCGACTACAATTTCGCCGGGCCGGATATCCCGCTCGAACCTCGCGCCTATGGCATCAAGCGCACAGGATTCGGATGCAAAGGCAACAGAACCGTCTTTGAATCTTCCCATGCACAGCGGCCGGAAGCCGTGCGGATCACGCACCGCCACCAGCTTGGTCGGCGAAGAAAGAACCAGAGAGTATGCTCCCTCCAGACGATCGATGGCCGCAGAAACCGCCTGCTCGATTGAGCCTGTCCGCAGGCGCTCCTGAACCAGAATATATGCGATGACCTCGCTGTCGGTGGTTGTCTGGAAAATGGAGCCGCGGCTTTCCAGCTCCTGCCGGAGCTCGAGGGAATTTGTCAGGTTCCCGTTGTGTGCAAGGGCCATACGGCCCTTGTAATGGTTTACCAGAATGGGCTGAACATTGCGCTTGTTGTCTGTGCCGGTGGTGCCGTAGCGAACATGTCCAACCGCGATCTGTCCCTGTCCGAGCGCCTCCAGACGCTGCGGCTGAAAGACATCTCCGACAAGTCCCACATCCCGGAAGGACGTAAACAGCCCGTCATCGTTTACTGCAATACCGGCACTTTCCTGCCCGCGATGCTGCAGGGCATACAGCGCATAATAAGCCAGATGCGCGACATCGGACCTTTGCTGTGTGTAGATGCCAAATACGCCGCATTCCTCGTGCAGTTCGCTCATCCCATGTCCTCCATCAATCGACGCATTACTTCCTGATATGCATCCTCTACGCCGCCGAGATCGCGGCGAAAACGATCCTTGTCCAGCTTTTCGTGTGTTTTTTCATCCCACAAACGGCATGTATCCGGGCTGATCTCGTCGGCCAGAACGATCTCGCCGTCCTGCGTGCGTCCGAATTCAAGCTTGAAATCTACAAGGTCAATACCCATGCGCTTGAAAATGTCCTTCAGTATGTCATTCACACGAAAAGCCAATGTTCTGATTGTTTCGATTTCATCGGCTGTCGCCAGCTTCAGAGCCAGGGCGTGGTATGTGTTCAGCAAAGGGTCTCCCAGCGCATCGTTTTTGTAGGAAAATTCAATTGTGGGCGCATCGAAGACAATCCCCTCGTCTACTCCGTAGCGCTTGGAGAAGGATCCGGCGGAAATATTGCGGATGATAACCTCAAGCGGCACAATGGATACGCGCTTGACCAATGTATCGCGATCGTTGAGCTCCCGGACAAAATGCGTCGGAACTCCTGCTTTTTCGAGATTCTGCATCATAAGATTGCTCATGCGGTTGTTGATTGCGCCCTTCCCGGCTATCGTACCTTTTTTTAAGCCGTTAAAGGCGGTAGCGTCGTCTTTGTAGGATACAATTACAAGATTGGGATCGTCTGTGGCGTAAACCTTTTTGGCCTTTCCTTCGTACAGCTGTTCTTTTTTCTGCATGATGCTGCCTCCCCGTTTTTATGAAAATTGAAAATGTCTGCTGCTTCAGCGGTATTTCTGCATAATCTCGTGATCTTTTTTTAAAACCGTCTCCCGCTCCTTCTGCCGATGATCCTGCAGCTTTTGTACAAGCACAGGCTCGGACAGGGCCAGAATCTGAACGGCAAGCAATGCCGCATTTTTCGCGCCGTCAATTCCGACCGCGGCAACCGGAATGCCGGACGGCATCTGAACTGTAGACAGCAGCGCATCCATTCCTCCAAGCGAAGACGACGTGAGCGGAATGCCAATCACCGGAAGAATTGTATTTGCCGCCATTGCTCCTGCCAGATGTGCGGCCATTCCGGCGGCAGCAATGATTATGCCGTATCCTTCTGAAGCCGCGTTCTGTGCGAAGGTGCCGGCATCCTGCGGCGTCCGGTGCGCCGACAGGACATGAACCTCGTATGGAATTTCGTACTCGCTTAGAACTGCCATGGCCTTTTCAACCACAGGAAGATCGCTTGTACTTCCCATTACCACTGCAACTTTCTTCATGACGGAGCCTCCATAATAAAATAAGCAGGCCGATTCTATAGTTGCTTACAGCAATAGATATAGATACGGTCTGCCCAGGCGGTCGGCACTGCAACATCAGAGATCTCCCTGTGGTTCTGCCACTTCCGCCAGTTAATCCCCGAACTTATTCAGCTCGGCTTTATTATATCCGTCCGAACGCATTTATGTCAACCACCTAAGTGACTGAAATTCCGCCGTTATTCTTTTCTGTCTCAGATATTCCGACAAAAAGGCCCCGGGAATTCCCGGGGCCGCAGAATCATTTTGCTTTCTGCTTTTTCAGGCTGTTGTTGATAATGATGAAAATAACAATGGTGATGGCTGCCGTGACTGCACCCATGATAAATGTCATTGCATAGCTGTTTGTGGCAGCAAACAGGGCATTGGAAATGGCGTTGAAAAACAGCGACGAAAAACCCAGGGCCAGCATGATCACGCCGTAGTTGGTTCCGGAGTATTTTGCGCCAAAGAAGTCTGTTGTGGTGGCCGGATTCACTGCGGCAGGTCCGCCGAATGCAAAGGCCGTAAGCAGAACAACCGCAAAGAACGCATAGCCTCCGACAAACATCAGAAGCAGTGCGCATACGATGGTGGTAACAGACATCAGGTGCATGGTGTTTATACGTCCAAGCTTGTCGGACAGCGAGGCCATCAGCAGACGGCCCGCAGCATTTGCAAGCCCTGTGAGAGAAAGCACCAGAGTAGCCGCTTCGGTGCTCAGTCCGCGGCTGAGTCCAAGATCCTTGATCAGGGGGTTGAGCATGTTCCAGGTGCCGTTGTAGAAGAAGATGCCAAAAAACAGACACCAGAACGGCAATGTACGAATAGCCTGACCGAGTGTTTTGTCGCCGGTTGAGGCAATGCCGGTTTTTCCTGCCGACGGCATGGGCAGAGAAGCAAGATATTCTGCCGACGGAAGACGGATAAACAGGCAGGCCAGAATCCCAACACCCAGAAATACCAGCGAAAGCGTGCGCAGTGTAGCGCTCAGGCTCATGCTTTCGAGCATGACGCCGATTACAGGGCTGAACACAACGGTTGCAAGGCCAAAGGCAGAGGTGGCCAGACCGGAAGCAAATCCGCGCTTATGCGGAAACCATTTTTGCAGGCAGGAAATGGCAGCGCCATAGATGAAGCCGCTTCCCAGTCCGCCGATAATGCAGTATGTTATATAAAACAGGACAACCGAGCTTCCTGCGGGCAGAAGCGAGGAGAGAAAAATGCCTACACCAAACAGAAGAATTCCGATCACGCAGACCATTTTCGGGCCAATGCGGTCGTTGAGCGCACCGCCGAAGAAGTTGCCAAAGCAAAAGGCAAACATCATGAAGGAGGCCACGAGTGTGGCCGCGCCGGCTTCCCAGCCAAAAAACTCAATGGCGCTGGCACGCATGGCACTCCAGACATAAATAATACCTACGCAAATCTGGGCGATCAGGCAGGCAATTACAGGTACGATGGGAGATTCTTTTTTCTTCATTGCCGTTCCTCCAAACAAACAGAATCGCCGGGCAGTCGGCTGCCATCGGCAAGTATCGGGTCGTGCAGTATCGGCTTCTTCCCATCCGTCAAGCAATACAGGATACGCAAAAACCCGCACCGCTCATTTAATCAGCTTGGCATGAAAATGTCAATAGATGTTTCCGCACATCGATGCCCGTTTGAAACACTTCTGTATTATAAGTATACGAATTGCCGTTTTTTAATGATTTCTGCCGAAACTTTGCACAAATCGCCCTTGACGGAATCGAAACAGAGCATTAAACTATAGAATCGGAAAGGACCTGAACCGCCGATATTTTTTTTGTCAGCGGGGCAGAGCCAAAAAATAGGAGGAATATATCATGATCATTGGTTGCCCTACCGAGATTAAAAACCATGAAGGCCGCGTCGGCGTTACCCCCGCCGGTGCCTACACATTCACCCAGGCCGGCCATACCGTATACATGCAGAAGGGTGCCGGCGAAGTATCCGGTTTCACCGATGCAGAATATGTCGAAGCCGGTGCCAAAATTTTGGCCACTGCCGAAGAGGTCTGGAAGCAGTCCGAAATGATCATCAAGGTCAAAGAGCCTCTGGAATCCGAATACGACCTGATTCAGGAGAATCAGATTATTTTCACGTATCTGCATCTGGCTCCCGACTTCGAACAGACCGAAGCTCTGCTGAAGAAAAAAGCCATCGGCATCGGCTACGAGACCGTTCAGCTTGCAAACGGTTCCCTGCCTCTGCTGAGCTGCATGTCCGAAATTGCCGGCCGTATGGCTGTTCAGGTCGGCGCGCATCTGCTTGAGACCACCTATGGCGGCCGCGGCATTCTGCTGTGGGGCGTTTCCGGTGTTAAGAAGGGCAATGTTGTTATTGTCGGCGGCGGCAACGTTGGTACCAGTGCTGTTAAGGTAGCCATCGGCATGGGCGCCAATGTCACGGTCCTCGACAACAGCGCTTCCCGTCTTGCCTATCTCGACGACATCTTCGGTTCCCGTATCCAGACTCTTATGTCCAACCCCTACAACATTGCTCAGTCCGTAAAGGATGCCGACGTTGTAATCGGCTGCGTACTGGTTCCCGGCGGACGTACTCCCAAGCTGGTTACCGACGACATGGTCAAGACCATGCGCAAGGGCTCTGTTCTGATCGACGTTGCCGTTGACCAGGGCGGTTCCATCCCCTACATCGACAAGGTTACAACACATGATGATCCCTACTTCATCAAAGACGGTATTGTCTGCTACTCCGTAGCAAATATGCCCGGTGCTGTTCCCAACACTGCCACCTATGCTCTGACAAACGTCACTCTGCCCTATGCACTGAAGATTGCCAACATGGGCGCCGAGGCTGCCTGCAAGGCAGATTCCGCTCTGATGAAGGGCCTGAACGTCTATAAGGGCAACGTAACCTACAAGGGTGTTGCTGAGGCACACAATCTGCCTTATGTCGACCCCACCACCCTCTTCTAAGCTCTTAAACCCGGGCCGGAGACATTCAGTCTCCGGCCTTTTTTTCGAAATTTCACACATAAAAAAACGCCATGTCCGGAAATTCAGGCGGAACACAGCGTTTTTTTGTTTGTCGGAAGATTCGGTTATTTGCTTTCCAGGTATTCTACGATGGAGGCCGCACCCTGTTTGCCGGCGCCCATAGCCAGAATGACCGTAGCGGCACCGGTAACCGCGTCGCCGCCTGCAAATACGCCCTGCCGGGTGGTGGCGCCCTTTTCGTCTGCAATCAGGCAGCCCTTTTTGTTGGCATCAAGACCCGGTGTTGTGGTACGGAGCAGCGGATTGGGTGTTGTTCCGATCGCATCAATTACAGCATCCACTTCGAGGATGAAATTGGAACCATCCACTGCAACGGGACGGCGGCGACCGCTTTCGTCCGGTTCGCCAAGCTCCATCCTGATGCATTCAAGCCCAACAACGTTTCCTTTTTCATCTCCGATAACGCGAACGGGATTGTTCAGAAGCTTAAATTGGATTTCCTCCTGCTGGGCATGGTGTACTTCTTCCTTACGCGCCGGCAGCTCCTCCATGGAGCGGCGATAAACAATATAAACCTCTTCGGCACCCAGACGTTTTGCGCAGCGGGCCGCGTCCATGGCCACATTGCCGCCGCCAACCACGGCAACCTTTTTGTGATGCTTGATGGGGGTATCGTATTCGGGCAGATAAGCCTTCATCAGATTGATGCGGGTAAGGAATTCGTTGGCAGAATATACGCCAAGCAGATTTTCGCCCGGAATGTTCAGGAATTGCGGAAGTCCTGCGCCGGAGCCGATGAAAATCGCTTCAAAGCCCTGCTCGAACAGCTCGTCAATGCTGATAGCCCGTCCGATTACGGCATCGGTTATGATTTTTACCCCAAAGCCCTTGAGGCGTTCGATTTCCTTGGCTACAATCGCCTTTGGCAGACGGAACTCGGGAATTCCGTATACCAGCACACCGCCCGCCTTGTGCAGAGACTCGAATACCGTAACCTCATAGCCCTTGCGTGCAAGATCTCCGGCACAGGTCAGTCCGGCAGGACCGGAGCCAACCACGGCAACCCTGTGTCCGTTTGATGCTGCCGGTGCTTCGGGCTCTGCGCTGCTGTTTGCGTTGTGGTAGTCTGCAACAAACCGCTCCAGTCTGCCGATGCCGACAGCCTCGCCCTTGATGCCCCGCACACATTGAGATTCGCACTGACGCTCCTGCGGGCAGACACGACCGCATATGGCAGGCAGGGAGTTGGTGGATGTAATGACACGATAGGCCTCGTCAAAGTCGCCCTTGACAACCTGCGCAATAAAATCGGGAATATGGACATTTACCGGACAGCCGGAAACACATTTCGGGTTTTTGCAGTTCAGGCAGCGCTGTGCTTCGTCGATGGCCATTTCTTTTGTGTAGCCCAGGGCTACTTCATCGAAATTTTTGTTGCGAACCAGCGGCTCCTGCTCCGGCATGGGATTCTTTTTTGCATTCATATTAGGCATTTTCTCTCACACCTCCGGTAATACGGCAAATATGCTTGGCCTCTTCAGCTTCTTCTGCCTTGTATAGAGCATTGCGCTGAAGCAATTCATCCCAATCCACCAGATGGCCGTCGAATTCGGGACCATCTACACAGGCAAATTTCGTTTCGCCGTCTACCGTAACACGGCAGCAGCCGCACATACCTGTGCCGTCTATCATGATCGGGTTCAGAGAAACAACTGTTTTTACGCCATAAGGACGCGTCGCCACGCAGGCAAACTTCATCATGACGGTGGGGCCGATGGCTACTACTTCGTCGTAGCCGCGTCCGCCCTCGATCAGCTCGGCAAGCTTTCCGGTTGTGAAGCCCTTGTAGCCGTAGGATCCATCATCCGTGCAGATATAAAGGTTTGTGCAGCCGGCACGCATCTCGTCTTCGAGGATGATAAGGTCCTGGTTTTTGAAGCCGGCAATCATATCAACCTCGATGCCTTCATCAAACATGCCTTTTGCCACGGGGTACGCAATAGCACAGCCAACGCCGCCTCCGACAACGGCAACACGCTTGAGGCCTTCCATGTTGGTTGGTTTTCCAAGCGGACCGACAATATCTGCCAGATATTCCCCGGGCTCCATCCTGCTGAGCATCTGAGTGGATTTTCCCGCAGGCTGGAACATGATGGTAACTGTTCCCTTTTCGCGATCATAGGCGGCAATAGTCAGCGGAAAACGTTCGCCTTCTTCGTCGAGCCGCAGGATGACGAACTGTCCGGCCTTGCACTTTCTGGAAACCAGTGGTGCCTCAATGACCATTTCCACAGTCGTCCCAGCCTTGTTTAAAGGCCGCTTGCTTACAATTTTGTACATAGGTAACCCCTCTGCTTAAAAATTTTAGCTTTCCTCAGGACAATTATACCAGAATGGCACAAACGCAGATATGGCAATGTTGTTGCAATTTTGTTTCCGACATCCTTGCTGTTTTGTGCAGTTTAACCTGTGATGGTTTGCTGTTTTCCCAGAACTGCAGCTGCGGCGCCAATAAGATTTGCCTGATTTATTCGTTCAAAGGACCATTTCAGATCCGGAATCTCTCGGGCATAACGATTCATCTGATCTGTAATTGCCTGCATATATGTCTCGCAATTCCAAAAGGTGGATCCTTCTGCGACAATACGGGCCGGTTTCCTGCGTCCGATATCTCCCTGAATCATTATGGCGATCAGATTTGCGGCAACAAGTCGCGCCGCTCTGTTTATGCAGCCAAGGCAAATATCACGGGCCGTCTGACGGTCGGTCTCCCATGTGCAGCAGTCTGCAATCGGACCGGGCTGATTTTTCAGAAATCCGTCCACATACGACATGTCATACAGCGGCAGCTGCTGAAAATTCGGACCCAGCAGCTTCCCGTTTGCGGCCTCCTGCAGAGCAAGGCAAATCAGCCTGCCCAGATAGGTACCGGATACAGCCTTTTCAAGCAAATGCGCACCCGGTGATGCCAGAGTGCCGTCGAGCCTTTCATCCAGGGCTCCGCGCGGAAATTCGGCAAATCCGGCAGATTCTGTGTTTATGAGCATGGACATGGACGAAGATCCGGTTATCTTCTTTATTCGCCCGATTTTTTCTTCATAGCATGTGTTTGTTCCCGTTCCCAGGACAAAGCCGATCAGACCGTCGTATTCACCGGCCTGCATGGATCCTCCCAGAAGGGCGGCGGCTGTATCATTTACCACTGCCGTCTCAACGGGAACAGGCAGATGCTTTTTCAGTTCTTCGGCAACAAGCAGGCCCTCCGCTCCGGTAATCCGAATCTCCTTATGAATCGACAGAATTCTGGCGTCCAGGTCCGGTCGGCTCTCGGCCGGAAAGGAAAAGCAGATTCCAACGCTGCGTGTTTGTTCCAGATACGGTGAAAGATTCTGCGCAAGCATGGAGAAAAAGCAATCGGCTGTTATGGATTCCGTCTTACCGTATACGGGCTGTGTGGTCTGCTCCAGAATCTGCGGACCGGCTTCTGAGAAGTGTACCAAAGCAACGCGGAGATTTGTTCCGCCGATGTCAACGGCAATCGCTTTCTTTTCCGCAGTTGGGGGCGGCATTGTTGTCACCCAGGCTGGAAGCATTAAAAGCGACGACGGTTTTCCGCAAAGTCCGAGATGCATTTGGTTCAGGAAGGCACGAATACAGGAGGATAAATCCACCGTGTCCGGGTGCAGGCCAATCCGAAGCAGAAAGCGATCTGTTGTCTGATCCATAAAATCCCCACCTTAAAAAATAATCCGAACCCGTCTCCGATGAAGAAGATTTGGTTCGGATTATTCTTGCCTGGTGCCGGCGGCGGGGGTCGAACCCGCACCCTGTTGCCAGGACCGGATTTTGAGTCCGGCACGTCTGCCAATTCCATCACGCCGGCGAAAACAGCAACATTATACTCTATGAAAGCTTTTATTTCAAGAGCTTTTCGCTGTTTTGTCGGCAGATATCCGCCTGATTTCCCCCCGGCGGGATATTCCGGCGGTCACGGACCCTTGGCAGACGATTTTCCGCCTGTCGCTGCAGCGGCTTCTTCTGCACTGCATGCAGGTCTTTTCGCAATGACCAGCTTGCGTTCCTGCCCTGTATAATCATGGCGCAGGGATATGATGACCCTCCCGAACGGCAATACGGGGTGATTGCCTTTGCCTATTGAATGGTCAACACCAGTTTCCCGGTATAATCTCCGGGTACCAGATCAACAGGCTCGCCATTGAGGACAGCACAAAGCTGGCTGCCGGAGGGTGCGGCAACCACACCGCCCTCTTCTATGTGCAGTGCTGTAATATAGCATGTCCCTGTCACAGTCCAGCTGCTCGTGCTGTCAACGGAAACCAGTACGCCGTTGTTCACAGTCGGAGCCGGAGTCTGAATCACATGGCTGAGCTCTTCGCGGGTTGTTTCTTCTATGAAACGCAGACCCTCACGATAATGCTGCTTCGCAGAGCTCACGATACCCTCTAACCCGGAATGGATCAGATTCACAACCAGATTATGCGGTGTTTCGCCCATCATCATGGGCATTCCGCCGGGGCCACCGGGACCGCCGGGCATTCCGCCGGGTTCTCCGGGCATTCCGCCGGGTCCTCCGGGCATTCCGCCGGGACCACCGGGCATTCCGCCGGGACCGCCGGGCATTCCGCCGGGTCCTCCGGGCATTCCACCGGGACCACCGGGCATTCCACCGGGGCCACCGGGTCCGCCTGCGTGCAGCTTTCCCTCGTTGCCCAGCTCACCGGGCGCCTTTGCGTCACGGATAACCAGCTCCGCAGGCTCCTGTTTTGAAGCCTTTTCCGGCAGATTGGATGTGGAGTTCAGAATATTGCCGGACAGTGTGCAATCTGTAAAATTGAACGTGATATCGTTTTCGGGATCGGCCTTGAAAAGCTCTCTTCCGGGAATGTATTCGTCTTCAAGGTCATAGACGGAAACGTCCGTAAATGTGCCTGACAGACCGGGATCGTCGCTGTCGATGAGCTGGATCAGCTGACCGTCTCCGGGATGCATGACCGTGTTGCTGATATCATAGCGCGTGCCTGTCGAGCCCTTAATCAAAAAGGTCGCCTTGCCGGTTGCAAAGCTCGAATCCCTGATTGTAACCACGCTGCTCGTGTCACCCTGTGCATGCAGGCCAAAGCGCCTGCCGGAAATTTCACAGTTCAAAACATCCATAACGCCCTTGCGTTCCATGCCGCGCAGCAAAAGCGGGAAGCCGTTTGCCTTCAGTCTGGTGTGGTCAAGATGGATGTCTGTCGGACCAATGCAGAATACACCATAGCCGTGTGCCTCGGGGCCATCGAGTTCCATATCACAGTCTTTTACAAACATGTGTGCATAGTTCGAACCGTCGACAGAAAGGATGCCCCATCCGTTTGTCCGCATATAGCAGTTGTTGTAGTGGACGGTTCCATCATCTGCCAGCTGGCACAGGCGGTTGGTTCCGCGTATCTGGATGCCCCAGCTCCAGTTGCCCATTTCCACCTGCGGGCTCAGATTGATCATTTTGCAGTTGTTTACGGTAACGCTGCCTGTTCCGCCGACATGCACCGCGCAGCGGGTAACGGAATTCAGGGTAAATTCCGAATCCTCGATCAGGACATCCGCGTTTCCGATGCAGGCGACGCCCGCACCAAGACCGACAAAATCATTGGATCCGTCGCCGTTCATTGCAAAGCGCGCGTTGCGAACAGTATATTTTCCGTCACCATCAACAACAACACCCGCGAAATCTTCCTCGTTGGTACCGACAAAAAAGTCTTCGGCGGATTCGTCTGTGATCCTGCCTCCGCAGATAACGCTTTCCGCGCTCTTTTCGGGCTCAACGGCGCCGTTTGTCACGCTGACGGCAGTTTTCATCGGTATGGGGTTCTTGCGGCGGACGGAGGAATAAACCTCTTCCGTCTTGAATTCGGTAACGGAAATGGATACCTCTCCGTTGTAGGTGCCCGGCTTTATTGCCCGGCCCCGGCCATCAACGGATAATGTCAGGTATTTCCCGTCAGGGGCAGTCAATTCCGCTCCCGGCTCAATCACCAGGCAGGCGGCGGAAAGGGGCTTGTCAATAAGGTGAACTCCTTTGCTGAATACAAGATTTTCCATATATTTCCTCCATTGATTGTGAGACCACAGAAATGAGCAGCCGCCGGTTTTTGCAGAAGTACACTGTATGCGGTATCGCAGACCTCAGTCAGAGCGATATGCCGTGTCGTGATATGCAATACTCGTGCTTTGCGCATTTCTGTGGAAACAATCTGCAGTATAGTTATCGCTGATTATATCTGTCAAGGGCATTTTGCTTCAGGGACACAGCCTCCTCCAGGCCCATTTCCCGAAGCGTGCTCTGGAATTCATCCCAATCGGATTCGAAGTTATATTCTCCGATGATGAAACGAACAACGGATTCATCCGCATAGGTTTCGATGTCGGAAATCAGGCGGGAATAGCGGTCGCTCTCATCGCTTGTAAACGAAAGGTAGGTCGGCAGCTCATAAGCACCGTCTGTCCCGGCGGTCTGTACTTCGATGGCTTCGATGGATTCCTGAGTATAGGTTGAGAAGAAGGAACGGTCGCGGTCGATCAGGCACGGCACGTCGGCCCAGCAATACTGCAGGGCAATCTGCTGATAGGTAAAGCCATCCGGGTTGTTGGTCAGCAGCTCGGTGTATTGCGGTTTTCCATCCTCGTCGAAGTTGAAGGAAACACCCTCAATGCCGTAGCAAACCATCGTCGAGCCTTCTCTGGTATAGAAGAAGTCAAAGAGCTTTATGATTGTTTCTGGATCTTCTGCCTGAACCGACAGCGATATATTCCGGTCGGTAGCATAGGAGAAGCCCATGCCATTATAAAAGTGAAGATCCTCTCCCTCTTCCAGGGTTGGAAACGGCGACCAGTCTGCAAAGAAATCGGCATACTCCGGCGATGACTGTGCGTTGCGGTTAATCGTACCGATATTGTCTGCACGGCCTGTCCAGTATCCCATATCGCCGTTCAGTGCAGCGGCCGTTACCGTATCGCCCATCGATGCGGAAGCGTAAAAGTCTGATGCAACCAGCTTTTCCGAATACCAGCGGTTCATTTCGATCAGGTAGTCTTTATAGGCATCCTCCAGCAGACTCGAATGAACAACACCGTCTGTCTGATAGAAATGAGAACCGGTTGTTCCGGAATAGCCGCTGACTCCGTAGGCACCGACAATGGCCGCGCCGTTTTGGCCCGCCGTACCGAGCATATAGGGATAGGAGCATTTGTATACGTCTCTGAACTGAACCAGTACATCATACAGCTGAGAGACGGTTTCCGGCTTATCCACGCCGAGCTCCTCCAGCCAGTCGGAACGGACAATCGGTGTGTCGGCCAGAACGTATTGGTCATTGAAGCAATACATGCTCAGCATCTGGTGGTCGTCGTTATAGGCATCCTTTTCGTTCAGTGCATTTGACTGAATAAAGGTCATATAGTTCGGCGCATACGTATGAATCAGATCGGTCATATCGATGATGATTTCATCGTCATATCCGCGTTCGGCACCGCCGGTATAACGATCCGCAAAAGCAACAATGCAATCCGGATATTCGCCGGACGCAATCATCAGGCTGAACTGCTCCGTGATGGCCGAGCCGGAGATCTCTTCAAGGACCGGCCGTACGTTTGTCTGCTCTGTGATGTATTCAATGATGGGCGAGCCCTCAACAGGAATTCCGGATGGGCTGGCGCTGGTCCAAATCGTAAAGCTGGTAGGTTCGTCTGCAATCGGCAATACAACGGTTCCGGAAGGAGCAGTCTCAAAGGTAATCGGCTCCGCGGCTTCCGCGGCTTTCTCCGGCTCGTCTTCGGTATTTGCAGGAGCTTCTTCGGCCTGTTCCCCTGTCTCACCCTCCGGCTCTGTCTGTGTCTCTTCGCTGTCGGCAGCTGCCTGTTCCGACTGAGGTTCGGTTGTGACTTCGGAAGGCGTCTCGGCAGGCACTTCTGTCCTGGCGCAGCCGGCAATCAGCGTCAACAGCATTATAATAGACAGAATCATGGCTAGTTGCTTTTTCATTTCGCTCTTCCTTTCTGTTTTTCTGTTTTATCAGAATCCGCAATAGGTTTCTTTTCGGTGTTATATTCGGGCTGTTATTTGCAGCCGACCATATCGATCATGATTTTTGCTCCTGGGATCAAAAGGCTCGATACCGGAATTACGGTCATGGCAGGAATGTTTTTCTGAAAGTATTCGGTATAGACCTTATTGAAGGCTTCGAAATCAGCCGGATCGGTCAGATACACATTGGTCTTTACGATTACGTGCAGTCCCAGATGTGCTTCTTTCATAATGGCTGTGAGATTATCCAGTACCCGGCGGGTCTGTTCCTCAATACCGCCCTGAACCAGCTTTCCGGTTGCCGGATCGATCGGGAATTGCATGGACACCTGTGTGGAGCCTGCCTGTTTGACCGCCTGAGAATAGTGGCCTTGGGGAGTCGGTGCGTTTGGGGTGTGGAATTCTCGGTTCATTTTCAGTCCTCCTGTTACAATGTATTTGCAGGCTTATTTTGATTCCCACGTGTCATACGGCTCGGGCGGAACAACATCCAGCCAGGGCTTGGTGTTCTGGTCATAGAAATATGTTCTGGTAAAGGGTGCGTCTGAATTGTTCTTGCTTTCGACAAAATCCCAGATTTCGTCTACCGTCTTGGCGGATTCCGGAACATCGCGGATTGCGTGTGTAAAGAAGTCGTCGGTCCAGGACTTGTAGAAGAAGGAGCAGAATATATCAATCTGCAGGAAGTGCCAGATATACCATTTTCCGTCTTCGCAGATGAAGTCTGCGGAAAACTTTTCCCACGACCAGGATGCGGCAAGGTCCCCGACATTGCCGCCGGTTTCGCAGCCCGGCGACCACCACAGCCCCTTTGCCGTTTTTGCGTCACCGGCAACCTCGATTACAGGAGTGCAGAGCGTATGAATTTCCATACGGCCTCCGCCCATATTCATGATCGGCTTTCCGTCTGCGTTCAGAGGGGGCTGATTGCCGGCCGGTGCCTTTCCGTCGCCCATGGGAGGCATTCCTCCCGGCGGGCCGCCCGGGCCGCCTTTTCCCATGGGAGGCATTCCCGGCATTCCGCCAAAGGCCCGTTCCCGAATACTGTCAATCCCGATAAAATGACCGGAGGGGGTTTCGCATGTAGTTCCTTCGCCCGGATAGAACATCTCCTTGATTTTGTCAAAATCGCTTACGGAGTAGTAGTATTGAAATTTCGACATGATGTTCTGTACGGCATTGATACCCAAGAGGCGCCGGACTTGAAGTTCCAATGATTGTTCCATAAGGTCCTCCTTGTAATTATTCTTTTTTAAGCTTATCAGAACGAAATTGCCATTGCTACATTGAACTTTTTCCGCAAACGCCGAATTTGTCAGGTCAAGTCCATAATTGTGTGTAATTTCTTCAGGCACGGTGTGCAGAGGGGCGCATTGGTCTCCTGATGACAAAGCTGCACTGTGAGGCGTAAGCCGACACCTTGACGGCGTCGGACGGCTGTACCGCTCATGCAGCAGACAGCCGCTGCTGCCCGGCTGCGAGCATGGTCAGCCTGCCCGGGACCGTTCTGCTGCCGCAAAACGCAAGGCAAAAGGCGCATCCCACCCCAAAGCAAAGGGCAAAATGCGCCGTGAGAAAGTGCGTGTTTGTTTATCCGGGCAGGACCTGCCTCTTGATTTGTAAAAAACGATTGCATATACTTGTTTTATACGGTTGTCATATCAACTATTCAACCCGGGAAAGGCACAATACATGAAAAAATTTCGTCAGACCCTTTACCCCACCCTGGCTGCCATGATCTGGGGTGCGGCATTTTCCGCCCAAAGCGTTTGCGCAAAATATCTGCATCCGTTTTCCATAAATGCTCTGAGAAGTGTCATCGCATTTCTGGTTCTGCTGACAGTCTGTCTGCTTCGCAGGCGCAGGCTTCACCTGAAATGGCGTGATCTGATCATAGGCAGTATATGCTGCGGAACCGCATTATTTGCGGCCGCAAATGTTCAGCAGTTCGGTATCAGCGGCGGAGCCTCTGCGGGCAAGGCCGGGTTTATCACTGCGCTGTATATCGTACTGGTCCCTCTTGCCGGGGTATTTATGGGGAAAAAAATAACGGGCAGGCTCTGGCTGGCTATCGCTGTTGCCATAGTCGGAATGTATTTCCTGTGCATCAGTCAGAGCTTTTCCATTACGTCGTCTGATATATATCTTCTGCTGTGCGCTGTTTTTTTTGCGGTGCAGATTCTTGCGGTAGACCATTTTGCGAAACAGACAGACGGGCTGGTTCTTTCCTGCGGTCAGTTTTTTGTCATGTCCCTTCTGTCTGCCGTATGCATGCTTGTCTTCGAGACAACCGCCGTCTCCGATATTGCAAATTGCATGTGGGCTCTATTATATGTCGGCGTCATTTCAAGCTGCCTCGGGTATACTCTGCAGATCCTGGCCCAGAAAGAAGGCAATCCAACACTGGTATCCCTGCTGATGAGTCTGGAAGCCCTGTTTTCCGCCTTTTTCGGAGCACTTTTATTAAACGAACATCTTTCCGAACGTGAGCTCATCGGCTGCGGACTGATGATTGCCGCAATACTTCTTGCAGAGCTTCCGGCAAAAAAAAGGATTTTTCGAAGCTAAGCCGCCATGGTGCCTTTTGCGGCACACAGACAGGATGTCGCGTGAAATTGCAGTTGTTTCCAAGCTCAGAACAGAGCGCAGACCCGCTTTGCGATCAACAGAATCGGCTGCGCCGGTCCGTCCGCCTGCAGACTCGTATTGCCGCAATTTGTTTCGTTTTAGGGGAGGTATTTTCGTTGTCAATACAGCTTCTTATCATCCTGCTCTATTTTGCCGCTACTGTAGCCATCGGCCTCATATCAGCGAAAAAATCTCAAACCTCACATGCTTTTGTCGGCGTGGGATTGTCGGGGCTGTCTATTGTCTGTGCATCAGCCGGTGAATGGCTTGGCGGAACCGCAACCACCGGAGTTTCCGAATATGGCTTTTCCTACGGACTGTCCGGCGCCTGGTATACGATTGCAAACGGTGTCGGCACCATGTTTCTGGCACTTTTTTTCGCGCGTCTGTACCGCAGCATGGATACGGTTACGGTTCCGGGAATTATTCAGCGCTTTTTCGGACAGCGCGCACGCACGGTTTCCTCCATACTGCTGATTTTCGTGATGCTGGCCGTAGGTCTGTCGCAAATGATTGCAGCCGGAAAGCTGGGCGAAAGTCTGCTTGGCCTTGACTTTAACACGACCTGTATTGTATTTGCCTGCATTTTTATTATCTATACCCTGGCCGGCGGCATGAATGCCGTAGCCAGCACAAATATCATGCATCTGCTTGTCATGTATGGCGGTATTGTTCTGGCTCTGATCCTGTCTCTGCATCATCTTGGCGGCTGGCAGTCCTTTGTTCGGGGAATTGCAGAGGCAGAGGCCGTCGAACCCGGAAAAAGCTATTTCAATATGTTCTCCATCGGATTGCCAAAGGTCCTTTCCTGGATTATCGCTTCTGTTCTGGGTGCCTGTACGGCACAGGCCGGGATCCAGCCGATTCTGGCCGCAAAGGATGTGCCAACGGCAAAACGCGCATGTGTGATTACCGCTTTTGTGGTTGCTCCGTTTGGTTTCATTACGGCTCTTCTCGGCATGTGTGCAAAGGTTCTGTCCCTTCGGGGGCTTCTTCTCAATACGGACGGAGTCAACGTCTGCGACGCAAAGTCCGCATTGTTTACCCTGATGATGAATCTGCCCGGATGGGCCGGAGGTCTGATTCTGGCTTCGCTGCTTGCCGCTGTTCTTTCTACCGTTTCACCGATCATTCTCTCTTCCGGAACAATGTTCGTCAGGGACCTGTATCCGCAGATTTCTGAAAATCCCTCAGAACGGAAAATGCTGCTGGCAGGCCGTCTGGCCACGGCACTGTCCGGTGTAATCTGCTGTATTGCGGCCATTCTTCTGGTAAATGCCGGCACCGTTCTGGATTTGGTATATGCAGCATACTCCCTGCGAGGCGCACTTTTTATTATCGTACTTTTTGGCATTTATACGAACTTCGTCTCAGAAAAGGCAGCCTGCCGGAGTATGATCTGTACGGGTGTCGCGGCAACGGGATGGGTGGCCGCCAAGCTGATTTTCGGCAGCTACCCCATTGCTCCCTGGATCACGGAAACCTATGTCTCCCTGGCTGCCGCCGTAGTGACAACGCTTCTGTTCAGCCTGATTTACAGGCCATCTGCCATGGAAATGGCTCAAAAGAAAAAAACAAAGCTTGATTTACGGAGTTTCTGAAATGCAATTGTTCTCCTCCATGCTGACCCGTTTCCTGGGAAGGCTCGGATTTGTCCGCAGCCTGCCGGAGAAGCAGGCGCCGTCGGCCCCGCTGTTTTCCGATTATTGTGAACAATGGCTTGCGCAAATCCGTTGGAATGTAAAGCCGGGTACCCTTGCAGGCTACCGTTCTCTGCTGAAGCTGCATATCATACCGACATTGGGACAGATTCCCGTAGATCAGCTGAACGCAGATGTTATAAAAAGCCTGCTTCATACCCTTGAATCGTCCAACACTTCCGGTACAAGGCGGCTGTCGGCATCGGTACTGCAGAATATCTGTACGGTATTAAGAAGCATTCTCAATATGGCAGAGCAGGACGGTTATTATACCGGGCCGCCCATTCAGCTGACCGCACCGCGAAAATTATCCAAAAATCTGACTGTCCTGACCGAAGAGGAATTCACCAGGCTGGAAGACTATCTTCTCAGGCATCCGTGCACAGCGAATCTTGGTATTCTGATCTGCATGTATACCGGGCTTCGTATCGGCGAATTATGCGCCCTGAAATGGTCCGGGATTGATCTGCAAAGGCAGACCCTTACTGTTTTTGAGACTGTGCAGCGGGTCAGTGTGGAGGGCGGCGAGAAAAAAACCGCCCTGATTTTTATCAGTCCAAAAAGTGCAGGCTCTTACCGGTGCATCCCGCTGCCAGTCTTTCTTTGCAAATTGTTAGAATCCTGTCCGGGAGACCCCGATTGCTTTGTCCTGACCGGATCCTCCCGGTGTATGGAGCCCCGAAGCATGCAGAAATACTTTCATGCCGTGCTTGACTCCGCGAATATAGCACAGGTAAATTTTCACGTTCTGCGGCACACCTTTGCCACGCGATGCGTAGTTCTGGGCTTTGATACCAAGGCGTTGAGCATGATCCTGGGCCATGCAAGCGTTTCCACAACGCTAAATACCTATGTGCACCCTTCGTTTGAAACCATGCAGAGCAACATGCAAAAGCTGACCTCGAAGGCTGTATAGCAGGCTCCGGCAGCTGCAGAGGATCCGCATGTAATTTGTCGGCCTCACCGTTTTTCCGTGATCAGTCAAGGCACATCAGATCCTGCGTTATCCGGGACATTGTTGTCAGCTCCTGCAGGGTTGTCCACTCATTAACGGAATGAATCTCATGCATTCCCGGAGCAATAACAATACACTGCAGTCCGTGCTGACTCAGAACCGTATTATCACTGCCGCCGCAGGATGCCAGATAGTTTGGCCTTATGTTGTGGTTGGCACAGGCTGCAGCAAACCTTTGCACAACCGATGTCTGCCGGGAAACATGATAGGCCGACAGCTGCCGGGTTTCCGTCACCTCTGCCTCTGCCTGAAAGGCCCTTGCCGCGTCTTCAAACGCAGTACGAATACGTCGGACCTGCGCAAGTGCTTTTTCGTTGCTGAGAGAGCGTGTTTCCATTTCAACGGTACAGTGCTCGGGAACGATATTTCCCGCGCTGCCGCCGTGAATGATACCGACATTGGCTGTTGTTTCCTCGTCCAGACGTCCCCATGGAATACGCGCGATTGCCTGTGCTGCAGCAGAAATTGCGTTCACGCCGGTTTCCGGCGAAAGCCCCGCATGCGCCGAACGGCCATGCACCTCTGCAAGAATTCGAAAGCCGGTCGGTGCCGCCAGAACAGCCGTGCCTATCGGCCCGTCCACATCAAGAACATATCCCTCTCCGGCCACAAGAGAGGACGGATCCAAAGCTGTTGAGCCGCTCAGAAAATGCTCTTCTCCTACGGTAAACAGCACCTCAACCGGATGATGCTCTGCGGCATCCTCACGTATGGATCGAATTGCCTCAAGTATCGAAACAACACCGGCCAAATCATCGGCACCAAGCGTGGACGTACCGTCGGTTTCGATGCGGCCATCCTGCCTGCAAAGAATCTTTTTGTTGGTGCATGGTCCCACAGTATCCATATGCGCACAGAACAGCAGAGGCTGACCGTGCTGTCCGGGCCACCACGCATGTAAATTGCCTGCCGTTCCCCTTCCCATATGTGCCGGTGCGTTATCCTCGTTTACCTCCAGCCCCAGGTCTGTCAATTCAGCCGCCAGGCGGTCTGCCATAGCTCGTTCATGAAAGCATGGTGAAGAAATTTCTGCCAAAGAGCAAAATAACCTTCTGATCCGTTCCGGTTGAACCATTCTGCATGTCTCCTTCTGCCTTCTGATCAGGCAAATCTTCATAAATATGTCAACGAATTTACATAAATTCTGCCTTTGCAAGGTAACATCTGTATGTTACCATCGAAGCATCGGACCGTGGTTGTGGATCCGATCCATACGCACGTTTTGTGCTTTTTCATTTCTCCCTCTTATTTCCGGGAGGCACCGCAGATGAGCCGGCTACTTATCTGCGGCGTCTTTCGTTTCCGACACCTCTGAATACTCTCTGCCGGTCCGTGCCATGTAACACGAACCGGCCGATGTTGTTTTATAAGGTTGTTAATCGCTGTTTAATTCCTGTGCCTGCAGAAATGCTCCGACAGAGCCTCCCTGCATCTGCTGCCATTGTTCTTTTGTAATCAGAAGCTGTCTTGGCTTTGAGCCCTCAAACGGACCGACAATGCCGCGCTCCTCCATTTCGTCAACAATACGGGCCGCACGGGCATAACCGAGCTTCAGTCTTCGCTGGAGCATGGAAACCGAGGCCTGCCCGGTCTCGAGGATTATCTCAACTGCGGCAGGCAGCAGTTCGTCGCTGTCGGATGCGGCACAGTCTGACGGATCTGCGGAGCTGCCGGAATTTCCCTTGCCCGTCTGTTCGGCAGCCTTTTGTTCTATCTGGGAGATAATATCCTCTGAATAGTCGGATGTACCGGTGGATTTGACGTATTCCACAATGCTCTCTACCTCTTCGCTTGAGATAAAGCAGCCCTGTATGCGCTGCGGCTTTCCTCCGCCGAGCGGTGCATAGAGCATATCGCCCTTGCCGACCAGTTTTTCCGCGCCGGACGTATCCAGGATGATTCGTGACTCAAGCTGCGAGGAAACCGCAAAGGCAATGTGTGTGGGTACATTTGCCTTCATTAATCCTGTAATGACATCCGAAGAGGGCCTTTGTGTGGCAACGACAAGATGCATTCCCGCAGCACGTGCAAGCTGTGCAATCCGGCAAATGGATTCTTCTACCTCTTTTGCGGCTACAATCATTAAATCTGCCAGCTCATCGATAACAATTACAATCTTCGGCAGCTTTTCCTGACCGCTGCGCTCCATCACCTGATTGTATGCATCCAGATCTCGTACGCCTGCATCTGCAAGCAGCTGATATCGCCGCATCATCTCCGTCACAGCCCACTGCAGTGCCCCGGATGCCTTTTTGGGGTCGGTGACAACCGGAATCAACAGATGCGGTATTCCGTTATATACACCGAGCTCAATCATTTTCGGATCTATCATGATCAGGCGGACCTCTTCCGGTGACGCCCTGTAGAGCAATGAGATAATCATTGTGTTAATGCACACGGATTTGCCGGAGCCTGTGGTGCCTGCAATAAGAAGATGCGGCATTTTTGCCAGATCCGCTACAATTTTTTCACCGCTGATGTTAACACCGAGTGCAAAGGCAACCCTGGACTTGTGCTTCTGAAACTCCGGCGATTCCATGACCTCACGTGCATAAACCGTTCGGATGATCTTGTTCGGGACCTCTACGCCGACCACACTGATACGGTCCGGAATGGCGGAAATTCGCACACCGCTTGCTCCGAGAGACAGCGCGATATCGTCTGACAGATTTGTCAGCTTTGAAAGCTTCACCCCTCGATCCAGCTCGAGCTCGTATCGAGTGACTGCCGGCCCTCTTGTAACGTTTGCAATTTTTGCGTCGATTCCAAAGCTTTGCAGCGCATCGGACAGTCGCCCCGCATTGATTCGGATTTCTTCACTTCCGTCCGGCCCGCCGGTCTGAACCTCACCCAGCAATGTAACGGGCGGATACTGATATGGGCGGTCTGTCACTGTAATATCCTGCCCCTGCAGCACAACATTCGGTCCGCCCGGTTCGCCCTTCTGTTGATCTGCCGCCTGCAGCGGAACGCCGGAATCCCCGATATCCGGCGATGCATCTGCGTCTGTCGGCACGATCTCCGGTTCTTCTGTCGGCTCGGGCATCGTGTATGCAGAGTCTTCGGACAGGTCGGCTGCGGAAATCTGCTCCGGAATGTCGGACCCGGAATTCCCGTTGGCAGGCTCCGTGCGCTGCTGCTCGAAATCGGAATGCCGTATCGGCGAAACAAACGCAGCAGTCTCTTCCGGTGCGTCCGGCTGCAATGTCTTTGCAGTCTGCATGAAATCCGGCATTTGTGTCGGGATAACGGTCTGAACGGGCTCCGGCTCCCGCAGTGCCTGTGTAATGTGGGTCTGCAGATCGTTTTTCGAGATATTCCCGGAGACGTGCCCGGCATTTCCCCCGGTCGACGGCGGGTCGTCAACAGGAAGGTCAAAGTCCGCAATTCTGGCCCTGCGTTTCTGTTCAACAGTGCGGATATGCTTTTCCGCAACACGATTTACAATTACGGCTGCGGGATCAATATCCTCCTGCGGCCCCGGTCTGTCTGCCGGCCTCGGACGATTCTGCACAGCGCGGACGATGCTTGTAACCGTAATTCTGAAGGAGGCCAGCGCAAGAAGCAGAAATACGATAATCAGAAGAATTACAGCACCGGCCCTGCTGAATATCAGCTTCAGAAGCATGGCAAAAAACCCGGATAATAATCCACCTGAGCGGAGCTCCTTTCCGGATACGAACAAATCGGAAACCATAGCCAGTCTCCAGGAAATGTCCTCTTTGCAGATCAGCAGATGCAGCAGGGATCCAAATGCCACAGGCGTAAGCATCGAGCAGGCAAGCCTCTGTCCTATGGTACGCCCACGGCTTCGGAGCAGTATAACCGTGCAGAGCAGAAACGCCGGAATCATGATATAAAAGCCATACCCGATCATGCCCTGAATCAACGCACAGAGCAGATCGATAAACAGTGCCTTGACTCCGAAAAGCCCCAGGGTACTGAATATTGCCAGGAACAGAAAGACAAATGCGGCAATCTCACGGCGATAGGTGCCGGTGTATTGTTTTTGCTCCTGTGCGGCAGGCTCATCCGGCAGACGTGTGCTCTGCTTCTTTTCCCCGGGCACAGCCTTTGACGCTCCGGTCTTTCTGTTTGCAGTACCGGCCTTTCCGTTTGCAGTCTGTGTTTTCTTTTTTGCAACCGTTTCGGCTGCTTTTTTCTGTGCCATATTTTCCCACCTCACGCGACCAGGCTGAGTGCCAGAGTTACAAGCCCTGCACCCCAGCAATAAAAGGCAAAGCCCGAAAATCCGCTGCCTCCGGACAGGCGTTTCATCAGGCATATGGAAACGTATCCGGAAGTCGCTGCCGCCGCCATTGCAAGCAGCTGTGCGGGCAGCTGCGCGATCTCCATACCCGTCTGCACAGCACGCGCCAGGGCCAGTATTGCCGCTCCGAAAGCTGCCGGAATCGTCAGCAGACAGGAAAAGCAAAGCGAAAACTCCGGATCAAATTGACAAAGCAGCCCTGCCGCAATGGCAGCTCCGGAACGGGACAGGCCCGGAATGATTGCAATGCCCTGACAGAGTCCAACCACCAGTGCATCGGCAGCAGCTGCATTTTTTGCGTTTTTTCGTCCGCGGCGGGCATGACCTGCCGCAAAAAGAAAAGCTCCCGCGGCTATCATTGCGAATCCTGTGAAAAACGTGTTGTTTTCGTAGTATTCCATCCGGCCTTTGAGAAACAGAGTCAGAAAGAGCGGAAGCGTTGCCAGAAACAGAAGGAACAGAAATCTTCGCCTGGATCGATCTGCAGAACGTGCGGTTTTCCCGGTCTCGAATGCAGAGAAAAAAGTTCGCAGCAGAGCTTTTATTTCCGGCCAATAGGCAAGAAAAACAGCCAGTATCACTCCAAGATGCAAAAATGAATCAAGCAGCGGTTGATCGCGTGTATCGGTCAGACCGAAAAAATTCCATAAAATTGCCTGATGTCCGGATCTGGACACCGGCAGGAGCTCTGCGGCACCGAGAATAATTCCCTGAACAAATGCTCGTAGATAGGTCAATTGTATTCCTTTCGTTGCGCACGGGGTACGGATGTGTATTTGGGGCAGCACCGCGCAGTTTGTCTGCGGCCCTCGCCGGATCCTTTGCCCCAATCCTGCAATTTGGAGAACCCGAGGCAAACGGCAGCTGAGGCTTGTTATTGTGTTTGCAGGAAAACCCGCATGGACGCATTATATCCCAATCGGCACATCTTTGCAACCGCGCCGGGGAGAAGTCTTCAGCCAAAATATGCGAAGGCAGCGCTGCACAATTTGCCTGCGGCGTTCGCCGGGTCTTCTTTCCCTCGCCGACAGGGAATCTCTCAATCGTTCTTTCCGAATGCTGCGGCACAGCCCGGAATATTGACATAATTCAAATTTTCATGTAACCTGAAAGCAGCACTTATAAGGGAGATGCGTATATGGTTCGCAGAATTATCCACATCGATTCACAGGCCTGCAATGGCTGCGGTGCCTGCGCCGCGGCCTGCCACGAGGGAGCCATTGGCATGGTTGACGGCAAAGCCCGTCTTTTGCGTGAGGATTATTGCGACGGGCTTGGGGACTGTCTTCCGACATGCCCGACAGGTGCCATAACCTTTGTGGAACGTGAAGCTCCGCCTTATGACGAAAAGGCTGTTCTGCAAAGCAGGGAGTCGGCTCATAAAGCATCCGCAGCCTCAATGGCTCCGGACAAGACGATTTCACAGCTGGCTCAGTGGCCCTGTCAGCTTCGGCTTCTTTCTGCGGATTCCGCCTGCTTTTCGGATGCAGATCTGCTGATTGCTGCCGATTGCACAGCCTATGCCTATGCAGGAATTCATGCAGATTATATGGCCGGAAGGGTTACGGTCATCGGCTGCCCCAAGCTGGATCCGCTCGACTATACCGAAACGCTCACACAGATACTTTCACGCAACCGGATTCTCCGTGTAACGCTGCTGCGCATGCAGGTTCCCTGCTGCGGACGCCTTGAAAACAGTCTCAGGCAGGCACTTATGGCGTGCGGCAAATCCGTTGACGCTCAGGTTGTAACCATTTCCACAAAAGGCGTTGTTCTGGATTGCAGGCATATCTGAGGCAAGCTCGGACACCACGAACCGATCTCCATGCAGTCCTGTCCCTTCAGACGGGACTGTACTTTTTTCGCTGTGGGCAGAGGCCGCATCGGTTAATCTTAACAGGTCCGCAATTGCCTGACCAGCAAAAGCATGCTAGAATGGCTTTGAATCCTATGGAATGAGGCAGTTTTTATGAAAATTGTTATAAAGGTAGGCACCTCCACTCTGGCCCACACAACAGGCCGGCTGAACATTCAGCGCATCGAGACACTCTGCAAGGTTCTCAGTGACATCAAAAACGCAGGGCACGAAGTGATTCTGGTTTCCTCCGGTGCCATTGGCATGGGCGTAGGCAAGCTGAATCTTCCCGGGCGTCCGCAGGATATGCCGGGCAAACAGGCTGCTGCCGCAGTCGGGCAGTGCGAGCTTATGTATACCTATGACAAGCTCTTTACCGAGTATAACCACACGGTGGCGCAGCTTTTGATTACGGCTCCGGACGTAACGGAAGAACTGCCAAAGACCAACTTTCACAACACGCTGGTCCGTCTTCTGAGTCTGGGTGCACTGCCCATCATCAACGAAAACGATACGGTATCCACAGAAGAAATTGAAATCGGCGACAACGATACCCTCTCTGCCCTTGTTGCCGCCAGTATTCATGCTCAGCTGCTTGTTATTCTCTCTGACATCGACGGCCTTTATGAGGAGGATCCGCGAGTCAACCCGCAGGCAAAGCTGATTTCGGTTGTCGAGGAGCTGAACGAACATATTTTCGGTCTTGCAGGTGGCAGCGGCTCCGCACTTGGCACGGGCGGAATGATCACAAAGCTGAAAGCGGCCCGTATCGCAACCGAGGCCGGCTGTCAGATGGTAATCGTTAACGGACGAAACCCAAACGTCCTGTATGATGTTATAAACGGGAAAAATACAGGCACCCGTTTTCTGTGCAGGGAGAAGGAAGGTTGAGCCTGCTCACCTCCACGTGCTCTGCAGTGTGCCTGCTTGTTCAGGCATATTCTAAGGCAGCACCGCGCAATCCGGCTGAGGCCTTCGCCGGATCCCTTGCCTCAATCCTGCAGCTTGGAAGGTTTGAAACACATACAGCATTCCTGCGTTTTCCGAACCTTGTCCCAAGACAAAATCTCTGCGCCGAATGAAGGCTATTTATTCAGAGGTTCCCTAACAAATTACGACCTGCTGTGCTGGGGGGCTGTGCTTCGTCCCCTTTGATGCCTTGCAGCGCAGCGGAAAGGAATGGTCATAAATATGACAACATTGCAGCTGCTGACCACAACAAGAGCCGCATGGCCCGACATCAGGGATGCAGGCCGGGAAAAAAAGGACACGATGCTTTTGTGCATGGCACAGAGCCTGCTTGCGCATGCCGATTCCATTCTGTCCGCCAACGAGCAGGATCTTCTGGCGGCGCAGGGCAAGATTTCCCCTGTAATGCAGGACCGGCTGCGTCTGGACAAGGACCGATTGTCCTCCATGGCAGACGGTTTGCGGGCCATAGCAGAGCTGCCCGATCATACCGGGCGGATCCTGTCTGAGGTGACCCGTCCAAACGGCCTGATCATCCGCAAAAAACAGGTACCGCTCGGTCTCGTTGCGATTATTTATGAAAGCCGTCCAAATGTCACCTCCGACGCCGCCGCTCTATGTCTGAAAAGCGGAAATGTCTGTGTTCTGCGCAGCGGGAAGGAGGCCTTTCGAAGTGCGGATGCCATTGTTCGTGCGCTGAAATCCGGAATTGCCTCTGCAGGCGGGAATCCGGAGATTCTGAATCTGATACAGGAAACCGGACGTGAAAGCGCAAATACACTCATGCAGGCCAACGGACTTGTTGACCTTCTGATCCCACGCGGCGGCGCAGGCCTTATTCAGGCCTGTATACGCAACGCAACCGTTCCGTGCATACAAACAGGCACCGGCATCTGTCATATCTACGTGGACGAAGATGCAGACCTCGATCAGGCGCTGCGGATTCTTGTCAACGCAAAAACCAGCAGACCATCGGTGTGCAACGCTGCTGAGGTTTGCCTCGTTCATCAGGCTGCTGCACGTGCTTTTTTGCCAATGGTCCATCAGGCGCTGGTTGAGAAGCGGAAAAGCAGCGGTTATACACCCGTGCAGCTGCGCCTCGATCCCCGTGCTGCGGCCATCATTCCCGGGACACCGGCCCTGGAAACAGATTTTGACACCGAATTTCTGGACTACATCCTGGCTATAGGAGTTGTAGACAGCCTGGACGGGGCGATTGCGCACATTCTGAAGCATTCTACCGGCCACAGTGAAGCAATTATCACCGAAAATGCCTCCCATGCCGAACGCTTCTGTGCGCAGACCGACAGTGCTGCCGTATATGTGAATGCCTCTACCCGATTCACGGATGGCGGTGAGTTCGGTCTGGGCTGTGAAATGGGCATTTCTACGCAAAAGCTCCATGCGCGCGGTCCAATGGGTCTGGATGCTCTGAGCACCTGTAAATATGTTATAACGGGCAACGGACAAATTCGCTGACTTCAGATTTTCTCACGGACACCGCGCAATCCGGCTGCGGACTTCGCAGGATCTTTTGCCTGAATCCCGCAGTTTGCAAAGCTTGAAATACATACAGTATTCCTGCGTTTTCCGAGCCCTGTCCCAAGACAGGATCTCTCGCCGAATGCACTTGCCTCATTATGCAGCGCTGTCTTAAGAATTACAAAATATGCGAATATTCGCTATGCACGGCCGCACAGCTGTGATACAATGCCCAATATCCGAAGCAGGTTCAGAAAGGAGGATAACCATGAATATTACGGTATACCTTGGTGCAAACGAAGGCAGCGATAAGGCCCTTCGTGAGGCAGTCGTGGAGCTTGGCACGTGGATTGGGCAGCAGGGGCACACACTGGTGTACGGAGGCTCAAAAAACGGCTTGATGGGTGTGCTGTCCAAAAGCGTGCTGGACGCGGGCGGATACGTTATCGGCGTGGAACCGCAGTTTTTTATTGATGCAGGATATGTAAACCCGGATATTAATCAGCTGATCGTTACAGACGACATCGCTCAGCGCAAGGCTGAAATGGTTCGACTGGGTCAGGCATTCATTGCCCTTCCGGGCGGCACAGGCACACTCGAGGAAATCACCGATGTCATGTCCCGCGTCTCGCTCGGCCATCTGGATGCGCCCTGTATTCTTTATAATCTCAACGACTATTACCGCGGACTTCGCATCCTGCTTGAACACATGATTCACAAGGGTTTATCCTCGGTCGAGCGGCAGAAGGGCATCCTCTTTGCCGACAATCTGGACGAAATCAGGCGCATTCTTGAATAAATTGAAAAATGGGAACTGCCCTTCGGATGAGCAGTTCCCTTTCCTGTTTGGATTGATTTATCGCTGGTTCATTGGTATGTATGGTCGAATTTCCGCTGCGTAGCGATAGGCCGGCCGCATGATTCTTGGACCGCCGCAGATTTCCTCCATTCGATGCGCACACCAGCCGGAGATACGCGCTACGGCAAACAGCGGTGTGTAGAGCTCTTCGGGAATGCCGAGCAGGCTGTATACGATACCGGAATAAAGGTCAACATTTGCACTGATGGGAACCGTCTTGCCCTTGCGCTCCATCAGCCTTGGGATACCGAGACGTTCGATTCGTTCGGCGATTTCCACCTCATCCGTCATGCCCTTTTCCTCGGCCAGCTCGCGAACATATTTCTTGAGCAGAATGCAGCGCGGGTCGGAAAGCGTGTATACCGCATGCCCCAGACCATAGAGCTTGCCGGAGCCATCTCCGGCACGCCTGTCGAGAATTCGGTCGAGATAGGCGCCTATCTCATCATCATCGGTCACATCGGTTACATGTGCGTGAATATCCCGAATCATGCGCATCACAGCAGCGTTGGCGCCGCCGTGCAGAGGTCCCTTCAGAGAACCGACGGCCGCGGCAATGGCACTGTAGGTGTCGGAGCCCGTGGAAGAAACGGACCTGCATGTAAAGGCGGAGTTGTTTCCGCCGGAGTGCTCGGCATGCAGCATCAGCAGCGCGTCAAGCAGCTTTGCCTCGCTGTCGGTAAAGGACTTATCCCGCCTGATGAGGCGAAGAAAGTTTTCTGAGACCGACAGCTTTTCCTTTGGATTGTGGATGTAGAGCGAAGCGTGGTCGAAATAGTGCCGCTTCATGGCATAGCATTGTGCCACAATGGTCGGAACCCTGGCAATGAGCTTGATGGATTGCAAAAGAACATTATCCAGAGAGGTGTCGTCCGGATTTGGATCATATGCATACAGAGACAAAATACTTCTGGCCAGGCCGTTCATTATGTTGGCGCTTGGAGTGCGAAAGATCTCTGCCTCAAGAAAGCCGTCCGGCAGGGCCTTTGCCTTATCCAGGGCCTGACCAAACATGTCCATCTGGTGCTGATCCGGCAGCTGACCGCATAAAAGCAGATAGGCGACCTCTTCGTAGCCAAAGGTATTCTCGCAGCGATGGGCCCGGACAATTTCTTCTACATCGATTCCGCGATAATACAGGTGACCCTGTATGGGAATCCGCGCACCATCCTGCAGATAGTATCCCTGTACGCTTCCGATCCGCGATACACCGGCCACTACACCGCTGCCGTCGAGATTACGCAGACCGCGCTTGACGCTGTCGTCTGTATAGAAGGAGCTGTCGATCAGGTATTCCTTTCTGATGTGTGCGCTGAGTGCGCTTGCATAACCGGTCAGCATGGCGCTGGTTTGCTGATCCATTATTCGGGTCACCGCCTTGAAATAGCTGCTGCGTTTGAAACGGAGCGCAGCATCATTATACAAAGCAGAGTTTTTGATTGCAAGTAATAAAATGAAATTATTCAAAAATCACAGGATAATCCGATAGAAAGCCCGATAATTCGTGGATTTTATGCAGGAATGGTTTTGTCTTCCTGCAAAATTAACCGTTTCATGTGCTTTACCTCAGCTTCATACCGTGGTATACTAGCCATGTAGATTCTATGAGAGGTGAACCTTATGATACAGCTGCACAGCGACCGGGTAGTCTGGCACAACGGTCGCCCCGGTATACCCACCCCGGCCGACGATCTTGAGATGGGGCGGAAATATACCGTTGCATCCTCAATTATAGATGCCCACAACCGGGGCAATGACCAGGATCTGAAGCTTCGTTTTGACAGCCTGATTTCGCATGACATCACATATGTCGGCATCATTCAGACTGCAAGAGCCAGCGGTCTTCAGCAGTTTCCCGTGCCTTATGTTATGACAAACTGCCACAATTCTCTGTGTGCCGTAGGCGGCACCATCAATGCGGACGACCACGCCTTTGGGCTTTCTGCCGCACAAAAATACGGCGGTATCTTTGTTCCGCCCAATCTCGCCGTCATTCATCAATACGCCAGAGAAGAGCTTGCCGGCTGCGGCAGGATGATTCTGGGGTCCGACAGCCATACGCGCTATGGAGCTCTTGGATGCATGGGTGTGGGTGAAGGCGGCCCCGAGCTGGTCAAGCAGCTGCTGGAGGCAACCTATGATATAGTCCGGCCGCAAACCGTTCTGGTTTACCTGACAGGATCGCCGCGGCGGGGAGTGGGTCCTCAGGATGTGGCCATTGCTCTGTGCGGCGCGGTATACAAAAACGGATTTGTGAAAAACAAAATTCTGGAATTTGCCGGGCCAGGCATCGCATCCCTCGATATGGATTTTCGCACGGGCATTGATGTTATGACAACCGAAACGGCCTGTCTCTCTTCCATCTGGCAGACCGATGATACTGTGGAGGAGTATTACGCCATCCACGGCCGCCCTCAGGATTACCATCGTCTGCAGCCGCAGGAGGGAGCCTGCTATGACGGCCTGATATGGATAGATCTGGATCGGATTGAACCCATGATCGCACTCCCCTTTCATCCGTCCGAGGCCTTTACCATTGCGTTCCTGCAGGAAAATCTGGCTGACCTTCTTCGTGAAACCGAAAAACGGGCCCTGGAACAATTCGGCGGCCGCGTGAAGCTGGATCTTCTCAGCAAGATCGAAAACGGCCGCCTGCGGTGCGATCAGGGCATTATCGCGGGATGCTCGGGCGGCATGTATGGCAATATAGCCGAGGCTGCCTCCATTCTTCGGGGGGCGCAGACCGGATGCGGCTATTTTTCCCTGAGTATCTATCCATCCAGCGTTCCGGTTGCCATGGAGCTTATGGAAAACGGCATAGAGCAAAAGCTGCTTCAGTCGGGTGCCGTGTTTAAGCCCTGCTTCTGTGGTCCCTGCTTTGGTGCAGGCGACGTTCCGGCGAACAACGGCCTTTCCATTCGCCATACAACACGCAATTTCCCCAACCGGGAAGGCTCAAAGCCATCAGACGGGCAGCTTTCTGCCGTAGCCCTGATGGATGCCCGAAGCATTGCTGCCACAGCTCGAAACGGAGGGCTGCTCACCTCTGCCTCTGAGGTCGACTATACGCAGCCGGCAATCCGTGTGCGCACATACAATGCTTCTGCCTATCGCAGCAGGGTCTATCAGGGCTTTGGAAAGCCGCAAGGCTCCGCAGCTCTGCGCTTTGGGCCAAACATCACAGACTGGCCTGCGATTCCGGGCCTGAAGGAAAATCTGCTTCTGCAGCTGGCCAGCACCCTTCGCGATCCCGTTACCACAACCGACGAGCTGATTCCCTCGGGTGACACATCCAGTTATCGCTCCAATCCGCTCAGGCTGGCCGGTTTTACTCTTTCCAGACGTGACCCGGACTATGTTCCGCGCACCGCGGCCATCCGCGAGCAAAGTCGTCTTCTGGCTTTGAATACCCCTTCTGAGACCTTGCAGGCCGTGCTGAAGCGTCTGAATGCGCAATCAGAGGATTGTTCGCTGGGGTCTGCAATTTTTGCCAACCGTCCGGGTGACGGATCCGCCCGTGAGCAGGCCGCATCCTGCCAGCGCGTGTTGGGCGGTGCAGCCAATATATGCTATGAATATGCAACCAAACGGTATCGGTCCAACTGCATCAACTGGGGCATGCTTCCCTTTTATCTGGACGCCGACACGGATTTTCCTTATCAGCCCGGAGACTATATCTATATTCCGAACATTCGTACTCAGCTTCTTTGCGGCGCGCAGGCCATCCCGGCAAGGGTCCTTGCTGACGGTCGGATTACACAAATCACCCTGAATCTGCCGGAAATGACAAAGCGGGAACGTGAGATTATCGAAAAAGGCTGCCTGATGAACTGGTATGCAGCACAAAAACGGGAGGGTTGACAGCATGGACAGGATTCAAATGAAAAAGCCCATTGCCGAGCTCGACGGGGACGAAATGACTCGTGTGCTCTGGGCCTGGATCAAGCAGGAGCTGCTCGAGCCCTTTGTTGACCTGAATACGGAATATTATGATCTTGGCCTGCCCAATCGGGAGGCTACCGGAGATCAGGTGACCATTCAGGCTGCAGCTGCCATTGCCCGGTTGGGTATAGGCGTGAAATGTGCCACTATCACCCCAAATGCCGCCCGGGTGCAGGAATACGGACTTTCGAAGCAATGGAAGAGCCCCAATGCAACCCTGCGTGCAAAGCTTGACGGCACTGTCTTTCGCACGCCGATTCGGGTGTCCTGCATTACGCCGGCCATTCCCGCATGGAAGGCCCCCATTACCATAGCCCGTCACGCCTACGGTGATATCTATAAGGCGGAGGACTATCAGGTTTCCGGTCCGGGAAAGGCCGAGCTTTACATTACCTCTGATTCCGGTGATGTAAAGATTCTGCCCGTTGCCGAGTTTCGCGAGCCCGGCGTAGTGATGGGCGAACACAATTTTGATTCTTCCATCCGTTCTTTTGCGCGTTCGTGCTTTCAATATGCCGTCGACCAAGGGCAGGACCTCTGGTTCAGTGCCAAGGACACAATCCTGAAGCTTTATGACAGCCGATTCCGGACGATTTTTCAGGAGGAGTATGAGCAGACATATCGCGCTGCTTTTGAGCAGAAGGGCCTGACTTATTTTTATACGCTGATTGATGACGCCGTTTCCAGAGCGGTTCGTTCTGAAGGCGGATTTATCTGGGCTCTGAAAAACTATGACGGTGATGTAATGAGTGACATGGTTTCTGCCGCCTTTGGATCACTTGCCATGATGACATCTGTGCTGGTATCACCAAACGGCTGTTTTGAATACGAAGCGGCTCACGGAACCGTTACCCGTCACTACTATCGCTATCTGCGCGGTGAAGAAACCTCCACCAACCCCGTTGCAACCATTTTTGCATGGACGGGCGCACTGAAAAAAAGCGGTCAGCGGGACCAGACTCCGGAACTCTGTGATTTTGCCGAACGGCTTGAACGGGCTGCGCTCGACACCATCGAAAGCGGTATTATGACCGGTGATCTTGCCGCTCTGGCCGTTGGGGATATGGTAAAGCAGGTAAATACCCTTGATTTTCTGAGGGCAGTTCGATCCAGGCTGCAGTGTCCTTGACAAGGTCCGTGCGTTCTGTGCTGCTGCGACCCCGGACGCCGGCGGCTGCTGTGCGTATTGCGGCAGCCTTGTAAACAGCCGGGCGCAGGGCGGCCTTTGGCGGCTTTTCGGTTTGCAGTACATCCGCACCGCTCTGTTTCCTGCCTGACCGACACTCAATCGTATCGAAAGATCGTAATCGGCAGACGGCCCTTTTTGGTCGGTTCGGAAACCGTAAGAAGACGCAGTCGTCCGTAGCCGCGTACAGACAGCAGCGCATCCGGTTTCAGCTGCCGGTCCGGCTTCAGGCAGACCATATGGTCTATCTGTACAGCACCTGCCTGTATCAGCTTTGCTGCCTTGTCGCGGCTGAGGCTCAGCCCGGCGGAAAGAATTCCATCCAGGCGAAGCGATGCCACCGTATCTCGGATGGTTCTTCCCTGCGGCGGCGGTATAATCAGCGCACACAGCTCGATTGGCCGGATTCTGATTCGGCTGCGGCCAATCTGCTGCAGATTCCGGGCAATGAAATCCATCTGCTGCACAGTGAGAATAACGTCCGCGCTGGTCTCGCCAACCAGAATATCGCCGAGACAGTCTCTTGTGAGTCCCAACGAAAGAATTGCACCAAGAACTGCCCGATGATCAATCCGCGCAGCAGTCGGATAGCTTATACGCAATGCTCCGAGTACGGAGAAATCCTGTTCATCCCACTGTGGCCAGCACTGAAATACACGGCGCTCTGCCGAATCGTATCCGCCAAAAAAAGCATAGTCCTGTGCGCAGAGCGCACGCATCAGGCTTTCTCCCATGATCTGCTCACGAGGAGTCAGAAAACGGCTGGCAGAAGCAGTCCCTCTGCCTGCTCTTTCGAGCTTGTCTGCCAGACTTCGCAGAACGAATTCTTCCTGTGCGGATGCGGCCAGTCGATGTATTATTTCCGCTTCATTCATAGAGTGCGTCTCCTGCCCGGCCGGCACTGCCCCGCAGTACAACCGGCCCTGTTTGAAATTGGTTGTGCAGCTTGGGGAAACAACGCACAATTTGTCCGCAGCCTTCTGCCCCAATCCTGCAGTCCGGAAGACCTGAAATGCATACGGTATTCCTGCGTATCCGGGATCCTGTCCCGGGACAAAATTTCTCGCCGAATACACTCCGCATTATGCGGTGCTTCCTCAGGCTCGGAGCCGGCATCGGCGCATCAGATCAGATCTGCAAATGCTGCTCCTGTATAATCCGCCAGTGTCTGCGGCTTCAGGACTACCTGTACTCCCCGCTGGCCGGCGCTGACAGCAATGGCATCGTATATCTGCGCGGTTTCTTCGATAAATGTCGGCAGCTTCTTTTTCATTCCAATCGGACTGCATCCGCCGCGAAGATAACCGGTCATGGGAAGCAGTTCATTTACATGTATCATGGAGATGCTTTTTTCGCCGGCAGCCTGGGCAGCCTTCCGCAGGTCCAGCGAGCAGCTCACGGGAATGCAGAACACATACAGGCCGCCCTTTGCTCCGCGAGCTACCAGTGTTTTGAATACCTCCTCCGGGCTCATTCCGATCTGCTGTGCGGCATGCAGGCCGCTCAGATCCGATTCATCCCAGCTGTATTCTTTTGTTTCAAAGCAGATTCCGGCCTGCTTCAGCAGACGTGTTACATTTGTTTTTATCACTGCTTCTCACATCCTTTTTTTCATTGTAACGTGCCGGAAAACAGAATGCAAGTCCGGGGA
>CAVHXA010000010.1:0-2584 GCA_963639765.1 Oscillospiraceae bacterium | reverse complement strand
GACCCATACGCATGACCGGTGCTTTGGCGCTTTTCCCGGGCTGCATCTGTGCGCGCCCGAAAAACGCAGAACTTTTTCGGATTCTTCCTTCGTGCACTGAATCAAAGCCATTTACAGAAAGGCTGACGTCATGAATATCATTATTGCGCCGGATTCGTTCAAGGAATCCCTGACCTGTGCGCAGGCCGCATGCGCCATAAAAGACGGCATTCTTCGTGTATTTCCGAATGCCCGGACGAAAACCGTGCTGATGGCCGATGGCGGTGAAGGAACTGCGCAGGTCCTTTGCAGCATACTTGGCGGAACCGAACGCCGTTTGCGAATAACCGGGCCCCTGGGTCTGGAGATTTCTTCCGGTTATGTCCTTTGCGGGAATGGAGCTGCCGTTATTGAGACGGCTTCGGCCGCCGGACTGGATCTGATTCCGCCGGAACAACGCAGTGCAATGGATACAACTACCTATGGCGTAGGTCAGCTGATTGCATCCGCTTTGGACCATGGGTGCAGAGAACTGACGATCGGACTTGGCGGATCTTCTACCAACGACTGCGGGATTGGCATGGCCCGTGCTCTGGGAGCGCGTTTTTTGAACGCACAGGGTTCGGAATTGCCCGGCCGCGGCAGAGATCTGGAACAGATTCAAAGCGTGGATCTGAGCGGATTGGACCAAAGACTCAGGGGCTGTCGGATTTATGCGCTGTGCGATGTTACAAATCCCCTGCTTGGGCCGAATGGTTCTGCTGCGGTATTCGGGCCGCAAAAAGGAGCCGGCCCTGACGATATTGCGTCATTGGAGCGAGGAGCGGAAAATCTTGCTTTTCTGATGCAAGGCATCAGCGGAAGGAATGCTGCTGCATTTTCCGGAGCCGGTGCCGCAGGCGGCCTTGGTTTTGGTCTGGCTGCCTTTTGCGGAGCAGAGCTGGTCTGCGGTGCGGACACAATACTGAATTTGCAGAATTTTGACAGCCTTATTACAGCTGCGGATCTGGTTGTTACCGGTGAGGGCAGGCTGGATCGCACAAGCAGCATGGGCAAGGTGATTTCCGCACTGAGCCGGCGCTGTCGATCCGCCGGTGTTCCGTTGATAGCACTGGCCGGTTCCATCTCCGGCGGCGTTAACGATTCACTCTGCAATGCCGCTGAAAGCTGTGTATGCTCTTTTATAGACCCGGATGAAGCAATAGGCAATGCTTCTGCCCTGCTGACTGACGCAGCCGAACGTGCCTTTCGGCTGATCTCTCTGGGGAAGAATCTATCTGACAATGTATGGAAATGACAGCTTTGTCCTGTTTTGGCATATTTACATATCGACGGATATGTCGTATAATGCAATACGGTATTAAAACCAGATAAGGAGACTTGTTATGGAAAAAATCGTGAATGATCTCTGGCAGGTTGAGCAGACAACGCAGCTGTCTGCCCTGACCATTGCTCCCGAGGCAAAGGTTCAGGGGCCGGACGGAAAAAATCTGATCTTTACCTTAGACGGCGTTGAAACTCCCTTGGCACCCGGCAGCTACACGGGCAATCTCGTGCTGACCGTTGCGGACTTTATTCATTTCGAACACGACAGTCATGGTGCCATTACTCCATGGGACTGGTCGGCTGCCGTTGTTGTGCACGACGGAAAGCTTGACCGCAGCCGCAGCATCGAAGCCACGTGGAACGGCGCAGCGGTGGATGACCATTGTGCGGATTCCCTGAAGCTGAAGTCCATAAATGACAACTTTTCGGGTGTTTATGTATCCGGTGAAGGCGAATACACCATCAACAACGCCGTTATGGATTTTACCGGAAACGGCGGGAACGATTTTGTCGGTGTCGGTATGGGTGTTGCTGCCGCAGGAAAGGCAAAGGTAACTGTCAACAACCTGAAGTACAAGGGCGTAGGTTCGCTGCGCTCCGCTATTCTGGGCAGCGAAGAATCCGTTGTAGTCGTCAACGACTCTGAGATTGAATGCTGGGACGGCGATAAACCCAACAATGTGGTCGGCATGACAAAGGTACCGTGGGTACTGGGCCTTACCGGCAATGTTCGCTCAACCAATGTGGTTGACAGTGCCACGGTAACATATAATCGCTGCCACCTCAAAGCAGAAAACTGGGGTGTATTATCCACCGATGCAACAAAAGTAGCTCGTCTGCGTCTGAACGACTGCCTGATCGAAACCGTCAACTGCGGCTACGGCGCCTATTCCATTGGCGACTGTCACGACTATTTCGACCATTGCACCATGCGCATTGATTCCTATCCCGTTATCATCTGTGCCGAAGGCAGCGCTACCTTTACAAATCGTTGCGACGTGTATTCCAACCGTTTTGGCGTTATGATGCACGGCGGCAGCGGCGGCACTCTGACAATCTCCAACGGAACGGTATTCCACACAAAATATGCGGCGATTCAAATCAAGGGGCGCGGAGCAAAAATATGCATTGATGATGCACAGCTGTACAGCGAAAGCGGAATTCTGCTGCAAACCCACGAAAACGACGATCCGAATATGTCCGGCGGCGGTCCCGGCGGCCCCGGTGGTCCCGGTGGCCCCGGTGGTCCCGGTGGTCCCGGCGGTCCCGGTGGCCCGGG
>CAVHXA010000009.1:0-76727 GCA_963639765.1 Oscillospiraceae bacterium | reverse complement strand
CATCATATGATGACAGTAAGGAAAACATTGCCCGTTTATGTACCACAAAGCGGCTTTGAAAGCCTCATTTTTTTGGTCCCTGCTTAACAGGCTCCACCCCCAACTCCCTCCCGGCGGGAGGGAGCACAGAGGGAGGAGAGACGTCCTCGTTCCACGGGGACAAGTGGTTTTATCCTCTCCGACCGGTGAGGCAGGTGGAGAATCCCCGTTCCACGGGGACCGTGGGTTTGTCCTCTACCGTCGGAGAACAACCCTGCGCCTCCCGGAGGGAGGCAAAGCCCCGCAGGGACCTCCATCAGGTTTCCCCTCTTGCGGGAGAGAGCACAGAGGGAGGGCGGCAGGGACTGCCCCCTTGCAAGGGGCGGGCTTTTCCCGTAAAGCCCTCTGTTCCCGGGTTTGGGAACAACCCCGTGCCTCCCGAATGGAGGCTGGGCGGTACCTGTCTCCGGAGAAATCAGAGTTTTCTTCTTCAATCGGAGAAGCAGAGGGTTCGTGTCCGGGCATGGGCGTAGAACGCCTGATGGCGCGGCCTGCCGGCCGCGCCCCTGTGTGTGATATTGTGTGCAGTGGAATTTTCATCCATGCTGTGCAGAAAAGGAGCGGATATACGCGATCTGGTCCTTTACCTGCCCGGGTGCCGGGCCGCCCGGCACATTGCGTCCGGAGGCACAGGTCTGCAGGCTGATAGCCTGATAGATGTCGTCATCAAACAGATCGCTGGCTGCCCTGTAGTCCTCGAGCGGAAGGGTATCGAGTGTCAGGCCCTGCAGGATGCAGCTGTTGACCAGCCGCCCGACAACGGTATAGGCCCGGCGGAAGGGCATGCCCTTTCTGGTGAGGTAGTCCGCGCAGTCGGTAGCGTTGATAAAGCCGCCGTTGGCCGCCGCCGCCATATTCTCCGGCAAAACCTTTGCCGTTTTGATCATTGCGGCAAACACCTGCAGGCAGGATTTTATGGTGTCTGCCGCGTCGAATACGGCTTCTTTGTCCTCCTGCATGTCTTTGTTGTATGCCAGGGGAAGGCCCTTCATCACGGTGAGCAAAGCCATGAGATCGCCGTATACGCGGCCGGTCTTTCCGCGCACCAGCTCGGCAATGTCCGGGTTTTTCTTCTGTGGCATGATGGATGAGCCGGTGGAAAAGGCGTCGTCGAGCTCAAGGAATTTGAATTCCCACGAGCACCAGAGGATAACCTCTTCGGAAAACCGTGACAGATGCATCATGATCAGCGAGCAGGCAGAAAGAAATTCCACGCAGTAATCGCGGTCGGATACGCCGTCGAGTGAATTCTGCGTAATGCGGGCAAAGCCAAGATCCGCAGCCGTCCCCGGACGGTCGATGGGATAGGTTGTGCCGGCAAGAGCTCCGGAGCCCAGCGGCATCTCGTCCATACGCTCCATGCAGTCATCCATGCGGGTAACATCGCGGCGGAACATATTGGCATAGGCCATAAGGTAGTGGGCAAAGGAGACGGGCTGCGCCCGCTGCAGATGCGTATAGCCGGGCATCCAGGTTGTGAGGTTGTCCTGCGCCATGTCGCACAGGGTGTTCATCAGAGAAAGCAGCAGCTTGTTGATTGCGGAGATTTCGCGCTTGAGGTAGAGCCGCAGATCCACCGCAACCTGGTCGTTGCGCGAGCGTGCGGTATGCAGCCGCTTTCCCGCGTCGCCGATGCGCTCGGTCAGCAGTGTTTCGATGTTCATGTGCACATCTTCGTTGTCCGCAGTAAAAACCGCCCGGCCCTCCTGAATGTCCTGTGCAAGCTGTGTCAGTCCGTTTTGAATGGCCTGCGCATCCTCCTGCGGGATAATCCCCTGCCGGCCCAGCATTGCCGCATGTGCCATGGAGCCGCGGATATCCTCCGGCCACAGTCGGGCATCAAAGGCGATGGAGGAATTGAAATCGCTGACCGTCTGGTCGAGCTCCTTGTCAAATCTTCCGCCCCATAGCTTCATTGCCGTTCCTCCCTGCGCTCAGTCGTGGTATTTGGTGGGGGTGCCGTGCTCGTTCTGGTGCAGCAGGCCCTGCTCAAGCATGGCCGCCACCCGAATGGGCATGCCGAAAAGATTGATAAAGCCTTCAGCGTCTTTCTGGTTGTAGTCGCTCTGGCCAAAGGTCGCGATCGACTCGGAATACAGGCTGAATGGGCTGGTAATGCCTGCCGGGATGATGTTGCCCTTATAGAGCTTGAGACGCACATCGCCCGTGACGTTTTTCTGTGTGCTGTCCACAAACGCGTCCAGTGCCTCGCGCAGCGGTGTATACCACTGCCCGTTGTAGACCAGGTCTGCGTAGGTCAGTGCCAGCTCGGCCTTCTTGTGGCTGGTAAGCTTGTCGAGACAGAGGGTTTCGAGCAGACTGTGTGCCTGATACAGAATGGTGCCGCCCGGGGTTTCGTATACGCCGCGGCTCTTCATGCCGACAAGCCGGTTTTCTACCACGTCCAGCAGGCCGATGCCGTTGGCACCGCCGATTTCGTTGAGCTTGAGGATGATCTGCTTGGGTGTCAGGGCTTCATCGTTCAGTGTGGTCGGAACGCCCTGTTCGAAGTGCAGCGTGATGTAGGTGGGCTTGTCCGGAGCCTGCATGGGGCTGACGGACATTTCGAGGAAACCGGGCTTTTCGTAGGTGGGCTCCAGGGAGGGGTCTTCGAGGTCCAGTCCCTCATGGCTCAGATGCCACAGGTTTTTGTCTTTGGAGTAGTTTGTCTCGCGGTTGATTTTCAGAGGAACGTTGTGCGCCTCGGCATAGTCGATCTCTTCGTCGCGCGACTGGATGGACCATTCACGCCAGGGAGCGATAATCTTGATGTTTGGAGCAAAGTGGTGAATTGCCAGCTCAAATCGTACCTGGTCGTTGCCCTTGCCGGTACAGCCGTGGCAGATGGCATCCGCGCCCTCGGCCAGAGCGATTTCGGTGATGCGCTTTGCAATGATGGGGCGTGCAAAGCTGGTGCCCAGCAGATATCCCTCATAGGCGGCGCCGGCCTTCATGGTGGGGATAATGCAGTCGTTGACGAATTCGTCGGTCAGATCTTCGATATAGAGCTTGGAGGCTCCGGTCTTTTTAGCCTTTTCCTCGAGGCCGTCGAGCTCGTCGCCCTGCCCGACATTGGCCGATACGGCAATAACCTCACAGTTGTCGTAGTTTTCCTTGAGCCAGGGAATGATCACGGATGTATCCAGACCGCCGGAATACGCCAGAACTACTTTTTTGATTCCTTCCATGGGTGTTCCTCCTGATAACGTCCGAAAAAACGAACGGAATATTTCGATGTTGGCCACATCATAACACGCTCCTTTGCACATGGCAAGCATAATTTTGCATAAACACCCGAAAAATGCCCGGATGAACCTGTATATTTTGCCGAAATATGCATTATTTCACGAATTGACTGTATATTTCGGCAGCAAATGGAGCTGTTTTCGTTCCTGTCGGTCCTGCTGTGGTATCGGTCCGCAGTGTGAGTTGACACAATGCACGGAGCTTTGCTATAGTAGTAAAGGCAGCATCGCATCATTGCGCCCGCGGTGCCCTGCGGATTATTTCCGCCGACGCAGCGTCGTCCCGCCGTATGCAGAGCATGGCTGCGGTCCTGCCGGATTCGGCAGCAATCGCTCCTGTTGCATGCCTCGGTGCTGCCCGAAATCAAATGGCTGCATCGTCCGGCCGCTGCCGCAGTCCCTGCGGTTTTCGAGCGGCGTGCCGTATGCTTCGATGTCAGCCGGAAAGGAGTCTTTCGTGCAACCAGTTATTCTGAACCTTCTTCCCCTGACCGCCGACGAGCAGCAGCGCTTTGCCGCCCTGGGCGGAGGAGAACAGATCTTTGCCGACGCACAGGCCGTATCCGACAGCGATCTCATGCGCGCGGAGGTCATCCTCGGTACACCCGCGCCCGCGCGGCTTGGCGTATGCCGAAATCTGCGCCTGCTGCAGAGCTTCTGGTCCGGCACCAACGAATATCTCGACGTTCTGCCCGCGCAGACCATGCTGGCCGGGGCGGCAGGTGCCTATAATACCGCCGTTTCCGAGCACGCCTGCGCCCTTTTGCTTGCCGTATGCCACAAGCTGCCGCAGTGCCGGGACAACCAGCGAAAAAGCCTCTGGCAGGACCAGCCGCAGCTGAAAACGCTGCAGGATGCCGTGGTTCTCATCTGGGGAGCCGGACAGATTGCGCAGGCACTGGCACGGCGACTGCTGGGGCTCGGCTGCCGCGAGGTCTGGGGCGTACGGCGCAGCACCTCTGCCGACAGGGGTGCTCTGACCGCACTGTATGGCCCCGATCGGATCGACCGGCTTCTGCCGCAGGCCGACGCGGTGGTAATGATTCTGCCCGATCAGCCCGACACCCGCGGCGTGATGGGGCGTGAGCGGCTGCTTCGCATGAAGCGCGACGCCGTTCTGATAAATGTCGGGCGCGGCCCCAGTCTGGATCTGCTTGCCCTGAACGACGTTTTGGCCGAAGGCCATCTGTGGGGCGCTGCCGTGGACGTAACCGATCCCGAGCCGCTGAACCCGGACCATCCCCTGTGGCAGCGTGAAAACTGCCTGATCACCCCGCACACGGCCGGAGGTTTTCGGCTGCCCGGCACAAGGCAGGCCGCGCTGGACATCTGCTATGACAATCTCCGGCGCTATCTGTGCGGAGAAGCACTCATCAATCTTTCAAAAAGAGGCTGACCTATAAGGAGGTTTTTATGCAGCAGACGGTTCTCACATCTCTTCTGATCACCGGTGAGCAGAGGCTCCGTGCACTGACCATCGGTCCGCAGGGCCGACTGGAGGCGCCGCCGGGCCAACGTGTTCTGATGACGGTGGACCATGTGCTCACCGATCCCGTACCCGGCAGCTATGAGGGTGAAATCATCCTGACTCCGGTTGACGATCAGCCCGAGCTGGGAGCGTGGAAAAACGACTATCGCTCGGCCCTTCTGGTCACCGACCGGGGCGTACAGGTCGGAGCCTGCGCGGCAGCGGCCGTAACCGGCCGGTTGCGGGGTGAAACACTCACCGGCGGAAGCATCCGCACCCGGGGCAACTGCCTGAACGGTCTTACCATAAGCGGCGGAGTCTTTCGCGCGGAGGGTACGGAATTTTCCATGCAGGGCAACGGCGGCGACGATTTTGAGCTGTGGGGCAGCGCCGTAGCCGCCTGCGGCAATGCCAACCTGGTGCTGGACGGCGTAAGCATCCGCACAAAAGGCGCAATAGCCACAGCCGTGGCCGCCGGAGGCGACAGCCGCGTGGTAGTCATGCATTCCGTGATCCGCGGTGAGGGCACCGACAACACCGACTGGCACGCCAAGCACCCGCACCTGTCGGAAACGCCGTGGGTTCTGGGGCTGCGCGGTACGCAGCGTGCCACCAACGTGCTCGACAACGCCAACGTAACCTATTACGACTGCGACTGCTCCTGCAACGGCTGGGGCGTTCTGTCGGTCGACGGGACAAAGCAGGCCGTGCACAACATCATCAACACCCGCGCCGAAATTCCCGCGGGGCAGGGCTATGGCAGCGGCTACGGCGCCTATATTCTGGGCGGTGTAACCTCCACATTTCTGGGTGTCCGTATGGATGTGCCCGACTATTGCTTTGCCGTGGGCGGCAACAACTGCCCGGTAACGGTCGGCTCTTCCTCTCAGGAAAATCTGCTTGCGGCCGGCGACCATCTGGCTCCGCTGGCAGCCGCACTGAGCGGCGGCCTTGCCGAAATTCCCGCACGCGGCAGCGTGCTGCGCTCGGCGCGATTTATCGGCATGTGGCATCACCAGTCCACGGCTCCCTTTGTTTTCCTGCCCGGCACCGAGCTGTATGCCGGAGACACAGCCTTTCTGATAAAGTCTGGCGCAGCCAGGCCAAACGGTCCGGAGATTTCGTGTACAGACGTACAAATTACAGCTCCCCGGCTGATTCACCTGATGGAAACCGACGATGCCGGCATGGGCACGCGCACCCACGACGGCTGCTGGGCGCCCTGTATCGAGGTCTACCCCGAAGAGTTCGGTTCGACCGACGGCTTTGATCCGACCGTAGCCGGTGAAAACGCCGCAGTGCTTACGCTGTGCCATATGACCCTGTGCGGCGACAGCTACAACACGCGCCGTTCGTCCGGTCAGGCCCTGGTCCTGAAGCTCGAGGATACCCGCCTTACGGGCATAATCTCCACAGGTGTGGCCCGGCACCGCTGCTTCAGCTATGGCCTCATCAAAAACGCTGACGGCAGCCGCAGCTGCACCGACGAGAAGGGCCGCAAATACAAAACCGAGCGCCTCGACGACCTGCTGTTTGGAAAAATGCCCGTAACAAACTATGTCCCGCAGACTGACGAGGCGGGCCGTTTTGTATACGACGAGACCGACACGGCCTGCCATCCCACAGACGGCTATGGCCTGTATTATACCCAGCCGCAGAAAATCGCCGACATGCAGATTACCGCCTGCGCCACACCCACGGCTGCGCTGATTGTGGAGCTTCGTGCGGGCTCTGTGTGGACTGTTGCCGGTGAAAGCCACCTCACCTGCCTGCACATCGACGAAGGCTGCCAGGTGTGTGCCGAGCCGGGCCGTACCCTGATCGCTACGTGTAACGGAGAGCCAATCACACTCGGTCCCGGCATCTATCGGGGCTTGCTTGTGCTTCGCGTGCAATAAGCCTTCATAAGGCAGCTCCGCACAATGCGGCAAAATCTCCCGCCGAAAGCACCCGTCTCATGATGCGGTGCTGCCGTAAAAAAGACCGCGGACCCGTATATTGCGCCGAAGGGTGCAGCGGGTACCGCGGCTCTTTTATTATCTGCCGGGACAGGGCCTACAGGCCAAGCAGCACGGTGGCAAAGCCGAAATAGACCAGAAGCGACAGTGCGTCAACAATGGTGGTGATGAAGGGGCTGGACATCACGGCAGGGTCGAACCCGAAGCGCTTGGCCAGAACGGGCAGGACGCAGCCGACGATCTTGGCCAGCAATACAGTGACAATCAGCGTGAGACAGACCACCGCGGCAACCATAGCCGTAACACCCTCGTTTCCCATCAGCAGGCGATCTATCAGCATGATCTTGGCATAGCAGGCAGCAGCCAGCACCACACCGCACAAAACGGCAATACGGATTTCCTTCCAGAGGATGGCGGGCAGATCCGAAAATTCAATCTCGCCGAGCGACAGGCTGCGGATTATGGTGACAGAGGACTGCGAGCCCGAGTTGCCGCCGGTATCCATGAGCATGGGGATAAAGCCGACCAGTGCCACCTGCGCGGCCAGCGCGGTTTCAAAGCTTGTGATGATGATGCCGGTGAAGGTGGCGGAAATCATCAGAATCAGAAGCCAGGGAATACGCTGCTTTGTAATGTGCCAGGGGCTGGACCGCATGTAGGATTTGTCAGATGGCGTAATGCCGGCCATGATTTCCATGTCTTCGGTGGTTTCTTCCTCGATGACATCCATGGCGTCATCGAAGGTGACGATGCCGACAAGCCGGTTTTCGGCGTCTGTCACGGGCAGCGCGAGAAAGCCGTATTTGCTGCACATATGTGCGGCTTCTTCCTGGTCGTCGTGCGTATTGATACTGATGACGTTCGGGGTCATGATGTCGTCGATCACCTCGTCGCCGTCTGCCAGAAGCAGCTCGCGTACGGTTACGATACCGATGAGGCGGTTTGACGGGTCGGTAACATAGCAGGTATAGATGGTTTCCTTGTCTACTCCGGTACGTCGGATGCGGAGAATCGCCTCGTCGGCGGTCATTTTTGGCCGCAGGCTGACAAACTCGGTGGTCATGATGCTGCCGGCGGAATCTTCGGGGTATCGCAGAAGCTCGTTGATCGAGGCCCGCATATCCGGGTCTGCCTGGCGCAGAATTCGTTTGACCACATTGGCCGGCATTTCTTCAACAAGGTCTACGGCGTCGTCGAGGTAGAGCTCATCAACAACCTCCTTGAGCTCGGAATCGCTCAGTCCCTGAATCAGGAGCTGCTGGAGCTCCGGCTCCATTTCGACGAATGTGTCTGCCGCCAGCTCCTTTGGCAACAGCCGAAACAGAATCGGCAGCCGATCTTCCGGGAGCTCGGCAAAAACGGCGGCGATATCCGCAGGGTTCATTGTTGTGAGGATGTCCCGCAGAGTTTTGTATTTTTTCCCGCTCAGGAGCTTTTTGAACGTGGTCTCCAGAATGACAGTTTGTTCTGACATGGTCTTTCCTCCTTGCTTGCTTTGGAGCTGCTGTAGGAAGCAAAGACACACGCTGACCGCCGCGGTCTGACACAGACCGTGGGCACAGAAACAGCACCGTGCAGCTGCGCGCACACATCCGGCCCCTTAAAGAGTATGCAGAGGGGTCGCGCCGAATCCCGTGACGGATGCGCATGGTGCTGTTTTATAAGGCAATACCGCAGTATCCGGCAGGGGGATCCGGCGATTTCGCATTACGGATTTGCTGTGAAAATATCGGAATCCCTCATGGGCTGCCAAAGCCCGCAGGCCTGATTGTGCGGTGCTGCCATAAGAATCCGGGCGCGGGAACCGCGTCGGCTTCTGTGCAACTTCGGCCGGCCGCTGTGCCGCCGCTACTTCCTGCGTCCATGTGATTCACCTCACTTTGATTGTATACACTCCACCGCCTAGTATGCCACCTTCCGGCACGGCTTGTCAACGGAAAAATCCTCGTTGCGGGCTGCCCCGGGCTGTGATACACTCAGAACAACAGAAACGGAGGACTTTGCCATGGCTACAGAAAAGCTGTATGAGATTGATGCCTATCAGACCGACTTCACCGCCCGCATTTTATCGTGCGAGCCCGTCAAAAACGGCTATTGCGTGATTCTGGACCGCACGGCCTTTTACCCCGAGGGAGGCGGTCAGCCGGCCGACTGCGGATTTCTGGGCCCGGTGCAGGTCACGGACGTACACGAACGCGACGGTGAGATTCTGCACACCTGCCTCGACCGGCTTCCCGTTGGCGAAGAGGTCCCGGGCCGCATCGACTGGGCCCGCCGCTTTGACCACATGCAGCAGCATTCCGGCGAGCATATTCTCAGCGGTCTGATCCACAGCCGCTACGGCTGCGACAACGTGGGCTTTCATATGGGCGCGGAGGTTGTGACAGTTGATTTCAACCACCTCATCCCCAAAGAAGACCTTGCATCTCTGGAGCTTGCGGCCAACGAGGTCATCTGGGCCAACGCCGAAACCGAAATTACCCTTCCCGCCCCGCAGGAGCTTGCGCAGCTGGCTTATCGCAGCAAAAAGGCGCTCACAGGGCAGGTGCGGATCGTCCGCTTTCCGGGAGCCGATGTTTGCGCCTGCTGTGGAACGCATGTTCGACGGGCAGGAGAAATCGGTCTGATCAAGATTCTTTCCCGCGTACATTTCCACGACGGGGTTCGGCTCGAAATCGTCTCCGGTCGCCGCGCTCTCACCATGCTGGATGCCATACAGCAGCAGAACCATCGCGTTTCCATGCGGCTGAGCGCCAAAACGCTCGAAACTGCTGCCGCGGCAGATCGTCTGGCAGACGAAAACGAGGCTCTAAAATACCGTCTGACCGGGCTGGAAAACGCCGACTTTCAGCGTGTGGCCGAGGACCTTTCCGGCCGTGGAAACGTTCTGGTGTTCCGCGACGACCTGAACGCCGACGGTGCCAGGCGGCTGGCCGATGCCGTGCAGCAAACCTGCGGCGGCTGTGCCGCTGTCTTTGCCGGCACCGACGAAGGCGGCTACAAATACGCGCTGGCCTGTCCGCGGGAAGAAATTCTCGACCTCACCCGTGCCCTGAACGAAGCCCTGCATGGCCGCGGCGGAGGCGGGCCGAATTTTACCCAGGGCAGCGTACAGGCCACCCGCGAACAGATTCAGGCCTTTTTTGTGCTCTGACCACAACAGGCTGCGCAGTGGTCAACCCCCGCTGCTTCCCGGGCGAAAGGTCCCACCCCCAGCCCCCTCCCGGCGGGAGGGGGTTGGGGGTGGGGATCCTTTTCCGACAAAGTCGGGTTCCTTATGCAAAAAGCTCGAGTGCCTTGGCGGCAAAGCGACAACCGTAGGTCCGGAAGAGCTCTCCGGCCTGATCCTCCTGTCCCTTGAGGCAGATGGGCCCGAGATGAATAAAGGGCAGACCCAGCGCGGTTCCGCCGGAATAGATCAGCATACCCTTTGTGAGGATCTGTGTCAGAACGCTCTGAATGGCAATGTCGGCACCGCCCTGCAGGAAGTTTGCCGTGGCATATGCGCCGCCCAGCTTGCCTGCCAGCTGAACCGGACAGTTGTCGAGCCATTGCTTGAGCTGCCAGCTTTCGGCGGCATAATAGTCGGGTGTGCCGACGATTACTCCGGCTGCGGATTCTACCCAGGCTATGGCCTCGGGATTTTCTTTTGTCAGCTCCGAAATTGGAAACAGGCCGACCTCGATATCGCCTGCCTGGGTAATTCCGGTGCGGATTTCTTCGGCCATGGCAAGGGTGCGGCCGGTGGATGTGAAGTAGACAATTGCGATTTTCATGGTAAATAAACCTCCTGACGGTATGTTGTGCCCTGCAAGGGGCATATTGCCTATACGGATACGGGCCCGATCAGCTTCAGCACCGTGTCGGCAATTTCGTCTGTGCTTGCAAGCTCGCCGTTGGCGGTGCCGCCATAGGCCAATACACCCTCGTGGGGCTCGATGATGTGGTAGCCAAAGCGTTTGAGCTTTGCCATATTTTCTTCGACAATGGGGTTGGAATACATCTGGTCGTTCATGGCAGGCGCGATCACAACGGGCGCACGGGTTGCCATTACGGTTGTGGTGAGCATGTCGTCGGCGATCCCGTTTGCAATCTTGCCGATTACGTTGGCCGTACACGGGGCAATCAGAAAACAGTCTGCCTTTTTGGCGAGAGAGATGTGCTCCACGCTCCACACGGCGGGCTCTTTGAACATGTCGCGGATGACGATATTGCGTGAGAGGGTGCGCAGAGTCTGCTCGGTAATGAAGGTTTCGGCGTTTTTGGTCATGATGACGTCTACGTTGGCGTGCAGATCGATAACCAGACGGTTGAGAATCAGGCAGGCCTTCCAGGCGGCAATTCCGCCGGTAACGCCCATGACGATGTTTTTGCCCTTGAGCAAAGTGTTTTCCTCCCTTGTGGATAGATTTTGGACCATGCGGCGGCCCCGAATGACGCCCTTTGAAAAGTGCGGTGCCGTTTCAGGAACGCACCGCATAATGAGACAGGTGTCTCCGGCAGGAACAGGAAATTCTGCCCTTGAACAAAGCCCGGAAAACGCAGAAAGGCTGTATGTGCTTCAGGTTTTCCGGGCTGCAGAATCGGGGCAGAAGATCCGGCGAAGACAGCAGACGGATTGTGCGGTATTTCCTCAGAACAGAAAGCCGTATTTTTCCCTGTTGGTCAGTTCTTCGTCCAGGCCGAGCTCACGGCGGGTGTCTTTGAGAGAGCCCTCGGCATGACCGTCCATGCAGACCTCGGATTCGTAGAGACCGGATACAGCCCCGACGGCCTGATCGTTCCACACGGCGCGAGCTGCGGCAGTGTCGTAGGCATAGTCGGCCAGAACCTGGGCGACAATCTGTGCTTCGGAAAAGTCCAGCAGCGTCTGCGGGTCTATCTGCATGGTCAGAAGTTCCGATTCGGACCGGAAGCCGAGCGCATAGGGCTCGCTGTCGCCGGGAAGATAGCCGCTGGCCTGCAGGCAGGGCTCTTCGTCGTCGCTCCAGAAATCGCAGCCCTGCTCGAGCACGATACGCATGCTGCCGGCGGTTTTGTCGGGCTGCGCGGACAGAAGGCTGCTGTATAGGGATTCGTATTCGCTCCGGGCCTCGGCCTGTGCGGGATCGTCGCTGCCGCCCAGCACGGACCAGACCTCTGCAAAGGATACCCGGGAAAGAAGCTCGCAGAAAACAGCCATGGAACCAACTCCTTTTTTCCATCATAGCACCCCGCCGTCGCAAAGTCAAAGCCTAACGCGGCAGGGACCGCCCACATACGAAACGGCGGCACAGAAGGAGTCCGCCTGCGCGAGTCTGCAATCACAGAAAATTTGCTTTTTTTGCCGCTGGTTGTATGGTATAATACCGCTACCGTTTGAATCGGTCCGGCTTTGTCCCGGGCCGCCAGGAAAGGTGTTTTTTATGGGTCTTCTCTCAAAAACCGTAACCAGGCTCTTCGGAACGCACTCCGAACGGGAGCTGAAATACATCAAGCCCACTGTCGACAGAATTCTTTCTCTCGAGGACCACTACAAATCCATGACCGATGCGCAGCTTCGGGCCGAAACGCCACGCCTGAAGCAATGTCTTGCACAGGGCAAAACAACAGACGACATTCTGCCTGAGGCCTTTGCCGCCGTGCGTGAGGCTGCCGACCGTGTTCTGGGTCTTCGTCCCTATCCCGTGCAGCTGATTGGCGGCATTGTGCTGCATCAGGGCCGCATTGCCGAAATGAAAACCGGTGAGGGCAAAACGCTCGTTGCCATTCTCCCCGCCTATCTCAACGCGCTGACCGGCAGAGGCGTCCACATCGTCACTGTAAACGACTATCTGGCCAAGCGCGACAGCGAATGGATGGGCAAGGTCTATCGCTTTCTGGGGCTTGAGGTCGGTCTGATCATCCACGACCTGACCGGTGACGAGCGCAGGCGGGCCTATGCCGCCGACATCACCTACGGCACCAACAACGAAATGGGCTTTGACTATCTGCGTGACAACATGGCCATCTACAAAAAAGACTGCGTACAGCGCGGACACGCCTTTGCCATTGTAGACGAAGTCGACTCCATTCTGATCGACGAAGCGCGCACGCCGCTGATTATTTCCGGCAAGGGCGAGGCCTCAAGCAAGCTGTACGAAATGGCCGACACGCTGGTTTCCCGTCTGCGCAGACAGGTCTTTGCAGAAACCGACGAAAAGCAGCAGCTCGACAGTCTGGACTGTGACTACATCGTAGACGAAAAGGCCCGCACCGCCACGCTCACCGCAGCCGGCATTGCCAGGGCCGAACAGTTCTTCGGCATCGAAAACCTCTCTGACCCCGATAATGCCACCATCTCGCACCACGTCAATCAGGCGCTCAAGGCCCGCGGCATCTTCCGGCGGGATATCGACTATGTCGTAAAAGACGGACAGGTCATCATCGTAGACGAATTCACGGGTCGTCTGATGTACGGCCGCCGGTATTCCGAGGGGCTGCATCAGGCTATCGAGGCCAAAGAGGGCGTGGACGTTGCAAACGAATCCAAAACCCTCGCCACCATCACCTTTCAAAACTTCTTCCGCCTGTATGAAAAGCTCTCGGGCATGACCGGCACTGCTCTGACCGAGCAGGAGGAATTCAACTCCATCTATGCGCTGGACGTAATCGAAATCCCCACCAATCGTCCCGTTGCCCGCATCGACAACCCCGACCGTGTATACAAAACCGAGGCTGCCAAATATCGCGCGGTGATCAGCCAAATTCAGGAATGCCACGCAAAGGGCCAGCCCGTTCTGGTGGGTACGGTCTCGATCGAAAAATCCGAAATGCTCTCGGCCCTGCTCAAAAAAACCGGACTGAGCCACACCGTCCTCAATGCCAAGCACCACGAAAAAGAAGCCGAAATCATCGCGCAGGCCGGCAAGCTGGGCGCCGTGACCATTGCCACCAACATGGCCGGACGCGGCACCGACATCGTTCTGGGCGGCAACGCGGAATATCTGGCCAAAAGCGACCTGCGCCGGCAGGGCCTGAGCGACGAGCTGATTGCCGAGTCCACCTCCTACGCCGACACCGACGATGCCGAAATCCTTTCTGCCCGTGCTGCCTACGAAGAAGCCTACCGTCTGCACCGGCAGGACACCGACGCCGAGGCGCAGAAGGTCCGTGAGGCCGGCGGCCTGTTCATCATCGGCACCGAGCGCCACGATGCCCGCCGCATCGACAACCAGCTGCGCGGACGCTCCGGCCGTCAGGGCGATCCCGGTGAAACCCGCTTTTATCTTTCGCTCGAAGACGACATCATGCGTCTGTTCGGCGGCGACCGCATTACCGGTCTGATGGATACCCTCGGCATCGACGAAGACATGCCCATCGACAACAAGCTGGTTTCAAACGCCATCGAAAGTGCGCAGAAAAAAGTAGAAAGCCGCAACTTCCAGGCCCGAAAGAGCGTGCTGGAATACGACGACGTCATGAACACGCAGCGCAAGGTCATCTATGAGCAGCGCCGGCAGGTGCTCGACGGCGAGGACCTGGCCGAAAGCATCCGGAAAATGCTGCAGGGCGTGATTTCCGATCAGGTTCACTCCTGCTTCGGTGAGCATGAGCATGTGACGGATTCCGCGCAGCTGACCGAAATCATCGCAGGCATGCAGGGTCTTTACTTCACAGAGGCCGAGGCTCCCCGGCCAGACGAGCTTCTCGGCATGACGCAGCAGCAGGTCACACAGCGGCTGCTGGAAGCCGCACAGAAAACCTACGCTGCCAAAGAAGCCGCCTATACCTCTCCCGTCATGCGTGAGCTCGAGCGTGTTGTGCTGCTGCGCGTGGTAGACGAATACTGGATGGACCACATCGACGCCATGACCGACCTGCGGCAGGGCATTGTCCTGCGGGCCTATGGGCAGTCCGACCCGGTTGTCGAATACAAGCGCGAGGGCTTTGACATGTTTGAGCAGATGATCTCCGCCATCCGTGAAGAAACCATCCGCCGCCTCTTTACCTACCGCCTTGTGATCCGGTCGGATGCCGAGCCCACCGAAATCAAGCGTACCCGGGTTGCCACCATCACCTCCGAGGGCGGCGCGGGCGACAAAACCGTAAAGCGTCAGCCCGTGGTTCGCAAAGCCAAAAAAATCGGCCCGAACGATCCCTGTCCCTGCGGCAGCGGAAAGAAATACAAAAAGTGCTGCTATCTCAAGCAGGGGAAGGACGAATGAGTATCCGCACCACAACCGAAAACGGCCTGCTGCTTGAGACCTCCACGCTGCTGACCATCCCCCACGGCTTTACCACGCGCGTCGGCGGCGTGAGCGGCGGAGCGTTTGCAGGGCTCAACCTCGGCATAAGCCGGGGCGACGATCCGCGTTCCGTCTTCGAAAACTACCGACGCCTCGGCCTGGCCCTCAAAATCAATATGAGCCGCAGCGCGGGTGCCCGACAGGTCCACGGAAAAACCGTTCTGTCTGTTTCAGAAGAGATGGCGGGCGAGCTTCTGGGCCGGCGGCGCATACCCGAATGCGACGGTTTGATCACCTGTCGGCCCGGACTGCCGCTGGTAGTGTTTTCCGCCGACTGCGGCACTATTCTGCTGTATGACCCAGTCCGCCGGGCCGTGGGCGCGGTACACGCCGGCTGGCGCGGCACGGCTCTGGGCATCGCCCGGGCCGCCGTAGAAGCCATGACCGACCGATACGGCAGCCGTCCCGGTGATATTCTGGCCGCGCTGGGCCCCTGCATCGGCCCGGACTGCTTTGAAACCGACGAAGACGTTCCGCAGGCCATGACTGCCGCGCTGGGTGAGATCGCCGCTTCCGCGATCCGACACGTCGGTGCAAAATATCGCGTGGACCTCCGGGCTCTGAACCGTACCTGGCTGCTTCTGGCCGGACTGGATGCCGCGCACATCGACATAAGCACGTCCTGCACCGCCTGTCGGCCGGATCTTTTCTGGTCCCACCGGCGCATGGGCTCCGAACGCGGCAGTCAGGCCGCCGTGATCGCCCTTCCCGAAGGAGGCTGTGCATGAAGCAACGCATCGCCGCCCTGTGTCTGGCCGTGTGTCTGCTGCTCTGCGGCTGCCGGAGTCTTCTGCCCGACACACAGACCGCAGCCGATTTTCCGGCCGAAGAAGAAAGCATTTCCATCCAGCTTGCCGGCCGGTCTACGCAGGAGCTGTTTTTTCTTCCATACGCCCCTGATCTCGGCACAAATCCCTATACCACACAAAGCCGCTCCAACCTGACCTTTCTTCCCCTTGTCTATGAGGGACTCTTTACCGTCACGCCCGAATTCACTGCCGAGTGCAGTCTGTGCGAAAGCTACACCACAAACGACCGTGGTGACGAATACACCCTGACCCTGCGTGCGGGTGTGCGGTTTCACAGCGGCACCATGCTGACTGCGGCCGATGTGGCTGCAAGCATAAACCACGCCCGCAGCACCGATGCCTACCGCCAGCGGCTGAGCTGCATCCGCAGCGTCGAGGTCTCTGAAAACAGTCTTGTCATCCGTCTGGACCAGCCCAGAGACCAGTTTCCCCTGCTGCTCGACATCCCCATTGTGCGCGCCGGAACCGAAGATCTGGACCTGCCCGACGGAACCGGCCCCTATTCGCTGGTTTTGAACGGCAGCGGCGAAAACTATCTCGACAGCTTTTCCGACTGGTGGGGCGAGGGCGAAAAGCCCATCAGCCGCATCTATCTGCTGGACTGCGGCACTGCCGCGCAGGTGCGCGACAGTCTGGAATACGGACGCATCAGTCTGGCCTGCACCGATCCGAACGGCGCAGCTGCCGTACCCTACCACAGCGACTGCGAGCAATGGAGCATGGCAACCACCGAAATGCTCTATCTGGGCTTTAACCGCTCCGATGGGCTCTTTTCCGACCCTGCCGTCCGCCGGGCCGTGACCTATGCCATAAATCGCGAAACGATTTCCGTGGACATCGGACAGGGCTATATCACACCTGTCTCCATTCCGGCCAATCCGTCCAGCCCGGTCTATAATGCCTCACTGAACGCACGCTATGACCGGGACCTCAGCCAGAGCCGTCAGCTCCTCGAAGAAGCCGGCCTTTCCGACAAAGACCGCGACGGCGTTCTAGAAATTGAAACCGAAGAGGGCCGTGTGCCTGCCGCCGCCACATTGCTGGTGTGCAGCGCGGTCTCCTCTGATGTCCGGGCCGCGCAGAGCATTGCAGACGACCTTTCGCAGCTCGGTCTCGACATCACTGTCCTTTCCCTCGAAACCGAGGAATACGAATCCAGACGTTCCGGGCGGGTGTATGACTTTTTCTACGAATCCGTCCGTCTGAGCCCGGACCTGGATCTCGACTGCCTTCTGCGCACGCTGGGTCTGATGGACACCCTTACCGACACACTGTGTACGCTGGCTGCCGAAAATCTCGGCAACTACTACGACCTGCACGACCACCTCATTGGCGAAGGCTCTCTGTGCGTCATCGGATTCAAAAGCTGCGCCGTATACGCGCTCCGCGGCCACGCAGAGGGCCTGAACCCGGCTCCGTACAACGTTTTTTATCATCTCACCGGCCTGGAACTGATGGCCGAAAACAATTGAGCGCGGGCTGCCCGCTGGTGAGCGTAATCGTGCCGGTATACAATGGCGCGGCGCTGCTCGGTCAGGCAGTACGCAGTGTGCTCACACAGCCCGTTCGTGATCTCGAGCTTCTGATCGTCGACGACGGCTCTGAAGACGACACCCCGTCCGTGGCCGGGGCCGCAGCCTCGTCGGATGCGCGCGTTCTTTTTCTGCGGCAGGCGCATCAGGGCGCCTCAGCAGCCCGGAATCTCGGTCTTCTCCATGCCCGGGGGCGATATGTGGCCTTTCTCGACCACGACGATGCCTGGGTCCCCGGATTCCTTTCCCCGGCGGTTTGGCAGCTTCTTCGTGACACGCAGGCCGCCGTCTGCGTGTTTGGCTACTGCATAACAGACTCCCGCATGCGCCGCTGCAGTCCGCGCTGCCTGTATACCCACACCGTCGCCGGCGGCCGTGCCCTGCATGAGCTGTGGGGGCATCATGGTGCCATGCTTTTTCTGCGTACGCATCTGCTTTCCAACGGGCTCCTCTATCCGCCGCTCACCTATTCCGAAGACGTGCAGTTTGCGGCCCGGGCCATGGCGGCTGCCCGGCAGGTCTGCTTTTTCCGCAGGCCCATGCTGCTGTATCGCCGCCGGGCAGGATCGCTGACCCGACTGGACCGAAGCCCGGACGAGCTGGAGCGGATTGTAAAAAGCTGGCTGGACCTGAAAGACTGGTTCCTTTCCGTACCCGAGCCGGGTCCATCCGGTGCCTTCTGGCGTGATACGGTTCTTGCCTGTACGCTGAGCTATCTTCGCCAGGCCTGTGCCTGCGGCGTACCGCTTTCCAAAATTCTCAGTCACGACTGGCTCGGTCCCGTTCTGCAGGATCTGCCGGAGCACAGCCAGGTCCGCGACCTGAACCGCCTGCGGGACTTTTCTGCCGTGCCCGGTCGCTTTTGGCTTTGCTGCCGGCTTTCCGCTCCTTTGCAGAGACTCGGTCGGCTCCGGTTGCCGCAGCTCGTTTCAGACAGACTGCTTCTGCGCAAGCCGCTGCCCGTGCTCGAGCCCGACGAGCTTTAGGCAATACCGCACAATGTCGCCACAGTATCAGGAGGAATTATGCGTTCGGATTATGACAGCGAGTTCGATGCGCTTCTGCGTCGATGCAGTGACCTGATCGGGACCGAAGACCCCGCAGCAGAGCCGGAGTATCGACCCGAAGACTGCGAAGAGCCCCGCTCAGTCCCCGAAGAGCAGGCCGCTCCTTCGCAAAAGCCCACAACCGCAGCACGGCGCACACAAAAAAAGAAGCACGGCTGCCTTTTCCGGCTGCTCGGACTTCTGACGGTGCTGCTGGTTCTGCTGGGTATCGGTGCATACATGCTGCGGCACAGCGCGGTGCACGTTCTTTCGCTTGTTGGCGCGGCCGAGTCACCGGCACAAAGCGCCGGTGGGCAGAGTCCGGATGGCTATACGCGGCTGGACGGTGTGTGCACCATTCTGCTCGCAGGAACCGACGGCGACGGCCTTCGGACCGACACGATCGTGCTCTTTCGCCTCAACGCGCAGACCGGCGAGATGGGTCTTTTGAGCATTCCGCGCGACACACTGGTATACGGCGGCTACAGCGTTGCAAAGATCAACTCGGCCTATGGCTGGGCCGGCTGCGGCGACGCCGGTATGCAGGAGCTGATGGACCGCGTGCAGGAGATTATCGGTTATCGGCCGGATGGCTATGTGTGCATCGACATGCAGACTCTTGTGGACGCGGTAGACTGTATGGGCGGCATAAGCTATGATGTTCCGATCGACATGACCTATTCCGATCCCTGGCAGAATCTGAGCATCGACCTGAAGGCCGGCACGCAGCAGCTCAACGGCCAGCAGGCTCTTGGCCTGCTTCGCTTTCGCAGCGGCTACGCGACGGCCGACCTGCAGCGTGTGCAGGTGCAGCGTGACTTTATCCGCTCTGCCCTGCGTCAGTGGGTGAACATCAAAAACCTTCCAAAGCTCTGCAGCTCTGCCCGTCTGGTTCTGACCCGTTCTCTGACCGACCTGGATCTCGACAATCTGCTCTGGATGGCCGGCGCGCTGCTGCAAAACGGAACCGAAGGCGAGTGTATCACGGAAACCCTGCCCGGCCAGGCTGCCTGGATCTCGGGCGGAAGCTATTATGTGCTCGACCCCGGCGCCGTTGCGGACCTGATCAACACGCGATTCAACATCTACGACCGCGATCTGACCCCGGAGCTGTTTTCCATTCGCACGGGCTGAAGCCCGGATATTGCGCAAAAACCGCCGGCCGCGTTCAAACGGCTGACGGTTTCTTTTTTGCTGAGGGCCTGGAATCCCGAGTAGCGCAGTGCTGCTCTTATTTTCGGCGGGTTTTGGTTTTGTGGTCGGAGTATTGCCGGATACCGGAGATCCTGCTGTCGGAGTCTGCCATAAAAGCCTTGAGCTTTTCTTCAAAGGTCTGCGGCTCGCGGGAAGGCGCGGCCGAGCGGCGGGTGCCGCCTGTGCTCTGCGGACGTGCGGACGCGGTCCGCGGCTCGGGATCCTGGGCCTTTTTGATGGAAAGGCTGATCTTTCCGGACTGATCCATACTGATGATCTTAACTTTGACGGTCTGCCCATCCGTGAGGTGGTCGTGTACGTCGCTGACGTAGGTGTTGGCAATCTCAGAGATGTGTACCAGGCCGCTTTTGTTGCCCGGCAGAGAAACGAACGCACCAAATTTGGTGATACCTGTGACTTTTCCTTCGACAATGGATCCTACTGCAAGCTCCATATATTTTGCCGAGTCCTCCTTTTCAGTTTGCGTCCTTGTGAGGTGGGGCCGGACGTCAGTCCCCTATATCCTGAAAGATAATCTCGCCGTCGTATACATAGCCCAGCTTGCTGCGTGCGACCTCTTCGAGGCCCTGCTGCGTGCCGACATTCTGGATTTCGGCGGTCAGACGGCTGTTTTCCCGGGTGACGGCCTCGATCTGTGCCTGCAGGCTTTCGGTTTCGTCACGGGCCTGCTGGATGCGCGATTGCAGAGCAAGCAGGGTGACAGTTGCGTATACGGCCAGAATGAGAAAAACCAGCTTTGTAAGGATCGAGGCTTTTTTGAGCTTCATGTTGCACTCCTTCTGACCCATGCCGCCGGCAAACGACGACAAAAAACACTGCGAGATGATGGTTGATTTTTATTGTAAACCATTTTTGCAGGGAATGGAACACCCTTTTTCATGTTTTTTTCAAAGTTTTTCCGGCGAAGGGGTCTTAAGGCAGCACCACATGATGCGGCAGGTGCAACCGGCGTGGGCCGCAGACAAATTGCTGCCCTAAACCTCGCGATACATGCCAACGGCATCGTCTTTTCGTACGTTTTCGGCTGTGCTGAGTACCTCTATGCGGGTAGTCCGGGCGCCAAAGCGAATCTCGATCACATCGCCGACCTTTATCTCGTATCCGGCCTTGGCCGGGCGACCGTTTACAGTCACGCGCTGTGCGTCGCAGGCTTCATTTGCCACGGTACGCCGCTTGATCAGGCGCGAAACCTTGAGATATTTATCCAGTCTCATTGCGGTTCCTTTCTGAAAACGGCGGACTCTGCCGAGCCCGCCGAATATCCGTTTTGTGCAGATGCCGGGCCTGTGCCTGCTTCTGCTTATTCCTTTACGCTGGCCTTCAGTGCTGCGCCGGCCCGGAAAACCGGAACCTTGGTTGCGGGAACCTCAACGGGAACCTCGGGATTGCGGGGATTGCGGCAGGTACGGGCTGCGCGCTCTTTGGTGTCGAACGTGCCGAGGCCGGAGAGCTGCACTCTTTCACCGGCAGCCAGTGCTTCGTTGATGGCAGCGATCACGGCATCGAGAGCCGCTCTGGAATCCTTTTGGGTCAGGCCGGACTTTTCGGCGACCTTTGTGATCAGTTCTGCTTTTGTCATTGTTGTTTCCTCCTAAATATTGGTTGCAATCAAGCTGCGCTGACTGCGCAGCGGGTACATGATGTTGGGGGCAGTACCGCAAGGGCCATTGTGCGGTGCTTCTAGTCTTCCGACCAGAGACGGTCGTGCAGCTGCGGTGGCAGAGGCTCGCCCTGCGCGGCCCCGGTTGTCTGCTCGAGCTCCGCAAAGCGCTGCAGGAAGCGGTCGGACGCGGCTGTGGCCGCAGTTTCCGGATCCTGTCCCAGGGCACGGGCCAGTGCAACTGCATGAAACAGAAGGCGACCCAGCAGTGCTTCGGAATCGGAGCTGTTCAGAGCCTGTATGTCGTCTGCAAGCTGCCGCAGACACCGGGAACGGTCCGGTGCCGGGATGCCGGCCTGCTCAGCCTTTTTCTGCAACTTTTCCGCGCGCCACAGCGACGGCAGCGCCCGGGAAACGGCGCGAAGCGTGTCGGTGTTGGTTTTCTGACCCTTTTCAACCCGTTTGAGATGATCCCAGTTGGTCAGGACCTGGGCGGTATCCGAGGCCTGTACCGATCCGAATACGTGCGGATGCCGATATATAAGCTTTTTTGTCTCGCGGTCGCATATATCCTCGAGAGTAAAGCGCCCGGCCTCAGCTTCGATGTCGGTGTGAAAGAGTACCTGGAGCAAAACATCACCCAGCTCTTCGCACAACAGCTCGCTGTTGGCGGTATCGATGGCTTCACAGGCCTCGCAGGTTTCTTCTATGAAGTTGCGGCGGATGCTTGCGTGGGTCTGCTCTGCATCCCACGGACAGCCCCCCGGCCCGCGCAGCAGGCGCACCACCTCAACAAGGTCGGCAAACGTATACCGGCTTTTGCATTCAAAATCTACCATAACACGATATCCTTTGCAAGCTATATTTCGGTGCTGCGGCGAACTTTGAGCAGGCGGGCGATCTGCTCGCCCTTTGGCAGCAGCATACAGTCGTCGTAGGTGACGCAGTGCAGCGCATATACACACACTGCATACACCGCCACGGCCGCGGCAATGGCAATCAGGCAGCTCAGACGCAGCGACAGAGCAGCCGCCATGCACAGATAATAAACCCCGTATGCCGCAGCGGCCATCAGCAACGAAGCGGCAAGCGGTCTGAGCATCACGCGCACCACGCGGATTTTTTCGGCAATGAGCAGCCGCATGGCAAACACGTTCATCACCGTGATGGCGCCAAAGCCTACAATTGAGCTGATCGGCGCACCCAGAATATGCAGCTCCGGCCTGGAGACCAGCACGTAGTCCGTCAGGATTTTGACAAAACCGCCCAGAACCATGGTGATTACTGGGGCACGGACATGGCCGTTGGCCTGAAGAACCGCGTTGGTCATCAGCACCATGCAGTTGAACAGAACCGCCGCGCCAAGCAGAGACAAAAGCCTTCCGCCAAGCACAAGGGTGTCGCCGGTATAGCCGTAGAGAGTGCCCATGATGGGTGCTCCCAGAACCACCAGGCCCAGTGCGCAGGGCAGAGCCAGCAGTGCCATAATCCGCAGCGACGACTCACCCACAATCCGTGCTCCGTTTCGATTGCCAAGCGTAAGACGCTCGGTGATGGACGGAATTACCGCAATGGTCAGTGGAGTTACCAGAGCCGACGGAACATTGAAAATAGTGGTCGCCTTGCCATAGATGCCATAGAGCGTTTCGGCCCTGTCCTGCGAAAAGCCGACCGGGTCGAGCAGCAGCCCCAGAACCACCTTCTGGTCGATGGCGTTGATTACCTGCAGTCCCGCCGCGCCCACGGTGATGGGGATGGCAATCACCAGCAGCTCCCGTATGGTTTGCCCCATGGTAGCCGAGGGCGGAGGCGAGGGTGCTCTGCTCAACTCGGCCATGGCCCGCCGATGCCGGATGCCCAGATAAATCGCTGCCAGAACCGTGCCGACCGTAACACCCAGAACCGCGCCGCCTGCCGCAGCAGCCAGGCTGTAGCCCCTTTGCAGAAGCAGCCAGGCCGCACCCAGACCGACCAGCAGCTTGGAAAGTGCCTCGATCACCTGACTGACGCCGGTGGGCGTCATCATGCTCTGTCCCTGGAAAAAGCCACGATAGGACGAAAACAGGCACACAAACAGGATAGATGGTGAGAGCACCGCGACGGAAATCCAGGCGTCGGGAGATTCCTGAAAGGCCGCCAGCGGCTTTGCAAAAAGCAGCGTGCCCGCCGTACCCGCCACGCCGAGTGCAAGAAAAATATACAGTGAGGCACGATAAATGCGCCGGATCTGCGCGGAATTGCCAAGTGTCTGTGCCTGTGCGATCATGCGGCTCATGGCCACCGGGAAGCCCGCCGTAGAGATGGTCAGCAGAATGGAATAGATATTGTAGGCCACCAGAAAGTAGGTATAGCCCCGGTCGCCGATCACCAGCCCGAGCGGGATTTTGTATACGGCGCCGATGATTTTTACTGCGATGGTTGCGACAGTCAGCACCGCCGCACCCTGCAGAAAGGTCTGTTTTTTCATTGGCCTGGACAAGGGGATCATCTCGATTCCGTGGATAGTTTTTCATGGGTTTGCCCGAAGGCGGAGCCACAGCATTCGTCAGGAGCGATAAGATTTCCGGCCGGATCCCGCAGCCATGCTCTGTGTATAACTGCGGTCTTCTTTCTGAATTCGGCAGGAAATCTCCTGCAAATCGCTCTTGTCGAAGGATGCAGTACTGCTCTAAAGCTTTTCCAGTGCAGAGAAAAAAGCCTGCTTCCGTTCACGGATTTCCTGCGGCCGATTCAGATATTCCGTGGGATATTTCGGGTTGGAAAAGCGCCGGATTCTGCCCGTTGCCGCATCTACAAGCTTGGTTACGCCTCCGCCTCCCAGCGCAAGCACGGGATGCAGCTCTTCCATCATGTAGATGTTGTACCAGCAGATACCGCCGGGCCTTGTCCAGCCAACGTTTTCGAAGCTTCCGGACATGTATTTCTGCCGATAGAGGTAATAGGGCACGTATCCGCCGCCGCGAAGGGCAGCCTGTGCCTCTGAAAGCATGGTCTGCACATCTTCGTCCGTCGGCAGACTTTTGCGCTGCGCATACAGGTCCGCGCCCTTTTTCAGGGCAAGCGTATGTACCGTGATATTTTCGGGATTCAGCCGCATCACCTGACACAGCGACCCGGCAAAGCACTGCGGACTGTCTCCGGGCAGCCCCGCGATGAGGTCCATATTGATCTGCTCAAAGCCGGCCTCGCGGGCCTGGCGAAAGGATTCGATCACCTCGGCTGCCGTGTGCCGCCGTCCGACCCTTTGCAGAATCTCGTCGGACATGGTCTGTGGATTGATGCTCACCCGCGTCGCACCGCCCTGCCGAAGCACCTGCAGCTTTTCCGCACTGAGCGTATCCGGCCTGCCGCCTTCAACGGTATACTCCAGCAGATCGGTCAGGTCAAAGGCCCGGTCGAGAGCCTGCATCAGACGCTCGAGCTGTCCGCTGCTCAGGGTTGTCGGCGTTCCCCCGCCGATATACAGGGTGCGAACATGCCAGCCGGACTGCCGCAGCAGCATGCCCGTATAGGAGATCTCGTCGAGCAACTGCTGCAGAAAGGGCTCAAGCAGGCCGGAGAAGCGCTGTACCGAGGCACTGACAAAGCTGCAGTAGGCGCAGCGTGTCGGGCAGAACGGAATGCCAACATATACGGAAAGATCCTTTTCGCGGCTCAGCCCGATCGCCTGCATTGTGGCGCGGCTGGCCTGCAGGCACAGCTCCCGCCGGTCGGCGGCCACGCTGTATACGTCCCGCAGCAGTGCGTCGGCCGACTGCTCGGTTCCGCCCGCCAGCAGATGGCGGGTTGTCAGCTTGCTGGGTCTGACCCCGGACAGAGCTCCCCATACAGGCACACGCGGCAGCAGCGGCAGTGCGGCCTGATAATAGCAGCGGCGAAGCAGCATGCGAACCTGTGCCTCATCGACCTCGCCATCCGTCAGCGCACACTCGGCCCGACCGGTCTGCCCCTGCAGGGTGATGACAGTCCGGCACACAAGCGTGCCCCGTTGGCTGAACAGCGCACTGACGGCGCCGTCTTCTTCGGGCGCGGGAGGTTCGGTGCAGATCTGCAAAGGCTGCTGCGGAAACAGAGACAGCTGAATCTGTTCCATGGCATAGCGGAAGCCGTGCCCGCTCAAAAACAGCTTCATGTGGTCTTCAGGTCCGCAAGTGCCTGCCGCATAAAGGGATTGGTCACGCGCTCATCCGCAAGCATGGTCAGGCTCTCATGCCCCGGCAGAACGGTATAGTTCCCCGGCAGCGCATACAGGCGTGCAAGGCTGTGCTCCATGTCGTCCCAGCTTCCGCCCGGAAAATCCGTGCGTCCGCAGCTGCCGCAAAACAGCGTGTCGCCTGAAAACAGAGCCTCGCCGCAGACAAGGCACACACTGCCCGGCGTGTGCCCCGGGGTGTGCAGAACCCGGAATTGCAGCGCATCCAGTGAAACCGTGTCGCCCTCGTCGTAAAAGCAGAAGGGCTTTGTCACGTCCATGACCTGCCTGTCCAGGGACAGGTCTGCCCGGTGCATGTACACCGGTGCGCCGGTCTGTTCGCGCAGCGCATCTACCGCGCCGGTATGGTCAAAATGGCCGTGGGTCAGCAGAATCAGCCCAACCGTAAGATTTTTCCGTGCAAGAGCCGATGCGATAGCCGGACAGTCGTCGCCCGGATCGATCACCGCGGCGCGGCCGGTAGCCTCGTCCCATACGATATAGCAGTTGGTCGCATACGCGCCAAGCTGCAGACAGGTAATTTTCATGCCGGTCCTCCCTTTGCGGACACAGACCACAGGTCCGTATCCAGAATCAGTGTAACAGGTCCGTCGTTTATCGAAGCAACCTGCATATCCGCGCCAAAGCTGCCGTGCTGCGGCGTGTGCCCCAGCCGGGTGCATTCTTCGAGAAAACGCACATACAGCGCGTTGGCCTGCGCGGACGGAGCCGCGCCCGTAAACGAGGGCCGTCGGCCTTTTGCGCAGTCGCCATAGAGGGTAAACTGGCTGACCACCAGAAGCCCGCCTCCAACATCGTCGAGACTTCGGTTCATTTTTCCGTTTTCGTCGCCAAAGATGCGAAGCGAGCAGATTTTTTCGGCCAGTCTGCGGCAGGTCTCGTGTGTGTCGTCGGGCCCCACCCCCAGCAGAACCAGAAAGCCCTGCCCAATCCGCCCTGTCTCGCGGCCGTCGATGCATACGCAGGCGGACCGCACGCGTGTCAGAACTGCTCTCATGTGCTCCTCCCCCGCTTGATGGCCGTAACGCCTCGAATGCCCATCAGTCTGTTTTTTATCTGCTGCAGCTGTGCCGCGTCGCGCACCTCAAAGGTGAGGTTTGTTATACACTTGCCCCCGTCGACCACGCGGCAGCCCAGCTCGGTAACCTTGAGCTTCATGGAGGCCATGGCCGTGGCCACGTCGAGTGCCATGTTGTCGCGGTCTTCGGATTCGAGGACCAGAGAGGTGGAAAATGCCTCCGTCTCGGTTTCAGTCCAGCTGACCTTTACCCAGCGCCCGTCGAGGTTGGGGCCTGCTGCGGCAGCGGCGTTCGGACAGTCCCGGCGGTGGATGGAAACGCCCGACAGCTTTGTTACAAAGCCGACGATGTCGTCGCCCGGGACGGGCGTGCAGCAGCGGGCAAACTTGATCATGCAGTCGCCGATGTCTTCTACCAGAACACCCCTGATGTTTCTGCGCGGATGCAGGTCCGCAGAGGCCTGCCGGTGCGGATCTTCCTTCTGTGCCGCAGAGGCCCGTGAGGATCGCTGCAGCTCCTCGCGGACGCGGTTTACGGATTTGAGTGCGGTCATGCCGCCGTAGCCGATCGCAGCGTACATGTCGTCCATGGTGTTGAAGGAAACGCGCCGGAGCAGCAGTGTCTGTATTTCGTCGGTCAGCATGGCCGTGGAAAAGCCCTGACGCCTGAGCTCAGACTCAAAGCTGCTGCGGCCCCGCTCGATGTTCTCTTCGCGGCGCTCTTTTTTGTACCACTGCCTGATTTTGTTCCGGGCCTGATTGCTCTTGCAGAGGTTCAGCCAGTCCCGGCTTGGTCCCCGGGCACTGCGCGAGGTGATAATCTCAACGATGTCGCCGTTCTGCAGCTTGGTGTCGTAGCCCACAATGCGGCTGTTGATTCTCGCGCCGATCATGTGGTTGCCGACCTCGGAATGGATGCTGTAGGCAAAATCGATGGGCGTGGAGCCCGCGGGCAGCGAAATCAGCTTGCCCTGCGGCGTAAAGACGAATACCTCGTCGTCGAACATGTCGATCTTGAGGCTGTGGATGTACTCGTCGGCGTCGGTGTCCTGCTGGTTTTCGAGCAGGCGACGGACCCATTCGAACTTTTCCTCGCTTCCGCTGCCCTGTCCGCCCTGCTTATACTTCCAGTGGGCGGCAACACCGTATTCTGCCACACGGTGCATGTCCCAGGTGCGGATCTGAACCTCAAACGGGATTCCCTCAGAGCCGATAACTGTGGTATGCAGGCTCTGATAGCCGTTGGGCTTGGGTGTGGAGATATAGTCCTTAAAGCGGCCCGGGACAAGGTTGAACAGGTCGTGTACATGCCCCAGGATGTTGTAGCAGTCGGGGATGGATTCTACAATCACACGAAAGGCATACAGATCATAGACCTCGTTCAGTGTGAGGTTCTGGCTGTACATCTTGCGATAGATGCTGTAGATGTGCTTCATGCGGAAGGTAATCTGACCGCGGATGCCCGCCTCCTGCATACGGTCGCTGAGCCGCGTATAGACCGCCTCCATAAAGGGCTTGGACTGCTGCTGCCGCATGTCGAGCGCACGGCTGATTTCGTCGTAGGCCACCGGATCGAGATACTTCAGTGAGGTGTCTTCCAGTTCCCACTTGATGGCCTGAATGCCCAGACGGTGTGCCAGCGGCGCATAGACCTCCATGGTCTCAAGCGACTTTGTGCGCTGCTTTTCCGGCGTCTGGTACTGCAGCGTGCGCGTGTTGTGCAGACGGTCTGCCAGCTTGATGAGAATCACGCGGATATCGCGGCTCATGGCCATGAACATTTTGCGCAGATTTTCCATCTGTTCTTCTTCCATGGAGGAAAAGGCAACCCGCGTAAGCTTGGTTACGCCCTCGACCAGCTCGGCTACCGTTGTTCCGAAGCGCCTTGCGATTTCGTCGAAGGTGGAGTCGGTGTCTTCTATGCAGTCGTGCAGCAGGGCAGCCAGCACGGAATCGGTATCCAGCCCGATTTCCGCCACAATCTGTGCTACCGCCAGCGGGTGAATGATATACGGAGAGCCATCTTTTCGCTTCTGGTCTGCATGCTTGACCAGCGCATACGCATATGCCTCCTGAATCCGGTCGAGATCGGCGCCGGCGATATTCTGCTTTACGGACTGCATCATTGCGTCATAGTGCTCGGATACGGATTCCATGTGTTATTCACCTGCCTTCAGCCGCTGCAGTGCGGTGATGATGGTGCTCCGGTTCAGGTCGACCTTTTTGTCGCCTGCGCAGAGCGTAATACGGATGCTTCGGTCGTGATATTCGGCGGCGATCAGCCCGCACTCGGCGAACACATCCAGACAAATGCGCGTGCGCATATAGCTGCACGGCTGTCCGCAGCAGCGGGCAATCCGGCGGCTCAGACTTGCCGTGTCCGCCTGCAGTGTCCCTTCGCGGCATCGGCTGCTCAGATAGCGCCACACAGCCACAAAGTCGCTGCGCACAGGCAAAAGCTCCTCTGCCTCGGAGGCTGTAATCGCACCTGCGCGATATCGCCCGTATATCCCGGCCTGACGCTGCTGCGCACGCCGTTCGCTCTCTTCTGGACGGATATCGGTGATGTTGAGCTGGACAGAGCGTACGCCTCGGAATTCGTTGACCTGCGGACAGAAGGCAAGCTCAACCGTGTCTCCCTCGGAAATGCCGGAGCGAAGCTCGTTGACCGAGAAAAAGATGCCGAAAAAGCTGTGGTCCGCCTGTCGGAGCCGCAGCCGAAGATGCTTGCCTCCGCCCACCTCACTGAGCTGCTCAACCGTAACGCCTCGCAGGACGAATACCGGCCTTGCAAAGGCCGCGCCGCAGGGCTCAAGCACATCAAGCGCCCGGGTGTTTTCGAGTGTCAGGAGTGATGAGTCCGCAATACAGCAGTCTGCCTGCAGCACACTTCCGCCAACGGCGTTCGCGTAATAGGCCCGGGCCAGAGCACCCATGCGTTCAGCGAAGGGTGCAATGCTGTCTTCAAGGATGGTAAAGCCCGCAGCCAGTTCATGTCCGCCAAAGCTCTCGAGCAGATCCGCGCACTGCTCCAGTGCCGAAAAGAGATTGAACCCGCCGTAGCTGCGCGAGGAAGCCTTCCCCCGCTGCCCGTCGAGACAGATCAGAAACGTGGGACGGCCGTATTCTTCTGCCAGGCGCGAGGCTACAATCCCCACCACGCCCTGATGCCAGCTGCGCCCCGCAAGGACGATGACGTCGGGCTGCGGCTGGTCGGCAAGCATCTGCCTGGCTTCGACATAGATCTGCTGCTCGATGGTCTGACGCCTGCGGTTGAGCGCGCACAGACTGTCTGCCAGCTCGGCGGCACGGAGATAGTCGTCTGTAAGGATCAGCTCGGTTGCAAGTGAAACCTGCCCGAGCCGCCCGGCCGCGTTGATCCGCGGACACAGGGCATATCCGATGGAGGTGGCCGAAACCGCCGTGATGCCGCATTCGCCGATCAGCTGCTTCAGGCCCGGCCGCCGCGCATGGCTCAAAGCCCGAATGCCGCAGGTTACGTAGGTGCGGTTTTCGTGCAGCAGCGGCATCACGTCCGCAATGGTTCCGAGACAGACCAGGTCGCAGTATTCGTCGAATACGGCCTGCCGGTCGTCTGCCAGCGCCGCCGCCAGCTTAAAGGCCACGCCCACGCCCGCAATCTGCGGAAAGGGATAGACGCTGTCGGCCCGATGCGGATTGACCACAGCCACAGCATCCGGGAGCTCGTCCCGACAGGCATGGTGGTCGGTGATGATCAGGTCCATGCCAAGGCTTTTGCACAGCTGTGCCTCGCTTATTGCGGTAATGCCGCAGTCGACGGTTATGATCAGGCGTACGCCGCGGCTGTGCAGCGTCCGCACTGCGGTCGCATTCAGGCCATAGCCTTCTTCGATGCGGTCGGGAATGTAGTATGTGACGCTGCCGCCGCTGTTTCTGAGAAACTGGGTCAGCAGGCACGTGGCGGTAATGCCGTCTACGTCGTAATCCCCATACACAGCCATCTGCTCACCGCAGACCAGTGCCCTTTGGATCCGGGCCACGGCCCGGTCCATATCCGGCATCAGCATGGGGTCCGGCAAAGGCTCCTTCCAGGAGTTTAAAAAATCGTATGCCGCCTGAGGCTTTGTATAGCCCCGTCCGGCCATCACGGCCGCAACCAGCGGAGATATTCCGGCCTGCGCAAGCTCCCGCACAGCCTGTGGGTCACTGCTCGGCAGGTTCCAGGTTTCGTATTTCAAACAATGCTCACATCCACACATATCTGCCGACCTTCGGCAGAGCCTGCCCGGGTTTGCTTTCCCGGCAGCAGTTTTCAAAGAATTTCAACCTTTATTTTATCACACATCCGCCCGCAGTACAAGGCCAAAAGCCGCAGCACCGGCCTGCCGACATAACAGTTAGAAGCCAAACAAAATCTGTCCGCAATCACGCGTTTCGAGCAGAGCTTGCGATGAAAGCAGAAAACGAGGTCCGTGCCTCATTTTCGTTTCCGACATCCGCTCCCGTCTTGCAATGCGTGTACGGCGGCTGTATAATCTTTGTATAAGGCTGTGAAGGAGGGCGGAGAAAATATGTCAGTACAGGAGCATACAACGCAAAATCCGGATCCCGCGCAGCTGCAGCAGGCTCTGGATGCAGCCCGGCTGGAGCTTGAACGGGTACAGGAACGCTATGAAGAGAGCATATTTTCGAGCTGTCTCGATGGGCAGGACGTATTTGGCGATATTCCCCGCATCCGGGACAATCTGAACCACCCTGCCGAAGCCGCCGTAGCTCAGAAAATGGCCAACTTCCGCTCCGCGCTTTGTGCCGTAGCCTGTATCCGTGCCGAAGATACCAGCGGCCGTCAATACGACGACCGCCATCGCTATTTCAGCGAAGGAGAACGCGGCGGCATCCTGCGTGAACGACTGACTGCGGTTCTTGGCAGAAGCTGCACCGGAGTACTCTTTACCAGAAAAGACGAGTATCTGGTCGCCCTGCTGAATCCTGCCGAACCGTGCCCCCGGCCCGAAGAAACCATGGCCGAGCTGGCCGGAGCTCTGCAGCAGGAGCTCTCGTCTGTTGAACGTCAGGAGCAGCTGCTTTTATTCATTACGGTCAGCGCCGTCTTTTCCGGGCTTGACCAGCTGAGTCAGGCCTATACACAGGCGGTTCAGCTCATGCGCTATGCCGAACTGTTTTCAGAGCGCGCGCCGGTGCTGACCTATTACGACTATCAGTCCTCCGGCCACCAGATACTTGGTTCCATTCCGCCGGACCAGGTTCTGAACCGTCTGATTTCCAATCTGGCGCAGGGACTGTATGACGATGCCTGTGAGCTGATGCTGATGATGGTAACCAATTATACCATGGTGGACCTGGCACATGTTGGCTTTGTGCGGCAATATACCGAGCTTCTCTTTTCACTGGCCGACGCTCTGTGTCGTCCGGATCGACATGAGGAGGTTCCCTCGTGGCATGCTCCGCCCAACGAAACACTGCGTTTCACCAGCATTGAGACCATCCAGAACGACATCATCGAATATTTCAGCCGCCTGCAGCAGCCCACCGTGTCCGGAGCCGACGCTATCGTTGCCTATATTCACGAACACCATTGCGATCCCGATCTGGATGTCTCGGCGCTCAGCCGTATTTTCTCCATGAGCCTGTCAAGTCTTTCACGAAGCTTCAAGCGGGCCATGGGCACGGGTCCGCTGGACTATCTGCACCGTGTACGAATCGACGCAGCCAAACCGATTCTGATCCACACCGACTGCACGCTCACGCAGGTTGCCGAGCAGGTAGGATATCTGAGTGCCTGGACGCTCACCCGTGTTTTCAAAAAGCTCGAGGGAATGACCCCTACACAATACCGCAGCACCTTTACGGAAAAAGAATAAGTATCTGCCGCGCGGAGCTGTGCTGTCCTTCTCCGCGCCGGCTTTTTTTCGTACGACCCGGGAACCGGAATCCATATGCCCTTTCGTCGGCCCGCACCTGTGCTTCTTTTCGTGCTGTTTTTCTTCTGTACAACGGGCGGTTTTTGTGATAAGATGATGTTTGTATACGAACCTGCAAACCTGAAAGGAGTTATCTATGGCATACGAAGTAAAAGGAACATGCATCACCTGCGGTCGCTGTTCCGGGATCTGCCCCACCGGAGCCCTGCACTACAATGGTCTCGGGCAGACCATCGACGCGGAAAAATGCATCGACTGCGGAGCCTGTGCTGCGGCGTGCAGAATGCGCATTATCCACCCCGTCGGCTATGTGCCGCCTGTACCCGAAACGCATGAGCAGGCAAATGTTTATGACTGTGATCTTCTGATCATCGGCGGAGGCTCATCCGGTGTGATTGCGGCCGCACGCTTTGCCGAAAGCGGCAAAAAGGTTGTTATCCTCGAAAAGCTGCAGACACTGGGCGGCGGCGGACAATACGCGCAGGGCATCCGCATGTTCGGCACTGCATGGGAACGTGCAGCCGGCACTCCGGACCAGACGGACGATTATGTCCGCTCTGCCATGGCTACCGTACGATGGGAGCTTGATCCCCAGCTGGTCTACAACACCTTCCGTGCTCTGCCGGGCATGTTTGACTGGATGTGTACCTGGGCCAACATGGAAGAAAACTTTGAATACGGCCAGACCCCGTTTGGCAAGGGCATCAGCTCGAAGCGCGGCGGAAAACCGGCCGGTCAGTTTATCGTTGAAAAATGCGAGGCCCGCCTCAGGGAACTCGGTGTAACAATATGCACCGAAACAGCTGCCAGGCAGCTGATTACAGAAAACGGAAAGGTCTGCGGCGTAATCGCGCAGGACCCGGGCGGCCTTACCATTGTCACCTGCCGTGCCTGTCTGCTGGCCACCGGCAACGTCGCCCACGGTCCGGTATTAAAGGAAACCGTGCCGGAATACTACAACGCCTTTACGCGGCCCACCCCGCACCGGCTTCCCTCATGCACGGGCGACCACATCACCCTGGCCAGGCAGGCCGGCATCGACGTAGACCTCAAGAGCGTGGCTGCCGCCTATCTTGGCGGGCGCGGTGTTCCGTTTATCGGTCCGATCGGAAATTCCGTAAGCCGCGGAGAAGCCCTGAAGGTCAATGCGGAAGGCAGGCGCTGGATCAACGAAACCTGGACCGACGGTGAGGGCCCTGTGTGGTCACAGCTCAAGCAGCCTCAGGCCCTGAGCTACACCATTCTGGATAAAAATCTCTACGAAATGGATCCGCTGCCCGGTTATCGTCAGCACTACGATCGCACCGGACGCAACGTAGCCGCAGGGGTTCCCGATGCACAGGGCAAATACAATCCCGGTGCCTCCGTTGCCGGAGGCGGCGGTCCCGGCGGCCCGCCCATTGCCGGCATGAGCATGGAAAAGCCCTCTGCCGAGGATGTCGCACAGGCGGCAAAAGAGCTCAAAGGCGGTCACTACTATGCAGCCGACACGCTCGAGGATCTGGCAGACCAGATTGGCTGTGACCGTCAGACTCTGGTGCAGACCGTGCAGCGATACAATGCACTGTGCCATCAGGGGCGCGATGCCGACTTCTTCAAGCCCGCCGAATATATGATCCCTATCGAAACGGCACCTTTCTTTGCAATTCAGACGCACATTGCCTCAGACGGAGTATTTGGCGGCATCGACATCGATCCGAATACCAGAGTCCTCTCCGGCGGCAAGCCCGTGCCCGGGCTGTATTGCGCAGGTGATGCGGTAGGAAACCGCTATATCGCACCCGGCGGAGAAAAGCTCGAAATCATCAATGATTTTGCCTATGCCTGTGCAAGCGGGTATCAGGCCGCAGTTCAGATTGAGCAGGACCTTTCCTGAAGCAGCAATAAAAAGCTGTCTGCACGCAGCTGTTGTTTCTGTTTGGAATTGATCCGTCTGCTTTTTCTATACGCAAACAGACGGCTGCGCTGCAGCCCGGACCGACTTGAAAATCAGCATAATATTTCAGCGGGAGACTCCACGGATTTTTGTGTTGTCTCCCGCTGTTTTTCTTCTGTTCAAAGAAGCGTCTGTGCCGAAGCCGCCTTTTGCAGCAGTTTTGCAGAAGTTTCGTGATGCCGTCATTCCTGCAGAATGATCTCGACTGCGGTCTCAAGCGCATGCAGTCTGCTCTGTGCAAGCTGCCGTGTTGAAGCATTTACCGAAAAATACAGCTTGAGCCTCGGCTCGGTCCCGGATGGCCGCACAGCCAGCCAGCTTCCGTCGGAAAAACAGATCCTGATCAAATCGGCCGGCGGCAGATTATCGATCCCGACTCGATAATCCAGAACGCGGCAGCAATCCTGTCTGACCGACATATTCCGGCCAATGCGCTGCATCAGGTCAATCATCCTCCGCCCGCCATTCGCGCCCGCAAACGAAATACTGCGTGTTTTTTCAAGCGGCCAGCCGCACAATACATGAAGCTGCCTCAGCCGGTCCGGCAGAGTCAGGCCCTGCGCCTTATAATATGCTGCCATTTCGCACACGACAAGAGCTGCGGTGGCTGCATCCTTGTCGCGGGCCGTGCTGCCGATAAGGTAGCCGCAGCTTTCTTCGTAGCCCAGCAAAAAGCGGCTGCGCTCGCTGTCCGTCATGCGGTTGAGCTCGGCGCCGATATGCTTGAATCCCGTAAGCGTTTTGCGCAGCTCCATGCCGCGAACGGCCGCCAGAGCAGGCCCCAGACCCCCTGTCACAACGGTGGTAATGGCAATAGGGTCAGCCGTTTTCCCGCGTTCACTCAGATAATCCAGCAGCAGGCCGCCCAGCTCACTTCCTGTGATCTGCCGCCAGATGCCGCTGCTGTCTGCAGCCGCAGCGCATACGCGGTCGCAGTCCGGATCGGTTGCAAGAACCAGATCGGCCCGTTCGGACCGTGCCTGTCCGATAGCCATTTCCAGTGTCTCCGGCACCTCCGGATTGGGTGTCTTTACCGTTGGAAATCGGCCGTCCGGAATCATCTGTGCCTCTACGGCTGTCAGGCTCGTATAGCCCTGTCCGTATAAAAGTGTGGGCACAAGCGCTGCTCCCGTTCCGTGCAGCGGCGTGTATACTATGTGCAGCCGCCGTTTTGTCTCCGTGTCCGTCATCCGCGCCCGGCAGGATGCCGCTTGAAGGAAAGCCCCTATCATCTGCGGCTTTACGCTCTGCAGCATACCGGTATTGTATGCGGACTCTTCGGACTGCATGGGCGGTGTATAGGAGCATTCCCGCATAGCCTCAGCCAGCTGCGCAGCCTTCTGTATATCCAGCTGGCAGCCGGTATGGTCGAATACCTTAAATCCGTTGCAGTCAGACGTATTGTGACTGGCCGTAATGACAATGCCGGCCGCAGCCCCAAGGCGAACCAGGGCAAAGCATAGAAGCGGCGTGGCTGCCGGCTCACGGAATATATGAACACGAACACCCGCAGCACAGATCGTCCGTGCTGCGGCATTCGCAAAATCTGAGCTGTTGCAGCGCGTGTCATAAGCAATCACCACGCCCTGCCGTTCCTTTTTTTGTTCTGTCAGCAAACGGGCCAGCCCCGCCGCTGCACGCCGCACAACATAGGAATTCATAAAGCCGGTGCCCACGCCCATGCGGCCGCGGATCCCTGCTGTTCCAAAATCCAGTTCGGCTGAAAAATGTTCCTGTATCTGCGCGTCGGACATTGTCGCCAGCTGCCGGTGCGTTTCATCGTCGATATCGCGATTATTCATCCAGACGCTGTATCTGCCGGGTGCGTCCATTTCAGCCGTCCTCTGCAGCGTCTGCGCAGTTGCACTGTGCAATCTTCCGCACGCTGTCGGAATAAAGCTCCTGCCGCAGAGCCGCTGTCCAGGCGAAAAATTCGGCCTGCTGCTGACCATAGGTCAGGTTTTCACTGTATTCGAGGGGAATCCAGGTAGAGAGCGGTGCCTCATTGTGGCTCATTACAGCCTCCAGTCTGTCGAGTGCATGAAACAGATGGGCCTCCGGCGTATGACAGGCGAAAATTTCTTCAAACAGGGCCGAAAGCTGCCGGGACGTATCCTGCGGCAGGGCGGACAGGAGCTCTGAAACAGCCTGCCGTTCGTGATCCTCGTCTTCCTGTGTCTTGTCAAAGGACGGAATATCGCCGGTAATTGCCTCACCCAGATCGTGAACGAGGCACATCGCGGTTACTCTGTTCATGTCCAGATCCGGGAATTCCCTCTGCAGCAGCAGAGACATCAGGCTAAGCCGCCAGCTGTGCTCCGCCACGCTTTCGCGACGCCCTGTAGATGTCCAGCTGTGCCGTGTCCGGCATTTCAGCTTTTCCGCCAGAGCCATAAAGCTGATCAGTTCGCGCTGCGTCATGGCGTGACTTATTTCTTCCTGTTTCTGTGGCCGGCATTTTTAACCAGAAAACCAATGAATTCCACCACGAGAAAGAAAATGAAAAAGCCGACACACCGCTCAAAGCCATAACCGTTCCAGATGGCATAGGCAAAAAACAGGCAGCACAGCAGGCCCAGGCTCGGCAAAACAAAGCGCTTGACAGGATTCATTTCCTTTGCCTTGACCATCAGGCCGATCATCATGGGGATATACATGATATACAGGCAGATGATCCCGATTTCGTCGGGTTCCCAGGCCAGCCATGCGCAGTTGTGCACGGCGCCGAACATATCCGGGCCGCCCATCCACATCATAACTGTCCAGCCATACCAGAAGCCGCCCGTCATCATGCCGAATACGGCGGATTTGATGGAGAAGTTGTTCTGGCTGTCAACGTTTCCGAAGAACTCGGGCGCAGGGCCGAGGCCGCGCGCAGACAGGGCATAAAGACCGCGGCACGAAGCCATGATCAGGCCGTTCATTGTGCCCAGGCAGCTGATGGTTACAAATACATAAACCACCGTTCCGACCACTGTGCCGAATACCTCGGAAAAAGCGATCCGAGCCAGCGTTTCGCCAAAGGGCCAGGTGCTGATGATGGTGTCTACATCGCCTACAACACTCATGGAGAAAATATACAGTGCATAGATCACCGTGGTGGCAAGAGCGCCGATGGTCAGAGCAAGAGGAAGGTTCCGCTTTGCGTTTTTCAGCTCGGCGTTGATGGATGTAGCCAGAATCCAACCCTCATAGGAGAAGGCAAACCCGACAACCGCCTTGAAAAATCCTCCGGGAACGGGCGTATAGGCCGATGTGTTCACATAGTTGATTACATCGAGTGTCGTACCGCGAGCCAGTCCGACAATGGTGCCGACCACACCCATCAGAATCAGGGGAATGAGCTTGATTACCGTCATGCTGACCTGAAGCCTGCCGGCGAGCTTGGGGCTGAGCGTATTGACACCATAGCCAAGCATCAGGAATGATGCGCCGACGCCGATGGCAACCGGGTTGATTGTGGCTGTTGAAAAATCAATGGCCGCAATGCCGAAGAGCTGCAGGAACATCATGGCCGCAAAAAAGGCCAGTATCGCGCAAAGTGCGGGAGTGTAGATGGTGGTCATGAACCACCCGACATAATATGCGTATTTCGGTCCAAGAGCAACCTCTGCATAGTCAACCACACCGTTGACCTTTTCGTATTTGCTGCCCAGCTCGGCAAAAACCAGCGAGCAGATAATGCAGATCAGGCCAACCAGTCCGACAACCGCAATGCCCTGCAGCAGGTTTCCGCCGGTGAGGCTGAGGACCTTTCCTCCCTTGATAAATACGCCGGAGCCGATTACGATTCCAATGACCATGGAAATAGCCGTTGGAAGGCCATAGCGTTTTTCCATTTTGTTTTCCACTGCTTTCACTCCTAATGCATAATAATGCGAATTTTATCCATTTTAACGCTTTATTGCACTAGCGTCAACTGTTTTTCACATTTTCCGCTCAGGGCTTGCAGCACATAAAAAGTGCAAAATTCCCTGCGTATAAGGTGAATCGATATTCCGTCCTTTACGCAGGGAACACATTTATTCTGATGAAGCGTACCGTACTGCCTTTTGCTTTGTCGGAATCATCAGACCATATGGCCGAAAATAGCGAAGCATGCAGCAGGTGTTTTTGCAGGATGCGCCGCACAGACCGGCAGAAAGGCCGGCAAGAGACTGTTGGTCGTCTTTTTGCTGTAGCGTCAGGCCTTGTTTTTGTCCTTTCCGCTGAGCAGAACGTTTGTGAGAATGCCCAGAATCAATGCGCAGGCAACCTCGGTGATGGTAACCTCGCCAAAGGAGACGGTCATGCCGCCAACACCCGCAATCAGGATCACACAGACCACAAAGAGGTTGCGGTTTTCGTTGAGGTCAACCTGCTGAATCATTTTCAGGCCGGAAACCGCAATAAAGCCATACAGCGAAACGCACACACCGCCCATTACGCAGCTTGGAATCGTGGCCAGGAAGGTAGCGAACGGGCCGAAGAAGGAAATAACCATGGCAAGAATAGCTGTAGCCAGAATGGTAACGACAGAAGCATTGCCGGAAATGGCCACGCAGCCGATGGACTCGCCATAGGTGGTGTTGGGGCAGCCTCCGAACAGGGCCCCCGCGATAGAGCCGACACCGTCGCCCAGAAGGGTGCGATGCAGGCCGGGCTTTGTGAGGAGGTCAACATCGATGATGGACGAGAGGTTTTTGTGGTCGGCAATATGCTCGGCAAAAACCACAAAGGCAACCGGTACATAGGCTACGGCGATGGTAGCAAGATAGCTGCCGTCGATCTCGGCAAAGCCGTTGGCCGCCTCGACAAAGGTAAAGTCGGGGATCCACTGGATGCTTTCAAACAGGGCGAAATTGACAATCTGGAGGTCGGCGTTGCCGGTTGCGTTGCCGATGAGGGTAAAAATCGAGGCAACCACATATCCGGCCAGAATTCCGATGATGAACGGGATCATCTTCAGCATGCGCTTACCGAAAACCGAGCAGACCATGGTAACGCCAAGTGTGATCAGTCCGCAGAGAATGCACACATAGGGGCTGCCGCCCTCTACTGCAGGAGAGCACAGATCGCTGATGGCATTGCCCGCCAGCGAAAGCCCGATGATGGCAACGGTTGGCCCGATAACCACGGCAGGCATAATCACGTCAATCCATTTTACACCGCACAGCCGGACCACAACGGCGATAACCACATATACGAGGCCGGCAAAAACAGCGCCGATGATCAGGCCTGCATAGCCCGCCTGAAGAGAGACAGCACCCGCAAAGGCTGTGGCCATGGAGCCCAGAAACGCAAACGATGAGCCCAGAAATACCGGGCTTGTGAATTTTGTAAAGAGCAGGTAGACGATGGTTCCGACGCCCGCGCCGAACAGCGCAGCCGTTTGTGACATGCCGTTTCCGATAATTGTCGGTACGGCGATTGTTGCCGCCATGATTGCCAGAAGCTGCTGCAGAGCGAAGAGAATTACCTGTCCGAATTTGGGTTTGTCCTTAATGCCATAGACCAGATTCATGCTGTATTACTCCTCTGTGTTGTCGAGTAGTAGTTTTTAAAGCCCCTCTCCAAGGGCTGTGCGATACTGCAGGCGCTGCTTCGGGCCGGTTTGCAGCTCCTGCCGCGGGACGGTTCCGGAAAGGCTCCGTTTCCCGGTACCGGCTGCCATGGTTTATGTAGATTCGGCTTCTGCCGTGTCAAACAGCAGTACCCCTGCCTGACCGTCGACAGACCGGAGTCTGACCGCTACTACCTCCGTTCGTGCGGTTGGGATGTTTTTTCCCGTGTAGTCCGGGCGAATCGGCAGCTCGCGATGCCCCCTGTCGATCATGCAGAACAGCTGCACCCGGGCAGGTCTGCCCAGCTTCATCACAGCCTCCAGCGCCGCCCTGGCCGTGCGTCCGGTGTAGATGACATCGTCACACAGTATGACGGTTTTTCCCTCTACCGAAAACGGTATGCTGGTGCCGTTGAGTCGCGGCGAATCGGAGAGCTTCGACAGATCGTCCCGATAGAGTGTGATGTCCAGCTCACCCACAGGAATTTCCGTGCCGTCGATGGCGCGGATTTTTTCTGCCAGAATTCCGGCCAGAGGAACCCCGCGGGTTTTGATTCCGACCAGGCACAGGCCCGCTGTTCCCTGATTTTTTTCGAGGATCTGATGCGCAATTCGGGTCAGAGCACGATCCATATCCTGTGCGTTCATGACCTGGGCCTTATACTGCAATCGGCATACCTCCCTTTGGCATTCCGGGCATAAAAAAACACCCCGTCTGCGGCTGCAGACAAGGCTTGTCAGGGAAACATGACATTTTGATTTTGTCATCACAATTGACACCTTGTCGGCGACTCCGCACCGTCTTAAAGATATCCGACGCACAGAATAGCACAGCATATGCTTTTCGTCAACTGTTTTTTCCGCTGCCGCATATTTTTTGCCGCCTGCCCTTTTGAAGGCAGACGGCAGTTGGATTTTTGGCAGCGCCGCAGAAGAACTGTGCGGTATTGCGGTTTTATTTTTATTTTGTGCCGTAGAGCCGGTCGCCCGCATCGCCGAGGCCGGGGATAATATAGGCATCGGCATTGAGCCTTTCATCCAGAGCCGCGCAGTAGATATCCACATCCGGATGCTCCTGCTGCAGACGCTGCACGCCCTCGGGCGCCGCGACCAGGCAGACCAGGCGGATTCTTGTAACGCCCGCGCGCTTGAGCAGAGTAATGGCTCCGCAGGCGCTGCCGCCGGTTGCCAGCATGGGGTCACACACAAAAACCATGCGCTCTGCAATATCCATAGGCAGCTTGCAGTAATATTGCACAGGTTCGTGGGTGTCTTCGTCGCGATACAGGCCGATGTGACCTACCTTTGCGGCCGGCATCAGGCTGAGCAGTCCGTCGACCATGCCAAGGCCCGCACGCAGAACGGGAATGATTGCAGGCTGACGGCCGGCCATCTCCTTGCCGACCATGGCAGAGACGGGGGTTTCGATTTCCGTCTCAACCGTGGGGAAATCTCCGGTCGCCTCGCAGCCGACAAAGAGCGTAATTTCCTCAAGCAGCTCACGAAAATCCTTGTTGTTTGTTTCCTTCTTGCGCATAATGGTCAGCTTGTGCTGGACCAGCGGATGGTTGACAACATGCAGCTCACTCATAATAAAATCCCTTACGTTCTGTTGAAGTAGTAGTTTTTCATGTCCCTCTCCAAGGACAGTCCGGGGCAAGGCCCCGGTGCCGGAGATTACGCCAGATAAAATGCCCGGATGGCACGCATGGTCATATAGAGGTCCAGCTTGCTGACTACCTCAAAGGGAGCATGCATGGAAAGCACCGGTACGCCGATGTCCACCGTGTCGATGTTGCGTTTTGCCATATACACCGCAACGGTTCCGCCACCGCCCTGGTCGACCTTGCCAAGCTCGCCCATCTGCCAGATTACGCCCGCATCGTCCAGGATCCGACGGATCCTGCCCATCAGCTCGGCAGAGGCATCCGACGAGCCGGACTTTCCGCGGGCACCGGTGTATTTGCATATGCATGCGCCATAGTTGATTTTTGCGTTGTTGCGAGGGTCTGAAACCTCAGCCCACACGGGATCAAAGGCGTTTGTGACGTCTGCGGACAGGCAGACAGAGCTTTCGTAGCAGCGTTTGAGTGTGCAGCCCTCTGCGGCACACAGATCATCGATAAAGGTGTCGAAAAACGCACTCTGCATGCCGCTCACGCCCTCAGACCCGATTTCCTCCTTGTCGGCCAGCGTGCACACGGCGGTATGCTCGGGAATTTCAAGCTCCAGCAGAGCGCTCAGGGCCGGGTAGGAGCAGACGCGGTCGTCATGGCCAAAGCCGCCGATCAGGCTGCGGTCCAGCCCGACATCCCGGCATTTTCCGGCAGGCACGGCATACAGCTCCGCAGACTGAAAATCGTCTTCGGTGATGCCGTATTTTTCGTTGAGCAGAAGCATGATTGCCAGCTTTACCCGGTCGCTTCCCTCATCGTCGGGCAGAGGAATCGAACCCAGCAGTACATTCAGATTTTCGCCGGGAATGCCGTCGGCCAGTGTCTTTTTGAGCTGATCCGCCGAGAGGTGCACGAGAAGATCCGTAATGACCAGAACGGGATCCTTGTCGTCCTCGCCCACGCACACACGCACTGTGGTTCCGTCTTTCAGAGCAACAACGCCATGTATGGCCAGCGGCGTAACGGGCCATTGATATTTTTTGATGCCGCCGTAATAGTGGGTTTTGAAATAGGCCATCTCGCCGTCTTCATACAGCGGATTCGGCTTGAGGTCCAGCCTGGGATTATCGATATGGGCCGCCACGATGTGTACGCCCTCGTGCAGAGGCTTTTTGCCGATCACGGCCAGTGTAACAGCCTTGTCGCGGTTGATCCGGTATACACGGTCACCCGGCTTCAGAGCGATACCCGGCTCCAACGGCACAAAACCCGCTTCTTTTGCAAGACGAACTGTCTCATCCACAGCCTCGCGCTCGATTTTTGCCGCAGTCAGAAACGCCATATAGTCCCGGGCATACGGAGAAATAGCTGCCGCATCCTGCCCGGTGAGGCGGTCATAGCCGTTTTTGGGGCTTCGCAGAAGCTTTTCCCGGATATCCTGATTTTTCTTCTCGCTCATGCTTTTTTCTCCTTATTCAGCAGTATTGTGAACAGTTCCGTGCACCTTTGGCCAAAAGCCGTGATGTCGGAGCCGTCGTTGTTCAGGGTATAATCACACAGGGCGGAAAATTCCGCGTTGGATTTCTGTGCGCGGATTCGAAGGCGGGCATAGTCTTCTGAGATTCCGTCGCGGGCAATCAGCCTTCGGACACGGTCTTCCTCGGGAGCCGTGACGGCAATTGTATAATCGCACAGCTTTGCCAGTCCGCTTTCGATCAGGCCAATAGCATCAACAGCCACAGCGAAGGCATCCTCCTGCCGTGCCCTGTCTATTTCCTTTTGAATTGCCGTCAGCACAAACGGACCCGTGGTGTTGTTCAGCGCTGCAAGTGCCGCCGGATCGGCAAATACTCTTTCTCCGAGGGCCTTGCGGTCAAGCTGCCCGTTTTTCACCGTTCCGGGGAACCTTACATCAAGAGCCCGCAGCAGATCCCGATCCTGCTGCAGCAGCTGATGATAAACCGCGTCGCAGTCGATCAGCCTGCAGCCGTATTCCTTCAGGCAGTCGAGCGCGGTGGTTTTTCCGCAGCCTGTTCCGCCTGTAATGCCGAGAATAATCATGTCTCTTCCTCCGCACGCAGAATATGAAAGCCTGCCGCCTTGTTCAACCGGTTTGCAACCGCGCGCCCAAGTCCTTTTTCAGGCGGGCATTGTGCCCAGATGGCAGTTACGTCCGTGTCGTCAAAGCTCCGAAGCGCGTCGAATACCCGCCGGGCCTGCGCCTCGAAGTCGTGCTCCGGTCCGAGGATCCGGACCACTGCTCCGCCAAAGGACGAACGGCATTCGGAAAAGCACAGCACGCCGTCTGTTGGCTGCATTCTTTGCAGGATCAGCGCTGCGCTGGCCTGTGCCCCGCCCTGCACCACAGTAACGGGTGCCCTCGGTGCATAGTGACGGTATTTCATGCCGGGTGCTTTTGGTACCTCGCCGTCCTTGAGCTGACGATAAAGCGCCGCGTCTGCCTCTATGGGGCCGATCAGGTCCCGGATTGTTTCAAGAGGCATGCCGCCCGGCCGCAGCAGACGGGGTTTTTCCTGCGAGAGATCGATAATGGTGCTCTCAACGCCTACTGTGCAGGGGCCTCCGTCTACTACGGCATCAATCCGGCCCGCCATGTCCTCGAGCACATGAACCGCAGTGGTACAGCTTGGCCTCCCGGAAAGATTGGCCGAGGGTGCCGCAATCGGAATACCGGCAGCCAGAATAATCTGCCGTGTAATTGTGCAGTCCGGACAGCGAACCGCCACAGTGGGCAGACCTGCCGTCGTCTGCTGTGGAACGCGGTCTGTGCAGGGTAGGACCATTGTCAGCGGACCGGGCCACAGTCTGTCTGCCAGAAGACGGGCCTGCTGCGGAATATCCCGGCAGATTTCGTCCAGCTGACCGGCCTCGGCCACGTGCAGAATCAGCGGATTGTCCTGCGGCCGGCCCTTGGCCTCAAAAATCCGCAGAACGGCGGTTTTGTTCAGCCCGTCGGCCCCAAGACCATAAACCGTCTCTGTCGGAAGTGCAACCAGTCCGCCGTTGCGCAGAATCTCAGCCGCTGTGCTTATGGTCTGCGGTGCCTCGGCCGGAAGAAGAATTGTCTTTTTCTCATTCATCGCTCTGCTTCAGACGTTCGGCCTGATCGGCCGTAATCAGAGCTTCGATCAGCTCATCGAGGTCTCCGTTCATGATTGCATCTATTTTGTAGAGTGTCAGCCCGATGCGATGGTCCGTCACGCGGCCTTGTGGGAAATTGTAGGTACGGATCCGTTCGTTTCGCATACCGCTGCCCACCTGGCTTCGGCGCCGGGAGATCTGCTGACTCATCAGACGTTCCTGCTCGGCTTCGTAGAGCTTGGAATATAAAATGCGCAGAGCTTTTTCCTTATTTTGAATCTGACTTCGCTCCTGCTGGCATTCTACAACGGTTCCGGTAGGCAGATGGGTAATGCGAATGGCGGATTCGGTTTTGTTGATGTGCTGGCCGCCTGCACCCGTGGAACGGAAGGTGTCGATCTGCAGATCCTCCGGACGGATTTCAACCGTTGCCTCTTCCAGCTCGGGCAGCACTGCCACCGTGGCGGTGGATGTGTGAATCCTGCCGCCGGATTCGGTTTCCGGCACTCTCTGCACCCGATGTACGCCGCTTTCGAATTTCAGTCTGGAATAGGCGCCGGCTCCGTCGATTACAAGATCTGCCTCCTTGATGCCGCCAAGCTCGGTCTGGTTGAGTCGGGTAAGCTCTACCCGCCAGCCCTTGGCTTCCGCATACATGCTGTACATCCGAAACAGGCTGTGGGCAAACAGGGCGCTCTCTTCTCCGCCGACGCCGCCGCGAATTTCCATGATAACGCTCTTGTCGTCGTTTGGATCGGACGGCAGAAGCAGAATTTTCAGCTGCTGCTCCAGCTGCTCCATCTGTGTCTTCAGGTCCTGAATTTCGTCCTGTGCCATGCGGCGAAGCTCCTGGTCGGTTTCGGTTTCAAGAAGCTGACGCAGCTCTTTGCGCTCGGTGTCCCTGCTTCTCCACTGCCGATATGCCGAAACAACGGGCTCCAGCTCCTTCTGCTCCTTGAGCAGCCTGGCCGCTGCCCTTGGATCGGCATAGAAATCGGGCTCGGCCGCTCTCTGCTCCATATCGATATAGCGTTGCTCAACCTGTCTGAGCTTGTCCAGCATGGCAGTGCTCCTTACTGGCAGCCTTGCGGAACCCGGCGGTTGTATCAAACCGGAAAGGGATATCCCCGCGGTGCTGCCGACATTCTTTCCCGGCAGCTATTCTAGCACTCCCCGCGCAGAAAGTAAAGGCGACACCGCATCATTCGGCAGGCACGATTTGCAGGAGATTTCCTGTCGAATTGAGAAAATAACCGCAGCCGTACTTTGTGTATGGAATGGCCTGATGCCGATGCATCGGCAGAAAGAATCCGCAAAGCTCCGCAGACGCAATGATGCGGTGTCGCCTCAGAACAGCACCGCACAACTGCCACTGTAGTTCCGCCTTACATTTCATACAGAATAAGACAAGATTTTCTAAAATCTTTGCAGTATTTACATATTAAATATTAATTTATCTGTTGACGCTGATAGTTTGATATGGTAACATTGTCTGCGTTACCGTCGACACGACCCTTGTGTTGTCGGTTGCAAGCAATTTGAAAGGAAGGACTGCATTTATGAAATCCCGCAAGCTTCTGTGCCTGCTGTTGGCGCTGGCTATGCTGGTGTGCGTATTTGCCGGCTGCGCAAAAACCGAAAGCAATACGCAGACCGACACCGAGAGCAGCACAGCAAACACCGAAAGCACAGCCTCGACCGAGGCAGCAGAAACCCCCGCTGCAATGGCAAGCACCTCCACAAGCGAGGCTCTGGCTCAGGTTTCCGAACAGATGACCGAGGGCATGACCTCGGCCGAGATGGCCGAGATCGCCGGCTCTGCCGATTCCTCCTCCACCCATGCTGCCGCCCTGCAGGTTCAGGCAGGTGACTACACCTCTGCCGGCGGCATCCACTATCCCCTGACCGACGACGAATCCGGCCACATCACGTTCTGGTTCCCCTTTGGATTCGGCTGGGAAGCTTATATGGACTCCTGGAACGACATGACCATCCTGCCCTATCTCAAGCAGGCAACCGGCGTGGAGCTGGAATTCGACTGTGTAAGCCAGTCTGCCGCAACCGAGCAGTTCCAGCTGTATATTGCCGGCGGTGACTACTCCGATATCATGCAGCCGGGCGACTACTACACCGGCGGTCTCGGCCAGGCCTACGAAGACGAGGTCATCATCGATCTGACCGATCTTCTGCCTGTCAATTCCCCCGACTACTGGTCCCATCTGTCCGCGCTCGACGACGACACCATCGCCGGTGTAAAAACCGACAACAAGATGCTGGGCTATGTTGTCATCTACAACGCCAACTGGTCCGACCAGGGCCTGCTGTGCATCCGCAACATGGCCGAAGAATGCGGCTACGAGGTTGTTGACGACGTTCTGCAGGTTTCTACCATTGATACATTCACGCAGCTGCTCAAAGACGTAAAAGACACCTTTGGCTGCGAATGGACCTATAGTCTCGACTCCGACGACGGCGGCTCCGCCAACCTGGGCAACAACGCCTTTGGCGCAGTGGCCAACATTTCCTCCACCTCCACCTCCGTCGGCGTATCCCTGATGGGCGACACCGTTGTGGCTGCCGCCACGCAGGATTCCTTCCGCGACTATGCCGAGTGGTTCTACGACCTCTACACCTACGGCGTATTCAACCCCGAATTCTACATCACCACGCTCGACCAGAGCTCTCTGATGGCCAAGCTGGGCAGCGGCGACATGTTTGTATGGACAGGTCGTGCCGACGGCACCGACACCTTCAAGGATTATGTCGATGCCGATCACAGCGACTGGGATTCCGCCATTGTTGCTCCTCTGTATGCCTACGAGGGCCAGGCCAACGAATACCCCACCACGATTTCTCTGGTAGACAACAAGCAGTTTGTTGTAACCACCTCCTGCGAGCAGGTTGATCTGGTTATGAACTACCTCAACTTCGGCTTCACCGAAGGCGGCTATGAGCTGTACAACTGGGGTGTTGAGGGCGACTCCTTCTATATCGACGACGAAGGCACCTACCACTACACCGACATTGTCTGGAACAACCCCGAAGGCATTGGCTTCATGATGGCCTCCTCGATGCAGATCATGGGTCAGCTGCCCCGTTACGACGAGCACGCCAAGCTCAACGACGGCTACACCGTCAAGCAGGTCAATGCCCAGAACGCATGGACCGATGTCGACGGTGAAGATCTGCACACCCTGCCCACCAAGGCAAACCTGACAACCGAAGAATCCAACTCCATCATCAACGAGGTCAACGACGTCATCGCAACCATCTCGGAATGGGGCCTGAAATTCTTTACCGGTTCTCTGGAAATCAACGACGAAAACTGGGCCGACTTCCAGTCTGCCCTGCAGAATTCCGGCATCGAAAAGGTTGTCGAAACCTATCAGAATGCCTATGACTCCTATCTGCGCGGTGAGCGTGACAACCTCGAGGTTGCCTCCACAGGCGGCCCCGGCGGCGATCCCGGTGCCGGCGGTCCTCCCCCGGCCTGATCGTTTCAGCTTCTCGCAGCAAAAGCATGCCGTGTCCGGCTTCGGTCGGGCACGGTTTTTTCATCTGTCGAAATTGCGCGATGCCGTCCTGTTCTGCATTGCAGTTTTTTTACAGCGGTGTTATACTTTGCATGTACCTGTCGGCATACTGTGGTTTTCTGCTGTCGAACCATACAAAGGCTCTGTCCGGCTCGGCTCCGCCGTCTCTTTGAAATCGGCCGCGGTTCTGCCGCCCGAAACCACGGTTCCCGACTCCCGCAGCTGTATTTTCTCCAGGCACAGCCTGCGTAAAAGCATCAATTGGAAAGGAATCCTTCTATGGACCACGCAAAAACAATGACCGAAGGCAAAGAGTGGAAGCTTATTCTTCTCTTTACACTTCCGCTGATGGCAGGCAACCTGCTGCAGCAGCTCTACAACACGGTTGACGGCATTGTCGTCGGCAATTTTGTCGGTGAGGCCGCGCTGGCCGCAGTCGGCACCTGCTCGCCGCTGACCATGCTCTTTACCGCGATCGCCCTCGGAATGTCCAACGGGGCGGCTGTGGTTGTGTCTCAGTACTATGGTGCCGGCTACCGGAGCGAAGTCAAAAAAACAGTTGCCAGCTCCCTGATCCTTCTGTTCACGCTGGGTGTGGTATTTGCCGGCCTTGGCTTTGCTCTGTCCGGCTGGCTGCTGCGCACGGTATTGGGCGTTCAGGATTACCTTCTGGCAGACGCCGAGCTCTATTTCAGAGTTTATGCTCTGGGCCTTCTGGCTCAGTTTGTCTACAATATCGTTGCGGCCATTCTGCGCTCGATGGGCGACAGCAGAGCCACGCTGTATTTTCTGCTCATTGCCTCGGTATGCAATATCGTGCTTGATATTGTCTCGGTTGTGGTGCTGCATCTCGATGTCTTCGGTGTGGCCGCCGCCACGGTTATCTCCCAGATTCTTTCCGCTGTTGTAAGCGTAATCTATCTGTTCCGCCGCTATCCGGCACTGCGTTTTGCAAGAGGAGAATTCCGCTTCAACCGTGAAAAGGGTCTTCTGGTTATTCGCATGGGTATCCCGACAACTCTGCAGCAGTGTGTGGTTTCCTTTGGACACATTGCCATTCAGCGTGCGGTCAACGCCTTTGATATCACCGCCGGCTATACTGCCGCCACCCGCATCGAAAGCTTCATCCTGATTCCGATTCAGTGCTTCTTTATGGGCCTGTCCACCTTTACCGGGCAGAATCTGGGCGCGGGCCGGCAGGATCGTATTGCCCGTGCCCTGCGCAAAACCATGCTGATGAGCATGATCGTTGTGGGTGCGGTAATCTGCATCATTTATCCCTTTGCGCCGCAGCTTGTCGCTCTCTTCGGTGTAGTGGGTGACTCGAGTACCATTGCGGTAAAATACCTGCGGTTTGTCATATTTGCCTTTGCCATTTTCGGCATCTACTTCTGCATCAACGGCGTACTGCAGGGCTCCGGCGATGTCGGATATCTTGCATTCAATACCTTTTCCGGTCTGGCCATCAAGGTCGCCTTTGTCTACCTCACAGCCTTCCTCACACCCCTGGGTGTAAGTGCCATCTGGTGGGGCAACGTTGTCAGCTGGATCTACAGTCTTGTTCTGGCTGCTCTGCGGTATCGTTTTGGTCCATGGCGCAGCAAATGCGTGGTCAAAAACCCATCGGTCTGAAACCCTCTGCTCCTGTTTCATCCAAATACAGCACCCCCTGTTGCAGTATCCCGCAGCAGGAGGTGCTTTTTCCTGTTCGTTTGTGAGAATACGGTTCGTTTCCGCCCGGTTATTCGCTCAGAACAAGCTCCGGTGACCAGATTGTGTCCCTGCACTTTGTCCAGGGCGTGTCAAACGGAGTCCTGAACCAGTTCCGGCATACAAGCTTCTGAATTTTCCAGCTTCCGTTCAGGCGGACAAAGTCAATATCATACCGCTGCCAGCAATAATCGGCACTTGCCTCAAGACGTGTGGTATCTGTCTTGTCTGCGGGTATTCCCGGATGCTCCGGATTATAAAGATCGGTCTCAAGACCGGGGGAAAACCAGGAGCCGTGTGCAGAAGAAACATCCTCGCTGAATTGCAGCACATCCGAATTGACGTTGTGTATAATCAGCGCGCCTTTCATGCGAATGTCCATGCCGGGGTCACTGCGATCTCCCAGAACCTCCAGACAATATTTCCTTACCGCTCCGGGTCCCGCATAGCTTCCCTGCGGCAACTGCAGCAGCACGTCCTCGTTGTCCGCAAAAAGCTCCAGCATATCCCTGCCGCGAAAGGCAGATGTGTAATAGCTCAGCCGGCCAACCAGATTGCGGCAGGCCTGGGCTGCCTCCAGGCGGTCATAAGCCAGATTGAGTTCTTCTAATGTCATGATCACTTGCTCCTTCCGTCCGAAAGCGTTTCATAGGGTACGGGGGGCTCGGGCTGGTCAGCCGGATAGACCACATCCTTCCCCCAGATATAAACCTTGGAAATTGCTCCGGCCGCACTGTCCACACCGGAATGAGACTTGGGCATCGTCTGCACATATTCCGTCCAGGGAACATATCTGGAGCATTTGAAAAGCGGATAAAGATACATTTTCCAGATACGCCATACACCATCCGGATCCAGAATAAAGTCTACGGCATATTTGCTGTAGGCGGTAATGCAGCGGCTGGCGGTCTTCCCGGCAAAGTTCCCTTTGGGCTCCGGCTGGGGCTTTCCTCCGCCTCCGCCGGGTCCTCCGGGGCCACCAGGACCGCCGGGTCCTCCGGGACCGCCGGGTCCGCCTGGGCCACCCGGGCCACCGGGCCCTCCGGGACCGCCTGCCGGTGCACCGACGCCTGCAGGAAGGGCCATGGACTCGCCGGAGCCCCAGCTTTCGTGGCCAAAGCTCAGCCAACAGCCGCGCGCCGTTTTCCCGTCGGCCGCAACCTCAATAACCTCGGTGTCGAGCGGATGGATGGAGCACATGCTGGGTCCGACCGGTTCGGTTCCGTTTTTTCTGGCCTTGTCCAGAACATCTCCGTGCTCATTGATGTAGCATTGTGCAACACCCTCCCATCCTTCGTACTTTCCCCAGGGCATCTGAAGGAGGCAGTCGTCGCGGTGGCTCCAGAGCTCCTCGGCATATTCGCGATGGCGTTCCATGTTGTGCAGATAGATATAGCGGGACATCAGATTTCTGCAGGCATCTGCCGCCGCCAGACGGGCAAAGCCCTGTTTGAGTTCTTCCATTGTTTTCACAGCGATTGCCTCCTTTCTTCTATTTCGCTCCAGGTCTGATAGGGTGCCGGCGGATAGCATTCGGTCAGGCTTACGGGCATTCCCAGATGCCACGGCTCTGTTTCGGCCGGGCGATCCGGCGGAAGCTTCGCTGCCACAGCCTTCCAGTCGGTCGGATCCGTCTTGCCCCAGTCCTCATCAAAGGCCGTGTAGTACATGGGATAAACCTTCATCTGCCACAGCTTCCATGCATTGTCCTGCACGCAGAAGGCGATCTCGGCCTTATACCAAAGCCAGCGTGCCTCACCGTCGGAACGGGTTGTCAGTGCCTGAAACTGCCAGTCCCCGATCGCGGTCAAGCCGTCTTTTGCGACCTCAAGACATTCCGTCAGGGCACTGTGCACATCAAAAACGCCCCTTCGATCCTGCGACAGCTGTGAAAGCAGCCGTTCTACTCCTTCTTTACCGACATACGTACCCCAGGGCAGCTGAAGAAAAGCGTCCTTTCTGTCGGACCAGTCACTCAGCCACTCCTTTGAGCTGCCATAGGTCAGAGCCCTTGTCAGATGACTGACAAGCTGATGGCAGTCCTCGTGTCCCTGCACCTGTGTATACAGGGCCTGGACCTGCTGCATTGTTTCCTGCATAATTACCTCCTGCAATTCCGTGCGTCATAGATTCTTTCGATTCACGGCATTCTCCGTTTTATTTTGATGCCGTTCGCCGTCTGTAAATCACGCATTTTTATCATGGGCCGCACCGCATAATCCGGCAGACAGCTCCATACGGATAATGGATCGGAGTCTGTGATGCAATCGATGCGGTGCTGCCTGAAGCGCAGCGGCGCTTATGGCCTTGGCGTTTTCATTTCCATTCCGGCCGTTATCGTGCCGGGCTCCGGTATTCCGTCCCTGCTCCATACGCAGGTAAAGCTTCCGTCCATTCCCGCCACGCTTACGCTTTTGCATGCTCCCACGCAGCTCAATGCCATAGAGCCGGCAACATAATTTGGCGCCATTCCCTGAAAAAAGATATGCTGCTCCTTCAGTTCCTCCGGCAAATGCACCCTGCTGAGATCCTCCGGGGAATAAGAACGTGTTGCCAGCTCAAACTGTGCCAGCACTCCGTTTTCAAAGGGCGTCAGCTTCCAGCTGATCTGTCCGGCCGGATCCTCCGGTCCAAACGAAAGCATACGAACAGGTATGTCCCCGCCCAGGGGCGGAATAAACAGACTCACGGTCTTCGGGGCCAGGGCAATGGCCAGCCTGCAGACCAGCCAGGCAGCGGGATGACCGTCCAGAACGATCTCATCCGCGGGATCCGCTGCCATTCTGGCAATCACACTCTCAGCCGCCTGTGCAGTCCATTCATAGCTCATGCTCATACCCTGCGGGCCGGGAGCCTCACGGCCGGTCAGTCCCAGCTCGGCACCCAGGTCGTTGATGCGATACATGGTTTTGCTCATGGTTTGCTCCTTCTGTCTGTATAACTGTTTTCAGCGCGCCGCATAACGGGCAGCCGCATCTGAGTAGATATCAACCAGCTTCTGTACACCCAGCTCCTGTGATGTCTGCACATACTCGTCCCAATCTGTATCCAGATTCAGTTCTCCCATGATAAACCGGGCAATCTGCGCAACCGAATATGTGTTAATATCCGCCTGAATGCTGCTGGTCTCGGCACTCTCCTCGGTGCTTAAAGGTACATTGGCAACCATCCATGCATTGTCCGATACGCTCGACCATGTGGGCGTGCAGGATTTCTGCGTCTCGGTATAGCCGCCGTTCATACGGTCATAATCTACAACAAAGGGTCCGTTCATGCAGGCATATTTCTCAATGGCAATCGGCATAGGCAGTCCGTCCGGGTTGTCTGTGATCAGGTCGGTAAACTGAGGCTTGCCGTTTTCGTCCAGCACATAGGTCAGGCCCTCTTCGCCGTAGTTATTGAGCATATATCCGGCATCGGTATACTGAAAATCCAGCCAGGCCGCAGCAAGTGCGGGGTCGCTGCAGTTTGTGGTAACACCGGTTCCCCCTCCCAGAACAAGCGAGTAGTTGTGGCAGAAGTGGTTTTTGTCGCCAACCTCCTTGACAGCGTCGGTTATGGGTGCCAGAACCATGGTTCCATCGGAGCTCTTGGCCTCAAAATCAGGCAGCATGGCAGCAGTGCTGTACCAGATGCCGCACCGGTTCCAGGTCACCAGCTCATCGGGCGGATACTGCGCGTTCTGTGTATAGGTGGCAAACTCATCAAAAATCAGGCCCTCGGAATACCATTGATTCAAGAGTCGCAGATAATCCCTGAACTGCTCGGTGATCGGTCCGTATTCAATTGTCCCGTCGCGATCCAGCACGCCGTTGGTTGTGCCAAAGCCGGCAATCAGATAGCCGGAGAGTGTCCCGTTATATGGAATCCACAGTGCGGCATCGGCTCCAAGCCGGTCTTTGAATGCAGTCAGAACATCGTGGTATTCATCGTATGTCCGCGGGGCCTCCAGCCCAAGCTGATCGAGCCAGTCCTGGCGAATTACCGGACCCATATTGATTCCATAGCCCTCTTTGTAGAAGGTGTAGGCCATGGGCAGGGTTCCGTCTTCGAGCTGTGAATCTTTGGAATACGCCTCGTCTGATTCACGAATCGCCTTATAATGCGGCATATACTCGTCATAATAGTCGTTGAGCGGAATCAGAAATTCGTTTTCTATGGCTGACGGAAGACCGCCGGTCACCTGATTCGGGTTCTGAACCATGTCCGGGTACTCGTTGCTGGCCACCAGCAGATTCAGCTTTTCAGAGGCCGTTTCATTTGTAACCAGCTGCAGCTCAATATGTACGCCGGTCAGCTCCTCCGTCTGCTTGAAGCGCTCATGCTGGGTATAATCGATGGAGCTCTGGAATGCGCTGGCAGACGGATACCAGAGGCCCAGCGTGGCCGGTTCGTCGGTCAACCGATAGCTCACAGCCACCTCGGCCGTATCTGCGCCGCTCTGTTCGTCCTGCTGCATATCATCAGCGGGCTCGGCCGCCTCTTCTGTGCTGACGGCCGGTTCTGCCGCCTCTTCGGTACTCTGTTCCGCAGCAGCCGATTCCGACGCCGCAGTCTGACCCGACTGTACATCTGCAGAGCCTGTCTGCGTTTTTGCACATCCGCATGCCATACAGGCAGCCATCGCCAGAACCAGCAGCAATGCAATGATGCTCTTTTTCATGTCTGAATCCTCCTGTTTCATTTCGGATGACAGATTCCCATCCATGAAGAGCATAGAACACAGCATCCATTCAGGCAACTTGCATTTTCTTTGTTTTGCGCAGAATCTTTGTTTTTTTGCACATATCGCAAAATTGGCGCATCGGTACAAAATTGCGCCGGGGACATTCCGGGTGCCTGTGATACAATCGACATGGTATCATTCCGAGGCAGCACCGCACAATCCGTCTGCGGCCCTCTCCGGCTCCTTTACCGGATGCACCTGTCTCCTGCCCCGAATAATCTTGTCCGCATGCGAGGTGTCTTTCCATGTCTCAGCAACAGATTATTGATCAGCTGCAGCAGCAAAACAGCCAGCTGCGGCAGCAGCTGGCGGAATGCCGCAGTCTTCTGCAGAGCATATTTGTGCGCAGTCTGATAAAAGACAGCGTCAGTCCGATTCACAACAGCAATGTTCTCAGCCAGCTTGAGCGCAACGGGATTCGTTTAACCACGCCGTATCTGCTTGTGGCCGTACTGCAGATCATCGGTCAGACCGCTCCCGGCGCCGAACCGCAGCTTCCATCGGACCATGCAGGCTTCAACCGTCTGTGTACCACAGCCTGCACGGTTTGTCAGCAGATGCTCAATGTGCGGCATCGATGCTGGGCTGCACCGGCCGACAGCGAAATTCTTCTTCTTGTAAATCTGTCCGGCATCTCCGACCCGAACGACCCAACACAATACCGGCAGGCCGTATCGGACACCGCCGACACCCTGCGTCAGGCAGTGGATTATCTGCAGCGTGACTATTCCATTCTCTTGGTCGGCTCTGTCAGCCGCGTTGCCGACGACCTGAGCCGTCTGACGCATCTGTGGACAGAAGCACAGGCTCTTTTTGAACAGAATGAGGCCTTTGACAGCCAACGGGTCATAACCCCCTATGACATTTCCGAAACCGAAAACCCCGACCGCTACAGACGATACAACGAGCGGCTCTTCTATAACTCCATTCTGGCAGGAGACATTGCGCAGGCTCGCGCACTCACGCAGGACTATGCTGCCAGCTTTCCGTCCGGAGCTGATTCCGTGTGGGCACTTCGCGCGGCACTCAAAAGCCGGCTGCATACCGCCGTCGCACTTCTGGCAGCCAGAAATGAAAACGGCAGGTTTCCGGTAACGCCCGAAATCGATACGGCCCTGGCCCGCTGCAGAACCCTCGAGCAGCTGATCGCCGTTCCCAACCTGTTTTTTGACTGCCTTGAGCCGAAGAATGCCGGCTCCGGCCGTACCGGAAAGGTCCTCCAGTATATCCGGGAACATTATCCCGACTGTGATCTGAGTGTAGACGGGCTCGCCATACACTTTGGCTATACACCAAGCTATCTGAGTCATCTGTTCAGAACAGAGCAGGGAGAAAGTCTGGTAAACTGCATCACCCGTCTGCGGGTGGATCAGGCCAAGGAGCTTCTGACCTCCTCCCCGGACCATCTCAACCGGATTGCACAGCAGGTCGGATATCTCAGTGCATGGACTCTTACCAGAGCCTTTCGCCGTCTGGAGGGCCTGACTCCCGCACAGTACCGCGCCCTGCACAACGGATCATAAACCCGCAGAAACCCGCTCCTGCGGCAAATTCGCGATTTCCCGCCCATCCCGCCGACACTTCGTCTCTGCCTGAAAAAAATCGCTGCACAGACCCCCTTTCGAGCCCATGCAGCGATTTTTATTGTGAAGGTGTGTCAGTACGTTCAGGCAGCCGGAGCCGGTTCGGCAGCGCCGCCCTCTCCGGCAGGAGGCTGGCCTCCGCCGCCTCCGGGGCCTCCTGCGGGGCCCGCTACGGAAATGTTGTAGCGTTCACCGCGCATGTATTCCTCGTATGCGTTCTGATAGACAGCCAGAGCCTCTTCGAGACCCATCGTGTTCATCCTGTCGAGGTAGCTGTTCCATGCCTCGTCGGTCACGCCCTCTTCGCTGAGCATCATACCCAGAATCTGCTCGGACACAACGGTGAGCATATCGCTGACAGCGTTTGTCAGGCCGTCCTGCTCTTCGCTGGTCAGACCTGCTCCCGTCGGATACTCGTTTTCAAAGCTGTTTACCTGGTTGGACCAGAGCTCGATGGCTTCGAGCTTGCTGTCGGCATAGGTGGAGAACATCTTCTGAGACAGAGAGTAGCAGGGGAAATGCGAGCCCACATAGGCATCCAGCGCGTTGGAGGGCATCGTGCCGGTCAGGTTGTCGATGATCAGTGTGGTATAGCAGCAGTCACCGTTTTCGTTGATATAGTATGTGCCGCTGTCGTCATCGTAGCTTTCTGCGGGAATGCCGTAGTTTGCCAGGATGGAACCGTCTTCGGTGTAGAAGTAGTTAAAGAACTGCAGAACGGTTTCTACATCGGCATCGGAATAGATGCTGTAGTTGTTGCCGACTATGGAACGATAGGAACCAAAGTTGTTTACGCCGTCACCGTCGGTAACGATGCCCAACGGCTTCATGACCAGAGGCTCCATCTCAGCGGAACGGTGCATGTTGGGCGTGTTCAGGGAGTCTGCGCTGTCTACCCACAGGGCCACATCGTCGTTGGCAATGTCTTTGAAGCGCACATGTCCGGTTTCGTCGGAGAGGCTGTAGAAGTCCTGATAGATGATTCCGTCGTTGTACAGACCGTTGATCCATTCGACGTAGCTGCGGTATTCGTCCTGCGTAAAGGGTGTGACAACCTGCCCGTCGACCACATATACGCTCAGAGTGGAGGCTTCGTATGATGCGATGTATGTGCCAAAGGCATCGTTCAGTGCGGAGAAATCAGCACCGGATTCCAGGTCCAGTGTGTATTCCGTATCGTATTTTTCCATCACATCATACAGATACTGCGTAATGGCATCGAGTGTGTTCAGTTCCGGAGAGCCGAGCTCCTCGTACCAGTCCAGACGGGTTACAAGTCCCTGATCCTGCGTTACACCGTCGGCGATGGTATAAACCGCCATCTGTACGCCATTGGTCAGCGTATAGGCCTTGTCCTGATCGCTCAGCGCGGACAGAACCGTGTAGTAGTCGGGGGCATTTTCGGCAAGCATATCGTCGGCAAGCTCAACAATAACCTCGTCTTCGTAGGCCTGAGCCAGACCGCCGGTGTAGTAGGAGGATACCATGCTGTAGCTGGGCCAGTCGCCGGACGCAACCATCAGGTTGTATTGTTCCGAGGCGGTGGTGTCATTGATGCTGGTAATCTGAAGATCTACGCCGGTCTGCTCACGGATGGCGGGCATGCAGAGCATGTCGTTCCACTCCATCGAGGGGATGAACGCACCGTGCGGAGTCCGGATGGAGGTCCAGAAGGTAACCTCGGGGCTGCCCTCCAGCGGATAGCTGATAACTGCGGCAGATACTGCCTCGGCAGCATCGTCTGCCTGGCTTTCGTTGTCTGCGGCCGTGCTGTCTTCTGCGGGTTCGGCTTCGGCAGAAGCCTCGGTCGTGCTTTCGGCGATTTCCGTTTCGGCTGCTGCAGATTCGGTCGACTCGGCCTTTTTACAGCCGGCAAACAGAGCCAGAACCAGAACCATGGCCAGCAAAACTGCAAGAATACGTTTCATGATTGCTTCCTTTCCTTTTGGCGTTTTCAGGCAGCACCGCGCAGATGCATCTGCGGATCCCGGAAGTGCTTTCACAGCCGCGGCTGTGCAGGTCTGCAAACCGCAGGGGCTTCTTCGGCTGCTGTGTTTCCGGCGAAAAGTGTGCCTTTTCTGTGGATTTGTGCGTGCCCGGTTTTATCTGAATGGGAATGCGGGGATAACGAATCAGTTGGCTTCCGGACCTGGACCGGGCCCGGGTACATCGCCGACAGCCCTGGCTGCCAGCGGGCTTTTGGGCTTTCCTTCGCCTTCCATGAAGGCCTCACCAAGCATTACGCCGCCCATATAGAGCTTGAGCTCTACAATGAAGGGCTCGTCGCCGTTGGAGCCAAGCTGTGCCTTAAAGGTGAGCCGGTCATCCTGATAGGTCAGATCACGCATGCTCTGCGTGCCGTGCTCGGTTTCGATGGTGCCGGTCATGCTGTCGAGGTCGATGTGCAGCTTTTTCTGCGGGACTCCCGCCGGAGCAAGAAAGTCAAGCGTCCACTCGGCAGTCAGCGGGGCATGGAATGGGCCGGGGCCGGGGCCGCCGGCCGGGGGTGCTTCGCGCTTCGGATCCATAAGAAACTCCTTTGTGTTGTAGAGTAGTAGTTATTAGAGCCCCTCTCCAAGGGCTGTGCCGCATTGCAAGACTGCCGTGGATCGGCTTTTGTCAATGCGGCGACTGCGGAAGGTCCGCAGTCGTCAGTGTGTTGTCGAGCCGCCGGATGGCCTGTGCAGACCGACGCTGCAAAAACAGCGCATCCTTTGAATCCGGCATCCGCAACATTTCGTATGCATAATAACAGCCTCCTTTCGGCCTGTCAAGTACCTTCCCTGTTTTCGCGCCGGCATTTTGAGAATCAGTGCAGCCGCACGCAAAAAGATATTGCTTTTATTCTCGAATACGCTATAATACTTTTAGTTGATAATGTCGGAGCTTTCAGCTTCAAAAAACAACGCAATACAGAAAGGAATGTATCACATGGCAAGCACAAAGAAGATAGATCCCCGTCTGCGTGCCTATGGCAATATGGAAGCCCCCGGCGGTATGGGCAAGATGTTCGGCGCCATGATGGGCGGTCCCAAAAAAGACGGCCCCGGCGACAAGGGCGGCAAAGACGGCAAGCCTGCGGGCGGCCCTCCCCCCATGATGGGTGCTGCTGCGCCCGAGGTCAAGCCCGGCAAGGCCGAAGGGCGTGTCTGGGGCTATTCCGGTCCCGGTGACTGGCTGGGTCAGGCTCCGGTAATCACCGAAATCGATCACGAAATAGATGTCGATGTTGCCGTTGTCGGCTCGGGCCATGCGGGCGTGCAGGCTGCCCTGGCTGCTGCCGAAAAGGGTGCAAAGGTTGCCGTTCTGGAAAAGCAGGCCGAAGACACCTTTACCTGGTACGGCGAAGACTTTGCTGCCTTCAACAGCAAGCTTGCAATCGAGGCCGGCTTCGGACCATACAATCTGGGCGAAGTGGTGGATGAGTTCGTCACGCGCGGCGGCGGCCGGGCAAACCCCGACATCGTACGTCTCTATGTGCAGAATTCCGGTCCCACCATGGACCACATGCTTGAGGTAGCCAGGGAAATGGGCGTTGATCCCAGAGCCTACACCTACAACAACACCCCCGACGGCTGGCTGATTATTCAGTGCAACCTCGACTACGACAAGCTCCAACAGGGAAAGAGCGTATACGACTCCATCCGCTACGAATACCCCCAGAAGCCCGGAACCAAAACCTGGGCGGCAGCGCACCAGTTCATGGGCGTATACAACCACCAGCCCATTCAGGGTGTGGCCGCAAACTCTGTCCTTCCCATCATCAATCAGGCCATGGTCGACAAGGCCGAGCAGCTGGGCGCGCAGTGGTTCTGGGGCACAGCCGGTGTGGTTCTCGTCCAAAACGAAAACGGCGACGTGGTCGGCGTGATCGGCAAGGACGAATCCACAGGAAAATATATTCGCTTCAACACCAGAAAGGGTGTTGTCATGACCGGCGGCGACTATGCTGCCAACAAAGACATGTGCTGGGCTCTGCTCAACGAATACATGGAACGCAAGGAACGCTGCGGCGGCACCCAAGGCAGCTTCTACAGCTTCATGGGCGGACGCACCGGCGAGAGCGTAAAAATGATGTGCTGGGCCGGCGGCTTTATCGAGCCCGCTCCGCGCGGCACCATGATTCTGGGCGGCGGCCCGGGCGGTCCGTGGGGCTCCAACGCCATGCTGTGGCTCAACAAATACGGCAAGCGTTTTGCCAACGAAGGCAACGTCACCGGTGCGCAGACAGCCACATCCCGCCAGCCCGCCGGAATCGGCTGCCTTGTAACCGACAAAAAATGGATGAAGAGCGTGTGTGCCTCCGGTCTGGAGCATGGCGGTCCAAACGGCGGCCGGCCCCAATACTATCAGGACATGATCGACGGAATGGCCGCCATTCAGCCCGGCCCGCAGGGCGGTCTGGTTCTCAACTCCACCATCGCCGAGCGCGGCTACAGTCGTGTTATCTGTGCCAACACGCTTGAAGAGCTGGCTTCCTATCTTGGCTACCCCGAAGAAGTCATTCCGCAGTTTGTTGCCTCTGTCAAGCACTACAACGAGCTGTGCTATGCCGGCTTCGACGGTGACTACGGCAAGGATCCTTCTGCCATGATTCCGGTTGACGAAGCTCCCTTCTATGGCTGCAAGGCCTCCTTCGGAAACGACTCGCAGATCGGTCCCTCCATGGTTACCATGTCCGGCGTTATGACGGATGACCGTCTGAACGTTCTTGACATCAACAAAAAGCCCATCAAGGGCCTGTATACCGCCGGAAACTCTCTGGGCGGCCGCTATGGCACGGGCTATTCCACCCCGGCAGCAGGCAACTCAATCGGCTTTGCCGGAACACACGGACGCCTGGCCGGACAATTCGTCTGTGAGGAAAAATAACCTGTTTCCCTTCGCATACCGGCGCAGCTTCGGCTGCGCCGGTAAGACTGTTCAGACAGTTTGCTTTTTCAGCATCAGAACGCGGTTCGCGCTGCCTGCCGCAGGCGAATTGTGCGGTGCTGCCCCTGATTTCCCTTGTTCCCACAGATATAAACCCCGCAAAACTTTTCTGACAGGCTAGCCGGTGAGGCCCCGCCTGTGCAAAAGGTGGTGAAGTCCTTGCTGCATGATCTGTTTGAAGAATATGACCACATCATTGTTTTTGACACGGAAACCACCGGCATCAACCACAAAACAGACGAAATCATCGAGCTTGCCATGATACGCCTGATTCCCGGGTCAGACAGTCTGAAAACGGATGACGAGTTCGACTGCTTCATCCGTATGAGCCCGGGCCGAGCCCTTCCGCCCGAGATCATCCGTCTGACCGGCATCACGCAGCAGATGCTCGATGAGCAGGGCTGTACAAAGCAGGAAGCCGCGCAGCGGCTGACGCGGATGCTCGACTGCTCCCGTCCCCTTCTGGCCGCATACAACGCGCAGTTTGATCTTTGCTTTATATACTACTTTCTCAGCCGTTATGCAGATGCCTCCATTCTGCAAAAGGTCCGGCTGCTGGATGCAATGACCATCTACAAAGACAGACGTCCCTATCCGCACAGGCTGTGCAATGCGGTGGATGCCTATCAGCTCCGGACGCAGAATACCCATCGAGCCATAGACGATGCCGGAGCAACCGTTGAGCTGCTCTGCGCCATGGAGCTCGAAGAAAATGATCTTTGCCGATATGTGAACCTTTTCGGCTATAATCCGAAATACGGCATATCCGGACCGCGAATCCGTTCCGTCACCTATCGTCCTCAGGGCTTTCAGCCAAACGGAAAGCTGTATGCCGATCCGACCCGGTTTTGAATTTGGCAGACCGCACAAAAGGTGGCTGTGAAAAACCCCTGTGCGGTTCTTTCCTTTTCTTCGGCTGCACTATATAATAGATGCATCTCGTCGGGAGTCCGGACCCGACGCGCCATACTCAACAAAGGAGATCTTTTCATTATGAGCGTATACGGCAAATATGTATTCACCATGCCCACGCCCAGCGGCGAACGTGAAACCAAAATTCTGGTCCGACCCTACTACAACGGAACCATTCACACCAGCATGATCGACTCCCACGGCGGCGCACGCCTGATCGAAAAGCTCGAGGTCGAGGGCGATACCATCCGTTTCCATGCTGCAGCCGGCCCCAACGAGGCCGATTGGTCCCTCACTGCCGCGGCCGACGGCACACTGACCGGTGAGGCCAGAATGGGCAACGGCGATATTGTTGCACTAAAGGGCTATAAAACCGAAATTACCGACGAAGACGACGGTATCGCAAAATCCGACATGAAGAAAAAAGCCCTGATCATGTATGCCTCCATAACCGGCAACACAAAAAAGATTGCCGAGGCCATGGCCGAGCAGTTCCGTCATTACGGCTGGACCGTTGACATGATCAAGGTTGACAACAAAACCAAAAACTCTCTGCCCAAAAACTACGACGAATACGATGTTGTCTGTCTGGGCAGCCTGATCATTGCCGGCAGTCCCACTACCGCCATCATCAAGGGCTTCAGTCTGGGCGGCGGCGGCGAGCTTGAAGACCGCGTCACCAAAAACGCCGAGGCAGGAAAGGGCTTTAACGAAGGCGGTGCCGGTATGCCCGAAGGCGGTCCAGGTGGAGAAGGCGGACAGATGGCTCCCGGAGGCATGCCTCCCATGCCCGAAGGCGGCCCCGGAGGTCCCGGTGGTCCCGGTGGTCCCGGCGGAGAAGGCGGCGGCCTGCGCTGGGCCGGTGCTCCTGCAGAGCACGGCGTATATCGTCCTCTGGGCATTGTGTTCACCACCTATGGCGGCGGCTTCTACGGCTCCGGCGAGTCGCTGGCTGTACTGGCGCAGCTGAAGCTCTATCTTGAGCTGAGCAACGTACGCGTGGTCGGGCAGTTTGCCTGCTGCGGCATGGAATACGGTCCTGCCGGCCTGAAAGACGGCGTTCTGCCCTCCGGGCAGACCGAGCCCCCCGTATACTACAAAGACGCCGACGGCAACTACCATGCAGGCTCCTTCTTCTTCCACACGCATATGGAGTCCAAGCCCAACGATCGCGACATCATGAAGGCCAAGGCTCTGGTTGCCGATCTGGTCGAAGATTACTTCTTCTCTCACGACGGCCTGCGCAAGGATGTCTGGAGCACATACACATCCATCAGCTGAACGGTGATGCCACGCTCTGCGGAATGCAGGCTCGAAGCTTTCCCTGTTTTGGGCAGCACCGCATAAAAATCGGCATACCGGATCGGCTTTCAAACGGACGGGCGGCCGCGAAAAGCCTCGGGCAACACCGCAGTGCTGCCCCGAAAACAACAACGGCGGGAGGAATCTGTGATTTCTCCCGTCGAATTATGTGATGCTGCCTCATAGGAAGCTGTTTCCCGCGTATCCGAACGATGCAGTGGTTGACAAGACGGATTTTACAGGTATAATTGTCTTTGCACCTGTCAAGACAGCTGTGCGCTCTTGTCAATCTCTAAAAAGGAGCTGTGCACCATGACCGGACTCAAGCAGTTTTTACAGCGAAAAAACATCGAGATCTCTGCCAGACGCTATGGCATCGATGCGTTGAGCGCCATGGCCCAGGGACTGTTCTGCTCTCTTCTGATCGGCACAATTCTCAACACCCTTGGGACCCAATGCGGTATCGGATTTCTGAACGCTTCGGTGGCAACAATAAACGGAACGGCCTATACCATCGGCGGGCTGGCCTCTGCCATGGTCGGACCGGCTATGGCCGTGGCTATCGGCTATGCACTGCAGGCACCCAATCTGGTCCTGTTTTCGCTTGTGCCGGTCGGCTGGGCCACCAACGCCATGGGCGGAGCCGGCGGGCCGCTGGCAGTCCTGGTGGTTGCCATTGCAGCAGCAGAGATCGGCAAGGCCGTGAGCAAGGAGACCAAAATTGATATTCTTGTCACGCCTGTTGCCACCATCCTGGTCGGCGTGGGACTGGCCTGGCTGGTTGCGGCACCCATTGGCAGAGCCGCAAGCTGGTTTGGCAGTCTTGTGATGTGGGCCACCGAGCTGCGTCCGTTTGTGATGGGCATTATTGTTTCCGTTGTAGTCGGCATTGCCCTTACGCTGCCTATCTCATCGGCTGCCATCTGTGCCGCGCTTTCTCTTACGGGACTGGCCGGAGGCGCTGCGGTTGCCGGCTGCTGTGCCAACATGGTCGGATTTGCCGTTCTGAGCTTTCGCGAAAACCGCTGGGGCGGACTGGTCAGCCAGGGCCTTGGCACATCCATGCTGCAGATGGGCAATATCGTAAAAAACCCGCGCATCTGGATCCCGGCCATTGCAGCCTCTGCCATCACCGGACCAATCAGTACCTGTGTTTTTGGTCTGCAGATGAACGGTGCCGCCGTAAACTCCGGCATGGGCACCTGCGGCCTGTGCGGCCCGATCGGCATCTGGACAGGCTGGCTCAATCCGTCGCAGGCTGCGCTCGATGCCGGAGCCACAGCCATTTCTCCCACATGGTTCGACTGGATCGGTCTCGTCTGTGTCTGCTTCATACTGCCCGGAGTTCTGTCGTGGCTGTTTGGTCTTCTCTGTCGGCGTCTGGGCTGGATCAAAGACGGCGACCTCAAGCTGGATTAAAGCAACAGCCCCGGAATGCAGTCGATCAGATCGCTCGGCGTCATGCCGTATTCACCCCACTGACCGGCAGCCAGATCTCCTGCCGCACCGTGTACATACACCGCTGCCGCAGCAGCCGAAAAGGGCTGCAGCCCCTGGGCCAGGAAGCTGCACAGAATGCCGGCCAGCACATCGCCGCTGCCTCCGACAGCCATACCCGGATTGCCCGTCCCGTTTACGGTCACACGTCCGTCCGGGTCGGCAATCACGGTGCGATGCCCCTTCAATACAACAACGGCCTGTGTCTTCCGTGCCAGCTGCAGCGCGGCCTGCTGCCGTGAACCGCCTGCAAGTGCATCCGACAGGCGGGCAAATTCTCCCTCGTGCGGAGTGAGCACCAGCGGACAGCTGCGGTCAGCCAGCTCCTCTGCCCTGCCGGCAAACGCATTGAGTCCGTCGGCATCCAGCACCAGCGGTACCCGGCAGCTGTGTACAATACGCGATACAAGCTTTTTGAGCATATCCGACTGCCCCAGCCCCGGCCCAAGCAAGGCGGCCGTACACGAGGAAAGCCGGGGCAGCAGCGCATCCCACGCATCCGAAGACAGGCGGCCAAAGGCATCCTGCGGCAGCGGAAACACCATAGGCTCATCGAGCTTGGCTGCCAGAATCGGCCAGATCTCCTGCGGGACGCCAAGGCTGATCAGTCCTGCTCCGGACCGCAGTGCTCCGCGTGCAGCCAGAGCAGCAGCCCCGGTAAAGCCTCTGCTGCCGCACAGCAGCAAAAGGCGGCCATAGCTGCCCTTGTGGGCGTTGCGGTCCCGTCTGGGCAGCAGAGCATGCAGCTGCTCGGTGGTCATCGGTGCAATGATCTGTTCGGTCATGATTCAGCTTTCCCGCCCGGCTTTGTCGGGGTCGCCGGCTCGTTTCCCTTCATACGGGTGCGCAGATAGGTCTGCATGGCGTCACGCAGCCGTTTGGAGGGCTGCAGTACCACAAATACAAGATCTCCGGCCTGATAGCGATATTGCGCACGACGCACGGCGTGCGGATCCTGACTGCGGCTGACTTTTTGTGCAGGCTCTCCCATTTCAACGATCATAAACCACCGGCCGGCTGCCCGGGGCGAGGACGAATAATCCATTGTTCCGCGGACCTTATAGTCGGTAACCTCACACTCGTATTCCCGTGTATAGGGAGCCATAACCTGGATCTGGCGGGCGTTGATCTCGAGCATTCTGCGCCGCCAGCGCCGACCGGAAATGCGATCGATGTCCAGATCGCCGTTTGTAAACGAATATTCAAACTCCGTGTTAAGGTAGCGGATTGTAAAAAAGGCAACCACACAGATCACCACAAAGGTCACGGGTGCCACCAGCGGCACAAACAGAAGATCGGCAATAAGCAGCAGGACGGTTAACACCACCACGCCCAGCTGCAGAAGTCTGGTCCTGGCTGAGCCGCGGCAGGCCACAAGCTCTTCTACAAAAATATCGTTGATCATTTTTTGCTCACATCCCATGGGCAGCAGCGAACAGTTCTGCAGGAGGATTCGGCGGGGAATCCTGCGTCACGGATTTGCTGTAAAACCGCAGAAAGCCTTTGTGCGCTTTGGGGACCTGCGGGAGAAAAGGCCCGCCGGAGGCGCGCAATTGTGCGGTGCTGCCAAAGTATTTGCAGGCCTGACCTGCTTTTGTGTATTATACGAAACCAAATCGCATTCGTCAAATCCCCGATTGTATGCTGCGCCCTGCCGTGACATATTTCGCCGCGCTGCTCCCGGCGGCGCTTCCTCGGGTTTTCGCTGCGGATTTGCAGTGCAGAAGGACCGTCGGAGCCTGCGGCACAATTGTACGGACCTGCCTGAGGGCTTGCAAAATGCACTGCCGTGTGATAGAATGTCGGCAATGGAACAATCCAATGTGATGACCGGGCAGCCCGGGCCCATCGCGCCGCTTCAGAGAAGACGGGGTGCTGTAATCCGTCTGCGGCAGGGCTATGCGGGCTTTCTCCCGTGAGCAGCCTGCCTCAACTGCCTCAGCTGCAAAGTAGGGCAAGCCGGTGGCTCCGATATCAGCCGGGCCGTACATTCGGTCAGAGTGCGCACTTTGTGCGAATGCGGGTGGTACCGCGGAGGAACAACCTTCGTCCCAACTATGCGGACGGGGGCTTTTTTTGTTTCTCCCGCCGCCCATGAAAGGAAGAACACCATGAAAGAGCAATTGGCAAACATCCGTGCCAGAGCTATGGCAGCTCTGGCCGAAGCCCGGGACCTGAACGAACTCGAAAGTCTTCGGGTGCAGCTGCTGGGAAAAAAGGGCGAGCTCACGGCAGTCCTCAAGCAGATGGGCAAGCTCTCGGCCGAAGAGCGCCCCGTAATGGGCCAGCTGGCCAACACCGTACGTGCCGACATCGAAGCGGCCATTGCCGACGGAAAGCAGAAGCTCGAGGCTCTGGCGCTTGATCACCGTCTGCAATCGGAAACGCTCGATGTAACCATCCCCGGCAAGCAGGTCCGGCTGGGCCATCGGCACCCCATGTACAGTGCGCTCGACGAAATCAAGCAGATATTTATCGGAATGGGCTTTACCGTGCTCGACGGTCCCGAGATCGAGCTGGCCGAGCTGAACTTCGACCGTCTGAATGCCGACGAAAACCACCCGAGCCGTGACTGGACGGATACCTTTTATTTTTCCGAAGACGGTCGCGTCATGCTCCGCAGTCAGACCAGCCCCATGCAGGTGCGGGCCATGGACTCCATGCCGCTGCCCATCCGCATTATCGCGCCCGGTCGTGTTTATCGCAAGGACGAGGTCGATGCCACCCACAGTCCCATGTTCCACCAGGTAGAGGGCATGGTCATCGACAGGGGTGTTACCATGTCTGACCTCAAGGGCACACTCAACACGGTGGTGGAGCAGCTGTACGGCAAGGGCACCAAAACACGCTTCCGGCCGCATCATTTCCCCTTTACCGAGCCCTCGTGCGAAATGGACGTGCAGTGCCATAAATGCGGCGGTACGGGCTGTCCCACCTGCAAGGGCGAAGGTTGGATTGAGCTTCTGGGCGCCGGCATGATTCATCCGCACGTACTGGAAATGGCCGGCATCGATCCCGATATCTATTCGGGCTGGGCCTTTGGCATCGGTCTGGAGCGCACGGCGATGCGCCGATATAAAATCTCCGACCTGCGCCTGATCTTTGAAAACGATGTCCGCTTCCTGGAGCAGTTCTGATAAAGGAGTGTAGCAACCATGAATCTCAGCAGAAAATGGCTTAATGCGTTTGTCACCGTAACTGCCTGCGACAAGGAATTCGACGAGGCCATGACCCTCACCGGCTCAAAGGTAGAAACCACCGTCGATTTGGGCGCGGAAATTCAAAATGTTGTGGTCGGCCGGGTACTGCAGCTGCAGCGTCACCCCAATTCAGACCACATGTGGATCTGCCGTGTCGATGTTGGTGCCGCCGAGCCGATACAGATTGTTACCGGTGCGCAGAACGTAAAGGCCGGCGACCTTGTCCCCACGGCGCTTCATGGCGCGATTCTTCCCGGCGGCAAGGAAATCCGCAGCGGTATACTGCGCGGTGAGCTGTCCGACGGCATGCTCTGTTCGTTCGCCGAGCTCGGACTGGACCAGCGTGATTTTCCCTCAGCCTGTGCCGACGGCATCTGGATTCTGTCCGATGATCCGGAGCTTGACGGCTGCAAACCCGGTGACGACATTCGCACTGCGGCCGGTCTGGACGACCATGTGGTGGAATTCGAAATCACACCCAACCGTCCGGACTGTCTGTCGGTGATCGGTCTGGCCCGCGAGGCAGCAGCCACATTCAACCAGCCCCTGCGCCTGCACGAACCCGTTGTAGCCGGCGGAGCCGAAGGCAATCTCTGCAACCTTCTGGATGTGCAGACACCGGCCGGGGAGCTTGTGCCCCGTTATACGGCCCGTATGGTCCGCAACGTAAAAATTGCCCCCTCGCCAAAATGGATGCGTGAGCGGCTGCGTGCCATGGGTGTCCGACCCATCAACAATATCGTTGACATCACAAACTACGTCATGCTGGAATATGGCCAGCCCATGCATGCCTTTGACTATCGCTATGTACACGACGGTCATATCGTCGTACGTCTGGCCCGGCAGGGTGAGCAGCTGACCACGCTCGACGGCAAACTGCATACGCTCACAGCCGAGCACCTCGTCATTGCCGACGATCAGCGTGCCGTGGGTCTGGCCGGCATCATGGGCGGAGAAAACAGCGAAATCGTATCCGACACGGTTGACGTTGTATTCGAATCCGCCAACTTCAACGGCACCTGCATCCGCAAGGGTGCACTTGCGCTGGGCATGCGCACCGAGGCCAGCGGCAAATTTGAAAAGGGCCTTGACCCGATGAATACCCTGCCGGCTGTAAACCGTGCCTGTGAGCTTGTGGAGCTTCTGGGTGCAGGTCAGGTTCTCGACGGCGTAATTGATGTCATCAACCATGTCGACCCGCCGACAGTTCTGCCCCTGGAGCCTGAAAAAATCAATGCGCTGCTGGGCACCGACGTTTCAGCCGATGAAATGATCCGTATTCTGCAAAAGCTGGATTTCCATGTGGAAAACGATCTGGTTACGGTTCCCTCCTGGCGCAGTGATGTGCGCCGCATGGCCGATCTGGCCGAGGAGGTTGCCCGCTATTACGGATACAACAATATCCCCTGCACCCTGACCCGTGGAGAAACCACGCAGGGCGGTTATTCCGGGCCGCAGAAGCTTGAAAACCATCTGGGCGAGCTGTGCCGCGCCATGGGATATGACGAAATTATCACCTATTCCTTTATTTCTCCGACCTGCTATGATAAAATACGCTGGGCAAAGGACGATCCGCGCCGCAGGAGCTTTCAGATCCTCAATCCTCTGGGCGAGGATTCCTCCATCATGCGCACAAGCACACTTCCGTCCATGCTCGAGATTCTCAGCCGCAACTATAACCTGCGCAACAAATCCGCGTGGCTCTATGAGCTCAGCCGTATCTATCTGCCCGGCGGGGCAGACGGTCTTGCGGACGAACAGAAGATTCTAACGCTGGGCGCCTATGGCGAAACCGATTTCTATACGCTCAAGGGCACCGTTGAATCCATACTGCAGAGTCTGCGTGCAGACGATGTACGTTTCTGCCCTGTTGCGGACAACCCATCCTATCATCCCGGACGCTGCGCTTCCGTATGGGCCGGTGAAAAATACCTCGGTGTGCTCGGGCAGGTACACCCGCTGGTTGCCGGAGCCTATGGTGCCAATACCGATCTGTATGCCGCAGAGCTGCAATTCGACGAGCTTCTGTCCGTCATGGGACCGGACGCGGAATATGTTCCTCTGCCCCGGTACCCGGCTGTGACGCGTGATATTTCTCTGGTCTGCCGTCGTGAGATCACCGTGGGCCGGCTTGAACGCTGCATTCGTTCCGCCGGAGGTGCTCTGCTGAAGGATGTTGCTCTGTTTGATGTTTATCAGGGCCAGGGCATTGCCGATGATGCAAAGAGCGTTTCCTTTACGCTGACGCTGCGCGACGACACCCGCAGTATTACCGCGGCCGAGGCCGACGAAGAGCTGTCCGAAATTCTGCAGGCGCTGAAGTCCGACCTTGACGCCGTAATTCGCAGCTGAGTCCGCAGTGCGGAACCGCCTTCAACTGTAATCACTATTGTAGGAGATGCTGATATGACATATCCAATCACCATTGCCGGCTATCGGCGCGAGCTGCCCCTGTGCCGCCTGACCGACAGTCTGATGATCGCAGGCTTTGTAATCTTCGGTGATGTAGAGCTCACATGTGCCTGCGCGGCTGAGCTGCTCAAAATTGCCCCGGAATACGACTATATGCTTGCCCCCGAAGCCAAGGCCATACCTCTGATTCACGAAATGGCCCGTCAAAGCAACCAGAACAAATATTTCATTGCCCGAAAAAACAAAAAAGCCTACATGCAGAATGTGTTTGAGGCCGTAGACCGCTCCATTACCACTGCAGGTGAGCAGCGTCTCTATCTGGATGCCTCGGATGCGGAAATGCTGCGCGGCAAGCGCATTCTGCTGGTAGACGACGTAGTCTCCACCGGCGGCAGCCTTTCCGCCGTAGAAAACCTTGTGTGTCAGGCCGGCGGCACTGTGGCCGGACGGGTATGTATTCTGGCAGAGGGCAATGCCCGTGCACGCACCGACATTCTCTACCTGGCCACACTCCCCATGTTTGACGCGCAGGGCTGCCCGATCAAATAAAAAAAGGCAGCACCGCACAATTCGTCTGCGGGCCTCAAAGGATCCTTTCGTCGGAAATGCGTCCGAACCGCACCGGGCTCTCTGCAGTTTTGCCCCTTTTCTGACGAAAAACCCGATAGACTATCCTGCCGGCCTGTGCAGATCTGCCGAAAAACATAATTGACGGAGGGATACAAATGCTGTCTGAAACCTCACGTACCTGGGCGGAAATTCATCTCGACCGCCTGGACGAAAACTACCACGCACTGCGCGCGCCGCTTGCTCCTGATGTAAAATTCCTCGGCGTGGTCAAGGCCAATGCCTACGGTCATGGCGCGGTTCCGGTTGCACATCGGCTGGAGCTGCTGGGCGCGGACTATCTGGCTGTAGCCTGCCTGTCTGAGGCTGTTGAGCTGCGTCAGGCCGGTATCGGACTTCCGATCCTGATCCTTGGCTATACCGATCCGGCCTTTACCGAGCAGCTGATCCACTACAACATTACCCAATGCCTGTATAACGGTGCGCTGGCCGAGGAATTTTCCGCCCGAGCCGTGATGGCCGGACAAAACCTCAAGGTCCACCTGAAGGCCGATACAGGCATGTCCCGGCTTGGCTTCCTGGCCAACGAAGCCGGCTGTGCCGATGCTGCGCGGGATATTGCCGCAGCCGCCCGTCTGCCCGGTCTCACCCCCGAGGGCCTGTTTATGCACTTTGCCGATGCCGACACCTGCCCGGAATATTCACAGATGCAGATTGCGCGCTATGGTGCCCTGTGTGACGAGCTGAAAACAACCCATGGCCTGCAGTTCCCCCTGCGGCACTGTGCCGCAAGCGCTGCCACGCTGTTTTATCCGCAGGCTCACTTCAACATGGTCCGGCCCGGCATCGTTCTGTATGGTCATCATCCGGATAAAACCACCATTGGCTGCGTGGATCTCAAGCCCGTGATGGAGCTCAAATCCCGGATTGCCTCCGTAAAGGTTCTGCCCGAGGGCACCTGCATCAGCTATGGCCGTACCTATACCCTGCAGCGCGAAAGTGTGATTGCCGCTGTGCCTGTCGGCTATGCCGACGGACTGCATCGCACACTCTCATCAAAGCTTGAGGTTCTGGTTCATGGGCAGCGCGCACCCCAGCGCGGTCGGATCTGCATGGATATGTGCATGATCGATGCAACCGATATTCCCGATGTGGCCATTGGCGACGAAGTAACCATTTTCGGCACGCAGGACGGCGCCGAGCTTCCGCTTGAAGAACACGCAGCCAAAGCCGGCACCATCTCCTACGAGCTTCTCTGTGCCGTTGCGCCGCGCGTTCCGCGTGTGTATCTGGGCTGATCCGCATCGCCCATGTCGAACTGCCGCACATACAGGGCGGTATGAGGCCTTTTAAAAACGCACAGCAGCTTTGGATTTCGCATCCGGCTGCCGTGCGTTTTTTCTGACCGAAACCCGTGGACGCGGGGTTTTCCCCGCATCATTCGGCAAGAGCGATTTGCAGAAGATTCCTGCCGGATCAGAGAAGAAGATCACAGTCAGCCTCTGTGTATGGCAGGTTCTGATGCCGATGTATCGGCGGAAAGACACCGCAAATACGATTGTGCAGTATCGTTATAAGTCAGGCTGTGTCTGCATGCGCCGAAGCGGCGGCCCGGACAGCATTATTGTCCGACCCAGAGCGGCAGCCTCATCGGGCTGATGTGTAATCACAAGCACCGGTCGATCCTCGGCCGCTGCACGCACCAGCGCATACAGTCTTTGGCAAAGTGCCCGGTCCATTCCCTGAAACGGCTCATCCAGAATCAGAAGCTGTCCTCCATAGGCCAGAGCTCTGGCAAGTGCCACCCGACGCTGCATTCCTCCGGACAGGGCAGCCGGATAGCTGTCCGCCGCATCGCTCAGCTCTACCATGTGCAGCCATTCCGAGGCAAGCTGCTCCTGTCCGCGCGGCAGAGCCGCGGCAATATTCTGAGCAGCCGTCAGCCAGGGTAAAAGACGATTTTCCTGAAACATAACAGCACTTTGCCCAGGCTCAGGAGCCGAAACAGTCCCGCTGTCAACCGGCTGCAGCCGTGCAAACACGCGGGCCAGAGTTGTTTTTCCGCATCCGGACGGCCCCGAAAGGCAAAGGCATCCTCTCTCCGGAAGCTGCAGTGTAAAATTACTGAATATCTGCTGTCCATCCAGACGCAGGCTGATGTTTCTGACCGCAATCATGTTTCTCTGCCCCCCGGCAATCGACGCAGCAATCGACGAAGACCTCTTTCCATGGCAAGGCTGAGTACCAGTATCGTGAGCGTCCAGGCAAACAGACGCGGAGTCTGCAGATAGATCTTTGCGTCGTTCAGACTTCGCCCGATCGCGAGACGGGGTGCGCAGAGTACCTCTGCCGCCACACCGGACTTCCATGCCAGTCCCAGGCCGGTTGCGGCAGCCGTACGCAGCTGCGCGGCCAGACTCGGCAGATAGATCAGTCGGATGGTTCTGATGCGGCCGAAGCGATAGCATCGGGCCATTTCAAGCAGCTGCGCGTCTGTGGTGCAAATTCCCTGCACCGTGCAATCCCACGCAATGGGCATCACCATCAATCCCGCAATAAAGCCCGGCAAAACGCCGCTTTTGATCCACAGTACCGCCAGAAGAATAAACGATGCCACAGGCGTGGCCCGTATCACCCGAATGGCCGGACCCAGCAGAATGTCTGCCGCTCGACTCCGGCTGGTCAGGCAGGCCAGCGCCACCCCCAGAACCATGCCGGCAGCAAACCCGCACAGCACCCGCAGTATGCTGAAGGCCACAGCCTGCCGGAAGACAGAGGTCCGGGCAAGCTCCAGCCAGTCTTTCAGCACTACAAGCGGGCCGGGCAGCAGCAGCGGCAGATCCGTCAGCCGGGCCAAAGCGGCCCAGATGAACAGCCAGAAAATCAGAACGCCCATACCGCGAAGCAGTCTGAGCAAAACCGCATGCCGGCGGTTATTTCCAGACATAGAAGGCCTCATCCGGCAGAGCTCCTCCCACGCTGGACGGGTTGGCCGCGAACAGGACCTGATAGTACGGCTCAAGTGCCTGCCGAAGCTCTTCGGATCCGGCTACAAAGGTCAGGTGACAGCCGGGCAGAGCCTGCAGTGCCACAGCCTCGCTCGGTACAATGCCGCATTGCGCGATCAGAGCCGCGGCAGCCTGCGGATCCTGCAGCACACGGTTAACGGATTCCTCATAGGCAGACAGAAAACGTTCCACTGCATCCGGATGTGCATCTGCAAATGCCTTTTGTACCACCACACAGCCCATCATCAGCTCTGAGCCCGTTTGAGCCCAGGCCTCGCTGAGATCCAGAACACGGCTGAATCCGGGAACGGAATTGAGCACCACGGTTGCGTTGGGCTCCGGAATCATGCAGAATCTTATCTCTCCCGCAGCACATTTGGCTGTCAGCTCATCGTGCGTGCCGCAAAACTCCACGGTTACATCCTCTCCGGGAACAAGCCCGTTGGCCCGCAGCAGATAATCGAGAACATATTCCGGATTGGCTCCCTGGCCGGTTGCATAAATGGTCTGTCCGCGAAGTCCCTGCCAGTCGGTAACAGCCTGCGTGCCGTCTGCCGTATATTGCAGGATATGCAGCACACCCAGCGTATTTACGGCCAGAAGGCGAATCTGTCCTTCTGTTTTCCGGTATACTGCAGCCGCGGAATTTGTCGGCAGGCAGGCAATGTCGTATTCTCCCGCAATCACCTTGGATACGACCTGCGAAGGATCGCCGCTCAGCTCGATGGCATAGCGGTCCACAAGCTCTTCGCCCACCGTGCCGCCGCCCTGTGCTGCATCCATCAGATAGGCCATGCCCATTCCCGTCGGCCCCTTGAGTGCAGCCACACGCACATCGGTCGGCTCTTCTTCTGCCTCAGATGCAGCCGGAGCATCCTCCGGCTGTTCGGCGGACTCTTCGGTCAGTGTCTCCTGCTCCGGCTGTTCGGCAGACTCCTCGGTCTTGGCCTGTTCCGCCTGCTGCTCCTCGATCTGTTCGACTGCCGCGGTGTTTGCAGCTGTCTCATCCGTCTGTGTACGCACATTGCCTGCGGCAGTGCAGCCTGTCAGTACCAGCAGAGCCAGTGCCAGCAGAGTTGCTATTTGCTTCTTCATGGGTTTGTTCCTCCTGTTTGTAGAAAGATCGGTTATGCTTCCGTTTCGGGTACGGAACCGGGATCCAGAATCAGGATGCGGCTTTTCTCGCGTCGAATGACTCCCTGCCGTTCGAGTGCGTCAAGAGCACGATATACCGAAGCCCGGCCCAGATTCAGCCGACTGGCCAGAGCCGTGATGGAACCGGGCTGCGCCCACAGCTCGCCGCTCTCATCCGCTCCGGCATTCTGCTGCAGAAATCTGGCCACACGCAGCTCAGCGGTGCCGGCGGAAAGCTGCGCAATCTTTGCATTCAGAAACAGAATGCGTCCGGACAGATACCGGATATAGTTTTCTGCCACCGAAAATTCCTGCCGCATCAGCTGCAGCAGCAGCTCCTGGGAGAAAAAGGCCGCGCTGCACGGCTCTGCTGCCGTGAGAATCGTGACATAGCCGGACTGTGTGTGAAACAGGGCCGCGGCTCCAAACAGGGACCCCGGCTGCAGACGGCTGATCAGCAGGCCGCGTCCGTCATCCGTGCTCTTGTGTACCTGCACGGTGCCCCGCAGCAGAATCCCAAGCCGGCGCTGAACATGGCTTTTGTCATAAATGATCTCTGCGCGGCGATATTCGGTCCGAAGACAATCCGGGCGCTTTGCCCAGTCCTCTACCGTATGCGCAGGCAGCCCTTCAAACAGAGCGCAGCTGCACAGCAGATCCAGTTCACCGGGTCTCAGATCCATATCCACGCCTCCGAAACTGTCTCATATGAGACAGTTTTGTATTATCCATATTCTATTTTCTTTTTTCTCCCGTGTCAAGAACAAATCGACGGTGCCGCGCAATTTGGCCCAGGCGTTTATTGCGAATCAAAAAAAGTCATGCTCTGTGCATAACAGGGCGGCGACGGAGCGTCGAAAGAGCTCCGCAAGGCAGCGCATTTGTATAAACCCCCGTCTTTCGAAAAGGACGGCAAAAGCGGCCGCATTTCTGCAGCCGCTTTCGTAAGGAGATGTATCTGGAGTTACCAACCAAAGCTTCTCATCGGTTCCCCACAAACCTTTGAGAAACGGATCCACAGGCAAACGGAGGTGATTCGGTCCTTTTGCCGCTCAGTACAGAAGGCACATGAGCCCGTGTCTTATAGCCGCAGCAGAATCGCAGTCAGCTGTACAAGCAAAACCACGGACAGGCCCTGCAGCTTATGTTTCAGTAATCGCTTTGCCATTTTAAATAACCTTCAACCTTCCGGACGCATTTTTTTCAGCCTTGCAAGCAGGCCCTTTTTCTCTTCTGCCTGATGCCGGTCGATTGCGGTAACCGTATAGCCCGTATCGCCGATTGCTTTCCTCAGGCGTTCTTCGTCCAGCGGTTCCTCGGAAACGATGACGGCCATACCCCTGCTGTGTGACGCGGTCACACTTTTCACGGCAAAATTCCTCCGGATGACATCGTTGACATGGGCCTGACACATATCACACATCATACCGTCGATATGTACGATTGTTTCTGTCATTACGCTTCCTCCTTAAAACCGGATACAGGACCGCAATACTACTGCTTTTCGTGGCACTGCCCGTGCATGGCACAGTGGGCGCAGCCGCAGCCGCAGGAACTCTTCCCCTGCTTTTTCTGCCGACGGATCGAGACCGCAATCGCCAGAACAATAACAAGAAGAAGCACTGAGATCAGAATTGTACCCAGATTATCGGCAATCCATTGAAGCATGGAAATCACTCCT
>CAVHXA010000008.1:0-91823 GCA_963639765.1 Oscillospiraceae bacterium | reverse complement strand
ATCGATACCCAACCCGTCTAACAAGCTTCCGGGTAGATCATACTGTGTAATCACGGATCTTGCGTCTCCTGTTTGCTCAAAGAATGCCTCCGCCCATTCTGTAAAAGCAGTTCTTTTGAAAACTATCAACTGCTCAAACTTATAGTTGACCTTACCAGCTGCGGATACCTGCGCACCGATGATTGCAACATTTTCGAGCTGTTTATATACTCTTTCGAGGATATACTTGACAAGAACATCCCTTTTTACTTCCGGGACACAAACGAATATGACGATTGGAGCAAAATAACGAAATTGCTCGGATACCCGGTTGGTAATCTGCCGTTGTTCTTTAATATGTGATATTCTTGCGTCACACCCGAAATTGTCTTTGCTCCATGCCTTAAATTCGTCGCCCTTATTACGCGCGTGAGGGTTTGCATCAATCAGGGCATCCAACGTCTCTGTAAACGAATTAAGTGTTATTTCAGCCATTTTCTTTGCCCTTTCTCTCTACATATTGATGTATGGCATTAATAAAAAACTGAGGACTCCGTACAGTTCCGGAAACCAGTCTCGACTCAAAGCCCTTTGCAGCCTTATATGATAATGGCTTGCATGGATACCTCAGATACTCTGACAATGACACCTCAACTCTATCAACGGGGTATAACGTTGAGCTTGATGCAAACCTTTTGCCGTCAGCCCCCCAGCAGGAGTTAGGCCATTTATGATTCTTTCCCAGTTCATTATCTTGTGAAGAATCATATTGCTCAGGGGCAAGAATCTTTTTAGCTATCCAAGAAATAACATCAACCGTAACAGCGTTTCCGACAAGCTTCCATCGGATGTTCGGTTTGGCTATCTCTTCGGCTGATTTCGTCCAATCTTCAGGAAAGCCTTGCAATCGCTCAGCATCTCTGATATCTGGTGATCCGACTGTTCCATCGGGGAAGGCAATGGCCGGAGCAGAGGGTATGCCAATTGTTGAACCAACTTTCAAGGTTGGAATTGCATTTTGATAGAGACCAATAGCGTATTTTCCTTCTGTCCAGTAAAAGCCACAAGGCTCCTCAAATTCTGTTGAAGTTATTATGCCATGCTCCTGTAAAGAGTTTCCGCTCAGCAGTACATCTCTGGGATTGTTATGTAATGCTGCAACCACGAATACTCGACGCCTACGTTGCGGAACAAAAGCTAAAGAATCAATCATCCTATATGCCCAACTATACCCAAGTGCTTCCAACTCTTCGGTAATAGTCCGGATTGTTTCTCCCTTCCTTAAGAAAAGCATATTGGGAACATTCTCAAAGATAACCCATTCAACTTTCTTCTTTTCTAACAGGCGAAAAACCTCTCTTACCAAGGATGAGCGTTCCCCAGACAAACCTGTCTTGACACCTATCGTACTTATATCCTGACATGGAAATCCCGCACAGAGTATATCTGTATCGTCAGGAAGCGCATTCAAGTCACATATATCGTCAACCAATGAAATGCCAGGAAAATTAGTCCTAAGTACATGCTTGGCGATTGAGTCAATCTCACACGCCATGATGGTTTCAATCCCAGCTTGCTTGAAGCCAAGTTCAAATCCTCCAATTCCCGCAAACAAGCTGACCATTTTGAGCGGCAGCTTTTCCGATGTTTTATTGTTCATAAGCATCAACTTCTTCCGTTTCCTCTATCTTAAGAATGCTATTGCAGACGAGTTCAATCAAGCGTGGTGGGACGCTCTCTCCAATTACTTTACAGCACATATTTGATGTGATCTTCTTCCCATTGATGCTGAACGAATACTCATAATCGCTTATTGTTTGTAAGCACATGCCTTCATATACCGATAAAGTACGGTTTTGACTTGGATGTATTTTTTTATCCGAAGTTTCCACCTGAAGGTTTTGCGTTAATGTTGGAGCTGGCGAATCCCAAGACATTCTTCTATAGGCGCTATCAAATCCTTTTATTCTTCTTCTTTCTCCCGTAAGTTTATCGATCATCGTTGGCCTGGGAAGAAGGGCTCCGCACCTTTGGCAATAAATCGGTGTATCATTTCTATAAGTGTGCCGACCATCTACAAAACGCATACCGTGCCTCGGGTTTTTATCATATCCACATTCTGCACATTGATTGTTATATGCCGTTTCATTAGGCGGTGTGTTTTGAATCCACCAAAACTTATCCGGTTTCATAATTGGAACGCAATGCCAAGGAATTGACGGATCTTGGTTTTTACCCTTTTCCGCGGAGAGTGGAGGCAATGAGCCAATTGCCTCTCTTAATGTAACCCAACATTCCGTGTCTTCCGTTTCGGTTTGTGAATGTGTCCTCTTTGGCAAAAATGTTTTGTTCTTCAAATAATACTTTTTCCCGGAATCACTTCTGGTGAAAATAGTAATTAACCGGACTCTTGTTTGTGGGATTCCATAATCTGCGCAATTAACAATTTCTGGACCACCAATGTAATCCGGTGCCAATTCGTCCCTAATATAGTCAATAATATTCTTATATTCTCCGTTGCCGACAGGGATGATTGTATTCTGCATTCCCTGGACATTTTCTAGGAGTAGCCATTGAGGTCTGAGCTTTTTTACAATTTCTACGGTCGGAATAATCAGCTGATTCCGAGGATCATCTTTAGGCGCACGTCCTCTTCTTATTTCTTGCAACCGCTTGCCAACAGAATTAAAAGACATCCCTTGGCACGGTGGGGTCGCATAAATAAGAAACGGCGAACCAACGTCGTAGCCATCCCAGTTCTGGATGATTAGATCCTTCATTTGCCAAATATCTCCGCAAAGGCACTCAGTTTCAGGGTAGTTCTCCCTATATAAGGCACACCGACTTTCTACCAGTTCATTGCTGAGCAATATCTTCAAGCCAGATGCCTTTATCCCCAGTTCGCCTATACCGGCAGAAGAGAACAAGCTTAGTACATATTTATCCATATCTCTATTAGTAAAGGAACAGGAGATGTTCCTTATTGCTGCCTCCTCCGTGATTACATTTCTGCTTTTCCGCTTTGAACCCATTGATCCAATTCCGAACGCTTGAATTTCCATTGCTTACCGATCTTTTTCGCAGGAATATCTTTTCCTTTGCGAATCCAGTCACGGATGGTGGCGGGTTTAACTCCAAGGTATTCGGCAGCTTCTTCAATATTAATCCACTTATCGTTTGTTAGTTCGGCCATAGGGGCAACCTCCTTAATCGCAATCTATCCCATATAACCATTTTAGTATAGCACGATTTGGTGCGATTTTCAATATGTTTCTTGCGAAAATTTATCATTATATGCTGTTTATTGTAATTTGCTGTTATTCTCTTTTATATCTAACCTTTAGCCTCGCCACGCAATTATCTAACCCGTAGTCTTGTAATTCGGTTTTTTCGGTGTGCAGGTTAGATGATGAAAAAGTATGAAAGGGATTCCAAGCTGCTTCCAGTTTTTGAGGGCAGACCCCAGAATCCCTTTATTTCAGTACATTTCAGCCCTTTCCGGTGCCGGCTCTCGTCATCAATACTACTGTCTCCACATGGATTATGTGTGTAGGATACTATCTCAATAACCTTTTAATTTTTCACGAACCTTTTAATTATTCTATGAAAAATTAAAAGGTTCGGCAGAGCGGGTTCATTTTTTCCTGAGGCAGCGTTTGCCAGAAACTCCATAAACGAAAAAAGCGAGGTCGGCAGGTTCACATTTGAACCCACTAACCTCGCTTTTGGCTTTATATCAAGGGATTTTCATATGGAACAATTAAAAAGAACGGTAGCAATTTGTATCATTGCTACCGTACCTTTGTGGTGCGAGAGATGGGACTTGAACCCACACGTCCAGTCGAACACAGGCACCTCAAGCCTGCCTGTCTGCCTATTCCAGCACTCTCGCGCATCAAGCGCTTTGTATTATAGCCGGAATCGGACTGTTTGTCAATACATTTTATTGGGCTTTTGTTGTTTGTGCGTTTTCGGCTGTTTTTTGTGCTATGTAGTCGGTTACCTGATCGATGGAAAGCCCCAGAGCCACCGCAAGCTCGCCAAAAAGCAGCGATTCAGCCCGCTTCATATAGGAGTCGTCTATCTGGTTGAACTTTTTGGCCGCCTTTTTTGCGTGAAGAGACAGGGTAAGCTCTATCAGGTCCCGGCAGTTGTGGCTGTCCAGGCGGGACTTGTAGTGGTCTTTGAGCTGCTGCATGCTGGTACAGAAAAACGGCTCGGCCCGAATTGTGGGAATCTGGTCAATCAGCTGCTGTGCCTCTTCGGCCGAAATGACGGGCCGAACATATACTCTGGAATTTTCTACGGGCGTAAAAATCTCGCATTTTTCGTATAACGGGCGCAGCTTGTAGTGGAGCTTGCCCTGCGGAACGCCCTTTACGTGGTCCATGGTGGTAATGTCCACCACCTCACAGACCCCTGTGGTTCCGTATACGATTAGGTCGCCGATCTGGTACATCTTTTTCTCCTTTGCCGCGTTCCTCGAAGGGACATTTTGCATTTATACACTCTCATACACCCATATAGTAACACAATTTTTCAAAAATTGCAAACGACTTTTTTGTGAAACATGGGCAACAGCGGCAAAAGCATGCTTTGATCTGTGACAGGCTGGATGGTTATATGCAGTAAGTGTATGCAATGATTTCGGATATCATGCATTCGGTCTCGGTGCCCCCGGAAGCGGGCCGCGCTGCGGCCGGTCCGGCCTGACCGGGCAGCAATACTCCCACGCCTTTTGCGCGTCGATATATTCGGCCAGCTCGCGTGTGGTTACGGCACGGCCGCCCAGATCGTAGATCAGTCTGATCTGCTCGGCAAAGGGAACCTGCATCATGGGGCCCGGCGTTACCTCGTGGTAGACAAAAAGAGCGATTTTTCCGTGCACCGCACCTTCGACCGCCGCCTGAATCCTTTCCCTGGTCATTGCCATGTGGTTTGGAATACACAGCGGGATATGCACATATGGATCATACCAGGCATCGGCCTCAACCACCGGGCTGTCTTTTACCTGTGAGCCGCGGCCCCAGAGATACCCAAGCGTGTGGAGCAGCTCCATGACATGCCTGGTGCAGCTTCCGCCCGGATAGCCTATGTTGACGGGTTTTGGAATGCCGTATTCCCGGCATTTCTCTTCGAGCCCGAGAACGGATTTGCAGATATCCTCGTCGGATGCCGTTGAAAAATCGATGTCGTGGTGCAGGGAATGGTTTCCGATCTCGTGTCCCCGATCGGACAGCTCGCGGATCTGCTGCCAGGTCATATAGCGGCTTTTATCCGCAAAGCCCGGATTTGGCCCCATACCGGGCATCCCCTCACCCGGCAGCATCTGCGTTGTGTAGAAAATGCCATGACCGCCGTATTTTTCGAGTTCGGGGGCCGCAATGGTATAGTGGTCAAGGGTGGAATCGTCAAAGGTCATCAGGACCAGATGATCCGGTATGGGTGCAATCACCGGATCTGCCTGCCTTTGCTGTGCCTGCAGCTGGGCATTCGTGAAGCCAAAGAGCTTTTGCAGTGTCGCGTCCGGTACACCCTCACCTGCCAGCAGTGCGGCCAGCACCTTCTGCCGCTGCCCGGTATCGGCCGGGCTGCTGCCCGGCTCCGGCATTCCTGACGGGAGCCAATCGGGCAGAAAGCTGCGAAACACGTCCATGGTCAGCCAGTTTTCCGGCTTCAGCTGTTCCTGTGTACGTCGATAGACGTTCATTGCGTTTACAAGGTTTGTCAGGCTCATAGAAGCATCCTCTCGTATTGGGTGTGTTTGTTTCGGAAGCTGCCTTATTCCTCGTGTTCCCGCAGGGCGTTGTCCAGAAGCTTCTGCAGGGCCTTTGCCTGCTTGCGGGACATACAGATGGTTGCAACATCCTCAAACTCGGTGGTTGGAACATCAATGAGCGCACCGTCTTTTTCTGCAAAATTGTGGCGGATATAACGCTCGGCAAAATAAATCGTAAACTCGCTGCCTTCTTTGTCGTGTGTAAGGCTGAAAACATTTGCAATTTTCGGGGTGCTCATTTTTATTCCTCCGCTGCGCAGACTTTTTGCGGCACCGCAGCATCCGGCTGCATACTGCCGCCTTTATAGTATAGCATAGCCGGCAGAACGGTGCAAGCGCCCTGCCGGCCGAAAATTATTTATGCTTTCTTCCGCCCGCAACGGCAAGCACCCAGAACAGAATCAGGGCCGCACCGCCGATCGCGTAGCAGATGATGTCCGCTGTGTTTGTCTGCGCGTTGAATGGCTTGAAGTATTCAATCAGACCGCCGCAAAATACAAAGCACATGACAACCGGGACGATAACCCGGATGCAGAGGGTATAGAAGGCGGAAAACGCTTTTCCAACCTGAGCCCCGCTGCGTACTTCGTTGAGAATGAGATCCGGCTTCTGTTCCCAGCCGATCATCAGTGCCATCAGCATGGCACCCAGCGGCATGCAGACATATTCGGAGAAGGCATCCATGAAGTCAAGCCAGCAGTCGTTCCATACCGCATAAAGGTCGCCGCCGGTCCACCCCAGAATGTCTGAGGGTGCGATGCCGTTGGTGCCAAGGCCGCAGGCTGCAACAAGAGCAGCCTCGAGCATAATGGCAAAGCAAACCCAGAATACGGTTTTTTTGCGATCCGGCTCTTTGCCCTTATTTGTGGCTCTGTCAAGGAAGTAGGCCGTTACAACCTCAATCAGTGAAATCGCAGAGGAAATTGCCGCAATAAGCACCAGAAGATAGAAAATCACACCAAACAGAGCGCCCACAACACCCATTTCTGCAAAAACATTCTGCAGCGTGACAAAAAGGAGCTTGGGGCCGCCGAGCTGGATTTCGTTGAGCGGGATGTTGTTTTGTATGCCGTTGGCAACCGCGGCCGGAATTACGGCGAGGCCCGCCATCAAAGCGGCCAGAGTGTCGGCAAATACAATCACGACGGAGTTTTTCTTGAGGTTTTCGTTCTTTCCGAGGTAGGAGCCATAGGTAATCATTGCACCCATCGCCAGAGACAGAGAAAAGAACATCTGTCCGCCGGCGGTTGCCAGCACGGAAATCAGACCCGGTGCCTCTTCGATGAATCCGGCAGACACGGCATAGCCCGGGACAAACATGTATTTGAGCCCTTCTTCGGCTCCGGGGAGCGTTACCGAACGAATGATGATAATCAGAAGCATCACAAAAAGCGCAGGCATGCCGATTTTATTGAATTTTTCGACGCCCTCGGACACGCCGCCGGCATTGATTGCGTAGCAGACGAGCAGAAACAGCAGTGTGAAGAGCAGGCAGCCGACGGGATTTTCGAGCATGGCCGAGAACGTGGTGCCGCCATCCAGAACAATGCCAAAGGCTTCCTGTATGCCAAAGCTGAGCTCCGCGAGATTCAGGGACATATACTGCAGGCAATAGCCGCCAAGCACGGAATAGAAGCTCATGATCAGGAAGGGTGCAAGAACCGCCAGCCAGCCTATCCATTTAAAGTGACTGCCCTGCAGCCTCTGGTAGGATCCAATGGCGCCCTGACCCATTTTGCGACCCAGGGCCAGCTCGGAGACCATGATGATCATACCGACAAATACGCCCAGAGCCAGATAGAGCAGCAGGAAGGTAAAGCCTCCGCACTTTCCCATTTTGTATGGGAAGCCCCAGATGTTGCCCAGTCCGACGGCCGAGCCGATTGCAGCCATGAGAAAGCCGAAATTGCTTCCGAAGCTGCTGCGTTGTTTTTGTTCCATTCGTCTCTCCTAACCGTGAATTCTGTTCCTGACGCCATGTTTTTTGCTGTATGTGCTGTGCAAACAGCGTCGGCAACATAATTCACATATAATTTACATTTTATAATACATGATTTTGTTCTGATTTGCAAGGATGATTGCACATTGAAGCCCGCGGCTCTTTCTGAGGTGCCAGAATATTTCAGCGGGAGAAAACACGGATGCCCATGCTTTCCCCCGCCGTTTTTGATTGTTTTCCTGTCGGGGCCGCATTTTGCGGCCTCTGAAATTTGTTATTGGTCTTTGCTGTAGGAGTTATCGTTGTCGAGCGTTTTGTAGGGCTCCGGCCACGGCACGGTGTTTTGAACACGCTGGGTGCAGGACCAGTTGCTGTGCAGAGGGCCGGGATCCTCGCAGTCGGGGCTGAAATTCATTCCGCCGCCGGGAGCACCGCCGGGTCCGCCACCGGGTCCACCGGGAGCACCACCGGGGCCACCGGGACCGCCGCCGGGTCCGCCGGGAGCACCACCGGGGCCACCGGGACCGCCGGGACCGCCACCGGGACCGCCGGGCGAACCGGGCGCGTCGCCCAGACCGTTGATCTCGTGGTTTTGTCCGGCGATTTTCTGGATGTAGTTGTCGTGGCCGACATTGCCGCTGTCGCAGCCAACGCCGATATCCGGGCATACATGCTCATGCAGGAACAACCAGCGGTTGTCTTCGTAGACAAAGTCTGCTCCGTAGCGTTCCCACAGACCGCTGACACGGCGCTTGCCGTTGGCGCTGGCGCCGCCGCCGATGTTTCCGGGAGTGAGGAAGGTAGCGCGGGCGGACAGACCGTCGTCTGCGACCTCGACGATGTCGGTGGCCAGTGTGTGCATGGAAATTTCCATCAGGGGGCGGGGATCAAGGCCGCCAACCTCGGGCATGGCCTCAAACAGGCTCAGCCAGCGGGAAAAAGCCTTGCCGTCGTATAGAGTGACGGAGCCGTGCCATACGGAACGCCAGCCGCGCATACGGCCAAAGGCATGCGCCCATGTGGCTGTATCGAATTTGGTCTTGTCGGGGTTGCCGTGTGCCCAGATACGGGACCATTCTTCTGTGGAGTTGGCTTTGGAGTGGAAGTATGTATGCGTGGCGTGGCAGAATTCTACTTCCTGCGTTGCGGCGCAATTGTGGATGCGCTGGCTGAGAGTGAGATTTCGATTCATTCTTTTGCGCCTCCCTCATATTTGGGGTGTCCCCACGGGCCGTAGCTCAGCTCGGGCGTCATGGTGGCGTAGGGCTCCGGCATGGCGGGATAGTCGTCGGCGTAGTTGTAGGCGCCGTCGTGCGTGATCATTTTGATGGTCGGGTTTCCGAATTCGATTTCCATCGGATCCTCGCCGGGTGTGGCATAGGTGGGAGCCGAATAGGCCGTGCCGGCCGGATAGCTCTGGTCGTTGCAGTCGATATAGTGCCAGAGCTTCCACTGACCGTCTTCCTTGATGAAATCCGCAGCCACACGGCCGTTCATCCAGAGACTGGCCGCAGTGCCGTCGGGCTGGTATTCGGTTTTCTGGCCGATTACATACCAGAAGCCCTCGGCGGTTTCGCCGTCGTCTGCAATACGTACAAGAGAGGTGGACATGGGCAGCATCTGCATGCAGCCAAAGCCCAGATTCTCGGGCTTGTTTTCGAGACCCGGGATGTTTTTGCAGGCGGCGTCGAGCTGTGCCTGACGCTTTGCGGCATGCTCGGTTACATACCAGCGGCGGATTTCGTCCATGCCCAGATAATAGCCCCAGTTGGTGCCGTAGGAGGCAGTGGCCTTGTGCTCGGGCTTTGATACCCAGATTTCCTCGAGCTCACGCTCGCGCGCATCGTTTGCGTTGTAGTAGGAGCGCAGATTCATCAGCTGACGGACGTTTTCGATGTCCCAGACATGGCGGATCATCGCGTCGTCATCCAGCTGAGGCATGGTATATTTGACTTCGGTAAAGGATTTTTGCCACTGAGGATCGCGTTCAAAGGTGTTCATAGATTCGTCCTCCCTTCTTAAACGCCGTAGCTGAAGGTCTCGGCGAAGGTTTTATAGGGCTTCGGGACCTCAGGCAGAGGGGTAAAGGGCCGATCGGCGGCGTAGACCCGGCGGACCTGAACGGGAACATTGGGCTCCGGAATGCGGATGGATTTGATGTCTGCAAATTCCGGAAGCTCCGGATATGGAGTCTGCTCTTTTGCCCAGTCCTGCCCGGCAATGTTGTTGATGTCTACCGTGTAGAGCAGATGCCAGATTTTCCACTGGCCGTTTTCAAAAACGAAGTCAACCGCAAAGGTGCCCCAGTTCCAGTGGCCGACAGGGCCGCAGGGCTCGATGTCGATGTTGTAGCCGGCACTCATCCAGATTCCCTTGGCTGTCTGGCCGTCGTCGGCAATGTAGATTACGGGGCTTGTGAGGGGGCGGGCCTGGAAGGGCCCTACGCCATAGAGCTCTTCGTCGGTAAGCTGTGCCAGCTCACCCGGGAAAATTTTCTGCAGAGTTTTGGATTTAACCATGGTTGCCCTGCTCACTGCGTCGAAATAACCGCGCACAGCCTCGGCGCCCTTGTAGTAGCCGTTGTTGAAGCCCAGGCAAACATCCTCTCTGCCGGACCAGAACTGATCGAAAATCTGACCTTCGCGGTTCAGCAGCTGGCTGGATACATACTTGCCCATAAGGTTTTTGAGCTCACGATGGGATTCGAACAGCTCGGTAAGTTGCAAAGTGGTCAATTCACATTCTCTCCTTTCGGACGGATTTTTGATCCAACGTGATTAGTATACGAAATAATTGCCTGAAAAGCAAGAGGGTTTTTGATTTTTCTCCAACCTGAGATTTATCCCCGCAGCATTCGGTTGGAGCGATTTGCGGGAGATTTCCCGTCGGATCGAGGAGGAAAACCACAGCCGCCTCTGTGTATGGCAAGACGGCGATGCGTCGGCGGAAAGGGTATGCAAAGCCCGCGTCATTTCATCCGTCTGCTCAGAGCCAGCAGCCGCTTTCGCTCGCCCAGCACCAGAAGATGATCTCCGGGCTGGAACGAATACTCCGGGTCGATCATCGGAATGATCCGTCCGTCTTTTTTCATTGCGATTACGTTTACGGCGTGCTTTGTCCGCAGCTGAAGGTTACGCAGGTCCTTGCCGTGCCAGTCGTCCGGGACCATCAGCTCGAAGAGCGCATAATCCTCGCCCAGCTCAAAATAATCCAGATGCCCGTTGGTTGAATATTTTACAGCTGCCCGCTTTGCCATATCCTGCTCCGGGTAAATTACGTCGTCGGCACCGACACGCCTGAGAAATTTTGCGTGAATGTCCCGGTTGGACTTGGCCACGACATAGCCGGCGCCATATTCCTTGAGCTGCCAGGTGATTTCCAAAGAGGCCTGAAAGTTTTCGCCGATACATACAAAGCAGACATCAAAGCCCGACGGGCCCAGACTTTTGATTACCTCCGGATTCATGCAGTCCCCGATCTGTGCGCGGGTTATATCCGCCGAGATATCGTCGACCCTTTTTTCGTCGATGTCCACAGCCATGACCTCGTTGCCGAGATCCATCAGTCGTCTGGCCAGATGACTGCCGAACCGGCCCAGACCAATTACCAGAAATGAACGCATGCGCTCCTCCTTCGTCAACTGACAATGATGCTTTCTGCCGGCTTGCGCAGGCCGGTTTTCGGCCGCCGCTCGGAAACGCTGAGCAGGACGGTCAGACTCCCGATCCGTCCGGAGTACATCAGCAGAATCAGAACCACCCGGCTTGCAGGCTTCAGAGCCCGCGTAACGCCTGTGGACAGTCCGACCGTGCCAAGAGCGGAAACGACCTCCATCAGAACATCCCGAAGCGGCAGCTCCTGTATGAGCTCTATGCAGAGCACCGCAAGCATTGCCAGCAGAAAATAAAAAATACAGGTCAGTATCGCTCTTCGTACCAGCGACGGCTCTATTCTGCGATTGAGGATGTTTACGTCCCGCCTGCCGTGCATATAGCTGTGAACGGCCAGAACGGCTACTGTCGCCGTGGTTACCTTGATGCCGCCGCCCGTGGAGCCGGGACCCGCGCCGATAAACATCAGGCAGGTCAGCAGAAACAGTCCTGCCGTGCTGAATTCGCTGATTTCCACTGTTGTCATGCCGCCCGTACGGGCCGCAACAATCTGAAACAGAACCGCCTGTGCCTTCTGCATGCCGGACAGATTCTTCATCCCGGCGGTGCTTTCACAGAACAGAAGAACGGCAAACGGTATTGCAATCAGTACGACCGAGCCCAGCAGCATCACCTTGGAGTGCAGACTGTATTGTCTGAGATGAAGCCTGTAATCCACCGCATCGCTCCAGACCACAAAGCCAAGCCCGCCGATAATCACCAGCAGGATAATCGTAAGATTTACAACGGTATCGTCTCGAAAGGCTGTCATTGAGCTGAACGGACACATGCGGCCCATCAGATCAAAGCCCGCATTTGTAAATGCGGAAACGGCATGAAACAGACTGTACCACAGCCCGGTTTTCCAGCCAAAGTACGGAACAAAACGTATTGCCAGCAGCATTGTTCCGGCTGCTTCTGCGATGGCTGTGCCGATCAGGATGCGGCGAACCAGCTTCAGTATGCCGCCAACCCGGCTCAGGTTGATGCTTTCAGACAGAAGTGCCCGCTCCCGCAGGCCGATGCGCTGCCTGAGTGCGAGCAGCAGCATCATCAGAACCGTGGCAAATCCCAGTCCGCCAAGCTGAATCAGTACCAGCAGCACAGCCTGACCCGCGTCGGAAAACTGTGTGTAGGTGTCGCAGACAACAAGCCCTGTGATGCATGTGGCCGATGTGCTTGTAAACAGAGCGTCTAAAAACCCGATTGTCTCATCCCGGTTGCATACGGGCAGCATCAAAATCAGTGCTCCCGCCAGAATAATCAGTGCATAACCCAGTGCGATGGTCTGTGTGGCAGTCAGCCGGATGGGCTTCATGTGTTCATCTCCTCAGGCTTGAAAACGCCGAATGTACTTGCCTCATTCTGCGGTGCTGCCCTTATTTTCTCTTCCAGACCGAAGGAAAGCTCAGCAGCAGAACCGGAAAAAGCTCCAGCCGCCCTGCCAGCATGCACCAGCTGAGAATCAGCTTTGACCGCCACGAAAAAAAGCCGAAGTTTCCGGCAGGACCGGTCATGTTCAGGCCCGGACCAACGTTTGACAGGCAGGTCAGAACGCTTGTAAAATTGGTGGTTGTGTCGTAACCGTCAAGGGAAATCAGCAGCGTTGCCGCCAGAAAGATCAGAAAATACACGGCGGCAAAAACACAGGTGCTCCTTACCGTGTCGCGGTCAACCGTGCTTCCTTCGAGACGTACCTGTGTGATTTCACGCGGATGCGCCAGATGCCGCAGCTCGCCGGCTGCAGCCTTGAGAAGAATAATCAGTCTCGAGACCTTTATGCCGCCGCCCGTTGATCCGGCGCAGGCCCCCAGCACAAGCAGCAGCAGCAGAATCCATCGTGTATACTCCGGCCACAGATCGAAATTATCCGTGGCAAAGCCTGTGGTGCTGATTATCGAGGTCACCTGAAAAAACGCATGGCGCAGAGCTGTGAAGAAGCTGCCGAAACGATTGCATATCCCCGCGCAGATCGCCATGGTTGAGCCGAAGATAATGAGAAGATACCAGTGCAGCTCCTCGCTTTTCAGGGCGGTCCGGACCCGCCCGATCAGAATGAAATAGTAGAGGTTGAAATTTATCGCATACAGCAGCATGAATACGGCAATCACCCATTGCAGATAGGCACTGTCATAGGCGCCTATACTGGCTGCGCGGTTGGAAAACCCTCCTGTTCCGGCCGTTGAGAAGCTGTGGATGACTGCGTCATACAGGTTCATTCCGCCGCAAAGCAGCAAAAGGATCTGTGTAATTGTGAGCACAACATAGATCAGATACAGGAGCATTGCTGTTTTTCGTGCACGCGGAACCAGCTTGCCGACGGTTGGTCCCGGGACCTCCGCGCGCATGATGTGCATGGAATATTCTCCGCTCATGGGAAGCACCGCCATGGCAAACACCAGAATTCCCATTCCGCCGATCCAGTGTGTCAGACAGCGCCAGAACATGCAGCTGCGGCTCATGGCCTCGACATCCGCAAGAAGGGTTGCGCCGGTGGTGGTAAACCCGGAGACGGTTTCAAACAGTGCATCGATATAGTTTGGGATGTCTCCGGTAATCACAAAAGGAATCGCGCCCACAGCCGACAGCACCACCCAGGCCAGGCCGACAATCGCAAACCCGTCGCACGCAAACAGCTCTGTCCGACCGGGACGCAGCCGTGTCAGGCCCAGCCCGACCAGACCCGCGGCAAGTGCCGTGAGCCCAAAGGCCAGCGCTGCGGTCTTCTCGGCGTAAATCAGGGCCACAGCCAGAGGAAGCAGCATCAGTACGCCTCCAATGAGCAGAACAAATCCAAGCATTCTCGCAATCATCGGATAATTCAACATATCACCTCTGCAGAATTGCATCCAGCTCGAACAGTCCGTTTCCGGTTGTAACCAGCACGACACGGTCTCCGGGGCGAATCACTGTGCTGCCGTCGGCAATCCGATACTGGTTTTTTCGAAGGACCGCCGCCACCAGCACATCCTGACGAATCGGCAGCTCTCTGAGCGGAATGCCGACGCAGGCCGAATTGTCGGTTATCAGAAATTCCAGCGCCTCTACCCTGCCGTTTACCAGACGATAGAGTGCTTCTACACTGCTGCCGGAGCGGACCAGTGCCCGGGCTCCTGCAACAATCCGGTTTGCGGCCAGCCGTTTCGGGTTGATGAAGCAGTCCAGCCCGGAATCCGCAAACATGGAAATCAGTTTTTCTTCGTTTACCTTGGCAATAACCTTTCCGACGCCGCACTTCTGCGCAAACATGGAAATAATCAGGTTCTGCTCGTCATTCCCGGACAGAGCGACAAATGCGTCCGCAGTCCATAATCCCTCTTCGCGCAGCACCTCCGGACGGGAGCCGTCTGCACAGATGATATGGGTTTTCGGAAGACGGCCGCCAAGCTCTCGCGCTCTTGCCTCTTCCATCTCCAGAATTGTTGTCTGGATGCCGGCTCCTGCCAGCTGCATGGCCAAAAGCTCGGCAATTCGACTGCCGCCCAGAATCAGCACGCTTCGTGCCGCTTTTTTGTAGGCACCGGTCGCCTTGAAAAAGGTGCGCAGCGCATTGCGGTCCGCCACCACATTGATGGCATCTCCGCTGCGCAGCACAAAATCGCCTTTTGGGATGATGACCTGCTGTCCGCGTTCTATGGCGCAGATCAGAACATGCGCGTGGAATCTCTGCAAAAGGCTGTTCAGTGCAACGCCGTGCAGCGCGCTTTCTGCCGGAATGCGATATTCCACCAGCTCCATACGGCCGCCGGCAAAGGTTTCGACCTGCACTGCAGACGGGAATTCAAGAATTCTGGCAATCTCGGAGGCAGATTCAAGATCCGGACTGACGGCCAGGTACAGGCCGATATCATCCTGCAGCATGGATGTCTGGTTCAGATAGCTGCGATCGCGCAGGCGGGCAACGGTATGCCCGGCTCCGAGCCTTCTTGCCGAAAGACAGCACAGCAGATTGCGCTCGTCGGAGCCGGTAGCGGCAATAAACATATCCGTCCCGGCAATGCCGGCCTGCTGCAGAAGATCCAGGTCCGTGCCGCTTCCTTCTGCGCAGATTACATCCAGACTGCCCGAGAGCGCACGCAGCCGTCCGGGCTGAATATCTACAATCGTAATATCATGGCCCTCGCGGCAAAGGTCCTGCGCAATGAACGCGCCGGTCTTTCCTGCGCCGACTATCATGATCTTCACGTTTTTGTTCCTCCTGCAATACTCCTGATTTTCAGACAGCGCCGCAGCAGCCGGCAGGCAGATCCGGCGGTGAATTTTCAAATCCGCTGCAAAACGCGGAAAGCCCTTGTGCGTTGAAGCGGATTTGTGCGGGAAAAACCGCCGGAGCCGCGCATTTGTGCGCCGCTTTCTTTATTCTAGTCATATCGCCGCATTTCGTCAATGGGCTGTTATCTCAACGATCTGCAGCACATCCTCCCGCACCTTGAAGCGGACCTCCAGATTCTGATAGCACAGGCCGTATACCCGATCCGGGTCTGTCTGATAGGATGGACGCGGGTCACACGAAAGCACCTGTTCCAGAGCAAGACGCTGTTCGTCCGGCAGGCAGGGCTCGGGCGGAAACCGTACGGTCAGTGTCCTTCGCGGCACGGAATCGGTAAACCCGCCGCTGGCCTGCGGATAGCTGTCGGCATAGGGCAGATATGGCTTTATGTCCAAAATCGGGGTCCCGTCCAGCAGATCCGCACCCAGAACGTGAATCATCGGACCCTGCTCCCCGATTTCGATTTTCTGCAGCCTTACGACAGACAGGCCGATGGCATTGGGCCGAAACGGCGAACGTGTGGCAAACACACCCATGCGGCGGTTTCCGCCAAGTCTGGGCGGGCGTACCGTGGGTGACCAGCTGTCGCGCACATTGTCGGAAAACTGCCAGATCAGCCACAGATGGCTGTATTCCCCGAGTCCTCTCAACGCATTTGCGTCGCGGTATTCCGGTTCGAAAACAACGATTCCCGGTGTGTCGGCCAGACCGCTCTGCCGGGGAATGCCGAATTTTTGAGAAAAGCCGGTGCGGATGCGGGCAATGATTTTCATCTGTATTGTTTCTGCCATAATGCTCTCCCCTGCAGTCGGTTTTGTGAAAAAGGTGCGCTGCAAGAAGCTTGCAGCGCGTTTTTTGTCCGGAGGTTTTATGCCTGCGGCTGAGCAGGCGTTACGGTGAAGGCAAAGTAGTTTGGCTCGCCGGCATTTTTCTTTTCGATGATGTAGAAGCCGAGCTCATAGCTGTTGCCCCGGTCGTCGGTGTAGGTTGTGGTTTTCAGAGTGCCGACGCCCTTTGTCAGTGTCCATTCGAGGTTGGAGGCAAAATCGGATGTGTAGGTGCTGTATGCCGCCATGCCGGCCGTATCGGTCAGTCCCAGGGCCTGGCTCATTGCCGCATAGCCATCGTTGTCCAGTCCGGATACCGTGGATCTGGTGCAGAACTTCAGAAGACGCAGGACAAAATCAAAGCAGCTGTCGCTGTGTGCCCAGGAATAGCTGAACTTTATGAAGAAGTGATCAATCTGATTGTCGACAGTATACACACGGACCAGCGCCAGGTCATCCTCGCCGTCGGTGATGGTGTAGAGTGTGCTTTTTTCCGTGCTGGTGGTGGTTGCAATACTGTATCCCGTGCTGCCGACAAATGTTCCCAGAGCAGCTCCGAATCCGCTGAGGTCAGAGTAGACCGTAAGGTCCTGCTCTTCCCGGCCGGGGCGGGCAGCCAGCTCTGCCTGATCCGCATCCAGCGGGGCAGCCGTTTCGTTGGATTCGGACACAGCCTGCTCTTCGGCAGCTTGTGTCTCCTGCTCGGTCTGCTGTGCCTCGGTGCAGGCCGTGCTCAGGATCATGATCAGGATGAGAAGCCAGCAGAGAAGTTGTTTTTTCATTGAAAAGGGGCCTCCAGACAGGTATTATTTCGCAGGATGCTTCGCGGCGTATGGGAATTTCATGCCGCAGACTGCACAGGGCAGCACACGAAATCTGCCCTGTATCGGATAATAAATACTTTCGTCAAAAATGTTTGAACAAATTGTAAACATTCGCGTGGTTCCGTCTCAGGATCGATTGTATTCTTCGAGAGTCTGCCGGTCCTGCTTCGGGCGGCAGCGCGTCATTCGGCAGGGGCGGAAATTACCTGCCGAATCTGGGAATAGAGCCGCAGCCGGCCTGTGTGTATGGCAGGGTCTGATGCCGACAATTCGGCAAAAACATCCAAAAGGCGCCGCCGTCTCAATTGTGCGAGGCTGCCTCCGGTGCATCTGCTCCGATCAGCGCGGTTATTTCCCCGATCAGGCCGTCCGGACCGACATCCGTGATTTTTACTTCTGCCAGTGTATTGTGGAGATTGCGGCTCCAGGGAGCACTGACCGGAGTGCCGTCCGGTGCGTGGCCGGTATAGCCCGCGCCGCCCGGTTCTTCGAACAGAACCTGCTGTGCTGTTCCGAGCATGGCCTGCCAATGGGCCCGGCGAAGCCGCTCTGCCTGTCGGACAGCCCTTGCGGAACGGTCTGCCTTTTGCGCTGCCGTGAGCTGCCCCTGCATTTTGGCTGCCGGGGTCCCGGCCCGTCTGGAATAGGGGAAGACATGCACGCCGGCAAAGCCACAGGTATCGAGAAACGCGAGAGATTCGGAGAATTCTTCTTCGGTTTCTCCCGGAAAGCCCACAATCAGATCGGTGGTTATCGCGCAGGACGGAAAATACTGCCTGAGCAGCCGGACGCTCTGCAGATAACAGGAACAGCTGTATTTGCGGTTCATTCGCTGCAGAACCGTGTCGCTGCCGCTTTGCAGGCTCAGATGAAACTGCGGGCAGAGATTGCCGAACCGTGACAGCTCCCGGCAGAATTCCGCGTTTATCGTTCGGGGCTCCAGCGAGCTCAGGCGGATACGCATATCCGGGGCAGCGCGGCAGATGGCCGAAACCAGATCCCGGAGCGTGCTGCCGTCGTGAAAATCCGTCCCCCAGGCGGCGACCTCAATGCCGGTTATCACAAGCTCGCGATAGCCCATATCGGCGATTTTCCGTGTCTGGCTGATCGCCTCGGCCAGAGGAAGAGAGCGTACGGCCCCCCGTGCATAGGGGATGATGCAGTAGCTGCAGAAGTTGACGCAGCCGTCCTGTACCTTGAGCAGGGCGCGGGTACGTCCGGAAAGGCTGCCTGCCGGAAGAATCTCAAATTTTCGCCGCTTCAGAGCCTCGTCTATGCTGATTCGGCAGCCGCCTCCGGCCGCAGCTGCTTCGAGCCGATCCAGAAACCCGGCGCGGTCACCGGTCCCTCCGATCACATCTACCTGCAGGCTCTGTGCCCGCTCGGGACTGACCTGCCCGGAACAGCCGCAGAGGCCGATAACCGACTGCGGATTTCTGGCCCGGGCGCGGCGTGCGGCATTGCGGGACTTTTTTTCGGCCGTTGCCGTAACTGCGCAGGAATTGATCACATATGCGTCGCAGATATCCTCAAAATCAGCCAGCGTGTGACCGCGGCTGAGCATCATCTGCTGCATTGCCTGCGTCTCAAACTGGTTAACCTTGCATCCTAAGGTAAAAAAACCTATTTTCATTGTTACATCCACCAAATTTTCGGGACAGAATGCAGACATTGTGTAAAATTTCACAATTGTCCGGCCCGTGGTTGTTTCGTATAATGGTGCTGTTCGGGCAGTCCCGGACACTGTGTTATTATACCCGACGTTCCGAATATTGTACAGTACCCCGGAGGAGACTATGAAAGAATTCAGAATACAGCTGGCCTCCCTGGCCGATGTGCGGGATTTTGTTCTGGCCGCCAGCATGCAAAGCTGTGATGTTTCTGTTCAGACGGATGAATGCCTCATTGATGCCAAGTCCCTGTTCTGTATGGTCAGTGTTGACCTCAACGAGCCGCTGACCGTCCGTTTCGACGGGAACGAAGAAATGGCCTGCTCCTTCCTCGGCAGTATTCAATCCCATATTCTCGTCTGAAAAGCGCCGTATCTCCGGTTTTTGGTCCTCCGGCAGCCTTCTGACCGGCATCTCTTTCCTATTGAAAATCTTCGCGCACCGGCAGACCCTGCGTTTTCGAAAATTCGTTTTTCACGCACGGGAGCCGCTTCGTGCATTTCAGCGGAAGAAATCGCAGCTTTTTGTGATTTCTCCCGCTGTTTTTGTTTTGAGGCTGCGCCGCAGACGAACGATTTGGCGCTGTCCCTGATATCTGTTGCCGTATTTTGCCGTTTGCCCTCATGCTGCCGGAAGCAGAAGCAGAGCCCTATGGTGTTGGTGCAGCCTCGGTGCGGGTGCTCCGGCTCAGCTCTGTTCGCTGATATAGATCGCCGCGCGGCCCTGAATGACCGCAGTCGTTTCCGAAACGGAGCGCTGACCGGCAAAATAGGCCTCAGCCTCTTCCTGGATGATGTTCAGAATGTCGGAATCATAGCTGTAGCCGGTTGTTGCCTTTTCCGCGACCGCAAAAAGGGCATCGATCTGCTTCTGTGTGGCCGGATAGATTTCGAGCATGCTGTCCTCGCCCCAGCCGATGCCGCCGTTGGATTCCGGATTTCCGTCGGCGTCGTAGCGTATGCTGTCAAGATGCTTTTGGATGGCTTCTTCCAGAGCCAGGCGATTGGTATGGAACTCATTCCAGGAAAATGCGCCTGTCTGATATTCTTCGCTGAGCAGCATTTTCAGGAATTCCCAGCAGCCTTCTTTGTTCCGGCTTGCCGAGCTCATAACGTAGCCGGAGCCGCAGGCTGTGATGGCTGTGCCGTTTCCCGAGGCCCCCGGCAGCCCGATATAGGTGATCTCTCCTCCGAAGAGTGACTCATACTGGCTGATTTCGTCAAATGTGCTGATCTGCATCAGCAGCAGGAGCTGCTCACCGTTCATGACAGACGTCCATTCGTCGCTGCCGTTTGCGTCTGATTCTGCGGGGAACCGGCCGGCAAACTCCAGCATGGATTCGAATTCCGCGTTCTGGAAGTCGCAGGTCGCGTTCTGCCAGTCTACAAAGCGGTCCAGACAAAATACGGCCAGCTGTGTGAGGATGGAGGATCGGGTAACGCTGCCGCCGAAAAGCGGCACATCCGGGTTGACCTGCTGCAGGGCCTCGATATCCTCCCAGCTCCAGCCGGTTTTGTCTCCGACCGTGGAGGTCAGGGCACCGACCGTGCAGACCGAAAAGTCCGGGTATACCTGATAGAGCCTTCCGTCTACGCTGGCTGCGTTTATGTAGCAGTCGAGCAGCTGGCTTTTCAGCTCCGGCTCCGCGTCCAGATAGGGAGTCAGATCCTCGAGGAGGTTCTTTCTGATCAGAAGCTCCGTATTGATGCCGGATGACACATCTATCAGGTCCGGCGCATTTCCGGTGATGATGTCTGTTTTCAGCTGGTCTTCGCCGCCGGCGTCGCCGGATCCGTAGTCCTTGACCATGATGCGGTATTGATTGCTCTGACGGTTAAAGTTTATTATCGTGCTGCTGAGCATCATGTCTGTGCCGTTTGTCCCCAGCGTCAGCACGGTTCTCTGCGGAGCCTGATCCGCAGGGATCTTTTTTAATGAAACAAGATAGCTGCGGATTTCGTTCGTACCCCATTCGTGCAGCAGCACGCCCAGCTCACCGTCTGCCAGCTGCACAATCTTCTCGACAAAATTGCGGTTGATGTCGCAGTCGATCCAGTTCAGAAGGGTTTCGTATTCACCGCTTTCCGCGCTGTAGCCGTACAGACAGGATCCGTCGTCGCTCAGAAACAGATAATCGCCGACACCGTCATACATATTATACATGTTTTCCGGTGTGGAAATGGTCTGCCGGTCCATAGTGCCCGTTTCGGCGTTTATGATCTGCAGAGACTGCGTATAGGTGTTTGTGTCGTAAATATTGATTGCCACTCGCCCGTCGGCCAGCCGTACGGAGCCATTCACCCAGCCGTTGACCGGAACGACAAACTTCTGCTTTGCGTCGGAGCCGGCAACAACTACGCTGCTCTCTCCGCAAAAATAGAAATATCCATCCGCATCTGCTGCAAAGCCGTTGAGATATTCGAGCGTCTTTCCGCTGCCTATGAAATCCAGCTCTGCCCGCTGCAGCTCCCTGCCCTCCAGATCGAGCCGGCGCAGGTAATAGGTTTCGGTATAGCTGTAATCATATTCGTTGGTCTGTGTGGAAACCGTCAGAGTTTCCAGAACCCAGAGCGTATTGTCGGCGCCGGCGGCCATGCCGCTGGGATAACTGCTTGCCGTGGTGGTCGATTTCCGGTCCTCCGGAATCTCCGGCTCCACGGAGGTATAGCCGGAAAGTTTTGTTGTGGTGTTGTCGGTCAGATTCATCTTTACGAGATAGCTGCCGTATTTTTCATAAATCCAGTCTTCGTTGGGATAGTCGCGCAGCTCCGCTTCGGTGGGCTCACGTGTTCCGACCACGCCATAGCTGACGCTGTAGATGCTGCCGTCGACCACGACAACGGGGTTATAGGCTTCAAAGCCGTCATCGAGAGTATGGTATGTGGCAGCATAGACCATTTCGTCGGCAGCGGCCGTATTTGTGCCGGTCTGTGCAGTCTGCCGTGTATCTTCGGTCTCCCCGTTCCCGCAGCCGGACAAGGCTGTCAGCACAAGGATCAGACACGCAAGCAGTGCAGTCAAACGCAGATGCTTCATGGTTTACTCCTCCCTAACCTGAATATTTTGGTGCAGCAGTGCCGAATTGTCCGCAAAACAGACCTTATCGGCAGCTGTTCAACAGTTTTTTCAACATCATACAGGTCCAATGAACATCAGCCTGCATCCATTCTCATCAAATTGTGCGGTGCTGCCTAAAAATTCTGCCTGTCCGCAGTCGGGTGCCTCAGAGCCCCGCTCCGGGGCCGTCTCGCAAAGGCTGCTCACACAACCTGAAACAGATAGAATTTTAGGTATTCCGTTTCCGGCACGCCCCACAGAATCGGATGATCCGGAGCCTGTCGGCGGTTTTCGATCTGCCGCAGACGTACATCCGCATCCGATGCGGCCTCTGCGAGCATTTTTTCAAACAGCGTATCTGTCATAAACCTCGAGCACGAGCAGGTAGCCAGATAGCCGCCCCGCGGCAAAAGCTTCATGGCTCTGAGGTTGATCTGCTTATAGCCGCTGTAGGCGGCCCGGACGGTTGCGCTGCTTTTGGTAAAGGCGGGAGGATCGAGAATGATATAGTCGAACTGTCCCCTCGGGCCCCTGCCCAGCTCTGTGAGGTATGCAAAAACGTCTGCCTGAACAAAATCGATTCTGTCTGCAAGGCCGCTCAGCCGCGCATTGGTTTTTGCGCTTTCGAGGGCTGCCGCAGATACGTCTATTGCCGTAACGTGCTCGGCCCCGCCCAGCGCGGCGTTGAGACCAAAGGCTCCCGTGTGCGTAAAGCAGTCGAGTACGCGCCGGCCCGCCGCCAGCCGGGCCGCGGCTGCGCGGTTGTATTTCTGGTCGAGAAAAAAGCCCGTCTTCTGGCCCTGGATGTAGTCGACGTCGTAGGTTATGCCGTTTTCGCGGATAATTACATGCCCGTTCGTGTCTGCGGTCAGGCCGGGCAGGATATAAAATCCGGCCTGCTGATCCATGCCTTCTTTTTGCCGCAGAAGCATGTCGTTGCGCTCGTAGATCGCGCGGACGCAAACTCCGTCCTGCCGCAGACAGTCAACCAGAGCCTGATAGATCCATGGCTTGACCAGCTCCGTTCCGAGGCTCAATACCTGTGTGACCAGTATGTCTTCGTAGCGGTCTGCCGTCAGGCCGGGAAACTGATCTGCCTCACCGAAGATCAGGCGGCAGCAGCGGTAGTCCTCAGGCCCCATGACGGCCTTGCGATAGTCCAGCGCATAGCGCACACGCCGCGCATAAAAGGCCTCGTCGAAACGATCGTTTGGGTTGCGCGAGATGATGCGTACGCGGATTCTGGAGTGGCTGTTGTAGTAACCGGCTCCCAGCCAACGGTCTTTTTCGGAATATACATCCACAATGCCGCCGTCTGCGGGCTGCTGCTGCACCGACGTGATTTCCTGATCGTAGACCCAGGGATGCCCGCCGCGCAGCGATCGTTCTGCCTTCTGGCTGACCCGCAGGCGAGGATATTCCCGCATGGATTCACTTCCTTTCACAAAGAACCACTCCTGAAGTATACCACAAAACATTCCGCTTTAAAACCCCGGTGTCGGCATCCGGACGCAACCCAAAGGAAAACTTAAGGAAATGCCGCCTTTCGGCTTTGCAGCGGAATTTTGCGCAACGTTCACAATTTGTTTGCAGAATCCAACCATTTTGCACAAATTTACAGGATACGATGGTCTCGTTCGCGGCCGGACACTCTTTTTTGTCGGAGGCGGCTGCGGACCTCTGTGCGGCGCGGATGCCCCGGGGAGCTGCGGGCAGGTCCCTCTGCTCTTCCTTTCGACAGTCCCGGCCTTGCGTTGAAAAAAACGCGGCCGGCCGCCACACCTTCTATCGTATTATTCCTGCTGGAGGTATCTGTAATGAAAAAACTGCTTTGCCGGCTTCTGGCCGTGACCCTGTGTCTGGCTGTTTTCGTTCCCTCTGCTCTGGCCGATGTGACCTACAGATCAAGTCCCATTGATCTTTTCTCCGCAAGCCTTTGTCTGCAGGGCGACGTCCCTCTGGATTATTCCTATTACTCTCCCGTGCAGGAGAATGACAGCACGAAGTATCCGCTGGTTGTCTGGCTGCATGGATATTCCTACGGCGGCTTTCCCGGTGATGAGATCCTGTCGAGCAGCATTGCAGGCTGGGCTACGCAGGAGCTTCAGGACCGGTTTGACGAAACCGGCGGTGCCTTTGTTCTGGTGCCGCGCGCTCCGGAGGATCATGGTCTGTATTGGAGCGAAGACCTGACCGACACGGTTATGGACCTGATTCTGGACTTTATCCTTCAGCACGAGGCAAACATCGACCTGTCCCGTATTTATATCGGCGGCCATTCTCTGGGCGGCATGATGACCTGGAAGCTGATCACCGCCTATCCGGACTTCTTTGCCGCCGCGTTTATGGCCAGCCCCTACTACAGCCCAACGGATGAGGAGCTCGAGGCCGTTGCGGATATGCCCATATGGATTATCTCAAGCCTGTATGACCAGGTTACGGTTTATGACACCTACATTGCACCCGTGTGGCAGCGCCTGATTGAAACCAGCCATGTCCCGGAGCAATGCAGGCTCAGCATTCTGGGCAATCTGCGCAATATCGACGGACATCCGAACTTCAATGCCCACCAGTCCTGGCAGCCGGTACTCAACGATCTGCAAACCGACCGCGGCGAGAGCTATTTCAATATGGTTACCGTCAATGGCTGTGTGGAAACCCTGGACCTCGAGGAGGATGGCTATCTGATCCGCTGGCTGAGCCGGAAATCGCGCTCCGACGTGGACCTGAGAGATTATCTGCCCGTGCACTGAGCCGAATAATCCGGAACCGCGGGCCGCGGCAGCCTGCGGTTCTTTTTTGCCTTGTAAAGCAAAAAGGCTTGACAAGCTGCGGATGAGCAGGTATAATTGCGACTGTTGCTCCGGCTATCTTTGCGCATGGGAGGTTGGCATGTGGATCGCGTCACGGCAACCATGCTTCTCGACTACTACGGCGGTCTGCTGACCGACAAGCAGCAGCTTTTCTGCGACTACTACTACAACCAGGATCTCAGTCTGTCCGAAATTGCCGAGCTCGAGGGCATCTCGCGCCAGGCCGTACACGATGCCGTCAGCAAGGCCGAAGCTCTGCTGCGCAACTACGAAAGCAAAACCGGATATCTTGCCCGGGAGCTTGCCCTTCGCCGGGCAATGGACACCATCCGCAGTGCTGCGGAGGATCTGCAGAAAATCGGCGGCCCCGCGCAGCCCTATGCCGACACCATTCTCAACGCGCTCGGCAGCGTTCTTACCGACACCTGAAAGGATGCGGACCATGGCCTTTGAAAGTTTAACCGAAAAACTCTCCGCCGCCTTTAAAAAGCTGCGCAGCAAGGGAAAGCTGACCCCCGATGACGTAAAATCCGCCATGCGGGAAATTCGCATGGCCCTTCTCGAGGCCGATGTCAGCTATAAGGTCGTAAAGGACTTTACCAAAACCGTCTCCGAACGGGCCGTTGGCGCAGATGTTATGGAAAGCCTCACCCCGGACCAGATGATTGTGAAAATCGTCAACGAAGAGCTCATCCGGCTGATGGGCAGCGACAGTGCAAGGCTCACCATTGCCTCCAGGGCCCCAACCGTGATTATGCTTGTCGGGCTGCAGGGCTCGGGCAAAACCACCAACGGCGCCAAGCTGGCCGGCTATCTCAAATCCCAGGGCAAGCGACCGCTTCTGGTTGCCTGCGACGTATATCGTCCGGCTGCCATCCGGCAGCTTGAGGTTGTAGGCGGGCAGCTCGGTATTCCGGTGTTTCAGATGGGCCAGATCAATCCGGTGGATATTGCAAGGGCTGCAATCGCCCACGCCTCAAAAAACAGCTACGACGTGGTGCTGCTCGATACGGCCGGCCGGCTGCACATCGACGAGGCCCTGATGCAGGAGCTGTCTGAAATCAAGGCAGCCGTAAACCCGACCGAAATTCTTCTGGTTGTGGATGCGATGACCGGACAGGACGCGGTCAATGCCGCGCAGTCGTTCAACGACCAGCTTGACATCAGCGGCGTGATTCTGACCAAGCTCGACGGAGACGCCCGAGGCGGCGCGGCCCTGTCGGTAAAGGCCGTTACCGGAAAGCCCATCAAATTCACCGGGACCGGCGAAAAGCTTGAAAACCTCGAACCGTTTCATCCCGACCGCATGGCCTCGCGAATTCTGGGCATGGGCGACATCCAATCCCTGATCGAAAAGGCCGAAAAGGCTCTGGACGAAAAAAAAGCCGCCGAGCTTGAGCAGCGCCTTCGCGCAAACAAGTTCACTCTGGCCGACTACTACGACCAGCTCATCCAGCTCAAATCCATGGGCTCCATTCAGGACGTGCTTGCGATGGTGCCCGGTGTGAATGCCGGCGCCCTGAAAAACGCAACCATCGACGAAAAGGCTCTTTTGCATACCGAGGCAATCCTGCAGTCCATGACCCCATACGAACGCGAAAATCCCTCCTGTCTCAACCACAGCCGCAAGCGCCGTATTGCCGCCGGCAGCGGTCAGAAGGTAGAAGACATCAACCGCCTTTTGAAGCAATACGAAGCAATGCGTGTAATGATGCGGCAAATGACCGGTCAGGCCGGGAAAAAGGGCAAAAAACGCAGAGGCTCCTTTTCGTTCCCCGGGATGGGCTTCTGACCGGGCAGTGCCCGTTGCCGGGGCAGCCTCCCATGGTGTTGCCTGAAATGCTTTTCTGTTGATAGACAGCAGCCGTTCCCTTTCCTCCCGGTGCTTTCACAAATCCGTTTATCGGAATGGAGCTCTGCTTTCTATATCATATGTATGATTTTCGGTTTCAGCCATGCCCGAAGACCATTCCCGCCCTTTTCGCGTTTTACACATGGCTGGTAAAACTGAAAACGGAGGTGAAACTCTTATGGTAAAAATCCGTCTGCGCAGAATGGGCGCCAAGAAGGCCCCCTTCTATCGCATTGTTGTTGCTGATTCTCACAGCCCCCGCGACGGTCGCTTCATCGAGGAAATCGGCACCTACAATCCTCTGACCGACCCAGCCACCGTCTCCATTGAGACAGAGCGTGCGCTTTACTGGATCAAGAACGGCGCTCAGCCCACCGAAACCGTTCGGTCTCTTCTGAAAAAGAACGGCGTTATCGAGTAAGGAGTATCAATTGAAAGAGCTTTTACTCTACATCGCTCAGAATCTTGTCGACAATCCGGACGAGGTTTCCGTCAGCGAATCCGTCAGTGACACGGGAGAAACCGTTCTGGAGCTTCGCGTGGCAGATACGGATATGGGCAAGGTGATCGGCCGTCAGGGCCGCATAGCCAGGGAAATCCGCACCGTCATCAAATCCGTAGCCCAGCGCCGCGGTGAAAAGGTCTCTGTAGAGATTCTCGACTGATCTGCAGACCGAAAAGACATCGCCGGCAGGTTTGGCCTGCCGGCGGTATGTCTGTATGGCGGTCCTCCGACGGTTGACTGCGTGCTGTGCCCGGCAGAAAAGCAGCATGCCGCAAAGGCGTTCCTGCTGCAGGGTCCGGGGCTGCCGTGAAATCTCCGGCAGCCGGTGGATTTTCTGCAGGGTCGTCGTCTATGCCCTGTGCCCGACGCGGTCATGCCTTTGATGCGGCACAGACATCAGCCAGATTCCAAGGGAGAATATCATGAAATCAGAATTATTGGACGCAGGCCAGATTGTCAATACCCACGGCATCCACGGCGAGATAAAAATCCTGCCCTGGTGTGACGGTCCCGAATTCCTGGAGCCCTTTGAACGGGTTTCCATCGATGGCTGCAGCTATCACGTGGAGCGCTGCCGTGTACAGGGAACATGCGTGCTGATGAAGCTCCGGGGCATAGACGATATAAACAGCGCCATGAAGCTTCGCGGCAGGACGCTTCGGATTTACCGGCAGGATGCCAGCCTGCAGGACGGTCGTGTTTTCATTGCGGATCTGCTTGGTCTGCGTGTGCTTTGTGATGACCGGGAAATCGGTGTTGTCACGGATGTGCTTCAGCTTCCGTCCAACGACGTTTATGTCGTTTCCGGTGCGCACAGCTATATGATTCCCGCTGTTCACGAATTTATCCTCGAGCTGAATCTTTCCGGGGGATACGTTCGGGTCCGGCTTATCGAGGGGATGCAGACCGATGCATGACGAGCAGCTGTGTATTGACATCATGACGCTCTTTCCGGAAACAGTAGGCAATATGATGCACGAAAGCATTCTGGGACGTGCGCAGCAGCGGGGCCTGATCCGTATCCGGACCCATCAGATTCGCGACTATACCACGCAAAAGCAGAACCAGGTAGACGACTATCCCTATGGCGGCGGGCACGGTGCGGTCCTTCAGGCCGATCCGCTGTATCGCTGCTGGGCGCATATTATCGATGAAATCGGCGGTCCGGCCCATACCATCTACATGAGCCCCTGCGGACATGTCTTCTGCCAGCAGGACGCACGTCGGCTGACGGAGCATGACAACCTGATTCTGGTCTGCGGCCATTATGAGGGCATCGATGAGCGATTTATCGAAGAATGCGTTGACGAAGAGCTTTCTGTCGGCGACTTTGTTCTGACCGGAGGAGAAATCCCCGCCATGGCCGTAGCAGATGCCGTATGCCGGCTTGTACCGGGCGTATTGGCCGATGCGGCGTGCTTTGAAGACGAAAGCCACTGGGACGGATTGCTTGAATATCCGCAATATTCCCGCCCGGAGGTCTGGCATGGTCTTGCCGTGCCTTCGATTCTTCTTTCCGGACACCACGAAAATGTTGCCCGTTGGAGGCGCAAGCAGTCGATTCTGCGTACACGCACACGAAGACCGGACATGTATGAAAAGCTGAACCTGGACACAAAGCAGGACAGAAGGCTTCTTTCCGAGCTCGATCAGGAGGGGTGGAAATGACGGATACGATCAGCACGCTGCGCGACTGGACGCAGCAAAGCAGGGCAATTGTCTTTTTTGGCGGTGCCGGCGTCAGCACCGAAAGCGGCATTCCGGACTTTCGAAGCCGCGACGGGCTGTACAGCATGCGGTTTCAGTATCCGCCCGAGGTCATGCTCAGCCACAGCTTTTATCAGAGCCACACAAAGGAATTTTTTGATTTCTATCGGGACAAGCTCATGCCCATGCAGGCCCGGCCCAATGCGGCACACAAAAAGCTCGCTGAGTGGGAAGCCGACGGAAGGCTTCTTGCCGTAATCACGCAGAATGTCGACGGGCTGCACAGTCTGGCCGGCAGTAAAACCGTTTATGAGCTGCACGGCTCCTATCTGCGCAACTATTGCGAGCGCTGCGGAAAATTCCATGATGCCGCCTTTGTCAGGCAGGCGACGGATATCCCCCGCTGCAGCTGCGGCGGCATCGTAAAGCCGGATGTGGTGCTGTATGAAGAAAGTCTGAACGAAGAGGTCATGGCCGGGGCTATCCGGGCCATCACCGCTGCGGACCTTCTGATCGTTGGCGGAACAAGCCTCACGGTTTATCCGGCCGCGGGACTGATCCGGTATTATCGGGGCAATCGACTGGTTTTGATCAACCGCGACGAAACGCCCTATGACAGCCGCGCCGATCTTGTTCTTCATGAACCCATCGCCCAAACGCTTGCACAGCTGTAGGCGGGAAATGCATACGCCTGCGGGCCGCTGCGGGTTTTCGACACACACGCAGAGGAAATCGCTGCGCTCTTTGGAAAAACAAAACTGCAGGCAGCATTTCGCTGCCTGCAGACTTTTTATTGGCCGGTCAGTCGGTAATATTGACACGCACCACGCATTGCAGCAGTCTGCCGTCTATGGTGGTCAGGATGCTGGCGGTTCCGGCAGCCACGGCCGTGACCTTGCCGTCGGCATCTACCGTACACACAGATGCGTCGCTTGTGGACCAGGTGTGCTCGGGAACGCTGCCGCCGGCTGCCGTAACGCTGAGTGTAAAGCTCTCGCCCGCATGAAAGAGTGTCACGTCGTTGCTGGACAAAGTGTATGTGTCGGCAGAGCCGGCTGCGGAGCCGAAGCTGCATCGTACAATGCACTTTCCGGTTTTTGTGCCGCTTGTCGCGGTGATTTCCGCTGTTCCGCTGCCCATGGCCGTGAGCTTTCCGCTCTCGTCCACACTGACCACGGCAGGATCAGAGGTTGACCAGGTAATGGCGGTTTCGGCTGTGGGATTGGTATCCTCCGGAGCAAGAACGGCGGTTTCTCCGGCGTAGGAGAAGGTAATGTCTTCCATGTTCAGAGCAAGAAGCACATCTGCCGTTTCGAAGCTGCACCGGACAATGCAGGTTGCCTTTTTGTCGCCGCATTGGGCGGTGATGGTTACATAGGAGCTGCCGGTTCCGACCCGTGCGTTTACGGTTCCGCTCTGGTTTACGGTAACCAGGCTTTCGTCTGAGGAGCTCCATACGATGCTGTCGGCTGCCGAAGACGGATAGACCACAGGCGTAAATGTGAAGGTCTCTCCCCGGAAGCTCAGGGTGATGTCGCTGCGGTTCAGACTGATGGATTCGCATGAAACATCGGCCTTTTCTGCGGTTGTCTCAGCCGATTCGGCATCGGTTTCGGAATCCTCTCCGGTTTCTTCCGGCTGTGCCTCCTCCGGGGATTTGGGCTCTTCTGCGGATTCTTCAGTCGGCTCTTCCTCCGGCTGAGCGGGATCGGTCGCATCCGGGTCTGCTTTCTGTGGCTGTTCGGGCCCGGCAGGCTGCGTGTCGCTGCCGGAGATATAGGGATCGGCTTCGACAGGCTCTTCCGGACTCGGCTCTGCCGCGGTTTCGTTCGGGGCCGGAACGGTCTGGGCGGTTTTTGTTTCGGTCGCGGTACCCGGGTCTGCCGCTTTTTCGGATTTGAACAGGCCGATGCTGGACATGATATAAATTGCGCCGATGATGATTGCAAGGCCGAGGATAACGCAGATTGCCGCAATCAGCCATGTCGGTATGCGGTTTTCGTCTTTTGCCCGGTTGGGGTGTCTGCCCTGCCCGCCGTCGGCTGCGCCTGTATAAGCCGTTTCCGGCTGTGGGGCCGTGGTGCCCAGCTGCTCGTTTGTGTGACCGCAGATCGGGCAGGCGCCGAGGGAAGCATCGTATTCCTGACCACAGTTTTCGCAGATGATTTTTTCCATAACGTCCTCCGTTTCTTTGCGTGTACGGAATTCTTTCTGCATGCGCTTTCGGACTGCCAGAGTGCAGCCGGTACTCAGAAGGAATGCTGTATCTGCTTTGGTGCAATATCGCGCGGGCCGCATCCTGCGTCTGCCGCAGCCGCCGCTGCGCACGATATTTCCGTTAAGACGTCTCATTATACTCCCACGGCTGCGAAAATACAACTCCCGCTCGAGAAATGATTGCTTTTTCGCGAAAAATGTCCTATGATGGTTTTGTGTGCGCTTAAAGGTTATCTCAGCGTACCGCCACCCTTAAAAACAGGAGGGATGCAACCTTGGCCGAAACCAATCCCGTCTCTGCTCTGCTGCCCCACATGACTGCGGGCAACTGCATCGGCTCAGGAAATCGGGGAACTGTCTGGCTGATTCGTCAGGCAGAAACCGACCGCATGGTCGCAATCAAACGGATTTCCATCCCTGTGTCGCCCGAAAATGTCCAGGCTCTTATGTTCTCCGGTGCAGTAAAAGACGAAGCCGAAGCCCGGGAATACTATAATCGTCTGTCTCAGGAACTGGTTCAGGAGCTTGATGCCATCGAGCCTCTGAGCGAGTGTCCCAATATTCTTCCCTTTCAGGGCTCCTTTCTCACTCCAAAGGAAAACGAGGTCGGCTATGATCTCTATCTTCTGAGCGAATACTGTGAAACCCTGCGCACCTACATGGAATACAACGCCATGACGCATCTGCGTGCGCTGAACATGTCCATCGACATCTGCACCGCGCTGGAGGCCTATCGTTCCGCCGGTCTGCTGCACCGCGACGTCAAGCCGTCAAACATCTTTGTCGGTCCGCGCGGACAGTATATGCTGGGGGACCTTGGTGCCGTGCGTCTTGATGCGCTCAGCTATGCCTTTATCCCGGACGACCAGTTCAATGCCTACAGCGCACCCGAAACAGCAGAGGGCACCTTTGGCCTGAATGCAACCATCGACACATACTCTCTTGGTATGGTTCTGTACCGCATCTACAATGGCGGACATGCCCCCTTTGAAGACGAAAAAACCGGCTCCCGGGCGGCAGAAGCCCAGCGTATTGCCGGAGTCCAGCTGCCGGCTCCCATGTATGCCGACTACGAAATGGCCGGCCTTATCCTCAAGGCCTGCGCACCCGACCCGGCCGCGCGCTTTCAGACTCCGGGCGAATTCAAGCAGGAGCTTCAGCTGTATATGCAGCGCAACCGCATTTCCGACGACCTGATCGTTCCGCCTCTTTCCACGGCACAGGCTCCCGAGGCCGACGAAGCACAGATGGCTGACGATGCAGACGGTGACACTGCTCCGGCCGACAGTCCTTCTGTCGGGACCGAAGACCGGATTGCCGCAAATCAGGAAACGGTGGATGCCATCATCGCCGAGCACCGTGCACAGTCCGACATGCCGTCCGACACGCAGCCCGATCCGCAGTCCTCCCTGCGCGCAGCCGAGAAAACCGCACAGGCCCGCCGGGTTCTTGTGCCCGTGATAATCGCAATGACTGCGGTTGTGGTTTTTCTGGGTGTATTCATCGTCTTTATCCGGCCCTGGGACACCGCTGCACCCGCCGATACGCAAGGCACGGTTTCTACCGCCTCCGTAAACGAAGCGCTGCCCACAATGCATGTCCTCTCCATGACGGCCCGTGTAAGCGGAACAGATACCGTTACCGTCACGCTTGAGGCCGATTCGGATCCCGCGGCGGAGCTGACCGTTTACTGCTCCGACAGCTACGGCAATGTCTTCAGCCAGCCCTATGAGGCCGGCGGCAACACCTTTACCGGGCTGAGCAAGGGCGTGAGCTACCTCTTTACTCTGCAGTCCACACAGCCGCTGAGCGGCATCACCCAGGTCACGGCCGTAACCGACAACACCACCGCCATTGAGGCAATCACCCCCTCTCTGCTTACCGACACAGAGGTTCAGCTTGACTTCAGCGTCTCCGGCGTTATCCCGGAGGAATGGATGCTTGTTCTTTCCGATACCGGCGGTCCCATCCAGTCGGCAAACTTTTCCGGCACAGCCGTTCTTCTCAAGGGTCTGAACCCGGGCACCCAATACACCATCACGCTTTCTGCAGCCGACGGCGCACAGGTCATCGGCGAGACCTCCTTCAGCTTTACAACCGAGATCTCCGTAACCCTTAAAAATTTCACCCTCTCAAGCATGAGCAAGGACTCCGTCAGCCTGGCCTGGACCGCCTCCGGCAGTCTGCCCGAGGAATGGACCGTCACCTGTACGGCTCCGGACGGAACAAGCGAAGAACGCCTGATTCAGTCCGACGGCATGTCGGAGATCTTCTATACCTGGGAATCTCTGGCCAGTGAAACAGACTATACATTCACTCTGGCCTGCGACGGTCTGAAGGAATCCGAGCTCAACAACCTGGCCGTTACAATCCCCGCACTGTCCATTTCCGACCTCGCCGCCGCAGCGAACAACGACGGCACCGCCACCGTTTCCTGGACCTGTGATTCGCCGCTGGCACCCGGCAGCTGGAATGTTACGGCACAGGCCGAGATTGCCGGCGAAAGCTTTACGCAGACCCTCACCGTTGAAGAAACCTCCGCCGTGTTCGGCACGCTGCTTCCCGGCACAACCTATACCGTAAGCATCACCACCGGAGCCGGCGAGGTGCCCGAGGGTGAAACGCAGTGTACCATGCAGATTCCCGCTGCCGCAGCCTATACCGAGCACGATATCCGGGTCATCGCAATGGTCATGTGGCTGCGTCCGCAGCAGGAGACCTTTACAAAAAACAACCTTTCGCAGACACGCTCCAGCTTCTCTCCCTCTGAAAGGATCGCGTTTGCCGTACAGGCTTCGTGCTCTTCCGGCGACGATACCGTTCATCTGCTGTATGTTCTGCGAGACAGCAGCGGCAGCGTTGTTTCTCTGCAGAGCCGCGACGACGTTGCCTGGAACAGTCTGTGGGACGGCGGCATCTTTGTCGGCAGCGTGGACGAAACGCCGCAGACCGCAGGAGACTATACCCTGGAAATCTATATCGACGGCAGACTGCTGGCCAGCCAGGACTTTTCCGTGCGCTGAGCTCCGGGGCCGGATCGCCGGGTGCTGCCGGTTTTGGGCCGGAATGCACAGCTGCGCGGTCTGACATTTCCCATGTCCGCCCTGAAAGTTTTCTGTTGCAGCTCCCCATGCAATGCGAGGCGGGGCGAATTGCCCCGCGAGGCATACCGGAATCAACATCCCGAACTGTGAGGTGTCTATGGCGGATTTTACCGAGCTGGCCATCAAGGCCTCATTCCTCAAGCTGCTCAACGAACATCCTCTGAACAAAATCAGCGTTCGGATGATTGTGGAAGACTGCGGCATCAACCGCAACTCCTTCTACTATCACTATCAGGACATCCCCGCCCTGCTGGATACCATCGTTACCGGATATATCGACGACCTCATCCGGAAATATCCCACCATCGTCTCGCTGAACGAGTGCTTTCAGGAGGCTTTCCGGTTTGCGCTGGAAAACAGGCGGGCGGTAACCCACATCTACCAGTCTGTCAGCTGGGACATGCTTGAGCGGGGGCTGCTGCGTCTGTGTACATACGCCGTAACGGCCTATACAGACTCTGCCTTTGACAGCCCCATCAACGAGGCGGACCGGCAGATCCTCATCCGCTTTATCGGCTGCGCACTTTTCGGCATGTGCGTGAGCTGGATCAGTCAGGGCATGGACGGTGATGCCATCGGGGAGCTGGAGCGAATACTTCAGCTGTGCCACGGCATGCCCGACGTCGCCATTCGGCACAGTCTGGAAACAGAAAGAACCTGAGGCCGCACCGCAGCATCCGTCAGAAAGGATGCGCAGAGCGCTGCAGGCGCATCTGTTCGGCATTTCCGGAAGCGGCGCGGTCTGCCGCCTTTCAGACAAATCCCAGATTCTGTCCAAATTTCAGTCAAACAGGCTCCCGGTGTCCGGATTTGAGACACCGGGCGTTTTTTTGTCTATTCCGATTCAGCGGAAAAGGCGTATACTTCCACCGTGTGAGAACAATGTGCCCGCAATCGGGCACCGGAAAGGGAGCTGGTCGGATGCGTTCCGTCATACCGATGAAGACCGCAAAGGTCGGTTATATTGTCATTTCGATTCTGTTCTGTGTGCTTGGAGCGGTTCTGCTGATCCGTCCGGAAACCTCCGCAATGTGGATCGGGCGGCTGCTTGGTGCGGGAATGATCGTATTCGGCCTCATCAAGCTGGTTGGTTACTTCTCCAGAGACCTGTTCCGGCTGGCCTTTCAGTATGATCTGGCCTTCGGCGCACTGCTCATTGTGCTGGGTGTCATCGTGACAGCCCATCCTGCCGGTACCATGCGCTTTCTGAGCATCATGCTCGGAATCCCCGTGCTGGCCGACGGTCTGTTCAAGGTGCAGATCGCTCTGGACGCCCGCAGCTTTGGCATCCGGCACTGGTGGCTTGTTCTTGTATTTGCCGTCGTGGCCTGTGCCTTCGGCGCACTGCTCATTTTTCGCTCGGCGGCCGGCTCGGCAGCACTGGTTGGTCTTTCCGGTCTGTCCCTGCTGCTCGACGGTGCCATGAATCTCTGTGTGGCCCTGTGCACGGTAAAGATTGTCCGCAATCAGCGTCCCGATGTTATTGAAGCGGACGGTTATGAAGTAGAGGACAGGTAACATTCTTCCCTGCCCGGATCAGAAAGGACTGAAGCTCGTTATGAAAGCCGCAAAAGCGATCGTCAAGCATCGCGTGGTGATTCTGGTGGTCGGCATACTGCTGCTCATTCCGTCGGTGTTTGGAATCCTGTCCACCCGGATCAACTATGACATGCTGAACTACCTGCCCGATGACATGGACACCGTTGTCGGACAGGAAGCTCTGAAGGATGACTTTGGAAAGGGCGCGTTTTCCTTTGTTATCGTGGAGGATATGGCCCCGAAGGATGTAGCTGCCCTGAAGGAAAAGATCGAGGCCGTGGATCACGTGGACAGCGTTCTGTGGTACGACTCCCTTCTGGATATCTCCGTGCCCATGGAGCTGCTTCCCGATAAAATCTACGACGCCTTCAACAGCGACAGCGCCACCATGATGGCCGTTTTCTTTGACAGCGCCACCTCGGAGGACGTTACCATGGACGCCATCCGGGAGATTCGATCCATTGCCGGAAAGCAGTGCTTTGTCTCCGGCATGTCCGCACTGGTTACCGACCTGAAGGACCTGTGCGAGAAGGAAGAGCCGGTGTATGTGGGGCTTGCGGTTCTGTGTGCCTGCGTCGCCATGATGATTTTTCTGGACAGCTGGCTCATCCCCCTTGTGTTTCTGGCCAGCATCGGCATGGCCATTATCTTCAATCTGGGCACCAACTTCTTCTTCGGAGAGATCTCCTACATCACAAAGGCCCTGTCCGCCGTGCTTCAGCTGGCTGTCACCATGGACTACTCCATTTTTCTGTGGCACAGCTATAACGAGCATCTGAGTATGGGTGAGCAGCGCGACGATGCCATGGCAAACGCCATCCATGCCACCTTCAGCTCCGTTGTCGGAAGCTCCATTACCACCATCGCGGGCTTTATCGCCCTGTGCTTTATGAGCTTTACGCTGGGCCGGGACCTGGGCATCGTTATGGCCAAGGGCGTTCTGCTGGGTGTGATTGCCTGCGTCACCATACTGCCGGGCATGATTCTCCTGCTGGACAAGCCCCTGCAGAAGACCCGGCACCGTTCCCTCATCCCCGACGCGGCCCGGTTCGCCGGCGGCGTGTGCAGAAAATTCCCGGTCTTTCTGCTGATCTTCGCCCTGCTTATTGCTCCGGCCTGTTACGGCTACAGCAGGACCAACGACGAGGTCTACTACGACATGGGTCAGTGTCTGCCGGAGGATATGGATTATGTGATTGCAAACAGCAGGCTCAGTGCGGATTTTGACATTGCCTCTACCCACATGCTGCTGGTTCGCTCTGACCTGGACAGTGCCGACCTGCGCCGTATGATCGATGAGATGGAGCAGGTGGACGGCGTAAAATATGTCCTGAGTCTGGAAAGTGTTGTCGGCCCGCTGGTGCCGGAGGAAATTCTGCCCGACTCCATCCGCAGCGTCCTGAAAAACGATCAGTGGGAGCTGATGCTCATCAACTCCGACTGCAAGGTGGCCAGCGACGATGTCAGCCGGCAGATTGACGAGCTGAACGCCATTGTCAAGCAGTATGACGACTCTGCCATGCTCATCGGCGAGGCCCCCTGTATGAAGGATATGATCGAGACCACCGACCAGGACTTCAAGGTGGTCAACGCCGTGTCCATTGCGGCCATCTTTCTCATTATCGCGCTGGTGGAAAAGAGCATCTCGCTGCCCTTTATCCTCATTGCGGTCATTGAGCTTGGCATTTTCATCAACCTGGGCCTGCCCCATTATCTTGGCCAGTCGCTTCCCTTCATCGCCCCCATCTGCATCAGTACCATCGAGCTGGGCGCTACGGTGGACTACGCCATCCTGATGACCTCCCGGTATAAGGTTGAGCGGGCCGCCGGGAAAGAAAGCCGCGATGCCGTCATGACGGCCCTGCGGGTGTCCGCGCCGTCCATCATCGTCAGCGGTCTGGGGCTCTTTGCCGCCACCTTTGGCGTTGCGATCTACTCCAATATCGACATCATTCAATCCATGTGCATGCTCATGGCCCGGGGTGCCGTGGTCAGTATGCTGCTGGTGCTGCTCCTGCTGCCCGCGCTGCTGATTCTGTGCGACAAGGTCATCTGCAGGACAACGCTGGGCATGCGCACGCTGCCCGCCAAGAAGGAGGTACTCTGCCATGAATAAAAATCGTATCATTGCTCTTGTGCTGGCGCTGGCCCTTGTGGGCAGTGCCGTTGGGGTAACTGCCTTCGCCGTATCCGGCGAAGAGGAGCAGCAGAACGTCGTCGTGGAAAGCGAAGCCGTCCGTGCGCAGAATCCGGAAAAGGAACCCGCTGCCAAGGACGAGACGGTATACGTCATCGCCGGCACCGACGGCAGCGCGGAAAAGATTATTGTCAGCGACTGGCTGAAGAACACGCAGGGTCAGGCCACGCTGAACGACCGCTCCGAGCTCGCCGATGTGGAAAATGTCAAGGGCGACGAGACCTGCAGCAGCGGCGCGGACGGTGCGCTGGTCTGGGATGCCCGGGGCAGTGACATCTTCTATCAGGGCACCACGGAAAAGGATCTGCCCGTTGAAATGCATATCACCTATCTGCTGGACGGCGAGGAGATCGATCCGGAGGAGCTGGCCGGAAAGAGCGGCCGCGTAACCATCCGCTTTGACTATGAGAATCGCCAGTATGAAATGGTGACGATCGACGGCAGAGAGGAAAGGATTTATGTGCCCTTTGTCACGCTGACCGGTGTGCTGCTGGACAGTGACCGCTTTACAAACGTTGCCGTAAGCAGCGGCAGGCTCATCAACGACGGCAATCGGACCGTTGTGGTTGGGCTGGCCTTCCCCGGTCTGCAGGAGGATCTGGGGCTGGATGCCGACACGCTGGAAATCCCGGATTTCGTGGAAATCAGTGCGGATGTCACCGATTTTGAGCTGACCACCGCCGTAACCATTGTTACCAACTCCGTGTTCGACGATCTGGACGCGGATGCGGCAGACGGTCTTGACCTCGATGCACTCAGCAGCTCCGTCGGCAAGCTCACAGACGCCATGGATCAGCTTATCAGCGGCTCTTCCGAGCTGTACGACGGCCTGTGCACCCTGCTGGAAAAGTCCGGAGAGCTGTCTGACGGCGTAGATCAGATCGTTGACGGTCTGAATCAGCTGGATGCCGGCAGCGCCAGCCTGAACGAAGGTGCCAAGCAGGTGTTTGATACGCTGCTGGCCGAGGCCAATACACAGATCGCGGCTTCCGGCCTTTCGCTCCCCACCCTGACCGTCAGCAATTATTCCGAAACCCTCAGCGCCGTTCTGGCCCAGCTGGACGATCCGGACGCCTATGCCGAGGCGCAGGCCCGCAGTCAGGTGGAAGCTGCCGTACGTGCCCAGGAGGACACCGTCCGGGCCGCCGTGACACAGGCCGTGGAGGAAGCGGCAAAGGAGCAGGTAACCGCCGCGGTGCAGGAGAATGTCTGGCAGCAGGTGCTGGAGGCTGCCGGGCTGACGCAGGAAACCTATGACGCAGGCGTGGCTGCCGGAATCATCGAAACCCGGCAGCAGGAGATGCTCAAGGCCGCGCTGGAGCAGCAAATGGCCGGTCAGACCGTCCAGGCCGCCATTTCGCAGAACCTTGCGGCACAGATGGCCTCAGATGAGATACAGGCCACCGTGGACGCCAAAACAGAAGAGCAGATCCGGTCTGTCGTGGAGGAAAAGCTGACGGAAAATCAGGACGAAATCACGCAGGCCGCCAAGCAGGCCTCTGAGGGTGCTGCCAGCCTGCGGACGCTTAAGCAGCAGCTGGACAGCTACAACACCTTCTATACCGGTCTTGCATCCTACACTGCCGGTGTGACTTCCGTCCGTGACGGCGCGGCTGCGCTCCAGAGCAATATGCCCGCGCTCATCGAGGGCATCACCCAGCTTCGGGACGGTGCCATGCAGCTGTCCGACGGTCTGAGTACGTTCAACGAGGAGGGTGTTCAGAAGCTGGCGGACGCGCTGAGCGATAATCTGGAAGGTCTCAGTAGTCGACTTTCGGCCATCATCACCGTTTCGCAAAACTACAGAAGCTTCTCCGGAATCAGCGACGATATGGAGGGCTCCGTAAAATTCATCTACCGCACGGAGGCTGTTGCCGTCCCGGATACGCAGGAGCAGGCCGGTTAGACAAAGCGGAGGCCTGCCGCATAATCGCATACTGCAGCGGGGGCGTGAAAGCGTCTTCACAACAGACAAGACCGGGTGGATCCGTCGTTTGGACGATCTCCCGGTCTTGCGGTATTCTCCATGCTTTTGGTGCTGCCCTAGAATTTTCCGCTGCGGCCGGAGCCTCCCCCGCCGAAACGCGAACGGCTTCCCCCGCCGGAGGAGCTCTCGATTTTGCGCCGCGTCTCGGTTCGGTAGGTAAAGGTATCGGTTTTTCCCGTCAGGTTCAGCTCGTCGGAAATATAGGCATTTGCGGTCTTCTGCTTTCCCGTGTTGTTCATGCGCGACCAGATAAAGCCTACCGCCAGCAGAGCAATAAACAGCGCCAGGCATGTTACGAACTTAATCGGACCGGCCGGGCTCCGGCGCACCGGCTGGCCGGCTGCCGCCGCTTGCAGATAGGAGGCGCAGGCCCTGATATAATCCGTAAAGCCGCCGTACCAGTCGTTCTCGCTGAAATTGTCGAGGAAAACCTTCTCGAGCTCCGCCTGCCCGTATTCGTTGAAGGCGTATTCGGAACGCTCGCCATAGCAGAACATGGCATAGTCACGGTCTTCCATGCTCAGCAGCAGGATGATGCCGTCCCGGTTTTCGCCCTCTCCCATGGTATACGTGTGATAGATTTCGTAGGTTGTTTCAAAAACGTCTCCGGAGCCGTAGTTCCGGTAATCGTCCACCGTGACGATATAAACGCCTATGGTGTATTCTGAGGAGACGATCTGTGCCATCTGCTCCAGCCGGGTCCATTCCGCTTCGTTGAGCAGTCCTGCGGCGTCCACCACATAATCAAGCTGTGATTCGGCAAAGGCCGTGCTCACGCAGACGGCAAGCATTGCGGCAGCCGCAAGCACAAGACAGAGGATTTTTCTTTTCATTGTACCGCCCCCCTCACCGCATCAGAAGCAGCACAGCCGCCGCGCCGGCAGCAATGAGCGGAGCCGCGATTGCCGCATACAGCCCGATTGCCCGCTTTATGCTGACCGGCAGTCTGCCGACCAGCTTACCGGTTTGTCCGTTCATGGCAAAGAGGAAATTCTCTTCCTTCCATTTTGTGTTCAGCAGCCAGACGGGCATCAGCGCATAATGCACGCTGCCGCGGCAAAGACGGATATCCGAGGTGCTCTTCGTGCAGCTTGTATAGCCGGTTACGGTGCCTTCCAGTGCGCTGACGAACGAGCTGCTGCAGCGCTCGTCGGCGCGCGCAAAGCAGTCTTCGGCAGACACATCGTATTTGTCGGCCAGAAAGCCGGGCAGATATGCCTTGGAAAACGGCTTGAGCTCGGAATAGTCATACGGCTCTATGGAGTCCATGTAGTCGTCCGGCATCCGGCTGGACGCGTCTACCGGTACCTTTTCAAAGGAGAGCGTGCCGGAACGCCAGACATCAAAATGCTCTGTCTCCGTAATCTCATAGCCGCCGGATCTGCGCTTATGGACGCGGGTTGCGTCGAAGGTGACACTGCCCTCGGCCCTTCCGTCGAACATCCAGAACGGAACATACACGCCCTTAATCTCGGCAATGTGGTTCTTTTCCGAAAATGCCTTTGGCAGAAGCGGCTTTTTGCCGTAGTGTTTTTTGAGTGCTGCAATCGCGTCTTCCCTGCTCAGCCTGAAGGGGATTATAAAGTCCGGCTTCAGATCACCGGCAAACTGCCCCGGAATAACGGTCGGGTTTCCGCAGTATGGGCAGGAGGTTGCCGCCGTGACGGCATCGCACAAAAGCTCTGCACCGCAGGACGGGCAGGAATAGCTCCGCATTCCCTCCGCATCGCTGCCCCAGTCTTCCTGCAGATCCGAAAGGTCCCATTCCGACGCATCCTCCGCAGCTTTTTCAGACTGCGCCGCCGCAGCCTCTTCTGCCTTTGCTTCTTTTTCGGCATACAGCGTTTCGATTTCGGCAACGTCGAAGCTCGTGCCGCAGTATTCACATTCCAGACGCCCGGAATCGCCCGCAAAATGCAGCGGCCCGGTACAGGCCGGGCATTGGTAGTTCGTTGCCTGTGTCGGCATGATTCATTCCCTCTCTTTCTGCTCCGACATAACACATACCGTGGTCTGTGCGGACCACGGTATGTGCAGAATATCGGAAGCAATCCGGCGGCCGGCGGCCGCCATAAAACTCAGAAGCCGCTGACCCTGAAGGCAACCAGCTCAATGGCAGATCTGTCCGCACGCTCTTCGGTCATGATGACAAGGATGCTGCCGTCGTCGAGCATGGTCGCGTCGCAGAACCAGGGATAGCTCGTGCCAAACAGCTCGCCGTCGTCTGTAAGTCCGATGCAGGAGCCGTCTTTTGTCCAGAGCAGGATCTCACGCATGTTTCCGTCCAGAGCGAAGAAGCCGTTGGCTGTTTCCGCAACATAGGTGATGCTGCCAAGCGCTTCTCCGTCGGGGTCCGTCAGCGTCATCTGGAGGTTTCCGTCGTGGTCGTAGACAAAGATCCTGTGCCCGGTTTCGTCCACAGCCTCGCCGCAGACATAGATGTGGTTTTCGTCTACGGTTATCCGGCTGATGCTGCCAACCTCGGAGAGAGGCAGGGGCTGGGCCACGACCGAGCCTTCGGAGAAGGTGAGCTTTTCGCACTCGGACCCGTCGAACCAGTAGTTGACGCCCCAGGTGCCGGAGGGATGCATGGCAACCTTCTGCAGATCGTTGTAGGAGGCTGTCTGCGCGCCGTCTTTCCAGCTGATGAAGCACACCAGAGGATCGCCCATCCAGAGCGTTCCGGTCTCGTCGGCGGTGATGCAGCTGAGGTATTCGTCGGATTCGATCTCTTCTGCAAGGGTCAGGGACGTGCCGTCGTAGCTGTAGCGTCTCAGCTGGCCGTCTACCGTGAGCCATATATCCTGCCCGACCGCCGCAGCATAGTGCTCGAAGGTCTCGCTTGTGATGATGCAGTCGGTGATGGGCAGCCACTGGCTGTGCAGGGTATAGCTGCCAACCGCAGCGTCATGCTCTTCGGCGGAGAACGGCTCGCCCTCCCAGGACCAGGGAGCGTCTTCGTTTCCGGTGTCTGTAAGCCGGAAGGTCAGGCCGGAGAGCAGCTTCTCCACGCGCGCGTCTTCGTAGTCGCCGTCGATCTCTACCTGAACCGTGGTTTCTGCAGACTCAACACGCCCGAAATAGCACAGGCACGGAGAGCCCCAGGTTTCTCCCTCGTATTTCAGGCAGTCGACGCCGCCGACACTGAAAAGGTCGTAGGCTCCGTTGACGGCATATTCATACTGGTCAAAGCCATAGCTGGTCAGATATTCGCGGAAGTAGTATTCGTTTTCAACAGAGGCGTTGATCCACAGGCTGATGGTGTAGTCTTCGCCATCCTCTGTGGGCATTTTCAGGAAAAGCTCGGAGTAGCCTTCCCAGTCGGAAAGGGAGTCTTCGTCGTAGGTCCAGCCGTCTGCTTCGTCGTAGGTCAGCGACCAGAGACTGGTTTCTATGGTTTTTGGCGATGCCGCCGCAGAAGCCTCGGCGGGCTCGGCTTCCTGTGCTTCGGCGGGCTCGGCTTCCTGCTCGACTTCCTGTGCTTCGGCAGGCTCGGTTGCCTGCTCGGTTTCCTGCGTTTCGGCAGGCTCGGTTGCCTGCTCGGTTTCCTGCGTTTCGGCAGGCTCGGTTGCCTGCTCGGTTTCCTGCGTTTCGGCAGGCTCGGTTGCCTGCTCGGTTTCCTGCGTTTCGGCAGGCTCGGTTGCCTGCTCGGTTTCCTGCGTTTCGGCAGGCTCGGTTGCCTGCTGCTCTGATTCGCCGCAGGCAGTGAGGCTGAACAGCATCAGCGCCGCAAGCAGTGCGGCCAGCCATTTTTTTGTTGCTTTTTTCATTGTTTTCTCCTTGATTTGTCTGCAACACGCAGCCACTACGATTGCCGGAAGGAAAGCCCCGGCCTTGTGAAGCCGGAGATGCCCTCTGCCCCGCATATCCGGGACAAGCCTGCAAACGCGGGTTTGCCGTTGCTTTTTTTTGCGGCCGCATAGGCGTATGCGGCCTGTGAATGCCTCGTCTGCCGATTCTTTTCGCATCCGGGAGCTTTGTTCGAAGCGAGCCGATTCAGTCAAACTCTAATTTATTATAACACCGCAGGAACTGTGTGTCAACGAGAAACGGCCCGCTGCCTGGCGGGGGCTCAAATCTGTCCCGACTGCGGAAAAATGCCGCCTGAGCGATCAGGCGGCAAATCCGTTTGTGTTTATGGAGAGCTGTGTTTTTTTCGTTTGTCCGCATACATTCTTTCGTCCATGCGGCGCATGAATGATTCGACATCATCCTCTGCACGGAAGCGGGCGCAGCCCATGGACGCGCTCAGCAAAAACGGCTCACTGCCGACCCGGTTGAAGGAGGAGATGCCGCTTCTGATCTCGTGCATGGCGGCCTGCGCTTCGTTTTCATCCGCGCCGGGCAGCAGCACGATGAACTCATCGCCCGCAAAGCGGATGGCAACGGCGCTTGGCGGAACGGATCTGAACAGAATTTCGCCGACCGTACGAATGGCGCGGTCGCCCGCATTATGCCCGAAGGAGTCGTTGATGGACTTGAAATCATCCATATCCATCATGATTCCATACAGAGAATTTTCGTCTGACGGGTCTCTTTTGGAAAGGATTCCGTTCAGGTATCTCCGGTTATAGAGGCCGGAAAGCTCGTCTGTATAGAGGTTTGCCGCGTACAGCTGCATCTGCACAAAGGTCAGCGCGATGGCAACAGACACCCAGGAGGCCGTGATGCCGTAGAAGAAGAACTGAAGCAGAACACCCGCAAGGCACGGCCCGATAAAAAACAGAACGGGAAAGAAGTTCAGGGTGTTGCCCTGTTTTTTTGATCTGCATACGGAATATATGCTGTAGATGAAGTAGATCGCGAGTGTGACATAGCCGAGCAGGGCCCCGCTGCTTCTGTGGTATACATTTTCCGGCGACACGGTAAACAGGATGCCGGAGACAAAGAGATTGCAGACGACTGCCGCTGCCTCAACGGCCCACGGGATCACCAGAAGCCTTGTCCTGTGCAGGGCTTGCCTGCTGCCGCGGCTGATGCGAAGCTCCACATACAGACACCACAGAAAACCGATGCTTACCGTTCCGATGAAGCTGAGGCTGCTGGAGAGAATGTTGAGCGCTCTGCCGCCGGCGATGTCCTGCCCGTCTACCAGAAACGAAATCGTTTCGAAAACGGCGCCGAGCAGATTGATCACCGCCATGGCATCATACAGCCTGTCCTCGATGCGTATGGTTTCTCTGTTTTTGTGCCTGCAGCGCAGAAGAAAGAGCATCATCAGCACGGCAATTCCGTTTGCCGCGAATATTTCCTCCAGAACTACCATTCTGCTCAGCTCCCTTCTTCTTATAGTTGTGCGGTACTGCCTCCGTGCAGGACTCTGTCGATCGTCTGCAGCAGAACCCCTGCGTCTATCGGCTTGGCGACGTGGGCATTCATCCCGGCAGCATGGGCATTGGCCCTGTCTTCGTCGAATGCATTGGCCGTCATTGCGATAATCGGAATGCCGGCTCTTTCCGGGTCGTCGAGTGCGCGGATGGCCCGCGTTGCATCATACCCGTTCATTACGGGCATCTGGATATCCATGAGAACCAGATCATAGCTGCCCGCCGGCTGCGTTTGGACCTTTTCCAGTGCCTCGCTGCCGTTTTGCGCAGTTTCGATCACAAGGCCCGCGGCCTCGAGAATCGCGGCTGCGATTTCCATGTTCAGGTCGTTGTCTTCGACAAGAAGCACCCGCAGACCCGAAAGGTCCCTGCTTGTATACTGCTCGTTTGCGGCGCTTTCCCGGACCATGTCTTCGGTTGTGAGCCGGAACTCGAGGGTGACGGTAAACACGGACCCCCTGCCGAGCTCGCTGCGTACCCGGATGTCGCCGCCCATAAGGTCCACCAGGCTCTTTGTGATGGACATGCCAAGGCCCGTGCCCTGTGTGCGGCTTACGGTTGAGGTTTTTTCTCTTGCAAACTGCTCGAAAATGTGGCCTATAAACTCCTCGCTCATGCCGATGCCCGTATCCTCGATGATGAAATCGTAGCGCGCATGGCCCTCGCGGTCTGACGTTCCTTCGCGCAGGGTGAAGGTGACCGTGCCGCCCTCGGGCGTGAACTTGACCGCATTGGCCAGGATGTTCATGAGAACGCGGTTGACGTGGAGGGCGTCGGCGTATACGTAGATGTCCCCGGCCTCGGTTTTTTCGATGAAGGTGAGGCCCTTCGCCTCCATGTCGGATTTGACAACATCCTTTACGAGCTCCATCTGCTCCTGTATGCATATCGGAGCCGTTTGTATGGTGACCTTGCCGCTCTCGATGCGGCTCATGTCGAGAACGTCGTTGATCAGGGCCAGCAGATGCCGGCTGGATACCATGATCTTATCCAGATAGCTGCGGACCTTTTCTCTGTCGTCGATGCTTTGCTCTGCCAGATCCGTAAAGCCGATGATGGCGTTCATGGGCGTGCGGATATCGTGGGACATATTAAAGAGGAAATCGCGCTTGGAGCGGTTTGCCCCTTCGGCCGCGTCCGCCGCCCGGATCAGCTCGGCGTTTTTTTGTTCGAGCTCCAGCTTGTAGATGTGCTCCTGCTCCTTCTGCTCGGTCATCAGCCGGTTTGTCGCACGCATCCGCACAAACTGCACAACGGCAAGCAGAAGAATATACAGGATGACGGCCAGACCCAGAATCGGAATCACGTTGCTGTAGATCTGTCTTTCCGGAAGAAACGCGCAGATATAAAACTCGCGGCCATGGCTGTATCTGCCGAAGTATCGCTGACTTTCTCCGTCTTTTGTCAGCACGACCAGTTTGTCTGCCTGACCGCTGTGACGGATATCGTATACGAGCTTATAGTCGGCGTCGGTTATGACATCCTTCAGGAAGCTTCTGTCGTTGGACGCGACAATCTCGGCGCCGTCTGTGATGACAAATGTGCCGTTTTGCTCGGGATCGTAGCCGTCGAGAAGGTTTTGTATGGAGAGGATGGATTTTACCGCAAAATCACGGCTTGTGTGCCGATATACCAGCAGTGCGCCGGCCGGACACTGCCGGATTGCGACATCCACATAGGACTCGTCTTCGAGACGGATGCGCTTCATGTAGGTGTTGTTTTCGTGCTGCATCACCCGGAGGATGGTGTCTGTGTTGAGCATGTGCTCGAACTGCGCATAGCCCACGCCGTCTTTGGTGTATTCGGCTATTGTACCGCGGTCTCCGTCCAGCACGGCAACGCCCGTGGCCGCAAGCTCCTCGGCATATGTGCGCAGCCGTTCGCTTGTGATGTTTGCGTCGCAGTCTCTTATCAGCTTCGCGCTCTCGGCCTTTCGCATGAGACTTTTTGCGGCCTCGGTGTCGTTGAACTCGATGTAGTTGCAGTATTGATTTTTGATGTATTCGATTGTTGCGGCAATCCCGGCGTCGCCTTTCTTCCTGTCGATATACGCGGCCGCAAGTGTCACAACAAGAGCCAGCACCGTGCCCACGGCTATGGCTGCCACGACAAAAAACCGGCTGAAAAAAGTATTCGGCTTTTTATTCTTCAGGGAGATCACCTCCCAGATATCTGTCCGCGTTGTCGAGATAGCGTTCTATGATCTGCCTGAGGGTTCCGTCCTCGCGCATCTGCCGGATTGCCTCGTTTGCTCCGGCGCAGAGCTCCGCGTCGCCGTTTTTGGAAAAGGCAGTCCCGACTCCGGCGTACATGACCGGCTCGTCGAGGATGGTAAAGGTGGTGTTGTAGTCTTTCATGTATTGGACAATAGCAGGCTCGTCGGCCACAAGCGCGTCTATGTAATTACAGCCCAGAGCGGCAAACGGAAGGGCGTTGTCTTCGTAGCTGAAGACCTGAATGTCTTCGGGAACAGCCGGATTCCGGTGCTCGAGCAGCACGTCCTCTGCGATGCTGGCGGCCTGAACGGCAACGGACCTGCCTGCAAGATCCTGCAGGGTGTGGATGTCTCCTGTGGAGTTGACGGCCACGACCTGATTGCTGTGCATATAGGGCCCAACCCAGAGATAGTCTTCTTCGCGGCCTTCTATTGTGAAGCCGCCCGTAACGCAGTCGACCTCGCCGGAGGCGAGAAGATCGTCTTTGTCTTCCCAGTTTATGGTGACAAAACGGACGTCGTAGCCGATGCGGTCGAACGCCTCTTTGAGGATGTCGATATCCAGCCCGGTCGGGTCGCCGTTGTTGTCGAGGTCCATAAAGGGCGGGTAGTCCTCGCTTCCTGCGGTGATGAAGGGGCGCGTTTCCGCCGCGGCCGGGGCCGCGCTTTGCCCGCAGGCCGAAAGAAAGCACAGAAGAAAAGCCGCAAGGAGGAGAAGGGAGCCCGTTTTCGGCAGCAGTCTGCCTCTGCTCTGCATGTTTCCACCGCCTTTTTGGGTAGCATCGCGCAATTTCCGGGTTGTGCGGTGCCGATTTTGTGGTTTTGAGTCCGTCACCGGTGCTTGACGAATATCGTAACGGTTTTTCCGCAGATTTGCAAGCTGTTTTGCGAACAATTCCGGCCGCGCCGGAGGAAAACGGCCGATCACGGAAAAACCGGTTGTCAAATCGCGGAAAAACGGATATCATATACGGACAGTTTGACATATGGGGGCTGAAAGTATGGTCAGGGCCGATCTTTCAAATCTGTGGGGCGAGGTGCATCTGTCCGATCTGCTCGGTATGGAAGAAGAGCTTTCCTCCGCGCATGCCGGGCTTGCCCAGGCAGCGGGTCCGGACAGGGATTTTCTGGGCTGGTATTACCTTCCCGGCTGCACCGACGTACGCGAAATGCGGCGGCTGCGCGATGCCGCGCGGCGCATCCGTGACTCTTCATCCGCGCTGGTTGTTATCGGAGCCGGCGGCTCGTATCTCGGCGCACGCGCCGGTATTGAGCTGCTGTGCGGTGCGCGGCACAACAGCCGGTCCGACAGCACCCAGGTATTTTTTGCCGGAAACAATCTCTCTGCCCGCAGCCTCAGCGAGCTCATCGAGCTGCTCGACGACCGGGATTTCTGCATCAACGTCGTATCCAAATCCGGCACAACGCTTGAGCCGGCTATCGCCATGCGTTTCCTGCGCTGGCAGCTGGAGCGTCGATACGGGGTCGACAAGGCCCGCGACCGTATCTTTGTCACAACCGACTCCACCCGGGGCGCCCTGCGTCAGATGGCGCAGGAGGAGGGCTACACGTCCTTTTCGATTCCCGCAGACGTGGGCGGAAGATTCAGCGTGCTGACGCCTGCCGGGCTGCTGCCCATGGCTGTGGCCGGCGCGGATATTTCGGGGCTTCTGAGCGGTGCGCGCGACGAGATGGACGCGCTTGCGGAGCGCAGCTTCGAAAACCCGGCATGGATGTATGCCGCAGCCAGAAATCTGCTGTATCGGCAGGGCAAGCAGATTGAGCTGTTCTGCTCGTATGAGCCCGACTTTGAAACCTTTGGCCGCTGGTGGCAGCAGCTTTTCGGCGAAAGCGAGGGCAAAGACGGCAAGGGGCTCTTTCCGGCCTGTGCGGGCTTTACCTCAGACCTGCACTCTCTCGGTCAGCTGATTCAGGACGGCCGCAGAAATCTGTTCGAAACTGTGGTGCAGTTTGCGCCGGCGGCGCGTGATCTGGAAATCGCTCTCGACTGGAAGGACACCGACGGGCTCAATTATCTTGCCGGAAAGGGTCTTTCCCATGTGCAGCAGCAGGCCGCTGCCGCCACCACCTCCGCGCACGCCGACGGCGGCGTACCGGTGATTCAGATCGATGCCGACGTGCTTACCGCCAACTCGGTCGGCGCTCTGATTTATTTTCTCGAGCTCTCGTGCGCGCTGTCGGCCCGTCTGCTTGCGGTCAACCCCTTTGACCAGCCCGGCGTGGAGCTCTATAAGCGCAATATGTTCCGCCTGCTCGGCCGACCGGAGCGCCGCGGCTGAATCCGGCCCGCGTCATGCAGAATTCTGTGCCGCCTCCGAAACTTTCAGTTGAACACCCGTTCGGGCTGTGATATGATAGTCCTACCCGATCCCGACTGGGAACTTACAACAAGGTGAAGGGGGACATCTCATATGGTTAAGGTTATCATGGGGTTGAAGGGCTCAGGAAAGACCAAGCAGCTTCTCAGCGCCATGCAGGAAGCGGTTCACTGCGAAACCGGCAGTCTGGTATGCATCGACATCGGCAACAAGCTCACCTATGATGTAGACTATCGCGTGCGCCTGATCGAAGCCAACGACTATCCCGTTGGCAGCTATACCTTCCTCAAGGGCTTTATCAGCGGCCTGCATGCGGGCAATTTCGATATCACCCACATCTATATCGACAACCTGTATAAAATCGCGGGCTCCAGAGATCCCGCCGAAACAGAGGATTTTCTGTGCTGGTGCGAGCAGTTTGGTCAGACAAACAGCATCAACTTTATGATCACCATTTCAGACGACGTAGACCATGCCACCGACGCCATCCGCAGATTCTTCTGACCGGAGCCGCCGCGGGCGTGCGCCCTGTTCATCGCGTCTTCCGCGCAGGAAAAGCCGAAAACAGACAAAGGGCCTGCCGCAGTCATTGCGGCAGGCTTTTTTTGCGGCGCGGCGCGGCAGCCTTTGCGCCTCCGGTCAGTGTTCTTCGGATGCCGGCGCGTCGGCGCAGTCTTTTAAGCAGGTCCCGCAGTCCGGCATGATACACCGCGGCGGCGATGGGCAGCGACAGCGCAAGCCCGCCGATGATGTCGAGTGCCGAGTGCTGCTTGATAAAGACGGTTGAAACGCTGATCAGCACGGCCAGGGCTGCGGCCGGCACACGCAGCCGCCTGATGCGCGGACAGTCGAATACGGCCGCGGCGCACGCAAAAGCCCCGATTACGTGCATGCTCGGAAAAACATTTGTGTTGGTGTCGGCCCGATAGATACCCGCAATCGCCCATGTGAGGAGATTCTGCCGCGGAAACACGGCCGGACGCAGGTTCTGTCCGTTTGGTATCAGCAGGCAGATGAGAAGGCTGAGTGTAAAGCCCGTTATGATGAAATAGAGAAAGCGGCGAAAGGCCCCCGGTTCGAAGAACATGGTATACAGGCCCACAGCGGCAAGCATGGGATACCACAGGCAATACGGAATAATAAAGCCCTCGAGGAAGGGAATTTTGTCATCCAGCGGAATCCGCGAGACCCAGTAGTCACTCTCGGGCGTGACGATGTGCTCCACACCCAGGAACATCGCCCCGAACACGGCAAAATACAGCGCCAGCCAGACCCGCGGATTGGCCCGGATATAGCTGCATAGCCACCGGCCCGCCTGCCTGATGTAATTCATGCGGAATCTCTCCTTTTACGGAAAACGGATGCAGCGCATCCCGGGCCCTGCACCCTGCGCCGGGTGTGGTCCTCCCGGCCCGTATTATACTTCTGCAGGTCGGCTTTGCACGCAGAATCTTCCAAACTTCACAGAAATTTAAGATTCGGCCCGACGTGTTTACAGCAGGTTCACACATGCCCTGTTGCAACAGGTCGGAAGATGCTTTATAATTGCGTCAGCATCCGTTTCCGTTTCTCTTCGAAACGTCCTCTGCACAGAATAATCTGAATTTTCCGGTGCCGCTGCGGCTCCGGACGGAAAGGAGCGGCCATGCTCCAGCAACGAAAAGCAGGATTCCGCAGGGTCCGGCCCGTGCAGGCAGCCCCCGCGCTGCCTGTTGAGCAGACAGACCCGGATATCGGTCTGACCGATCAGCAGGTTCGTCAGCGTCTGGATTGCGGTCTGGCCAACACGCCGGTCGAATCCGCCTCAAAAACAGTACAGCAGATCGTGTTCAGCAATATCTTTACCTTTTTCAACCTGATCTTCTTTGTTCTTGCCGGCTGCGTAATCGCCGTACGCTCCTGGCTGAATCTCACCTTTATGGGCATTGTTCTGGCCAACACCTGCATCGGCATCATCCAGGAGCTGCGCTCCAAAAAAACGCTCGACCGGCTTACCATCCTCAACGCGCCCCAGGCCAGGGTTATTCGCGGCGGGCAGGAGCAATCCGTGGAAACCGCGCAGCTGGTCCGCGACGACATTGTCCTGTTTTCCACGGGCGATCAGATCTGTGCCGATGCGGTGGTGGTTTCGGGAACCTGTCAGGCCAACGAGGCTCTGGTTACCGGCGAGGCGGACGAGATCCGCAAAGGCCCAGGAGATTCGCTTCTGTCCGGCAGCTTTCTGGTTTCCGGCAGCTGCAGAGCCCGACTGACTGCCGTTGGCTCCGACAGCTTTGCCGCAAAGCTCACGCTTGAGGCCAAGCGCTCCAAAAAGCCGCAGCAGTCCGAAATGATGCGGTCGCTCACCAACCTCGTAAAATGGATCGGAATGATCATCATCCCCTTTGGCGTCATTCTGTTTATCAAGGAAATCCACTGGCTCGGCAGAGACGTTGCCACCGGTGTTGTCTCAACCGTTGCGGCCCTGATCGGCATGATCCCCGAGGGTCTGTATCTGCTCACGAGCCTGGCTCTGGTTGCCGGCATTCTGCGTCTTGCGAAAAAACAGACACTGGTCCACGAAATGGCCTGCATCGAAACCCTTGCGCGGGTAGACACCCTTTGCGTGGACAAGACGGGCACCATCACCGAAAACAAAATGGTGGTAGAAGATATCGACCTGATATGCCCGGACCGCTTTGTCGAATCCGACATCCGTCAGATCATGGCCGACTATGTCTATGCCATGCAGGACGACAACGACACCATGATCGCCCTGCGCCACTATTTCACCGGTGAGGCGGCGCAAACCGCCTCTGAAACTCTTCCCTTTACCTCTGCCCGGAAATACGGCGGCGTGCGCTTTGATGCCGAAGAAGCCTACCTCCTCGGCGCGCCGGATATTCTTTTGGGCAGCCGCTATGATGCCTTTCGCACACAGATCGAGCAGTGGTCCTCCAGGGGCTGCCGTGTGCTTCTGCTCGGCCTGTACGACGGCAGTCTGAACGACCCTGTGCCCGATGCGGAGCAGCTGATGCCGCTTTCTCTGATTCTGCTGGCCAACCGTGTCCGCGAGCAGGCTCCCGAAACCTTCTCCTATTTTGCCCGGCAGGGCGTTGCCATCAAGGTCATCTCCGGCGACAATCCCCTCACGGTCTCCGAGGTGGCGCGCCGTGCGTGCATTGCGGGCGCAGAGGCCTATATAGACGCAAGAGAGCTGGTCACAGACGAACAGATCGAGCAGGCCGCCCGGCAGTATACCGTTTTCGGGCGGGTAACGCCGGAGCAGAAGCGCGCTCTGGTGCGCGCCATGAAAAAAGACGGTCACACCGTTGCCATGACGGGTGACGGCGTAAACGACGTTCTGGCTCTCAAGGAGGCCGACTGTTCCATTGCCATGGCCTCGGGCAGCGAGGTGGCCGCGCAGGTGGCGCATATCGTGCTGCTCAATTCCGACTTCTCGGCCATGCCGTCGGTTGTCGAGGAGGGCCGCCGGGTCATCAACAACATCGAACGCTCGGCATCCCTGTTTCTGGTCAAAAACATCTTTTCCTTCCTGCTGGCCTTTGTCACGCTTTTTGCCACGCTTCCCTATCCCTTCAGTCCCTCGCAGCTGAGTCTGGTCAACGCGCTGACAATCGGGCTTCCTTCGTTTGTGCTGGCACTCGAGCCGAACCGCAACCGCGTGGAGGGACGCTTTCTGCCCAACGTGCTCTATCGCGCCCTGCCCGCCGCTCTTTCGGATCTGGTCCTGATTATCGGCATTCTGCTGTTTTATCTCGCCTTTCATCTGTCCGAGGGTGCTCTGTCCACCATCTGCACGGCTGTAATGGGCTTTGTAGGGCTGCTGATGGTGCACCGCACCTGTCATCCGTATAACAAAACGCGGGTGGCCCTGATGGTCGGCATCAGCGTTTCCTTTGCCTTCTGCTTTTTCTTTCTCAAAAGCCTGTTTATCCTTTCGGCCCTGCAATTTTCAGACACGCTGATCATGGTGGTGTTCTGTCTGCTGGCCTGGCCGGCCATGAATCTGTTTACCCGCGGGCTCGACCGTGTCCACGATGCCGTTCTGCGGCTGCTTGCCCGCAGAAACGCGGATCGGGCCGCCTGACCCCCGCACAAATCCGCCCGCAGCGGAAAAAACAAAAGCGCACCTCGGCTTTGCAGCGGGGTGCGTTTGCTTTTTGTCCGGCTGTGCGCAGGGGCAACGCCGCGGCATTCGGCAGAGTCCGAGCACAGGACGCGGCTTTATGTCTGGTCGCTTTCGCCCTCGACCATGCGGTAGCCGACACCGACCTCGGTGAAGATGTATTCGGGTTCGCCGGGGTTTTTTTCGATCTTTCGGCGGATGTTGGCCATGTTCACACGCAGGATCTGGTTGCGGTCGCTGGTTTTTCCCGTAATGCCCGCAGAGCCGGGCCCCCAGATTTCCTTCATGATGGAGTCGTAGGTCAGGACCTTTCCGGCGTATTTGCCCAGCATGGCTACGATTTTGAACTCGTTCTGCGTGAGACGGGCATCCTCGCCCCGGATATACACCCGACGCTTGTCGTAGTCGATCAGAAGCTCGCCGGTTTTGAATTTCCCGGTGCGGGCAACCGCCTGTGTGGCATCCTGCGTGTGGGTGTGGCGCAGGGCCGTGCGGATGCGGGCCAGAAGCTCGTTGGTTCCGAAGGGCTTGGTGATGTAGTCGTCGGCACCCAGATCAAGAGCCTGAACCTTTTCGCGCTCGAGGGTCCGCGCGGAGACCACCACGATGGGCAGACTGGACCAGCTGCGGACGTATTGAATCAGCTCCATGCCGTTCATATCCGGAAGCCCGAGATCGAGAATCATCAGGTCCGGACAGTGGGACGTGATCATGTTTTCTGCCGTTTTTCCGTCGTGAACCACCAGCGCGTCATAGCCGTTGGCCGTGAGAACCGCGGATACAAAGCTGCAGATGCTCAGGTCGTCTTCTATAATCAGAATTTTCTGCTTCATGGGCGCGGGATACCTCCTTTGTGTGTCTGCACGGTGCGTGCTTTGCCCCTATTGCCCGAGAGGCAGCGTAAAGCGGAATTCCGCTCCTCCCTGCAGGCGGTTTCGGGCGGATATCGTGCCGCCGTGCGCGGCTATGATGGTTTTGCACACAGACAGCCCGATGCCCGCACAGCCGCGGCGCTCGCCGCTGCCTGTACCGCTGCCGTCGAACAGAGCCGCCGGATCCCCGGTCAGGCCGGGGCCGTTGTCGTCTATAATGAAAAGGGCCGTGTCCTGCGTAATTGTGACGCACAGGCTTACCTGTGTGGCGTCCGGCGCGTGGGTGGCCGTGTTTTCGAGGAGGTTTGTCAGCACCTGCTCGACCAGAATCGGATCCATCGGGACCAGCACGGGCTCCTGCGGAACACTGACCCGCAGCGGAGACGCCGGAAAGCGGTTGCGGAATTTCTGGACCGCCTCGCCGACAACCTCTTCGATCAGCTCGTCGCTTTTGACGATCTGTGCGTTTTCCTGCCCGAGCCGCGTTACGGAAAGAAGGTTTTCCACCATGCGAATAAGCCACTGCGCATCGTTTCGCGCATTGGTCAGAAGCCTGGTTTCCTGCTCGGGATCCAGCGCATCCGCGTTTTCGAGCACAACGGATACGGCTCCTGCAATGGATGTGAGCGGCGTGCGCAGATCGTGTGATACGGCGCGCAGCAGATTGGCGCGGACCGTTTCCTTCTGGGCCTCGAGCCAGGCGTTCTGCTGACGCTTGACCTGTGTGGTCAGCGCGCTTGTGATGAGCGAAACCGCAAGCATGATGGAAAAGGTCAGCGGATAGCCGGTAATGGTGAAGTTGAAGGCGTAGTAGGGGTAGGTAAAGGCAAAATTGACATAAATTACGGAAAACAGCGCCGCTATGGCCCCGAACAGATAGCCCTCGGTAAACCGTGCCGTGAGGAAGACCGCGAAGGTAAAGAGCATGGTGGCGTATTGCTCGCCCTGATAGCTGATCTGAAGAAGCATGCAGACAAGTGCAGCCAGCGAAATGAGCAGAAAACAGATGCCGAAGTCACGCCACGAAAAGGGAAAGAGAGCCCGAAGCTTCTGCCTGTAGTTTTTCATACCATCACCTTTCCGATTGTACCATACTCCGTCCCGGATTGTAAGGTCCGCCATTCCGGTTTTCATAAAGAATCCGCTAAATTGTGAAAATATTATCAAAAGCCCATATTTCATCATTTGATGAGATTGTGAAAATATTATCAAAAAGCATATTTCATCATTTTCTGAAACGGCAAAAGCGTTGAATCTTTGTTAAAATCCTGTCAAAACCGTTAATTTTCCGTAAAGCCGGCCGCAAATTCAGTATATGTGCCGTTAAGAAAGCGTTTAGACGGTTGAGATCGGACCGAAAGGTATGATATATTTGCAATACGAATTCTGCAACCAACACTTTCACACGAAAAGGAGAGAAAACCATGGAATTGATTGCAAAAATCAACAGTGCGATCAATGGCGTTGTCTGGGGCTTCCCCATGATGATCCTGATTCTGGGCACAGGCATTTTCGTCAGCATCCGCAACGGCTTCCCCCAGTTTTCCAAATTCGGCTTCATCATGAAGAACACGCTGGGCAAGGCCTTTGAAAAAACCGAGAAAAAAGAAGGTGCCGTGTCCCCCTTCAAGGCCATGTGCACGGCTCTTGCCGCCTCGATCGGCACGGGCAACATTGCCGGCGTTTCCGGCGCCATCGCAATCGGCGGCCCCGGTGCCGTATTCTGGATGTGGCTGTCCGCTCTGCTGGGCATGTGCACCAAATACTGCGAGGTCACCCTGGCTGTGAAATTCCGTGAGCGCAACGCCAAGGGCGACTGGGTCGGCGGCCCCATGTACTACATCAAAAACGGTCTCGGCAGCAAATGGAAATGGCTGGGTGTCATCTTCTGCCTGTTTGGCGCTCTCGCCGCCTTTGGCATCGGCAACATGACGCAGGTCAACACCATCTGCTCCACCATCAACACTGCGATTGCCGGTTTCGTTGAAACCAGCGACTCCACCAAGACCACCATTGCCTGGGTGATCGGCGGCATCTGCGCCGTGCTGTCCTTTGTTGTCTACATCGGCGGCATCCAGTCCATCGGTGACGTCTGCGCCCTGCTGGTTCCCGTGATGGCCATTGTCTATGTTCTGGCAGCCATTGCCGTTATCGTCCTCAACATCACCGAGGTCCCCAACGCCTTCCGCTGCATCTTTGTCGGTGCGTTCCAGCCCTCTGCCGTAGCCGGCGGTCTGGCCGGTGTCGGCATCCAGATGGCGATCAAAAAGGGTGTCGGCCGCGGCATCTTCTCCAACGAAGCCGGTCTTGGCTCCGCCCCCATCGCCCATGCAGCTGCCGACGTAGAGCATCCCGTACAGCAGGGCATCTTCGGCGTATTCGAGGTCTTTATGGACACCATCGTGGTCTGCACCATGACGGCCATGGTCGTTCTGCTGGGCGTTGGCACAGACGCCATCGAGTTCGGCAACGACATCGGCGCCAACCTCACCATCAACGGCTTTACCTCCGTATTCGGCAACTCGATCTCCGGCGTTATCGTGGCGATCTGCCTGACCATGTTTGCCTTCTCCACCGTACTGACCTGGGGCCTCTACGGTTCCCGCTGCTTCGAGTTCCTGTTTGGCTCCAAGGCAGCCAAGATCTACGAAACCATCTTCTGCGTGGTTATGGTCTTCGGCGGCGTGGTTGAGCTGCAGCTGGCCTGGGACATCGCCGACACACTCAACGGTCTGATGGCCATTCCAAACCTCATCGCGGTTCTGGCGCTGAGCCCCGTGGTCGTAAAGCTGACAAGAGAATTCTTCTCCTCCAAAAAAGGACTCAAAAAATAACCGATAAAAGCATGTAAAATCGGGGTCGCACTCTGCGGCCCCGAATCTTTCAGCCGCACCCGGACGAAATGCAAATTTCCTGTTGACAAACACCGGGCCGGGTGATAAGATGAATACGTTCGACGCGGGGTGGAGCAGTTCGGTAGCTCGTTGGGCTCATAACCCAAAGGTCGAGGGTTCAAATCCCTCCCCCGCAACTAAATCGCCGCTGATTTCTGCGAAATCAGCGGCTTTTCTCTGTTTTTCAAAGCTCAGCGTAGCTTTTGGCGAACTAAGAGCCGCTTTCAAAGCGGCTCTTTGCGGATTCGACTGTCTTTTGCTTTCTGAGAAAAGCTCCGGGGGCAGCTGTTAAATCAGGGTAATTCCCAGAGAAACCAGCGGCAGGGTAATCAGGCTGGCTACGGTGGTCATCATCACCGCACAAACCGCATACTCCCCGTCTGACCCATGATTTTCGGCGAGCATGGCTACCATGTTGATGGCGGGAAGCGCGCAGAGGAAGGCGATGGTTCCGGCCATGTCCTCTGCAAGGCCGAGAAGCCGGGTCCCGGCAAAGATCAGAATCGGCAAAAGGAGCATTTTCAGAATGATTTCGGCATACAGCTCTCTGCATTTCAGGGCTCCCCGAATATTTGTCAGAGAGAGCATGCCGCCGATGTAGAGCAGCGACAGGGGCATGCTTGCCGCTCCCAGCTTCTCACAGGCGGAAACAAGCACCGGAGGAAGATGGATATTCAGTACAACAAGGATTGTGGCCAGAACGATCGCAAGCAGAGCGGGGCTCAGCAGGTTTCGCAGTCCCCGAACAGACAGGGGGCTTTTCGTCTGAGAGACCGGCTTTGTCAGGGCTACGCCGCAGGTCCAGAACAGGCTCTGATCCAGAATCGTGAACAGAGAGATATAGAGCAGTGCCGTGTCGGGATACAGCTCCACCAGCAGCGGAATCCCAAGAAAGCCCACATTTCCAAACATGACAATCGCCTGAAAAACTCTGGCGCGATTTCCCCGGAGGCCGAATATGCGAATCAGCAGGCGGGCCAGCAGGAACAGAAGCAGATACAGGCCCGCGGCAAGCGGAATGATCATCAGGCTGCTGGCAAGCCCCTCCTTTGTGGCGCCCTCTGCGGTATTGATGAAGATAAAGGCCGGAAGGGCCATGTGCATGATCAGCCCGGATACGCTGCCCAGGGATTTTCTGTCGAGAATGCCCGTTTTTACGGCAACAGCTCCAAGAAGGATCAGAAGAAGAAAAATGATAATTTGATTGAGGACAATGAAGAACTGTTCCATGGAAACCACCTTCAGCCATAAGAAATGATCTGCAGCATTTGCGGGCGTTCTGAGCAATGACAAAGGGGTCGTTGACATAGCTTGCGGGCAGAACGGAAATGCCGGGACGGTTGTCTGCATACGTATAGAAATGCCGGTCTCCCCACATAAAGGTGCAGATGCTCTTTACGGGGTTCAGGTTTTCCGGCGGTTGGCAATGACACCGGCTTCCGTCAGCGCCGCCATGGGTGTGCTGAACATTTCCGTGTGTACACCAAGATCCCTGTGGTGCATCAGCTCCTTTGCTACGGCTCCGTGCGGAAGGCCTCCCGGGTCTCCTCGTTCATGGGACCCTGCATATCCGGGAAGGTGTAGCGCCAATTGTATGGCCCGGCTCATGAATCCATAAAGGCACGCCGAAGCCGCGACAGGCCTTTCGGCATTTTTCCGGTTCCCTTGCGGCAAAGCCGCGCTGCGGGCTCCCGGCCGAATTGTCCGATGCTGCGGCACAGCCCCTGCCGTATACAGGGCATTTTCTCCCCTGCGGTCTGATTCGGCTCCGGTTTTGTCCGGGGCTGATTTTTTTGTTGCAAACGAAAAAATGTTGTGGCATACTGACAGTTAGATTTCAAAATGCAGAGTCTGCTGACTCAAAAGAAAGGAACAGACGCATGAGCGAAACCAAACAGATTCAATCAGACATCATCGTTGTCGCCGGCGGAATGTCCGGCCTGTGCGCCTCGGTTGCCGCAGCGGAAAAGGGCATGCACGTTGTTGTTTTTGAAAAAAGCGGGACCATGGGCGGTGCCGCAAACATGGGCATGGGCTTCTTTGCCGTCGGTTCGGACATCCAGCGCAGGCAGCTCGACGGACTTACGGTAGACGATGCCTTTCGGCAGATGATGGAGTATAACCACTGGCACGCCGACGCAAGGCTGATTCGCAAGCTGTATCAGCAGTCCGGCGACACCGTAAAATGGATACAGAACATGGGCGTGGAATTCCTGGGCGCCTTTCCCTATTTCAAGGATTCCAACGCAACCTGGCATCTGCCGAAGGTCGGCAGCTCCGGCAAGCCGACCGAGCGAGGCGCCACCATGCTGGTAAAGGCGCTCTACGGACGTGCGCAGGAGCTGGGCGTGGAGTTTTTCTTCAACACGCCGGTCAGAGAGATCCACAAGGACGAAGAGGGCTGGATTACCGGTGTTACCGCTGCCTCGGAGACCGTAACCTACGAAGCCTCGGCCGATGCCGTAATCATCTGCACGGGCGGCTTTGGCGACAATCCGAAAATGATCGAGGAAAATCTGGGCTATAAGCACGGTGAGGATCTGTTCAGCTTCCGGATCCCCGGGCTGACGGGCGACGGCATGCGCATGGCCTGGGCCGTTGGTGCCGGAAAAAGTCCCATGAACATCGAAATGACCTACGAAGCTCCCGGCTTCCCCGGCGGCAACGTTGCCGACTGTCTGTTCCGTCAGCCCAACCTGATGGTCAACTACAACGGCGAACGCTTTATCAACGAAGAGATCATGTGCAACACGCCGTTTACGGGAAATGCCATCAACCTGCAGAAAAAGCGTACCGGCTTTTCCATCCTGACAGACGAAATCTGCGATTCGTATGCCGGCCGCGGTCTGGATTATCTGGTTCACCACAAAGACGGCGTTTTTCTCGTAGACAACTGGCGCCGCTATTTTGACGCATACTTTACCGGCACCGAGGGCTACAGTCCCGAAAAGGCCGCTGCCGCCGCCATGATGGGTCTGAAGGACCCCGACGCGCAGATGTTCTTCCAGGCAGACTCTGTTGAGGACCTCGCAAGACAGACCGGCATGCATGTGCGCGGCTTTGTGGAAACCGTTGAGGAATACAACCGCTACTGCGACACCGGGCGCGACGAATTCTTTGGCAAAAAGCCCGAATTCCTAAAGCCCATCCGCGGCAAAAAGTTCTATGCCATGAAATACTTCCCCGCCGGATACGGCTCGCTTGGCGGCATCAAGGTAAACGACCGTCTTCAGGTTGTCACGCAGGACGGCGATCCCATCCCGGGTCTTTATGGCGCGGGCACGGACGTATGTGCAATCTTTGGCGACACCTACAACTTCTACATGCCGGGCAGCACGATGGGCTTTGCCATCAACTCCGGACGCATGGCCGGCTATAACGCGGCGGATTATCTCAATTCCGAGGCCTTTGAATAACACCCAAGCCCCCTCCCTCGAGAGGGGGCCATCTGTTAAGCAGAAACCAGAAAATACGAGGCCTGCAAAGCGGCGTTGATCGCGCACTGCGTGTGCGGCGGCGCACGTTGTCACGTGCCCGTCGGAGCTGAACTGCAAGCATTTGCTTATGCTGTTCTTCCGGCATACCACTCTATCAGCCTGTCCTCCGGCATGGGTTTGGCAAAATAACAGCCCTGAATGCGGTTGATAATCGGCCCGGACGGGACCGTTCTGCTGCAGGCTCCGCCCTCTGATTATGTGTTTTTGATAATGACCTGCTCGATCACGTCTGTGGCATGCTCGCATAAATCACAGCAGTTTTCCAGGCCCTCGTAAATTGCCTTTGCTCCGAGCAGCGCCTTGCCGTCTGTTTCGGACGCAAACAGGGTGTAGATTGCGTCGACATAAATTCCATCCGCTTCGATTTCTATGTCGTTGACCTTGACGACAAGACTGTGCAGCTTCTCCGGCTTTTTGAAATTTTTCAGTTCGACCGCCGCTTCGTGAAGCGCTTTAACACAATTGTTTACCACACGGGAAAGCGCGGTTGTCTGCGATGGCAGTACATCCACATGATACATGTATACATCCATGATCACTTCATCCAGCGCGTCCGTGATGTCATCAATAATCTGCACGAGCTGGAGAATGTCCTCCTGATCAATGGGCGTGATAAACTCTGTCGAGAGCCTTTGCAGAATATCATGGTGTATCTCATCCGCGCGGTGCTCGATTTCGTGCATCCGTGTGCGATAGGCCCCAACGCTGTCGGCCTGAAATTTAGACAGGATTTCTTCTAAAAGATTGGACGCCTCCACGCAGCAGGCGGTTTGTGTCTGAATCAGTTCAAAATAATTGTTATTTTTCCTGGCCATTTTTTCCTCTCCTTATGCGAAAAGCAGCAAAAACAGTTTTGCCATTCCAAAACCCAGCAGTCCACAGCCGGGAAACGTAAATACCCAGGTCAGCACCAGGTCTCTGACGACGCTCCAGTTCACATTGCTGATGCGTCTTGCGGCGCCGACCCCCATAATCGCCGTGGTTTTTGTATGTGTGGTGCTGACGGGAATACCTGTCAGGCTGGACAGCAGCAGGCAGACGGTTGCGGAAAGATCCGCTGCAAAGCCCTGATAGGGCTTCAGCTTCACCATGTCCATTCCAACGGATTTGATGATCCGGTAACCGCCGATTGAGGTGCCGAGTCCCATAACCGCCGAGCACAGCACCATCAGCCACAGCGGAACCGTAAAGCTGGACACATCGGCCTGTCCGCCGGCAAAGGCAGCGCCCAAAAGGAAGATAGCCATAAACTTCTGCCCATCCTGCGCACCGTGCATAAAGGCCATTGCCGCGCCTCCCGCTATCTGTGCCTTGGAAAAGAAACGATCGGCCTTCAGCCGGTTCTGATTTCGAAAGCACCGGACCGTCAGCCTGGAGGACAGAAAGCCCAGCGCAAAGCCGAGAAGCGTGGATAAAACGATGCCGTAAATGACCTTGACCCATTCTGCTCCGTTGATTCCGGCAAAGCTGTTTTGAATCGCTACCGCCGCGCCGGAGATGCCGGCAATCAGTGCATGGCTCTCGCTGGTAGGAATACCGAAATACCATGCAAGCGTTGCCCAGATCACAATGGCGGCCATGGCTGCGCACAAAGCGATCAGCGCCATACGGGAGTCACCCCCGAAATCCACCATATTGTAGATTGTAAAGGCCACGGATGCGTTGATAAGGGTCATCACCAGCACGCCGAAGAAATTAAAAATTGCCGCCATGAGGATGGCCGAACGCACATCAATCGCTCTTGTGGAGACACAGGTGGCAATTGCGTTTGGGGCATCTGTCCAGCCGTTGACCAGAACAACACCCAACGTCAGAACCGTGGAAAACAGCAGCATTGGATTGTGTATTGATTGATCCAGAAATTCAAGCAATTCCATAATAATCACCGTACCTTCTGACAGCTGCAGGACCCGGGGCGAGTTGTCCCGCCGGAGCCTGCCCGTGAATGGATCCGCTCATTGCTCTATTGTGCCCGGTTCACTTGTGATATACCGGCGCTGCCCCGGCCTCATCTGCCCTGCCTTGTCAGGCGCTGCGCCGCATCCTGCATCGCAAGCACAAGCAGATCGATCTCCTCCTGCGTGGTCTGCGGACACAGGGAGATGCGGACTGCACCGTCCGTCAGCCCGGTCGGCAGCTGCATTGCCGTGAGTACATGGCTGCGCTTTCCCTTTGAGCAGGCCGAGCCGGCAGAAACAAAAACACCATGCTCCTGCAGGATGTTGAGGATGCCCTGGCTTCGTGCCCCGGGCAGACCGGCGCAGACGATATGCGGAGCCTGCATCGCACCGATCAGCTGCAGTCCCGGAATCGTAAGCAGCCTTTCCACTGCCCGGTCCCGAAGGGCCGCCATGACGGCAATCTGTGCCGGGTCCAGCACACTGCAGGCTGCGCCGAACGCGCAGATTGCGGGCAGTGCCTCGGTCCCGGAGCGCTTTCCGCTCTCCTGTCCGCCGCCCCGGATATAGGGCTCCGGCTCCAGACCGGGACGAATGTATAGGGCGCCCGCTCCCTTGATGCCGTGGATTTTGTGCGCGCTGACACTGATCAGGTCCGCGCCCAGGGTGCGTGCCTTGAAGTCAATCTTTCCCAGCCCCTGTACGGCGTCGGTATGAAAAACCGCGTCCGGACGATTCCGGTGCAGGGCCTGCGCCATCTGTGCAATCGGAAAAACCGCGCCGGTTTCGTTGTTGACCATCATAACGGACGCAAATACCGTGTCGGGACGCAGTGCTTCTGTAAAGTCCCGCAGGCTCACACAGCCCAGGCTGTCGGGCTGCAGACGGGTAATCTCAAATCCACGGCTTTCCAGAAAGGCCATCGGCTCAAGAACCGCGTGGTGCTCGACTGCCGTGGTGATGATGTGCCTTCCGCGTTTTCCCATGCGGAGCATGGTGCTCTGGATGGCCCAGTTGTCCGCCTCGGTTCCGCCGGAGGTAAAGAAAATCCGCTCCGGCTGCGCTCCCATGGCCTGTGCGACACGGCTGCGGGCTGTTTTCAGCTCCCGTGCGGCCAGAACCCCGCAGTGGTGACCGGAGGACGGGTTTGCCCAGCATTCTGTCATCATGTATGCGGCTGCGTCGACGGCGCTTTTGCACGGCTTTGTCGTTGCGGCATTATCCAGATAGGCTTGCATAAACGAATACCCTCCCATCCGGCGCGGCCGCGCGGCATCGTGCCCCCGCTTTGGAGCCCCGCAGTGCTTGTCAACCCGCCGGATTCGTGTTATGATGCAGGAAAATAAGGCAGCCGGCCGCGCCGGCGCGGAAAGGAGGCAGCAAATGCGGCGGATTCAGAAAAAACTGACAGAGCTGTTTCCGAATCTGTTCAAGCTTCTGTTTCGCAGGGTTGTGCTGGTATCGCTGTCTCTGCTGATTCAGTTTGCCGTGATCGGACTTGGCATTTATCTTTTCCGCGGCCACTATGCCTGGGTGGATGCCTTTTTTCTGATGTTCAGCGTTGTTGTCGTTCTGTTGATTATCAACAGCCGGGCAAACCCGGCCTATCAGATTGCCTGGTTGATCCCGATTCTGCTCTCGCCTGTTTTTGGCACCCTTTTGTATCTGATGCTCGGCGGAAACCGCCTGAGCCGCCGCCTGAACCGCCGGCTTGTGCAGATCAACCGCCAGATGCAGCGGCTGGAGCCGCAGCCGCAGGCTGCCGCTGCCCTGCAGCAGGCAAACCCGTATGCCGCACGGCAGTCCGCATATCTGACCCGTGTCGGCGGCGGACCCGTATACCAAAACACGCAGACAGTATATTTCCCCTCTGCCGAGGCCTGCTTTGCGCGTATGCTCACAGAGCTCAGCCGGGCGCAGAAGTATATCTATATCGAATACTTCATCATCGCACAGGGCAGCATGTGGGGCCGGATCCTTGAAATCCTGAAGCAAAAGGCCGCGCAGGGCGTGGACGTGCGGGTCGTTTATGATGATTTCGGTTCGATCACCCGCCTGCCCAGCCGGTATTACCGCACATTAGAAGCCGACGGAATCCGGTGCGCGGTCTTCAATCCGTATATTCCCCTGATTTCTCCCAGGCTGAACAACCGCGACCACCGAAAGCTCATGATCATAGACGGCGTGTCGGCCTTTACCGGCGGAACCAACCTTGCGGATGAATACATCAATCTGTATGAACGCTTTGGCCACTGGAAGGACAACGGCCTTCTTGTGCAGGGCGAGGCCGCCTGGTCGATGACCATGATGTTTCTTTCGATGTGGGGCTATCTCAAGGGCCTGCGTGCGGCAGAGCCGACCGTGCCGGACCTTCCGGTGTCTGCAGCAAGGGGCTTTGTCCAGCCCTATACAGACAATCCCCTGGACGGAGAAGACGTGGGCGAAACGGCCTACCGCAATCTGATTGGTGCGGCCCTCGACCACATCTGGATCATGACTCCGTATCTGATTATCGGAAACGAGACGCTTGTGAGCCTTACGGCTGCCGCAAAATCGGGTGTGGACGTTCGCATCATCACGCCCGGCATCCCGGACAAGCGCTATGTTCATGCCGTGACGCAGTCGTATTACGAATCGCTTCTGGCTGCGGGTGTGCGGATTTTTGAGTATACCCCCGGTTTTATCCACAGCAAGGTCTTTTGCGTGGACGGAATGTATGCAACGGTCGGCACCATCAATCTGGACTTCCGGAGTCTGTATCTGCACTTTGAAAACGGTGTGTGGCTGTATGATACCGATTCGATTGCCGAGATCGAGCGGGACTTTTCGGATACACTGAACGAATGCCGGGAAATTACCGCTGCCGATGTCCGGCGCGTTTCGGGCCTGCGTCGACTGGGCTGTGCCGTGCTGCGCGTGTTTGCACCGCTGATGTAGAAGGCCGTGCGCTGCCGCTACGTCTTTTGAAGGCAGGGCCCCCGGCCGACAACCGAAAACCCATAGCAGAACCGCTGCCTGCGGCTGCTACGGGTTTTGCAATCAGACGGGGTCAGCCGATCTCACGATTGGCCAGAGAGATGCCGCAGACGTTTACGTTGACACTGTGGACGGTCAGTCCGGTCATGGCTTCGAGTGCTGCCGCAACCTCGCCCTGGATTTTTGCGCTGGTGGCCGGGATGGAGTAGCCGTAGTATACGACCACATTGCATGTAACATCGATTGCGTTGTCGGTCATGTTGAGCTTTACGCCTCTGGTCAGGCTCTTTTTGCCCAGGAGCTCGGCAAACTCCGTGCCCATGTTTGCGGCCAGACCGCATATACCCTCTACCTCGCTGGCAGCCATTGCCGCAATGGAGGAAACGACTTCGCTGGAGATGTGAACCGTCCCGTCGTTTTGCGTCTGTGTGACGTAGTCTTTGTTTTCGCCCATGATGCTCTGCCTCCTTTGTCGCGACCATTGTACCATACCGGCGCAAAATTACAACTCCTTTTTCCGTGCCGGACGCGATGGGGATTGCATTCGCGGAGCACCGCGCATATAATGGCCTTGCGCTTTTCTGATTTCTTGCCGACAGACGGTCTCTTTCGGCGGATTGGTTGGTTTTTATGTACACAATTACAAAGGATACGCTCATCGGCGACATCATGGATCACGCGCCGGAGATCTCCCCCCTGTTCTATTCCATCGGAATGCACTGCCTGACCTGCCCCTCGTCCCGCGCCGAAACACTCGATGAGGCCTGCCAGGTTCACGGTGTAAACACCGACGATTTTCTGCAGCAGGTCTTTGAATGGCAGAAAACCTGTCAGGACGATCCCGAGGCGGCGGCACAGATGTCCATGCTGTACAGCATGTTCGGCTCCGGTGATCTGTTTTCCGGAGCAGACTATTGGGGTGCTTATGACGAAGGCGGCTCTGCGGTGCAGCCCGACGGCTGGTCCGCGATCGACGACGAGCTGGCCTCGTTCGGCATCCTGCCCGGTTATGGCGGCTTTTCCCCGCAGCCCGACGACAGCCCGGACAGCACCGGGGCCGAGGGCTGAATGCGCGTGCCGATCGGTGGGCGGCTTTTGTGCTGCGCACAGCTGGTTTCTCCCGGCGCGCTTGTCTACGACGTCGGCTGTGACCACGGCTACCTCGGAATCTACCTGCTGCAGCAGGGCATAGCGCGCCATGTTCTGGCCTCTGACCTGCGGCCAAAGCCTCTGCAGAGGGCACGGGAAAATGCCGCCGCATACGGATGCACGGACATTGCCTTCTGCTGCTGTCCCGGCCTGCGGCAGATGGACGGCACCGAGGGAGATACCGTTGTCATTGCCGGCATGGGCGGAGACAGCATCGCCCGCATTCTCGGGGATTGCCCGTGGATCCAAAGCCCCCGCTATACACTGATCCTGCAGCCGCAGAGCTCCGGAAACGACCTGCGGCGTTATCTGGGCAATGCCGGCTTTTGCATAGAGCTCGAGCGGCTTGCGCAGGAGGGCGGCTTTGTCTACAGCATCATGCGCTGCCGCTATGGCTCGGGTGTTCCGCTGAGCCCGGGCGAGCAATATCTCAGCCGGCCTCTTTTGTCCGGCGGCGGCGAGCTTCTGCCGCTGTATGTCAATCGTATTTTGCACGGACTGCGCCGTGCCGTTGACGGGCTGCGCCGTTCAACCTCCGCCGAAGACAGACAAAGACTTTTCTACTACGAAACCGCACTGCGCGAAGTTGAGGAGATGATCCGACAGAATGATCACTGTTCAGGATGTTTATGACCGGCTGAAGGAGCTTGCCCCGCCCGCCTTCAGAGAAGACTGGGACAACGTCGGACTGCTCTGCGGAAGGGACGACCGTGTTCCCGACCGGATTCTGATTGCTCTGGACCCTTTTCTGGATGTTGCGCAGGAGGCTGCCGACCTGGGTGCGCAGCTGATCGTAACCCATCACCCGCTGCTGTTTGACACAAAATCCGTAACCGATGGCGACCAGATCGGAAAAACGCTGCTGTTTCTGATCGAGCACGAAATCTCTCTGATCTGCATGCACACCAATCTCGATTCGGCGCCGGGCGGTGTAAACGATGCGCTGGCCGGGGCCCTTGGTCTGCAGGACACTGCGGTTCTCAGTCCGGCCGGAACCGACGCTCTGGGCCGAAGCTATGGTCTGGGACGGGTCGGGTCCGTGCCCGAAACGAGCCTTGCCGATTTTGCCCTGCACGTAAAGCAGCGGCTCGGCTGTGCCGGACTGCGCTATGCGAATGCCGGACGTCCGGTCCGCAGGGTAGCGGTCTGCGGCGGCGCCGGCAGCTCGTATCTTTCGCTTGTCCGGCAGCTTGGCTGCGACACCTATGTGACCGGTGATGTCCGCTACAACGGCTTTTGGGACGCTGTGGACCTTGGGATCAATCTGATCGACGCGGGGCACTTTCCCACAGAAAACGTGGTATGTCCCGTTCTGCAGAGCTGCTTGCAGACAGCCTTTCCCTCTGTGCGCTGCATGATTTCGCGCGTGCACGGCGATGTGATCCGCTTCTTATGAAGGCCGCCGTGCGGGCAGCCCGAGGGTCTTGCGTTTTCCTGCCCGGCATGGTATAATCCGGGAGATACATGCGCTGAGAGCCGAAGTCCTTTCGCCCTCAGACGGGGATACTGAATACAAGGGAGTCGATTCCAATGTCCGGACATTCCAAGTGGCACAACATCCAGAAAACCAAGGGCGCGCAGGACGCAAAGCGTGCACAGGCCTTTACAAAAATCGCGCGCGAAATGATCGTTGCCGTAAAAGAAGGCGGAAGCGGCGATCCCGCCAACAATTCCCGCCTGGCCGCAGTGGTCGTAAAGGCCAGGGCTGCCAACATGCCCAACGACAACATCAAGCGCACCATCGAAAAGGCTCTTGGCTCGGGCAGTGCCGACAACTACGAAAGCGTCACCTATGAGGGCTACGGGCCCGGCGGCGTGGCGGTAATCGTAGACGCCATGACAGACAACCGCAACCGGACGGCCTCTGACGTTCGCCACCACTTCGACAAATTCGGCAAGGGGATGGGCGCCGCCGGCTGTGTCAGCTGGAACTTTGAGGAAAAGGGCGTAATCGTCATCGCCAACGAAGACGGCGACCTCGACGAGGATACCGTGATGATGGACGCGCTCGACTGCGGTGCCTCCGACTTCGAAGCAGAAGACGACTGCTTTACCGTCTATACCGCAACCGCGGACTTCAACACCGTAAGCACCGGTCTCACGGAAAAGGGCTATACCTTTGCCTCGGCACAGGTGGAAAAGGTCCCCAACACCTACGTCCGGCTCGAATCCGAGGAAGACATCAAAATGATGGAAAAGCTTCTCGACGTAATGGAAGAAAACGACGACGTGCAGAACGTCTGGCACAACTGGGACGAATAACCCCCATCCGGCGGGCAGAAATCCCGGCCTTCGTTCCGCAGTCTCCGGCTCCGGATCACAAAAGACCGTTATCGGTGCGACATGCCGAAACGGTCTTTTTTGTGTATTTCCGGCCGGGTTTTTCTGCCGTGCGCCGGTTTGGCTCAGAGCGACGCCCTTGCGGAACGGATCGCGGTGAGGATGGCCTGCTCCATCACATCGGCGGCCAGAGTCCCGGCCACATTGATATCCGCCTCGACCGAGCCGATGGACGCGGCATAGATGGTGTCGCCGTCGGCCATGGTTCCGACCGGATTGATGCATCTTGCATAGGCGTTTCTGGCCATGGAGGCAATCTTGTTCATTTCCGCCTTGTTAAAGGCGCCGTTGGTTACGATCGCTCCGATGGTTGTGTTGCCGTTGAACATGTCGGTTCTTTTTGCAATCTGATACAGAGCGGTACGTGAATCCAGAAGCGCTCCGTTCTCGTCCCGCAGGCCGGCAAGCTCCCTTCCGGTTTTCGGGTCATACACATCCCCCAGCGCGTTTACCGCCACAACCGCAGCCATCTGCAGTGCGCCCAGCTGTACGGCGTGGATGCCGAGGCCGGAATTGGATGCGTGGTCCATCCCGCGGATTTTCCCGACCGATGCGCCGCAGCCGGCTCCGTAGTCTCCGCACAGAGGATCGTTTCGCTCTGCCGCCACACAGGCCGCATAGCCCATTCGCCTGTCGGGGCGGACAGCCGCGCTGCCGTTGCAGAGGTCGTAGATGCACGAGCCGCAGACCAGCGGTACCAGCGCATAGCGTGTGTCGTAGCCGACCCCGTGCTGCTCGAGATACTCCACGATTCCGGCTGCCGCGGCCAGGCCAAAGGCAGAGCCACCGGCAAGCATGATCGCGTTTACGGGTGTGTCGGCCGTGGTCGGGTCCGCCAGGTGCGTTTCGATGGCTGCGGGCCCTCCCCCGCTTACGTCGATGCCCACCCTTGCCTTTTTATCAAAGAGCAGCACCGTTACGCCGGTTCTGGCCTGTTCGTCCTGCGCGTTTCCGATCCGAAGGCCATCGATCTGCTGTATCCTGATTTCTTCAACCTGCAATGCTCCGCTCACTGTTTCGTCACTCCGTTTTTTTCTGATTCGTCCGTTCTGCCGGAAACAGGCTATATTCGCGCCTGATTCCTCCCGCATAAGGGCCATCGAGTAATGTATTCCGGAAACAGGCAAATTGCAAGAGAAATTTTCGGCTCCGTCCGCAGGAAAAGCGCCGGAGGCGGCTGCTGCTTTGTCCCTGCTTCGGCAAAGCGGTGGCTTTGCTGCTTTTTGTCATTGATTTTTGCGAAATTCATGCTAGAATACAGATAAGGCAGCACCGCACAATTGTGTCTGCGGGCTTTATCAGTCCTTTTCCCCACAAATCCGCTGCAAAAAGCCCGAAGCAGCACAATGCCGGCTGCAGTATTGCCTGAATCCGCCGGGCACAGGTCCCGGCAATCCAACCGGAGGTGTATCTCATGGCTTACAAAATCAGTGACGACTGTGTCTGCTGCGGTTCCTGCAGCGCCAACTGCCCCGTTGAGGCAATCAGCATGGGTGCTGACCACTACGAAATCAACCCCGATGCCTGTGTCAGCTGCGGTACCTGCGCTGCCGGCTGCCCCGTAGAGGCCATTCATCCCGCCGAATAAAAGCCCAATATCGCAAAAAGCCTGTGTCGCGGCACGGGCTTTTTGTTTTAAGGAGACACCATGGAACAGATCATTCGACTCTGGCCCGAAGGCCCGGACCTGCTGGCGGACGAAGCCTGCCAAAAGCCGGGAACCGATTCCGTTCTGCTTGCCGGGTATGCCGGGCCGGGTCAGCGCATTGTCGATCTGGGCTGCGGAAGCGGAGTTGTATCGCTGCTTCTGGCCCACGACCGCCCGCAGAGCCGGGTTACGGGCATTGATTTCTCCGAGCAGGCGTGCAGTCTGGCCCGAAGAGCCGCAGAAAAAAACGGCATGCAGGACCGAATCTGCATCCTGCATGCGGATCTGCGCGAGCTGCGGTCGCTTCCTGCCGGCGGAAGCTTTGACTGCGCGGTTTCAAACCCGCCCTATTTCCGGCCCGGCAGCGGAGCCGAGGCCAGGGGCGAACGCAAAAGTCAGCGCAGTCAGGAAGGCTGCTCTCTTTCGCAGCTGTGTCGGGCCGCTGCACGCCTTGTGCGCTGGGGCGGAAACTTTTCGCTGGTTTACCGCCCTGAGGGACTGGCTTCGCTTTTCGGTGCTCTCTGTGCCGCAAGGCTCGAGCCAAAGCAGCTGTGTCTTGTGCGTCACCATCCCGGTGCCCCGGTCAGTCTGGTGCTGGTGCGATGCAGGCACGGCGGCGGGCCCGGTCTTTTTATCGAGGAGCTGCTTCTGTATGACGCGCAGGGGCGGCAGACCGCGGAGCACTGCCGGTATTATCATAAGGAGTTTAAGCAATGAGCGGGACATTATTCCTGGTAGGTACCCCCATCGGAAACCTTTCGGACATTTCGGACCGCTGCCGCGAAACGCTGTCTTCTGCGGACTTTATCGCGGCGGAGGACACAAGGGTCACATGCAGGCTGCTCAACCATCTGGGCATAAAAAAGCCCCTGGTCAGCTATTACGAACACAATCGCGCCGCCAGTGGCCCCAGAATCATCGACCGTCTGCTGGCCGGAGAAAGCTGCGCGCTGGTATCGGATGCCGGCATGCCGGCCATTTCAGACCCCGGAGAGGATCTTGTTTCCGAGTGTGCGCGGCTCGGCATTCCGGTTTCGGTGGTCCCGGGGCCTTGTGCGCTGATCTCCGCGCTGACGCTCTCGGGCCTGCCAACCGGCAGATTTACGTTTGAGGGCTTTCTTTCCGTAAACACAAAAAATCGTCGGGAGCACCTCGCGGGCCTGCAAAATGAGGAGCGCACCATGATTTTTTATGAGGCGCCGCACAAGCTGCTGGCCACACTGCAGGATCTTTCCGACCTTTTCGGGCCCGACCGGCCCATTGCGCTCTGCCGCGAGCTGACAAAGCTCCACGAGGAGATTCTGCGAACCACGCTGGGTCAGGCCGTGCTCCACTACAGCCAACAGCCGCCGCGCGGAGAGTTTGTTCTGGTGGTCCGGGGCTGCGAAAAGCCGGCGCAGGAGACGGTCAGCCTGCAGGAGGCCGTTCGGGCTGTCGCCGGGCTCGAGGCAGAGGGTCTGTCGCGGCGCGACGCGGTCCGGCAGGTCAGCACGCAGACGGGAATCCGGAAAAACCTGCTCTATCAGGCCGTGCAGGACGGCACGGCAGGTCCGGAGCCGGACTGACTTCTTTTCCGGACTGATTCATTTTCTGGCAAGCGCGGCGGCATGCCGATACAGACGAACGTAGCTGTCGTAGCGGGTTTTTTCGAGCTCGCCCTTTTCCACAGCGGCTGTGATCGCGCAGTCGGGCTCTGCAAGATGGGCGCAGTCGTGGAAACGGCAGTGCCCCAGATAGGGTGCAAAGTCCGGAAAGGCATATTGCAGATTTTCTTTTATGACGAGGTCCATGCGGTCGGTGTCGAAGGAGGAAAAGCCCGGGGTATCCGCTGCCCAGGTGTTGCCCGGAAGGGCATGGAGCTCTGTGTGACGGGTGGTGTGCCTGCCTCTTCCGAGCTTTTGGCTGACCTGTCCGACCGCAAGGCCAAGACCCGGCTCGAGTCGGTTCAGCAGGCTGGACTTTCCCACGCCGGAATTTCCGGTAAAGGCGCAGAGCCTTCCGGAGATTGCCTGCCGGAGCCTGTCTGTACCCTGACCCGTTGCGGCGCTGGCCGCAATCACATCAAAGCCCGCGTGACGGTAGATGCGCTGCAGCTCCTCGGCCGGATCCAGGTCGATCTTGTTGACAACCAGGACAACCGCAACCTCCTGCCCGGCGGCAATGGCCGCAACCCGGTCGATCAGAAAGGGATCTGTTTTCGGGATGGCCGCAGACGCAAACACCACCAGAAGGTCGAGATTTGCAACGGCAGGCCGGATGAAGGCATTTTTTCTTGGAAGAATCTGCAGAACGATTCCGGCCCGGCTGTCGATGCAGACCCGGTCTCCGACCAGGGGCGCGTTTTCCTCGAAACGAAGGCGGCCTCTTGCTCTGCAGCGGACCGTCTGCCCGTCGCAAAGTACGTCGTAAAATCCGCTCAGTGCCCGGATGATCATCCCCTGTGCCTGCATCAGTCGCCTCCTGAGGTAAAGTCAACGGTTCTGCTCTGGATGCATGTGCCGTCGAGATAGATGTCGAGCTGCTGCACGCCGGAGCCTGTGACCTCACAGATCAGGGGGCCGTCTTCGCAGTCGGCGGCATAGCGGCCGACCTGCTGACCGTCGAGCTTCAGGGTTACCACAACCACTCCGCCGTCTTTGGGAAGATCGATCGTAACCGAGCGGGTGGTCGGCTCTTCGGCCTCGGGGCGGGGTGCCGGCGGCGCTGTCCCGTCGGTCGGTGCCGTGCCGGTTCCTTCGTCTGCATTGCCCGCATCGACGGTTTCTCCGGCTCCGGCGGCTTCTTCGGGAGTCTCCGGAGCTTCGTTGTTTTGCGCAGGATCCACTGCTTCGGGCAGGGTGGGCCCGGTCGGTACGGGGGGAATTTCCTCTGTCTCCTGTATGGGCTGGTCGGCCTCGGCCGGCTCGGTCTGCTGCTCCTGCGCGGCCTCGGCCGGCTCGGTCTGCTGCTCCTGCGCGGCTTCGGCCGGTTCGGTCTGCTGCTCCTGCGGAGCTTCGGCCGGCTCGGTCTGCTGCTCCTGCGCCTCGTCGTCCTGTTCGTCCTGCGTCCGGTCGGTCTGCGGTCCTTCGGACACATAGAGTGTGATGCGTGTCTGCAGATCTGCTTCGGTTCCGGCCTCTATGCTCTGATCGACAACGGTTCCGGCAGGCTCGTCGCTCTGCGTTTCCACGGTGTGGCTCAGTCCGAGGCCCAGCTCCTCCAGCAGCTTTTCGGCCTGTTCGATTGTATAGCTGCCGTCGGACAGATCCGGGACCGTAATGGTCTGTGTTTTTGTGCCGAGGCTGACAACCAGTGTGACCTGACTGCCCTCGCTGACGGTTGTCTGGGCTGCCGGCTGCGTGCGAATCACGCGGCCCTCGGCGATCTCATCGCTGTATTCTCCGATTACCTGCAGAATCAGGTTGAGGTTGAGGTTGTTGAGTAGCAGCTCGGCGTCCTGCTGGCTGTCGCCTGCCAGCTCCGGCAGCGTTTCGGTGTGCGGACCCTGGCTGACTGTAAGCGTGATGGTGTTGTTGGCTTCCTTGATGATTTTTCCGGCTTCGGGATTCTGGTCGATCACGATTCCCTCCGCCTCGCTGCTGTATTCCCGCGCGCCGATTACCAGCTGCAGGTCCGGATAGTCCTCGGGGCTGATTTCGTATTCGCTCATTCCGAGAAAGCTCGGTACCTGAATCTCTCTGGAGGAGGCGAGCAAATCCCGCAGCGCATACTGGAACAGAAAATAGCCGATACCCGCCAGCACCAGCAGCACACAGACCGTGCCGATCAGAATGGCAAGCATGCTGGGGCCGCGGTCGGGGTTTGTCTGCTCTGTACGCGCTTCGGGTTTTTCTTTTTTTCGCGCGGCGGCGTCGCGCGCAGCGGTCCCGGAGCTGCCGGCTCCCTTCTGCTGCCGCTCTGCCGGTTTTCGGGAAGGTGCGGACGCGGCTGCCTGCGGCTGCTTTGTCTGCGGCTGCCTTGTCTGCGGCTGCCGCGTGCTCGCCGCGGCCGTGGTCGACGCGGGCTTTTGTGCGGCGGTTACCGTCCTGGCGCTTTGCTTCTGCTGACGGATGGCCTGCTCGACCCGTTTCAGGCTGGCCCGCTGTGCCTCGGCCATCGCCCTGCCGGCGGAGCCATAGGCAAAGGTCATGTTGGGGTCCTTGCGGAAGGCCTCGAGATCGTCTGCCATTTCGGCAGCAGTGGCATAGCGTCTGTTCGGGTCCGGCTCCATGGCCTTCATTACGATCTGCTCAAGCCCGACCGGAATGGAGGAACGGATGGTCCGGGGCATTTTGGCTCCGCCGTTGATGTGCTGAATTGCCACGGAAACCGGAGTTTCGCCATCGTAGGGAAGCTGCCCGGTAAGCAGCTCATACATCACAACACCCAGCGAATAGATGTCCGTGCGCTGATCGGTACCGCTGCCTCTGGCCTGCTCGGGCGAAATGTAGTGGACGCTTCCGAGTGCCTCCCGTGTCAGCGTGTTGCGGGTAGAGGCCAGCTGCGCGATGCCGAAGTCTGCGACCTTTACGCTCCCGTCCTTCAGAACCATGATGTTGTGCGGCTTGATGTCGCGGTGGATCACGCCTCTGCTGTGGGCATGGTCCAGTGCCTTGGCAATCTGTGCGGAAAAATGCAGCGTTTCGCGCCAGCTGATCTCTCCGCGCTGGACTACATAGTCTTTCAGAGTCATGCCGTCGATGAGCTCCATGACGATATAGTCGAGATTTCCTCCTGACGAAATGTCGTATACCGCCACGATGTTTGCATGGCTCAGCATGGCAATGGCCTGCGATTCGGCCTGAAAACGTCTGCGGAATTCCTCGTCCTGCTGATATTCGTCCTTCAGGATCTTTACGGCCACCAGACGGTTGAGGCGATGACACAGAGCCTTGTAAACGACGGCCATTCCGCCGATGCCGATTACTTCCAGCAGCTCATACCGGTCGTCCAGCATCTGGCCGATATATTTATCTGTCACAGGCCGCCCTCCTATCCTGAAATTCTGATCATAAGCCCGATACCACCACAGCCGTAACGTTGTCCGGCGCGCCGCGGTCGCGGGCAATCTGAATCAGCCGGCTGCAGCAGGTTTCGAGCTGCACGCCGTGAATCAGTTCAAACTGCATTTCTCCGGGCGTAACCTGATTGGAAAGCCCGTCGGAGCAAAGCAGAAGACAGTCGCCGGGAGAGAACGCCTCGTGGAAGATGTCGGCCTCAACGTCTTTTTCGGTTCCGACGGCCCGGGTGATCATGTTGCGGCCGGGAAAGGTCTGGGCCTCCTGTGCGGTCAGCTCGCCGCTTTCGACCATCATCTGCACCACGGAGTGGTCCCGGGTAATCTGACGGATTTCGTCTTCGTTGATAAAATAGGCCCGGCTGTCGCCGACGTTTGCGATGGCCGCGTCGCCGCCGGTGATCAGTGCCGCCACCAGCGTGGTCCCCATGCCCTCAAAGGCGGGGCTGGCCATGGATTCCTCGAGCACGGCCTGATTGGCCAGCCTGACGGCTCCCTGCAGCAGACCGTCGATCTGCTTTGCCGTCATGCCGGGCACAGCCGAGGCAATGACCGTTTGCGAGAATACCTCCACAGCCATGGAGCTGGCCACGTCGCCCGCGTTGTGACCGCCCATACCGTCGCAGACCACCACCAGCAGCTGCTCGCCTATGGCTCTGACCAGAAAACAGTCCTGATTGGATTTGCGGACCAGTCCCCGGTCCGTCAGGCCCCATGCACGCACGGCTATTCCCCTCCTCTGCCCGGGTTTTTGTTTTCGTGCTTTCGTCGGAGCTGACCGCACGAAGCGTCGATGTCTCCGCCCAGGCTGCGCCGGACGGTTGCCGGAATGCCTCTGGCCTGCAGCACCTGCTGAAACCGGGCAATGCTCTGCCGGCTGCTCGGGTTGAGCGTACGCTCCTCCACGCGGTTCAGCGGAATCAGGTTTACGTGCGCGCCCATGCCCTTCAGGGCGTCGGCGAGCTGCACGGCCTGCTCCGGCGCATCGTTTACGTTTTGAATCATGGCGTATTCAAAGCTGATTCGCCGGCCGGTTGCGGCATAATACCGCCGGCAGGCGGCAAGCACGTTTTCGATGCCGTATTTGCGGTTGATGGGCATGATTTCGCTTCGGACCTCGTCGGTCGGACCGTGCAGCGACACGGAAAGGGTCAGCTGCAGATTCTCCCGGGCCAGCGCGTCGATTCCTTCTACGATTCCGCAGGTTGAAAGCGAAATGTGGCGCATGCTGATGTTCAGACCCAGCGGGTGATTGACAAGCGTCAGAAAGCGGCGGACCGTGTCGAAATTGTCCAGAGGCTCGCCGATTCCCATCAGAACGATATGGCCAACATCCAGCCCGGACTCGAGCTTTGTGAACAGGACCTGATCCAGCATCTCCGAAGGGGTGAGGCTTCGGACCAGCCCGCCAAGGGTGGACGCGCAGAATTTGCAGCCCATCCGGCAGCCTACCTGGCTGGAGATGCATACGCTGTTTCCGTAGCGGTAGCGCATAAGGACCGATTCGACACAGTTGCCGTCTGCCAGCTGCCAGAGGTATTTGATTGTGCCGTCTGCCGCCGAGACCTGCTTTGCGGCCATGATCGGAGCCGTAAGGGAAAAATGCTCCTGCATGGCTTTTCGCAGATCCTTCGGGAGGTTTGTCATTTCGTCGAACGAACGCACGCCGCGGTGCAGCCACGAAAACACCTGCTCGCCCCGATAGGCGGGCTGGCCGAGCTGCCGCATGGCGGCCGTGATTTCCTCCGGAGTCATGGATTTGATGTCTGTCATGATGTCCGCCTCAATCTGCAGATGAAAAAACCGTCTGTGTCCAGTGTGCCGCCCGGATAGAGGGTGATCATGCCCCCGTCGACCCGTCCCGCTCCGGGTATGGAAAAGCTCTGCGCCTCAAATTCGCCGTGCCGGCTTAAAAAGGCTGCAATTTGTTTTTCGTTTTCGCTTTGCAGCACCGTGCAGGTGGCATACAGCAGGATGCCGCCCTTTTTTACCGCCCGGCAGCGGCTCTCGAGGATGGATGCCTGGATTGCAGGCAGACCCGCAAGCGAGCGGATGTCTTTGTAGCGGATGTCCGGCTTTTTGCGGATGACGCCCAGACCGGAGCAGGGCGCGTCGATCAGTACCGCATCAAAGCTGCCGTCTGCCTCGTTCAGCGGAAGGGTCGCGTCGCACAGAAGGGTGCGGATGCAGTCGAAGCCCAGCCGCCCGGCTGCCTGTGTGATGCGGCGGAGTCTGGACTCGTGGATGTCGCAGGCCAGTATCTCGCCCTCGCCGTGCATGGCTGCCGCAGCCGCAAAGGTTTTGCCTCCGGGTGCCGCACATACATCCAGCACGCGCATGCCGGGCCGAAGCTCCATTGCGAAAACCGCCAGTCTGGCCGCGGGATCCTGCACCCAGAACAGTCCCTGCCCAAAGGCGGGCAGACGCTCGGGACTGCCCATGCCCTGCATGGTGATGCAGTCGGGCATCCAGGGATGCTCGTGCGCGCCGCTCAGCTGTGCAAGCAGATCGGAGGCTGTGGTTTTGCAGGTGTTTACCTGAAGTGCCGCGTCGGGGATGCAGTTGTCCGCCCGCAGCATCGGCTCGAGTGCCTCGGCGGGGATATTTTCTCTGAGCAGCTCGACCAGCGGAGCGGGGTGGCTGTATTTTGTGGAGAGATAGTCGGGACTGTTTTCGGAAGGCTCCGGCAGCGGACCGCGGCAAAGCGCGCGAAGCACGCCGTTGACATAGCCGGCGGCCTTGCCGTTGGCGGATTTTCGGGCCTGCTCCACCGCCTCGTTTACCGCCGCAGAGGCGGGAATCCGGTCGGAAAAGAGAATCTGATACGCGCCAAGGCGCAGAATGTCCAGCACCACCGGCTGCAGATCCGAAAGCCTGCGCGCGGAAAAGGCCGAGAGATAAAAGTCCAGCAGTGCACGATTCTGCAGCACGCCGCAGCAGAGCCTGGTTGCCAGAGCCGCATCGCGGCTGTCCAGACCGTCGCGCCGGATATGCGCGTCCAGAACGCTGTCGGCCCAGGCACCGGCCTTTCGGCAGGCAATCAGCGCCGTGAGTGCGGTATGTCTTGCGCCCATCACAAAACCAGCGGATGTCCGCGGAAGTATTCGGCCGCAGTCATCTGCCTGCCTCCCTGTGCCTGAACCCGCAGAATCCGCAGAACGGTCCCGCCGCCGCAGGCCATGTCAAGTCCCTGCTTTCCGGCAGAGAGGATTGTCCCGGCCGGGCTCCCGGTGCCCTCGTCGCGAAGCTCGCTGGCATGGAGCTTGAGCACCGTGCCCTGCAGGGTTGTCTGCGCGATGGGCCACGGATTCATTCCGCGGATCTGATTGTGGATTTCGCCGGCGGGCCTTGTCCAGTCGATCTGTGCCTCCTGCCGGCTGAGCATGGGCGCGAAGGTCACAAGCGCGGGGTCCTGCGGTCTTCTTTGGGCCGTGCCGGCAGCGATGGCGTCGATGGTGCGGCTGAGCAGGTCGCTGCCCAGCAGGGCCAGACGCTGCGTCAGCTCGCCGGAGGTCTCGTTGGGACCGATGGGGGTTTCTGCCGTGTCGATGATGTCACCCGCATCCATTTCCGCCGACATATGCATGGCGGTCACGCCGGTTTTGGAAAGGCCCTGCAGAACGGCGCGCTGGATGGGTGCCGCGCCGCGAAGCTGCGGCAGCAGGCTTGCGTGGATGTTGATGCAGCCCAGCGGCGGGATGTCCAGCACCCGCTGCGGAAGAATCCTTCCGTAGGCCACAACGGCAATCAGGTCCGGCTGCAGGTCGCGCAGCTGCCGGACGGTTTCGTCGGATTTGAAGTCGGTTGGCTGAAGCACCGAAAGGCCCTGCTCTGCGGCATATTCCTTTACGGCCGAGGCCGTGAGCTTCAGTCCGCGTTTCTGCGGCGTGTCGGGCTTTGTGTAGACGGCGGCGATCTGTCTGCCGTCTTCGACCAGACGCGTAAGACAGCCTTTGGCAATCTCGGGCGTGCCCATAAAAACGATTCTCATGCGTCCTCCCCGTCCTGCGGCTGCCCGTCGCTCTGCTCGCGCAGATAGGCCTCAAGCTCTTCGCCCTCGAGGTAGCGATAGGCCTTTTCCGTGAAGAGGTGCCCGTCGAGATGGTCTACCTCGTGGCAGAAGGCGCGGGCTGTAAGGCCGTGGGCTTCGTATTCGACCGCGCTGCCGTTTCTGTCCTGTGCACGAAGAATCACGTGGTCAGGCCTTTTTACCAGTCCCCACACATCCGGAACGCTCAGACAGCCCTCGAGCCCGTCCTGTTCTCCCTCCTGCAGGATGATTTCGGGGTTGACCAGCTCGAGATAACGCTCGCCGTCGAATACAATCACGGCCCGCCGCAGTACCCCCACCTGAGGCGCCGCCAGACCCACGCCATCGGAATCGATCAGCGTTTCGACCATATCGTCGAGCAGTATGTGCAGACGCTCGTCAAAGGATGTAATCTGCCGGCAGGTCCTGTTCAGGGGGGCATCCTCCTGCGTCATGATTTTTCGCAGTGCCATTCTTTCACCTCATATCAGTCATAGGCGTTTACGTCCGCAGAGATCGCAACGCCGCGGGTTTGTCTGTCGCGGGAAAATTCGCGGACCAGCCCGGCAATCAGCTGCCGCAGCGGCCGCGTGTTTGTGCCCGCCAGTGTCAGACGATAGCGGTAGTAGAGGTTTACGCGGGCTATGGGTGCCGCCGCGGGACCCAGCGTCGTGTATGCTCCGTTCTGACAGTGCTGCTCGAGTGCCTGCCGGAAGCGCCATGCCGTCTGAAGTGCCTGATCCTCCTGCAGGGCCGAAAAGCTGATTGTGATCAGGTCGCAGAAGGGCGGACAGCTCCGGCCCTGTCTGAGCTGCATTTCGAGCTCGTAGAAGCTGTCGTAGTCCTGTGCTGCCGCAAGCTGCAGCACGCGGCTGTCCGGTGTCATGGTCTGAATCACCGCACGGCCGGCGTCGCGGCCCCGGCCTGCCCGACCCACAACCTGGCAGATCAGGTGGAAGGTGTTTTCGCCGGCACGGAAATCGTCTACATACAGGGACATGTCCGCGTCGAGAACACCGACCAGCGTCACGTTTTGGAGGTCCAGACCCTTTGCCACCATCTGCGTTCCGACCAGAATGGGAATCCGCTCCTTTTCGAAGCGGTCGAGCAGGACCTGGTGGGTGTTTGCGGCCGTGATGGTGTCGGTATCCATGCGCAGGACCTTTGTTCCGGGAAAAAGAAGCGCAAGCTCCTGCTCTATGCGCTGCGTCCCGGAGCCGACCGGGCGCAGAATGCCGCCGCATTCCGGGCAGTGCTCCGGTGCGGGCTCGGAATGTCCGCAATAGTGGCACATCAGCCGGCCGTTGGCCGAATGCCATGTGAGGCTTACGCTGCAGCGGGTGCATTTCGGTACATGACCGCAGCCGGTGCAGATCAGAAGGCGGCTGTTGCCGCGGCGATTGATAAAGAGGATGCTCTGGTGGCCGGACCGGAGATTGTCTTCGAGCTCCTTTCGCAGCACACTGCCGATCGGACTGCTGCTGCCGTCGCAGAGGTCTTTTTTCGTGTCTGCCAGCCGTACCTGCGGAAGCTCTGCCCCGCCGTAGCGCTGCCGGAGCGTATACAGGGAATATGTGCCGTTGCGCGCACGGTACATGGACTCGATGCTCGGGGTGGCCGAGCCCAGGACAACCAGTGCGGATTCCTTCTGTCCGCGGTAGATTGCAACCTCTCTGGCGTGGTAGCGGGGGCCGGATTCGGATTTGTAGCTGTGCTCCTGCTCTTCGTCGACAATGATCACGCCCGGATTCTGCACCGGCGCAAACACGGCGGACCGCGCTCCGATCACAACCCTTGCCCTGCCGCTTCGGATCTGCTGCCACTGGTCATAATGCTCCGCAAGACGAAGTCCGGAATGCAGCACCGCGATCTGCCCCGGAAAAACCGAGGCAAACAGCCTTGTCAGCTGCGGCGTGAGCGCGATTTCGGGAACCAGAAGCAGCGCGTCTTTGCCGTCTTCGAGGGCTTGCCGGATCAGGCTGAGGTACACGGCCGTTTTTCCGCTGCCGGTGACGCCGTATAAAAGGGCAACGCCCGGGTTGGGACTGCGCATCTGTGCGGTCAGGCCGCTGCATACAGCCTGCTGCTGCCCGTTGAGTACAATCGGCTCCCGGGCCGTTTTTGCGTTAAAGTCCGGCTGGCGGAGCACCTGCCGGGTTGTAATGGTCAGCCAGCCCTGATCCCGCAGCCGCCGCACCACGGCGGCATTCGCGCCGGTGTAATAGGTGATTTCCTTTATGTCGGCCGTGCCCGTTTTTGCCAGAAATTCCAGCACAGCGGCCTGTGCGGAGGCGGAGCGCTTTTTTCTGGAGGCGCAGGCCAGTGCCTCCTGTGTGCTGACAGCCAGCGACACGGACTGCTGCGTTTTCTGCGGGACGGCGCGGGTGTCGGTCATGACCGTAAGCAGGCCCCTTGTCAGAAGCCGTCCGATTGCCTTTTCGGTGCTGCCGTCGGTATGGTCGGTGAGAAGCTGCTCGTCCATCGAGCCGCCGGCGCAAAGGATGCGCTGCAGAAGCTCTTCGTCGAGGGTCCCCGGCTCGGGCGCGTTGGCAACCGGATCATAGCTGCCGCTTATGCAGTAGCGCCGCTTTTCGGAGTACCAGAGTCCTGCCGGAAGCAGAGCGCGGGCCGCGTCGTACATGGTGCAGAAATAACGGTCGCGAAGAAAGGCTGCCAGCCGGAGCATTTTTTCGGAGAGCACGGGCTGATCGTCGAGAATCTGCGAAATGCTTTTCAGGGCTTCGTCCTCACCCTCTTCGGTCAGCAGCAGAAAGCCCTCTGTCGGCCGGTTCCCCCTGCCGAACGGAGCCAGAACCCGCACGCCGGGAAGCGCACGGTCGTGCATGGACGGCGGGATGCGATAGCGAAACAGAGTATCGATGGCGTATGTTGCCGCCGATACGGCAATTCTGCCGATCAAGGACAAATCTCCCTTCGTATGGCTGTATGGCGGTGCCGGCCGCGGACCGCAGAAGGACCTGTGGGGCCTGTGCGCGGCACGGCCCTTTTATTTTTGATAATCTTCCTTCATGGTGGCAGTCAGCCTGCCCTGTGCAATCTCGTCGATGGCAACACTGACCGGCTTTTTCGGAAGGGGCTGCTGGGTCTGCTGGGATTCGATGGAAAGCTGGCGGGCACGGTGGGCAATGACATTGACCAGCAGATAGCGGCTGTCGATGTGATCGAGCAGCTCGGACATGGGAGGATACAGCATGAAATCGTCTCCTTTGGTAGAGTGGTGAACAGGGGCGGCAGCACATCGCCCGGCAGAGGCAGGCGGAAGGCTTCTGCCGAATCGGAAAGCGCGGCCGGCCCCGGTGGAAGGGCCTGTTGGCAGCACATCTGTGCAGGCGGTCCGTTGGGCGAAGGATACGGCCTGCAGGTCAGCTTTGGGTATCCTGTGCGCCGAGCAGCTGCGCGCGCCGGAAGGGCCGGCAGGCCTCGGCTGCGAGGATGGCGTTGAGCTCGCCGATTGCTCCGTCGACGCTGTCGTTGCAGACGATGTAGTCGTATTGCGCGGCCTGGGCATATTCCCAGCGGGCCGTTTTCAGGCGCCCCGCAATGGCCTCGTCTGCCGTGTCGCCCCGGCCGCGAAGGCGGCGTTCGAGCTCCTGCCAGCTGGGGGCGGCCAGAAAGATCAGGATGGCGCGCGGCCTTGCACGGCGGATCTGCAGCGCACCCTGCGGCTCGATATCCAGCAGCACGTCTTTGCCGGCCGCGAGAGCCTCGTCTACGGGCGCGGCAGGGGTGCCGTAGCACTTTCCAACATAGCCCGCGTGCTCAAGCAGGCGGTTGTTTTGCAGCATCTCGTCGTAGGCCTGCTGCGTGATGAAGTGATAGTCCTTTCCGTCCGTTTCGCCCGGACGGGGTGCGCGGGTTGTGACGGATACGGAGAAAAAGGTGTCCGGGTGCCGGCTCAGCAGCCTGCGGATTACCGTGCTCTTGCCGACGCCGGAGGGACCGGAAAGCACAATCAGCCGTCCTTCGGTCATTCCTGCTCACCCTCTTCTGCCTTGTCTTCCATACGGCCCGAAACCGTTTCCGGCGAAAATGCCGAAAGAATTACGTGGTCCGTGTCCATCAGAATTACCGCCCGGGTACGCCGTCCGTAGGTCGCGTCAACAAGCATGCCGCGGTCCCGTGCCTCCTGGATGATGCGCTTGATGGGCGCCGAGTCGGGACTTACCACGGCAATCAGACGCTGTGCGGAAACCATGTTTCCGAATCCGATGTTGACAAGCTTCATTGTGTCACCCTCTTTGCCTTTATTCGAGGTTCTGGATCTGTTCGCGCATTTTTTCGAGCTCGGCCTTCAGGTCGACCACAAGCCGGGCAATGGCGGCGTCGCCCGCCTTTGAACCGATGGTGTTTGCCTCTCTGTTCATTTCCTGCATCAGAAAATCGAGCTTTCGGCCAATGGCGCCGCCCTCGCGGAGCATGCCGCGCATCTGGTCGACATGGCTGCGCAGACGGGTGATTTCCTCGTCGACCGCGACCTTGTCGGCATAGATGGCCGCCTCGGTGAGAATCCGGGCTTCGTCCACACCGGCCCCGGCCAGAACCTCGTTCATTTTGTCCAGAAGACGCTGCCGGTATTCGGCTACGGTCTGCGGGCTGCGCTCCTCGACCCGGGCCACCAGACGCAGGACCGTATCGCATTTGGCGAGAAGGTCGGCACACAGGGCTCCGCCTTCTTTTTCGCGCATGGCGCAGAAGGCATCCAGTGCCTCGTCGACCGCGCGGAGGATGTCGTTTTTGAGCTGCTGCTCGTCTTCCTGCGCCTTTTCAACGGTGAAGATGTCTGAAAAGCGGGACAGCGTTCCGACGGTGATGTCGTCTGCCACACCGTATTCGTCGATCATCTGCCGCATGGCGGTCAGATAGCCCTCGAGCACGCCGCGGTTCAGCGTGACGCTCGTGTTTTGTGTGCCCACATCCCGGATGGTAACGTAGACATCGACCTTTCCGCGGGCAATCCGGCTCTGCAGGCGGGTGCGCAGAGCCTCTTCGGCAAAACCATAGACCCTTGGCAGACGGATATTGGCGTCGAGGTAGCGGTTGTTGACGCTGCGAAGCTCTATGGTGATCTCGCGGCCGTTGATGATGTTCTGGGCCCGGCCGTAGCCCGTCATGCTGGAAGGCAAGATCTGATTTCTCCTTTGTCGGGCAGCCGTTTGCGAAATACCGGACTGCACGGTGGTATTGATTTGGCGGTTCTGCCATGGGTTTTCAGTCGGACCGTTTGCCGAAGCGTCTGAGATAGGTGGCGATAAGCCCCGTGCAGCCGATATCATACAGCACAAAGAGGATGTTGAGTATCAGCCAGAGCGCCGCGGTGCCGACACGGATCCCATCGGTCGACTGTTCGAAAAAGCTGCCGAACAGCAGCCGGTATCCGGCCAGCAGCAGGTTGAAGGTCAGAAGCTTCAGTGCCCATTCGGCCGGCAGACAGCCGATGCGCTCGATCAGGCTTTTTGTGATGGTGTAGTGCCCCAGAACCAGTGCGTAGAGCAGGGCCATCGATTTGTCGGGCGCAAGCAGCAGGCCGAGCGCGGAGGAGGCCAGCCACACCATCGCGCCCCAGCGCAGTCCGCCCTGCAGCACCGCCGCCGCCGGCAGCACGGCCGCAAACGCCGCAAGCGTCAGGCTGGCTGCGGGCAGAACCCCGGCCAGATACAGAAGGGTCACCGAAAGTGCCGTGAGGATGGCGCAGCGGGCAAGCAGTCTTGTCTTTTTCATCAGCAGCCGGACCCCAGGCAGCGGCAGAAGCAGTCTGCACACATGAGACTTGTGCATACGTCACAGCCGTCGCACTGCGTGTTTTCCGGATAGCCCGTCTGCCGATAGGCCTGATAGGCGCCGCCGGTCTGCATGCGGCTGTATGCCTGCTGATATTCGCGGTTGGTCGGATCCATGCGGCAGGCGGTTTCGTAGTAGGCGCGGGCATTGTCGAGATGTCCGCGGCGAAACGCCACAGCCCCCATCAGATAGTTCCACTGCGCGTCGCGGTCGGGCATGGCACGCAGCAGCTCCTCGGCCTGGTTGAGATAGCCGGAGTTGATGGCGCTGCGCACCTGCGCATAGCGGGGATCAGAGGAGGCCGTGCCGGCGGAGCTGTATGAGGAATCCGCCGTTCGCGCCCGCGTGCCGCCCCCGGAGCGGGATTTTGTGAGCGTATCGTAGGCCTCGTTGACCTCTTTCATCTTTTCCTGCGCAAGGTCGGCCAGAGGATTGTCCTGGTAGTTGTCGGGGTGGTATTTGCGTGCAAGCTCACGATAGGCCTTTTTGATTTCGTCGTCTGAGGCTGTGGGGGATACGCCCAGAACCTGATAGGGATCTTTCATTGCAAGCTCCTGTCTTTTCTTCCGAAGGTTCCGTCCGCCACAGCCGAGAGCACTGCGGGCAGCCCGAGGTAGATGATGTTTTCCAGAAGTTCCCTGCTCCACTGCAGGGGCAGCAGCTCGAGTGCGGCTGCCGCAAGGCGGATGGAATGGGTCAGGGTTGTGTGCAGCTCCTGCCTTTGCCGGGGCGTCGGCTCCCGGGCCTGCAGGGCGTATTTGCAGAGGATGGGGTTGTAGCTTCCGGTTTTCCGGTCGTCGGCAAGGTCATCCCACGCGTCGCACAGATAGATGAAGCGGCCGAGGTGGTAGAGAATCTGTTCGGCCGGACGCCGGAGTGCGTCGTCGGTCAGGCAGGCACTGCACTGCGCGAGCATGGCCGCAAATTCGTCTGCCGGCTCGTCGAGGCCGGCGAAGCGCTGCTGCTCGAGCGCGTGGAGCCTGTGCAGATGTGCCTCGATGCTCTGCGCCAGCTGCGGTCTGCGGCTTTGTGCGCGCCGCCGGCTTTTTTTGAGGAGAAGCCGCGCAAGCCACGCCGCAAGGCGGCGAAAGCCGCGTTCGTCGCGCGCCGCGTCGTCGAGCCTGCTGCAGCCCAGCAGAACGCAGACGTCTGCGGTATAGTCCATTTCGTCGTCGGGCTGTATGCAGATTTTTCTGCGAAAGGGATTGGCCGGGCAAAAGGCCCTGCCTTTGGCGGGAGCCGGCCCGCAGGCCGTGAGCAGGCAATACAGAAAGGTGAGCTCGTAGTTTATGAGGAAGCGCGCCCCAAAGCCGTAGCGTCGGCCCAGACTGCGGCACAGGCCGCAATAGACCGCACGATAGTCTGCAAGCTGCCGGACCTTCAGCTCTCCCTTCAGAGGACGGATATAGCCGTACATGGTTATTGAAAGCCGACAATGCGGTATGTGACCGGAGCCCTGCGCTCAATGTGGCGGTTGTACCAGAGGATGAAGACAATGCCCAGCAAAAAGCCCAGAGCACCGAACCACGGCGCCAGCCGGATCAGTGCGCCCAGAAACCAGCCCAGAAAAAACAGGACAATCGGCACAAGACAGACCAGAACCGTGATTTTCAGCATCTGCCGGGTGTCGAGCTCGAGCAGGACAAGATCGCCCGGCCCGGCGCCGATCGGGTTGAGGGCGCGGACGGTCATGATCTCCCGGGCTGCCGTGCAGCCGCCCGCACACTGATGGCAGTCGCCGCTGCAGGCCGTGGGCCTTTCGAGAAAGACCTCTGCGGTCTGGTTGTCCAGCAGACGCCGGACCTGAACCTTTCTTGTCATGGTTACTCCTTGCTGCCGGATTCCACGCCGGCCTTCTGTGCTTCGGCAATGTGCTCGACCAGATCGGATGTGGCCGGTGCTTCCTCGGCGGCATAGCCGCTCAGTGCGCCCAGACCGCTGGTTTCGTCGATCAGCTCGGAGCCGTCTGAGGAGGTAACACGGACAACCACCTCATAGGTGTCCAGCACGCCGGCGTCGGTATATCCGTCGATGTAGACCTCTACGGGGATGGAATACTGCCCCACGGCCATGTAGTTGCTGAGGTCCGCCACTGCGCGGATGTTGTTGGCATAAATCTGTTCGATGATCTCGTCCGGCGCCCGGACATAAACCTGCAGAGAAGAGGTGATGCAGGTGGCCTGCAGCCCTTCGGGCAGACCGCCCTCGGGCAGGGCCATTTCGATGTTGGTAACCCGGAAAACCTTGGTGGTCAGTCCCTTGAGCTCGACCGTTACGGTGGCCTCGGTTTCGCCGCTGAGGTTTTCGGTGTTGTTTGGAATGAGGATCGGCAGCTCGACCGTATAGGAGCCGATGACCTGGGAAAGATCGATCGGGTCGAGGACGATCTGGTTTACGCCCGCCAGCGTTTCGGCATCGCCGGACAGGGTGACGGACGCGGGGCTGATGCCTGTGATGGCGTTTTTGGAGGTGGCTCCGCCGCCGGAAATCAGCTCTATGGACAGGGGAACGCTTTTTGTCATCACAACGGGCTGCGTGACCGTAATTTCCTCCGCGCTGCAGCTGATCTCGTCGGACTCAACAATCTGGCCCTGGTCGTCGATGAGAACAAAGGGTGTCTGCGTGACTACCGTAGCCGAAAGATTTTCACGCTGCAGCTCCACCTGCGCATAGGTCACGCTGCTGACGAGTTCTTCGGGACCCTTGATTGTGATCTCGGCAGGGTCGAAGGTCATCGTCCCGGCCAGATAGCCCTCGGCCACGGGCTGCTCGCCGTTGAGCACGCCCTTTACGGGGACGGTGACCGTTGAGAGCTTTGCGACGGTAAAGGAGATATAGGCCGGCTCTCTGCCGTTTTCCGTGAGGCTCGAGACATTCAGGCCGTCGGCAAAGGTGATCTTGTAGGGGAGCTCATACGCGCCGGCCTGCCGGATGCCGGACAGATCGACCGTGAGCGTGATGCCGTCGCGCTCGAGCTCGGTCAGCTCGCTGCGCCTGCCGTAGAATGTGATGTCCGCCATGGGGGTGTTGACAACGTCGACCATCAGGCTGCGGTCTTCGCGAAGCTCCTCCTGACCGGAAAATTCGATCGGAATGCGGCGAAGCGTGACGGTGGTATAGGGCTCGACCACACTGCGCACATACACCCAAAAGCCAAAGGCAATGATCAGCGCCGCGACGGCCAGCCCCGGACGAAAGCCGCGGCGCTCACGCCGCAGCTGGCGCCCCGCATTTCCGGCAGTGTCTGCGGCCTCGCCGTGCGGGCGGAGGCGGTTAAGGATTTTCGGAATCGGATTCTTCATCTTTTTTCCCCTTGATGTTTGCAAAGCGACGGGGCAGGGAATGCTCCCGCTCCTGCGCGATAAGTCCAAAGGCGATCCGCAGCCGGCGCATCAGCTCTGTGCGCGGGTCCGTCTCGTCGGCACCCGAAGCCGCGGCGTGCTCGTCGTCCAGCCAGTAGCGGCGCAGAAAGCCGTTTTCCGCCAGAGAGACCATGCCGGTTTCTTCGGAGACAATCAGCGCGACCGCGTCGGTTTTTTCGGTGACGCCCACGCCCGCACGGTGCCGGGTGCCCAGGTCGCGGCTGAGGTTGGGGTTGTCCGACAGAGGCAGCACGCAGCCCGCAGCCACAATGCGGTCTTCCCGGATGATAGCAGCCCCGTCGTGCAGGGCCGCCTTGGGAAAGAAGATGTTTTTCAGCATCTGCTCCGAAACCATGGCGTCCAGCTGCGTCCCGGTGGAAAAATAGGCATCCAGCCTTGCGTCTTTTTCGAGGACAATCAGAGCACCGGTTTTTGTGGCGGCAAGGTCCGCACAGGTGTCGATCAGTGTCTGAAAGACGCGGATTGTTTCGTCTTCGGTCTTTTTCGGCTCGAAGATCTCGAGAATGGACCGGCTTGAGATGGTTTCGAGCATGCGACGCAGCTCAGGCTGAAAGACAATGACCAGAGCCAGTACGCCGATTTCGATGGTGTTTTTCAGGATGAAGTGCAGCGCGTCCATTTCGATGAGGCCGGACAGGCCGGTGAGCACCAGCGTGGCGATGATCGTCCGCGCAATCCGGGAGGCGCCGGTTTTGAAGACAACGACCAGCACACCGTAGAGCAGGGCCGCAACAACCAGAATATCCAGAATATCCACAAAGCTGATGCCCAGAAGAGCAATGCGGACATAGTTGAACACGCCCGAAAGAAACATGGTAATTTTGTCCATTTTTTCACCTCGCTGCCGGAAACTGCCTGCGGCATCCGCGAAAGCCCGGATTCCATATCTGTTTGATTATATCCGATTGGGGCAGTGTTGACAAGACAAAACCTCGCAAATGTGCGCAAATGTCAAGCTTTGTTCACATCCGGCGTCCACTTTTTCGAAAAGCCGTTTCCGGGGGTCAGGAAGCGGCCTTTGCAGATCAGCCCGGAGATGTGCTTGGCGACGTTTGCCCGGTTCAGTCGGATTTCCGGGCAGTCCTGCTTTTTCAGTCTTCTTGGCCATAACTTTCTCCGTGGCTGTTTCCCAAAATCAGATTATTTTCATTTTTGGGAAGTAGACGGCTGCCCTGCCAGCCAGTCTGCGATATCGACGATCTGAACGCCCTCATACTGGTACGCTTCGTCTCTGATCCGGGCAAGCACCAGCTTGGGATATGCGTCCTTGATTTGCAGCAGGGGGCTTACTTCGCGCTCAAAGGTTTTCTCGTCGCTGATGTTGTCCGAAACCTGAATATAGAGCTTCTCGTTGCGCTTGATGGCGACGAAATCTATCTTTTTCCTGTACAGAACCCCGACATAGACCTCATATCCGCGCCGGAGCAGCTCAACGGCGACGATGTTTTCCAGTACGCGCCCGTAGTCCAGATTCCTGGTTCCCAGCTTTGCATACCGAAAGGTGTGATCGCTCAGATACAGCTTATCACTGGAGGCCAGATACTTTTTCCCCTGAATGTCATACCTGCGAACGCGATAAAAGGCAAAGGCATTGCACAGATACTGCATATAATTCCCGACGGTTTTGTGGTTGATCTTATCCTTGTTGCCTGTGAGGGAATCTGCGATATTTCTGGCAGACGTAAGGTTTGAGATATTGTCCATCAGAAAATCGACGATGCGGTTCATCAGGATCGGGTTGCGGATTTTGTATTTCTGCCGGATATCCCGGACGATCAATGTATCGAATACATCCGCGATATAGTCGTATTTGGCTTCCGCGTCCTGATAAAGATACGAGCCGGCCATGCCGCCCTCTCTCAGATACCGGGAGAACGCTGCATACCTGTCCGTGAGGGAATAATACTCGCAGAACTCGCTGAACGAGAACGGGAACACCTTCACCTCAAAGGTTCGGCCTGTGAAGAGCGTGGCAAGGTCTGAACTCAGGAGGAAAGCGTTTGAACCGGTGATATAGATATCGAATCTTTCCTGCGCATGGAGATTATTGATGGCAAGCTCAAAGTCCGGACACATCTGCACTTCGTCGATCAGGACAAAATTCTGTTTGCCATCGACATAGGAGCTTTCAATATAATCATTCAGGACATGGTAATCCTTGAACTTTTCGTACTTTGTCAGGTTGAAATTGATATGCACGATATTCGCGTCCGCAAAAGTCGCTTCCACATACCCTTTGAACGCTTCCAGCAGCTTTGACTTTCCGCTGCGCCGGACGCCCGTGACAACCTTGATATCCGGCGTTCCGATCACCCCAATCAGTTTTCGGAGATACATCCCTCGGTCTATCAGCTTCATGTTCATCACCTCTTCGCTTATTATGCCCATTCTATTTCCCAAAATCAATATTTTTTC
>CAVHXA010000007.1:34029-100700 GCA_963639765.1 Oscillospiraceae bacterium | reverse complement strand
AGAGCGCCACCTTGCCAAGGTGGAGGTAGCGAGTCCGAGTCTCGTCACCCGCTTTTGGTTAAAACACCAGTTGCGATTGTGTTATTGCAGCTGGTGTTTTCATTTTGTAATAGTCTGGAATTGCAGTTTTTCTACAAACCCGTTGAGACAGCAAAAAGCCCGGAAACCGCTGATTTAACAGCGACAAGGAACTAATTCAACCTTAATACTGTTAGCTGACGGATTTAGGTGTGCAACGCAGAAACAAAAAAGCGAAGGCATTTTTGGTGCCTTCGCTTTTTGCTTCTATTATTTGTTTTTCTTCTCTGCCGCGCAGACGGTTGTTCCGGAACTTTGTCCATGATCGCAGTGGTTATACACGCATGGTATCAGGAAATGGTAACTTAACCGGCGAAAGTCATGATGCTGAACCAGAACAGGAACACGGTAAAACGAAGAAAATGATCCCACCCAAAACAGGCCTTCGCGGCCTGTTTTACTCTTTTCTGCCGCCATTGGCGGTGATTTCTTTTTACGATACCGGCGGCTGGGTCTGTACCGAATACACAAACAGAATGGTCAGTCCGATATAAGCGGCGCATGCCAGTGCCAACAGGACGCAGAGGATGACGAAGACTGTTTGAACCGGTTTACGCAAGTAACGGCGGGAGAGGACGATCCCAAGCAGCGACAGCACCAGCAGCACCACAGCAAGCCAAAGAGGCATATTGTCCACCTTCTTTCCTGTTCTTTCCTTGTCTCACGTCCCTATGGCACATACTCCCAGCCTTCTTCCGAGCGTGTATACTCTGCGGGGCCTTCTCCGCCAAGCTCCGGGGCAAAGACAAACGCTTCGCCGTTCCAGCACCAGAACAACTCCGTTTGCGTTCCGTCATCATGCAGGAACAGGAGCTTCACATCCGAGCTTCCGTCGCCGTTCTGGTCTAACAGGGAGAACGATTCAAACGTCTCCTCTGCGTCCGGGATCTCATATGGATACAACAGATCCGCAAATTCCGTCTGCGTCGCGTCGTCATAGAACAGAACCGCATTTTCTGTGAATACGCACAACAGCAGCGTGATTTGTTCTCCGTCGTCCATTTCGATGATGCCCCAGTCGTTGATCCAGCCCCATGTGCGCCAATCATCTCCGACAACATCCGCGTCTGCTTCGTCCGAAACCGGCTCCGTATGCTTCGCCTGCCTCCGGCAGCCCGCGAGTGCAAAGCACGTGAGTGCCAGAAGCAGTGCGATCAGGCGTTTATTCTTCATGTCCGTTTCTCCTGCGATCAGTCGAAGTAATCGCCCCAACCGTCGTCGTCAACGTAGTCGCCCCAACCATCGTCGTCAACGTAGTCGCCCCAACCATCGTCGTCAACGTAGTCGCCCCAACCATCGCCCGGGTCAGACCACGGATCATAGTCATCGTAGTACTCGTCGTCATAGTCCCAGCCGGCGTCGTTCGCCTCCATGTACTCGCCCGTATCATCGTCGATATAACCGTCGGAGCCATAGCAGATGAATTCGTTCTCGTAGCCGTTCCAGTACCAGACATCACCATCCTCATCGTACCAGTAGTACGGCGTGCCGTAGTCGCCGGTGTCACCGGAATAGGTTGGCTGTGCAGGCACGGGCTTGGGCGCAGTGCTCCAACCGGCGGTATAGGAGATGGTCGTGAGCATATTGTTGCAGATATCAAAGTAGTTGTAAATACGGTCTTCCAGCGCAATGGTCGTTGCTACCAGCGCATAGCCCGTTGGGCCATAGTACCGAACCTCCATACAACCGCGCACGGGCCGAGACTGGCCATCGGCAAAAATGGATCCGTCCAGCCACATATAGCCGGTCAGGCCATAATAATCTCCGTTGTCTACGAAGTCCGATCCGAAGGATTTCAGAAGATAGTCGCCGTACATGCTGTTCATGAAGTCATCAAGCATTTTCACCATGTAGGGCTTCGCGCTTGCAGAGCCCTTTTCCATGTAGGGATCGAAGCCGGAGATGGGCTGGAATGCGATCATAATATTGGAATAATAATCCTCGGTGCCGTCTTCCATCACGGCATTGAAGCTCAGCGCATTGCTCACGCTCGGATGCTCATGTGCTTCCATCTGAATGGGGTAGTTGATGGTGACGTTGGTAAAGCCGCCCGGGAAATATGCAGTTTGGTTCAATTCGTCCTCCGGCGTCGGCAGGAGCATAATATAGTCCATGGGCGAAAGTATATTGCCGCCCGCGTCACTCAGGTCACCGTAAGCGGTCTGCCAGAGCGAAATACGCTCTGATCCGTCCTCCATGTACAGCGTGACGCAATCCTCCTGTGTGACAACATAGCCGGGGCCGACCTGCTCGCCGTAGAGATTGATGGTGATCCACTCGTAGTCCTCATTGATGACAAAGTAGAGCGGCTCGTTTTCCAGCTTCCAGCAACCGGCAAAGTCGGAAATGTCAACAGTCTGTCCAAGCTCTTCGGCGGTATAGCCGGTCACGTCCTCACTTTCATCATCCTGCAGGTCTTCACTTTCATCATCCTGCAGGTCCTCGCTTTCATCATACTGCAGATCTTCACTTTCATCATACTGCAGCTCGTATTTGTCATATAGCGAGTAGAATTCCTCCGAATTGCAGATCACGATGGTGGACGTTTCTTCCGGCGGCAGAAATACGATATAGTCGCCGTCGTGAATGGTAAAGTCGACCTCGTCAACGTCATTGTCATACAAAACATAGTCCTCGTTGTTATAGACAAGGATGTTGAACTCCGGAAGCTCGGATTCTTTGTATGCGCCGAGATTCGCCTCGACGCTGACGCCGTCATAGAGCATACCGTCGACATATTCCGTATCCCACTCGTTGCTGGTCGATGGCGTGATGCTGATGGATGAAATATCATGTCCGCTGTGGTTGGCAAGCACAACGGTTACGGATGTCTCCTTTTCGCCGCAGGCTGTCAGCAGCATACACAGGACGGCGATCAGCAAAGCAGGCAGCAGTCTTTTTATGTGTTTCATGATTTCTTCCTCCTTATTTCTTGCTGTTATTTTTCGGCAGTCAATCAATGTTCCTGTTCCGCCATGGACAATATCTCATCGTGGCTCAGCTCCACATCGCCGAAGCGGACAAAGATGCCGTTGGTCACAGCGCTGTTCCACACCCGCGCATCTGCAAGCGGGCGAAAACGGATCTTATCCAGATATGGCTTCATGTCCAGCAAAAGCCGACTTCCGGACACAAAATCGACCTGCAATACATGGTCTGGCAGCGGTGTAACGGCTGTGAGATACCTTCGGATCAAGTGCGTGCCTCCTTTCCGCGAAAATAAAAATCCACTGTACAAACATTGTACAGTGGATTCGATGGAATAACTATTAACCAAAGGTTAGGTCTTTTGCCTGAGCATCTCGGCAAGCCGCTTCCGCTTGGTCCGGGTATCGCCCTCAATATGGAGTTTGGAATAGATCTGATTCACATACTGTTTGACGCTCCCCTCGGAGATATAGAGCTTTTCCGCGATCTCGCGGTTGCTGAGCCGCTGCACTATCAGCTCCACGATCTCAAATTCTCGCGGTGTCAGAACGTCGAAGGCTGCCGGACGGTCGTCGGCTGCGCTTTGCGCCTTTGCTGCTTCGCCAAGCTCGGTGATCTTCGCGATCAGGTCATTTTTTATCTCCCGCATCAGCAAGGGCTTCAAGCGGTCGTAGTTTTCTACGAACGGCAACACAAAGCCGTCCGTCTCGGCATCGAAAAGCGCCTTTCTCAGCCATGTGCGGGCTTCCTCATGCTTGCCCAACTGGGCATAGGCCGCCGCCGTCTGGATGCGGATATGCAACGCTACCAATGCGTAGTGCATCGCCTCGCAGACGGCCAGCAGATCTGCGCTGCGTCCCGCTACCCTGGCATAGGCACCCTGGGCAAGATACACCTGATTTTCGATCATTTCCATCATGGGCTTGCCCGGCGCAAGCATATTGATATCGGAGAGGCGGTGCTGCGAAAAAAGCTCCGGGATTTTGTCCGTTTTGCCCAGCAGAGCATGGTAGTAGGCACTGGTGGCACTCCAGAGGTTGATCCACGACGCATCGTGGTAGCGCAGTAGGACTGCATATCGATCCGCAAAGGTATACCGCTGCTCCACATCGGTATGCAGCGAGAGCCTCCGCGACAGAAAATCGCAGCAGAGCTCCATGTTGATCTGCCCGTTGTCCTTGACCTGCGCGTAGGCACGTTCCAATTCGATATGCGCATCGGTGAAACAGCCCTGACAGAACAGTGCCTCTGCCCGCATAATGGTTTCCGCGTCTTGACCGTGGTTGTTGGTAACCTTATAGTAATGAGGCATACATTCGTCCATTTCGGCAAGTTCGTTTTGAAGCTCTCCCGGTGCGCGGTAGAACATCATCAGAACGGACGGCGAGCCAAAGGTCCAGCCGCCGCTCGATTGGATGCTGATGGCGGGGCGGGACATCTGCGCGCTGGCGCTGCGGTGCAGGCAACTCATGGCACTGATGTCATTGTAGCAGAGGAAGCTCATAATGAGGTCGCACTCGCCCAGCAGGTTTCCACGTTCTTCTTCGGACAGTTCCGGATGCTCCTCAATGGCTGTCAGCAGCAGTGCTTTCAGCTCTAGCATTTTCGAGATCTGCCGCCATGTGAACATTCGGCGCATCAGCACCAGAATGGCAAAGGGATGCGCCTTCAATGTTTCGGCAGGGCATTTGTCCAGCGCTTCCAGCACATTCTCAGACTCCAGCGACGCCAGCAGGATGCCCGCATCGCTGCGAATGACCCGCAGCAGCGCATCGTAGTTTTCGCTTTTCCGGTAAGCAGCGAAGGCATGAAGAAATTGCTTATGTTTTTCATACCAGAAACCAAACCGCTCCCAATAACGTTTCTGTGTTTCTGCTTTCATCGTCAGAAAGCTTCGCTCTGCGCACTCCTTCATCATATGATGGAAGCGATAGGTTGTGCCGTCAGGCAGGCGCGTGACAAAGGCGTTTTGCGCAGTCAGTATGGAGAGAATTTGCCCAGCGTCCGCGTCGCCTGTGATACACTGCGCCATTTCGACGGTAAATTCATCAGCAAGTCCCATGACCGCCAAAAACTCCCGCTGATTTTCCGGCAGCGGATCGATCATGGCGGCGATAAAGGTGGTATAGATGTCGGAATTACGGCTCGGTAGCACGCCGCGCTCAGAGAGCGTTCGCAGATTCAGGTACACGGCGGAAAACCAGCCCTCGCTGGAATAGAGGAGGCTTTCGACCTGCGCGTCGGAAAGATTCGTGCCGCAGCGGTGGGCATAGACGGCAAGCTCCGTATGGTTGAGGCGCAGCTGCTCCGTGCCGATTTGATAGGCCTTTGCCCCCAGCCGCACCATCTCCGCAGCGGGCAGAAAACGGTCCCGGCTGACGACGATCAAATGCACATTGACGGGCAGCCGATTTGCCAGCATACAAAGGAAGGTCGAGGCGCGTCTATCTGTCAGCAGATGAAAATCGTCAATGAAAATGTAGCAGGATGTTTCTCCCGCCAGCTCATGGCAAAGGTCATCCGCCATCAGTCCGCCACCCGCTGCGTCTGTGGGGCAAGGATATTCCCGCAGGAAGGGGAAGCCCGCGCGGACAAACGCTGCCTGTACGTTTTTCCAAAAGATCGCAAGGTTATCGGAATACACGCTGATGCGGATGATTTTCAGCGTTTCCGCCTTGGCGCGCTCCTCCAGATACCAGTTCACTGCCGTGGTCTTTCCGTAGCCCATGGGGGCGACCACGGTGGTCATGGCGCAGTGGGAGATGGGTCGCAGGCTCTCCTGCAGCCGCTCGGATATGTAAATGGTATTCAGATTCCATTTCGGTTTTGGCATAATGCATACCTCCGACGATTTATTTTCCCGAAGGCTCCGGCTCAAACGGCACGACTACGGATTTCAGCAGCCTCGCTTCCGGCAAGCCCTGAATAAACCGGATCGCGGCTTTTGCGAAAAACGTTGGATTTCACTATGTCCCAGTCTGCCAGCTTCGTGATCTCCGCTGTGCCGTTTTCAAAATCAAATCGCAGCTCACTCCATTCGCCGTCGTTTCTGTCCAAGCGGGAGAACGGCTGGCCATCGTGCATCCTCCTGTCATGTTTTTTTGATTATACCACGAGAACAGGAACGTGGAAAGACCTGTCATGTTTATTGAAATAAACTTGTCATGCCATCCGCCTGTTATTTGTGAATCCGAACATAAAACAGACAGGGAGGGAAGCTATAGAAAGGGCGTTATCGCGCCTTAAATCGCTCTACCTGTGCTTGGAGGAGGACATGGCTGAGAAAGACTACATCATCGAGAAGAAGCAGCTCGACGAGCAGCTCGAAAAGGTCAATACCCGTCTCGATGAGATTTCAAAAGGGCTGACCTCGCAGTTCTCGATAAGTGATGATGAGCTGATTGCGACGGCGAGTTACTTCATTATGAGCCAGAAACTTTCCGACAAACGGTACGTCAATTACAGGCGGCTCTTGGAGGAAACTGACCCCAGAATACTGAAGGATTTTATAAACTCGGTAAGCTCAAACTTTTGTATAGAAAACGGCAAAATCAGGTCCATCACCTTCAAAAACGGCATAATTCACGAATTTGCCTACAAGGACGACTAAGCAGCAAAAAGCCCGGAAACCTTCTGATTTCCGGGCTTTTCCGATATTCGGCTTGCTTGAAAAAGTGATGCTATTCAATGAACATCGCATCCCCAAAGCTGAAGAAACGATAGCGTTCCTCTACAGCCTGATGGTACGCTTCGAGTATATGCTCGCGCCCTGCAAATGCAGATACAAGCATCAATAAAGTGCTTTCCGGCAGATGGAAATTGGTAATCAGACCATCCATTGTCTTAAAATGGTATCCGGGATAGATAAAAATATCCGTCCAGCCGGATGCGGCCGGAATTGTGCCATCATCCAATGCAAAAGACTCCAGTGTTCGACAGGACGTTGTTCCAACGCAGATGATCCGTCCCCCAGCTGCTTTGGCCGTATTGATCCGATCCGCCGTATGATCTGTGATAATGCAGTATTCTGAGTGCATCACATGGTCAGCGATATCCTCTTCTTTTACGGGACGAAAAGTGCCCAGGCCAACGTGGAGCGTTATAAATGCCGTCTGCACACCAACGGTACGAAGGTGATCAAGCAGCTGTGGAGTAAAATGCAGGCCCGCAGTGGGGGCTGCTGCCGAACCGAGATTTTTGGAATAGACCGTCTGATAGCGTTCAGAATCCTCCAGGTTCTCTTTGATATACGGCGGCAGAGGCATTTTGCCCAGACGTTCAAGTACTTCAAGAAAAACACCGTTGTAGTGGAACTCCAGAATCTTGTTTCCGTCCTCTGCCGTATCGGTTACAACTGCCTGCAGTGACCCGTCTCCAAAGCTCAGGTGCGTGCCAGGTTTTGTTTTTCTGCCCGGTTTGGTCAGGCACTCCCAGCTGTCTTCTTGCAGCCTGCGAAGCAGTACAACCTCTACTGCACCGCCGGTATCCCGTGCTCCGTATAGCCTGGCAGGAAGAACTCTGGAATCGTTGAGCACCAGACAGTCACCAGGTCGAAGCAGCTGCGGAAGGTCATAGAAATGCCTGTGACTTATGGCTCCCGAATTACGGTCCAGCGTCATCAGGCGGGAGGCATCACGTTGCTGCAGTGGTGTCTGAGCTATAAGTTCTTTCGGCAATTCATAATAAAAGTCTTTTGTCTTCATATATGCCTCTATTCCACGGTTACACCCGTATAATAGTATTCCAAAATCTGGCGATAGGAATATCCAAGCTCTGCCATAGCCTTTGCGCCATATTGACTCATGCCGATATTGTGGCCCCATCCGGAGCCGACAATAAGGTAGTTGTCTGAGTCGTTTGATATAACGATCTGCTCGAGCTTTGCCTGCGGATAATCTGTCGGTGCTGCAGTCACCTCAGCGGACTGCGGTGACTTATCTGTTTCTTCAGTATGGTTGTTGGAATGTTCGTTCCGCTCAGCAGCGTCTTCACCGTCTGGATCACGAAAAATCATGTCATCTTCGTCTGTTTTATGCTGTATACCGTCGGATGTTATAACATACAGATCCTTCACGGTGGTAATTTGCTGTCCATCATATACATAGTAGACGTCACCATATGCATCGTCCGGGTTGTCGGATCCGGTTTGCACGGAAGGCTTCGCATCTTGTTCGGGTTCCTGTGCCCAAACCTCATCATCGCCAAAGGTTACGGAATTGAGCGTAATCTCCGATGTTCCGGAAACTATCTGTGTATCTTCTTCGTCAGCATTCTCAGCCGTAACCCGTAAAAAGGTTCCCTGGCTGTGTGGTGCAATAACGGTGTATTTTCGGCTGAAGTATTTCCCGTTCTGGCTGTCTTCAAAAAGACGAACACGATCACCGGAAAAAACATAGGTTTGCCCGGAAGAGTCAGTAAATACAATCTTTTGCACATTTCCTACAGGCGTGTATTCTGTTACTCGAAGACTGGAAATCTCGGAGCAGTTATATCCATAGCTCCGTAGCAGGCGCGTCAGCTGCGACCTGGAATATGAATAGGCCCAATAAGTATTGGATGTGTTGGTCTGAGATTCAAATGGATCATATTTTTCTATAAGGTAGTCAACGCTCTGTCCCCAGGCATAGGCGGCTGCTTCTGCAGCTCCGCCGTTGGAGGAATAATACAGTGCCTGAATCAGACTCTCTTCATAATAAATGCACTCGCCGGCCGTTTCGTCTGCCGCTCTTATAGCCGGCTGCATGTCGCCTGTCAGGTACAGTCCGGCGTATACCTGACAGCATGTCCCTCCGCACACGTCAAACCCAAGATCCTGATGTTTAGTCTCCTTTTTTGCAAATGTTCTGGCCGCGCAGGCCCCTGCTTTCAGCGCTTCGATAGGCCAGCTGGTTGACATTTCTCTTGTGACGACACAAGCAACATAGTCTTCGATTGGGACAAGATTGACTACTGTTAAATCATCGCCGGTAAGGCGGCTGTAGAGAAAGCTTCCATAATATTGGAAACCTTTAAACCAGGTGGCGGTTTTCTCGCCGTTTACTGTGCAGGGGCGAACCGCCAATGAAGACCCCGCAGACAAATCAAGCTCAAATAAAATCCTGTCTGTTCCGGTAGCACAAACCGTAATGCCGTATTGGCTGCTGGTAACAGCACAAACTTCTGCAGAACGTCCATCCGGCAGAGTTGCATTTTTGACCTGCGCCGCTGCATCTGCGGCAGATGCAGCCGTAGTATATGAGCCATAGCGAACACGGTAACCGTTTTGTGTCCATGCTACAAAGCCTTCAAGACTCTGTGCCGCAGTAAGTGTGTCTTCATAGCTGTCGAATTCGGCTTCAGCCTGCAGATGATAAGCACCGATGGTTGTGTAGCTGGCTGCGGTTTTTGTGTCGTAGTAACGGCCTGAAGACAGATAGATGTTGTGATCTTTTATCATGGTGATTTTTGTTTCGTCGGTTTGTGCAAGTCTGAAAAATACACCATTTGTATCGTAAATTCCAAATTCATAGCCGGAACCGATTTCATTTTGAAGATTCGCTGCAACAAGTGTGTCTGATCCGAATGAGAGCCCTGCACGGATATACTCCTGCCCTTCTGCCTGCACAGAAACCACGAGGATCAACATTGCCAGTAATGACAGGATTAAAGCAGTACTGCACAGAGAATAAAAGGCTTGACGCTTCATGATTTCCTCCAGTTAATACCCACCGGCACCAGCTCGCTCTCCGAAACAGAAAGTACAATGGCCTTTCTTTACGTTCCCTCAATTGGTGCTCTCTTGAAGATGTCCGTTTTTCTTTCTCCTACTGTAAAGTATGATTGATTAACCTACACACACTGCACCAACTGATAAAGCGGCGGATTCTTGACATCGTGATTGCGCACATGCTATACTTTTGACGGGTTGTAATTTCTGATGAGCGCACCGGAAAAACAGGATACTGTTGCACCCCAGGTCTCTTCCCTTTACGCTGTTCTTTCCCCATTATATTACATTTCCAGTTTCTTTTTCAATGGTTGAACTATGATTTTTGCTTTGCAATCGGATCGGAGGCAATTTATGCAAACCTATAACGTTGGCATTGTTGGCGCTACCGGAATGGTCGGCCAACGATTCATCAGCCTGATTGATACCCATCCCTGGTTTCATCCCGTTGTCCTGGCCGCAAGTAGCCGAAGCGCCGGAAAAACTTATGCAGAAGCGCTTCATGGGCGTTGGGCTATGGATACTCCAATGCCGGACTGGGCCGAAAATATGACTGTAATGGATGCATACAAGGATTCCGTAAAAATTGCCGAGATGGTAGATTTTGTTTTCTGCGCCGTTGAGATGCCTAAGGCTGAGGTTTTATCTCTGGAAGAAACCTATGCCAAGCTGGAGTGTCCGGTAGTATCAAACAACTCTGCCAATCGCTGGACCGCTGATGTTCCGATGATCGTTCCGGAAATTAACCCGGAACACCTTGCCGTAATTGAATACCAGCGCAAGCGTCTTGGAACACGGCGCGGCTTTATTGCAGTAAAATCCAACTGTTCGCTCCAAAGCTATGTTCCTGCCCTGCATCCACTGAAGGATATCTTTGGGCTGAAACGTTCGCTTGTGTGCACGTATCAGGCCATTTCCGGAGCAGGAAAGACCTTTGAAACATGGCCTGAAATGATAGACAACGTTATCCCATATATTGGAGGCGAAGAAGAAAAATCCGAACGTGAGCCTCTGAAACTCTGGGGAAAAATTGAAAACGGCAGGATTATTCCTGCTGCCGTGCCAAGCATCACTGCTCAATGTCTGCGTGTACCGGTGTCTAACGGTCACATGGCGGCTGTGTTTGCAAGCTTTGAAAAGAAACCTGATTTAGAAGAAATAAAAGCCATATGGCAGAACTACAGCGGCCTGCCGCAAAAGCTTTTGCTCCCTTCTGCTCCAAATCAGTTTTTGCATTATTTTGAAGAGAACAACATGCCTCAGACACGTCTGCATCGCAATCTTGAAAAGGGTATGGCTGTTTCGATTGGTCGTCTTCGCAACGATACCCAATACGATATAAAGTTTGTCTGCCTGTCTCACAACACGCTGCGCGGCGCGGCCGGCGGCGGCGTTTTACTGGCTGAACTGCTATGTGCTCAAAGCTGGATTGAACACAAATAAAATAATTCGGCCCCTGGAGAAGTTATTTCGCCTCGGGCCGTTTTTTTACAGATCCGGTTTAAAAAAATAAAAGGAGGAACAAATGCCATGAAAAAGCGACTGGCTCTCATCGTATTGCTGCTTCTTTTCGGTCTGAGCATCTCTGTATCTGCCTCGGAACTGTATGCCGAAACAATTACGCCGGTCACCGTTTTTCTGAACGGTTCTGCTGTTAACTACAGCTACCCGGACGGCACGCAGGCTCGGGCGTTTGTATACGATGGCGTGACCTATCTTCCCATACGTGCTATCGGAGAAGCGTTTGGTCTGGATGTCACCTGGGATGATACCTCAAAAGCGGTGTCGCTTTCCTCGAATACCGGCTCCCCTGCCAAAGCTCCTGTTGTGTCTGCCGGGACCATAATCCATGCAGCAAGCTATGGAGATGTAGTTCGCGTCCTAGAGCAGGCTGACTTACGGTATTATACTTCTTATGTCGATGATTTTATTCTTTACGATGGTGCAGCTGCGGCTGAAGCGGAAAAAATTGAAATCCCGTCCGCAGACCGTGCCGGAATGTCTTACAGCGGCACGAACATACAGGTTGACGGAGTAGATGAAGGTGATATCATAAAAACCGACGGAAGCTACATCTATCTAATACACAACGGAAGCCTGATGATTTTTGCAGCCGCAGGAAAAGACACAAAAATCGTATCCAGCACCTCACTTGGCGTTGAAAAATCTCCAAGTACACAATCCGACGGGTATAAAGGGAAATCATGTACGGACCTGTATGTATTGGGAAACAGGCTGATCGTTTTGTCCAACTGCTGGAACGAAGTTGGCTATGAAACCGGCTATGAATACAATGCAAACCGGGTCTATGGCAACGGGGATCATATCTGTGCAGACATCTATGACATATCGGATCCCACGGCGCCTGTGCTTTTGGGCAGTCTTGGGCAGGATGGTTATCTGCTTACAAGCAGACTGAACAGCGGATATCTCTATGTTGTGACAAGTCATAGCTTATGGTATTGGGATGATACCAACCCCATGACAATTGTACCATGCGTATATAAAAACGGTGAGCGTACTGCTATGGATTTTTGCGATGTGTGCATCATGCCGGATTGCAATACAACCACATACACCGTAATATGTGTCTTTGATCCGCTCAGTATGCAGTGTGTAGATGAACTGTGTCTTTTGGGCGGTGGAAGTGAAATATATATGAATGAGACCAATCTATATCTGGCGGGCTGTCGCTATCGGGAAACTGTTTCCGTGCCATGGCATGAAAACCAGTATACTGTACAAGAGTATCGATCCGGTCCGGTTCTGGAAATTGTTCGATTGCCCTTGAACGAAAAACTTGATGCGGAAGCACTTGGAGTTGTCGAAGGATATCTGGACAGCCAGTTTTCCATAGATGCGTATGGAGACTATGTCCGCATTGTTACAACCACAAATACGGATATTCGCAGAACCTATGCCGATCTGGCCTACGGGTTTTGCAACACCCGCTGGATGGACAGCGAATCTTCCACCGCACTCTGGATTCTGGACAAAGATCTGCAGCTGACAGGTAGCGTGGAGAATCTGGCCCCGAACGAAAATGTCTATTCTGTACGTTTTATTGGAGATATCGCATATGTCTGTACATTCCGAAACATCGATCCGTTGTTTGCTCTGGATGTGTCCAATCCAAAGAATCTTCAGGTTTTAAGCCAGCTGAAAATTACCGGATTTTCTGATTATCTTCATGCCTGGAGTTCGAATCTGCTCTTTGGGTTGGGTAAGGAGGCCGATGCTGAAACAGGTTGGAGCTCCTGTTTGAAGCTAACCATGTTCGATGTTTCTGATCCGCGATCGATATATGCAGCACATACAGCTCTCATACCCGATCAAACTCAGGCTCAGGCCCTGTCTAATCACAAAGCAATTCTCATCAGCCGGGCAAAGAATCTAATCTGTTTTGCTGCCGGTAATAAATTCTATGTCTATGGGTATTCTGATCAAAACGGCTTTATCGAGAAAGGATCTCTTATTTTGAGCGACTATGATTTTGGCAGCGCACGCAGCCTTTATGCCGGTCAATCTTTATATCTCATCGATAACAAAAGCATAACTGTCTTGGATATTTCCGCAGCCAAAATTCTTGCTCAGCTGGAGCTGCCCTAATCTGCAGCAACACACATCGCAATTCCACAAGGCGGTGTTCCTCGATGTATTCCGCCGTTTTCGTGACGTGGAATTGCTGCAGAGCATTCTCCATCGGCATGTTCTACTTCTGCGTTCAGTCTATTTTTTCCCAAAGGGCCTTTTCTCTGGCTTTATGTTCACGTTCTTCCTTTTCCTGCTCCGCAAGTCTGCAAAAAGCCGGATAGTCGTCGCGAAACAGTCTTTCGTAGCTGCTCTGATATGTACTCAGGAAAATGAGGCCCTTATTCTGATAGGCTCTGATAATTCGATCGCGATCTGCATCCTGCGACATATACATTTCGTATTTTGTATAGTCTTTAAGATATACTGTGATACCCCAACGATATTTGTCTGAAGCACGAGCATACATAGACTTGTAAACCCAGGCAATTTCTTTTGTTGGAAATGCATAGGCGTGGCCGCCCTTGTAATACCAGGTATACAAATCACCCAGTCGGATAGAATCAAAGACCATTGCCGAATCATAATCTGACTGAAGCTGCTCAGATGTATGTGCGCCATCCGCAGACATCAGATTTCGTACCTGCCGATAATACCAGCCGGAAATCTGCAGAGCAAGCAATAGAATCCCAATTGCGAGCAGTACCAGCCAAAGTGCGGTGCAAAGCCAGATGAACCAGTATGGCATCCATCCGCATCGATTCATGCGCACAGCATAGGGCAGAATATACTCAGCAACATCTTCACCGTCTGCCAGACCGGGCAGGCCTGTATCCGGGAAGCTTTTTGCAACACTTTGCAGCTGTTCTGCCATGGTTTCGGGCAGATCAGCATCTATTGTCTCAACAAATCCTGTAATACTACCCATGCTACTGAGTGTTCCAAGCCCATCAGTATAGTAGCTCTCCGACTGGTCCAGCGCATCCGAAAATTCGCTGTATTGCTTTTCTGTAGAGATCAGCGTCAGGTAGCGATTTTCACCATAACGCAGAATATAGTAATAAGATGTAATGGTTTCGTTGTCTTCGGAATCGGTTGTAGAAGCAGACGCATACACCGCTACAAGGCGACTTTTGTCAAAGGTAACATAGGCTCCGTTTAATTCCGGCTCAGCTACAGCATCCAAAAGTTCCGGCCCTTTTAGAAGAGTCAAAGCCTTATCTTGAGTTACAAGCCCAAACAAAAGGGCTGCGGCTGCAAAACACAGAAGGATCCATGGCAAAATTATACAAAAGCTATGACGTTTCATTTTATGGAACATGGTCGGCTCTCCCCATATAAGAATAATAATGGCTGAATTTGATTATAATAAGAATTTAAATTCGGCGAACCATGGCCGAATTACGCGGAACCGTACGTTGGAAGCGTATATCAGGCCATCCAAGTACAAGGCAACGAACCGGCTGATGATCGGGCCAAATGCCAAGACGCTCGCGAATGGAAGTGCTGTTCTGTGCTGCCGCTATGAAATACCCGCTGTAAAGCACGCCCAACCCAAAGCTTAGAGCCTGAAGTTCGATATAAGCTGCTGCTCCTGCAGCATCCAAAACGCCTTCCTGGTCACTGGTGATAACAAGAAGCAGCGGCGCATGAAAAAAAAGCGGATCAAAATTTGGATCACTTCTGAGTTGTTCTTCCCATGCAACAAATTTTTTTGCGCGACGGACCATGTCTGGCTGTCTGCCGCTGAGCAGGCTTGCCTGGCCGAGCTGACTCAACTGCGCAACGGCAAGGTCTTTCAACTCGGCAATTGCATCGTGCACGACAATGTAGCCGGTTCCCTGTCGGTTTTTTGCAGTTGGACACCAACGTCCCGCATCCAGCAGATCCCGAACAGTTTCTTCTGGTATGCTGTCTGCTTTGAAATGACGGTTGGCCCGACGAAATTGAATCAAATTCTTCAGCTTCTGCGGCTCAACGTGATAATCGTCCGGCAAAAGCCTGCGTACTTCGTTCATATTCTGCTCATTATCGGAAATGGCTTCGACCGGGCAGACTGCAATACAGTGACCACAGCAAATGCACCATTCCGGATATGTCAGGACAGCCTTGCCCTGAACGACTTTTAGTGCATCGGGGAAACAGTCTGACTCGCAGATTCCACAGCCGACGCATAATGCATGATTGATTTGTATCATGTGCACGAACCTCCAAGCTTGCTTTGCTGCAGCAGTGACGCTATTCTGTTTGCAGTGACCTCTGACCACGCTCTTGAAGCGTATTTGCTGCAGAGGGGCTTACCGGTTTCTGTACAGAATTGCATATAGCAGACTTTCTGTTATGGTATCACTATCAGCCCATCGACGCAAGAAAAAGTTCGATCCGTTTGATTTGGATGCAAATGTCAACGCAGCACTGTTCAAATGCAATTTTGGATTTCTGCCGGGACTGCGTTCCAAATACGTAGAAACTTCCTGTGGCTTTATATCCTTTCCGACGGAAAAACGCCCGTCGAACTTTCTCATCGATTTGTGCGGGTTTCCTGAAAAAAAACTGGAATTCTGTCTGATTCCATGTTATAATTCGTCTACAAACTTAGCAGCTGTACAAATTCACTGCACAATTGGAAAAGAGGTATGAAATGACCGGAAAGAACTTTACCAGTGAGGAACTGGTTGGACGATTTGAGGACCAACGAGATTTGCGCAATCTGATGGGCAAGCTCAGCTATCTTGGAATTCTGAAACGGGAATGCGAAGTTTTTTCCCGTTTTTGGAGCAGTCGCGAGGATGTATGTCTGGGCATAAACGAAGGCTGGTATCTGGGGCCGCAGGCAGTTTCCAGCTATTATCTGGCCTATGAAGAACGTGCAAAATACGATGCGCACTATCTGAAAACACATTTTTCAGATAAGACAGTCGGTAAAACAGAGAAGGATCTTTATGGCGCCGGCGTGCTGAACATCAAACCCGTTGATACTGCCGTTATTGAGATTGCAGCGGATGGTGCCACAGCCAAAGGCATATGGTTTTGCAGAGGCAGCGACAATGAGCTGAAGCCAACCGGCCCGGTTGCTGACTGGATCTTTGGCTGCTTTGCCGTGGACTTTATCCGCGAGGAAAACTGGAAAATCTGGCATATGCTTTATTTTGAAGATATCCGCGTTCCTGCCGGAAAAAACTGGGGCGCTGCCGTGATCAAAAACTACCCGACCCTGCCCGAGTTCCATGATGTAGATCCTTTTGTATTGCCGGAACCCACGGTGCCAGAAACACTGTATGAACGATATACACCCACAAGACCTAAAACCAGGCTTCCGGAGCCGCCGGTCCCATATGAAACCTTTTCGGAAACCTTCAGCTATGGCCGTTGAATGGAGGCAGACTTATGGATTCTTTTAAAGAAAAAATGACAAATCAGCGCCTGGTTGTACCGCAATACTCAGATCCGGACAAATACTATGAACCTTGGGAATTTAATGACGATGAAATGATTCGTCGGGTCATGGATAAGGAAGAACTGAAAAATATCATTGGCCGACGTGCTTTTTATGCAGCCAATGATCAACGGGACCGTGAGCTAGCCGAGCTTTGGGTCACCGGTAGAGATGCCGGTCAAACAGCCTGCCTGGGTGCCAACTGGGGTTATTATATCGGCATGGACGCCATTCGCAGGCACTATGTTAACGACTATGTGCAACAGCAATATGACGATCTCGCAGCCATTGCTGCCAAAAACACAAATATACAGGTAAATAACCTGAACCTCGGTTGGGGCTGCACACACTTTACAACTGCAACCACTCCTCTGCTTCGTATTGCCGGTGACGGAAAAACCGCCCGAGGACTGTGGTATTGTGTTGGCCAGGACACCCGCGCCAAAGCCGACGGCTCTGCAGAAGCCTGGTGGATTTATCAGACCATGGGTGTGGATTTTTTGCATGAGAATGGGCAATGGAAAATCTGGCATCTGGTAGAATGTCTGGACTATGTCTGCCAAGCCGGTGTAAGCTTTCAGGCCGGAAGTGTTGATGGTATTCCCGAGGAGCAGATATTTGTCGACCGCTTCGGAACTCCAACTATTTCAATGACCGTGCATAACCCGCGTTACAATTGGGGCGATAACTTTCCGTCGATGCCCATGCCCTATTTTACCTTCAACTCTGAAAACAGTTACGGTCCTGAGGGAAATCCTTATTTTAAGAGGGTGAAAAAATGAAAGAACATCTGAGTCTGCACCAGCGCATACATAATGCCAACGGAAGTCAGGAAGTAGAAAACCTGAAAGCCATTCACGCCTATACCCATGGTCGCAACTGGCCTACCGAGGAGTGGGGCTATATCTGGGATACATCAGATGACTGCTCCTGGGCGCACAGCTTCGGACGCTGGCGTGGATTTAACCAGGTCTGGCTGAACTCTGTAACTGAATGGGATATAACAACTTTTGATAATTTCAAACAGTTGTATAAACTTTTCCCTGAAGTTATCGGTATGGACCCGCGTGCGTTGAACTTTGCAGCCGTACATAACCTGTCGAGTGATGTGATTGAAGTAGCTGATGATGGGCTTTCTGCCCGCGGCGCATACCTCACGCCCGGCACCATATTTGAGACACTTCGGCCATCCGGAAAACGCCGTGCCATTTTTATGTGGGAACGCTACGGCGCAGATTTTCGCTACGAAGACGGTAAATGGAAGTATCTGCACGAGCAGGTATGCCCGGATTTCCAGGGAAACAACGACACTGCCAACTGGGGTCTGGAAGCCTATGAGCAATTCTTGCACCCTCATATGGGCGGTCCGGGCGGTCCTCCGCCCGGCGGACAGGATGCAGGTCCGGGCGGTCCTCCGTCCGGCGGACAGGATGCAGGTCCGGGTGGTCCGCAAGATACTCCAGGCGGTGGACACGGCGGAAGAGATATGATGTTGGCTGACCCGGGTCCTTTACATTATGAGTACAGCTTTTTGCAGACACCTCAAAATACGGTCCCCTGGCCGGAGCCCTATGGCACCATGGACAACAACAATACATATACCGTTTTTCGTTAAGGAAAACCGCACAAATCGGCAAAAGAATCTGACAGGCGTCTTTCCGTCTGAAAAAGCGGTAAGCCGCAGAAAGCCTCTGTGTATTGCAAGGTTTTTCAGTACTTTTTTGGCGGAACGGATCCGTTAAGATGCGAAACAGCATTTGCGCGGTGCTGCCTTAAACATCCTGCGTGCACGAAAAACAAACCTGCCTCAATAATTCCTCGAGGAATAATCACAAAACCCGGAATCCGATTACGGCCGCAACGGCCCGAAACGGATCCGGGTTTCTGCTTTTTTGAGCGCTGCTGGCATACCTTTGTTCTACAGCAGTTTTTGGGGAGGAAGGTTCTCTTTCTGCGACGGCAAAGCCGGGGATCCGGACAATTGGTTGGTCCGCAGCAAATAGGTTGTGTCAGTCAAAAATGAAATCTGCACACCCATCTTGTCAGACTGTTGAATCAGTTCGTTTAGGTATGTCTGGTTTTTGTTGTGCTTTTCTGTCAGATCCTCGTCGAGATTGCTCTCCTCTTCTTGATAATAGAGCTTCTGGCCTTGCAGGTGATAACCATCCAGGCCGGCAAAAGCTATGCTTGCAGCACCCATCACCAACGCTACAGCGCCAAGCAAAACAGCTATGCTGCGGCAATTCGTGGAAATAGCGCCATTTTGAATTCGCAAAGGCGTAACAGAAGAATTTAGGCATTCCAGCCGCATATACGTACGGCCAATGTTTTGTGTGTTTATACCCGGTCCGAGCAGAAGCTGACTCTGCAAACTGACGGTTGCGCCATATTGGTCAAATCTGCGCTGATTGTTAAATGCATGATAGTGTGCAGGCGGAAGTCCGTCAGCACGGTTAGCAACCAGAATGATGGGATTTGTACGAAGAATATAGGCATCAATTATCTCACGCTGCCGCATAACCGACGGACCTCCGCCCAAGACCAGAAACGCACGTCCGGAATGCGCGTTTGTATAGGCTGGCGGACATTTGCAGGCTGCCAGATAGCTTTCGGCCTGACGATCATAATCGAGTCCCCGTACGGAAAAACCGCTTTCTGCAATTGCCGAAAGCAGCTGAGGATCAAAGCCAACTACAGCGGTCTGGTCCACCATCTGTGCGGTTTTCAGTACCTGTTCTATGGTATACTCCCGTTTTTCTATGAGTCGCTCGGTGTAGTATGGATGGCATTCATAGACGCCGGAAATAAGGGCTGCCAGACTATAGCCCCAGGAATATTCCCGTGCCATGCGCAGCATCTGACGATCAATCAGTTCAAGCAGTGCAAGTGCGTGAAATTGCTTATTTCCCTGTTTTTCAAAATATGTAACCATCAACTCGGTCGGCACATTGCCGCCGCCTCGACCCATGCCATAGATGCTGCCGTCTACTATATCGGCTCCTGCATGCAGCGCAGCCAGAACATTTGCCATGCCAAGCTGCATGTTGTTGTGTGCATGAAGGGCTGTTTTTCGGCTTGTGTGTGCTTTGACCAGATCAACCAACTGCTCCGTTCGCTGCGGTATCAGCGAGCCATAGCTGTCGCCTAGGCTGATGCAGTCAACCGCGCCGCTTGCCTCAACAGCGTCTAATACTGCACATAGCTGCGTGTCGCTGTAGGCCGTAATACCCATCAGCTGCAGAAAAGTCTCATACCCCTGTGCATGATAAAATGCTATTTTGTCAAGGGCTGTAATGACCTTGTCACGGTTTAATGCAAACCGCAAAACAGAAATGCCGGTCTGGTCAGGCATTCCGTAATCCGGACCAATTGCGTTGGCTTCGAGCATGGCAGCCAGCTGTATCTCTGGAGCAATTTTTTTCAGTTCCTGCGTGAATTCCGGCGGACAGCGCCGACAGAGCGGTGCATCCGGCTCTTTGGAAAGATAACCGATTTCAACGATATCCACCCCGGCTTTTGCACACGCAAGAACGATCTGTTTTGCCAGGGCTGTATCAAAATTCCATCCATTTACATAGCCCCCATCCCGAAGTGTACAGTCCAGAATACGTTCAGCCATGATCCCGCTCCTCCAAAAGGGCCCGGGCAACCAGTTCAACCAGACGAAAATCCTCTGGCTCGTCGATTTCCAGAGATTCTATCCGGGGCGTCTCAAAAAGAAACGGCTTGGTGCCAAGACGGGTTTTGCTTTTTTGAAAGGCCTGCGGTGTAAAGATGAAAAAATTGGAGTTTTCTTCAAATACAGGCTCAAGATCCTGCGTTCTTGCCAGCCTGCCCGGGGAATGATTGACAGGTTTTCCGTCATGCCAATAAGTTCTTGCCTGAATTCGATTGACCGAAAACAGTGCGTCATATTCCGGGGGTAATTTCCGGTACGTCTCGATAGCGCGCAGAATAGTATTTGTTGTAATAAGAGGGTTTGTTGCGTGCGTCTGGAAAAACAGCTCAGCCTGTGGCAGCTGTGCAATATCATGAGCAATGATGTCGTTCATCGAAACAGAATCTCCCCGCAGATGCACCGGCCGCAGACATGTTTTTACCTCTGGATATGTACAGGCAATCGTTTGAATCAGCTCAGCTGAATCTGTATCTATCAGTATGCTGGAAAAACAGCCGGCCTGCAGAAGTGTCTGCAGAGTCCATGTCCACAGAGGTCTTCCACAAAGCAGCCTGAAATTCTTCTGCGGTATACGTTCGGAATGTTCCTTAATCGGCAGCAGTGCTGCTATATTCATATCCCCACCCACTTTAAGAACGAATCGTAGCTTCTAATGTAGTCCTCTTCGTTGTAATGCTGGTCTGCCAGCACACTGACCACAGCATCCGGCGAAAAGTCGTATAGCTCTCTCCACAGGCCAGGCTTGATATAAAGTCCGCAGCATGGATCATTAAGCTGATAGATTCTGCGCGTTCTGCCATCGTCAAGCAGGAGTCTGCAGCTGCCCTTCTGGCAAACAAACACCTGCTGCAGCGTTTTGTGCGCGTGCCCACCTCGTCGAACACCGGGCTCGACACCAGTGAAAAAATAAATCCTTTTGATAGGAAAAGGAACGCTTTGCCCGGATTCGATTGCGATCAGACGGCAGCTGTCATCTCCGTGATTATCAAAAGGCAACCATTGTACATGCACTGAATGTCCTCCCCCCGCTTAAAGGTTCTCAGCCAGATAATCTGCAATTGCCTCTCCGTTGGTTGTTCCTCCCGGGAAGAAGTTCAGCCTTTCAATCACGCCTTTTCGCTTTTCGGCCATGGGATCGATACCCTGCAGCAAAAGCTCAAGCGTCGCCTCCAGTTCTTCCTGGCGATGGACTACGTAGCAGGCCTCCATCAGGCGTGAATGAATCAGAGTATTTTCTTTTCGACAGTATATCACAGGCTTTTGTGTTGGAAGGAACTCATACAGGATGGAGGTGTAATCCATCACAGCAAAATCACATGTTAAAAGGCCGGCACGATAATCCTCGCTTTCGTCTAAGGCAGCATGATCGCTTTCGCCAAGCACTTTTCTGGTTTGTTCAAGTTCCTGCGCATTCAGAGAGCCAGTTTGTTTCAGGTCATCCCACAAAAGCGGATGCGGCCTGGTCACAAGCTCAATCTTTCCGGACTGAGCAAGATCCATAAACAGTCTGCGATAGTCCAAAAACGAGGTGCGATCTTCCTGAATACCCCATCTTGGCAGCCAAAGAACTTTTGGAAGTCCGCTTGTCGGCTGCTTCCAACAGTAATCGGTACGGTCGATCCCTGTTTTCAGATAATCTGCCTTTGGGGTTCCTGTCAGGATGCACTTTGACAGATATTGCGGCGCAAACTGTCCGACGATCTCAAGACTGAGCGTATCCATAAAGGCAAAATGCAGCGCACGGAAGAACGGTGGGAACAGCCCGTCTTTGATATAGGCGTCCACCGAACGATCCATAATCCAGGGTCCATATGGCGTATAGCACAAAGTCGGAAAACCCCTGGAGCCAAAATAGGAATACAGCGGCGGGTACTGTACCTGATAGGGAGTCTGATAAAAGGCTGCATCAGGGTCAAGATCCTGCAGACTTGTCCAGTGTCCGTCAGCATAGCCAAGTGTAACACGATATCCCTTTGCTGCCAGATCATCTGCAAGGCCTTTATCGTAGCAATAGCTGGTATACCCCATATTGGGCTGCATCCTTGGTAATACCAGAAAAGCCGGGAAAAAACGTGGATCCTTCTCCATTGCCTGATAGATGGATTCTACGGAGGAAATGGCCGAACGCAGCCAGACTACAAACACAATCCGAAGCTGTCTGCCTCTGACATGATGCTGTATATAGTAGCTTTCCTGTTTCTGCAGATGTTTTTTCAGTTTTGCAGAGTATGCAATGCTGCGAAGATCACCCTCTACCGGCAGCGCTTGCGCAAAGACCATTGTACGAGTAAAATCTACGCATTTCTTATAGGCCACAGATGCTTCGTTTCCGGCCTGCAGTGTTTTCATCACTCTGCTTCCTATAAACCGGCTGACCGGGTTTTGTTCAACGATGGATCTCTGACGCTGACGAAGAAGATGGTCCAGTTCGTTTCTTTTTCCTTGGATGCGCTTTTCAAGATTTTCGCGCTCTGCAGCATATTCAACCTTTGTAAGCTTATAGGTCAGGCGTGCCAGCTTCATACCGCGTGCATAGTGGCTATACTCGTGACGAAGATCCGCATATCCTATGTGTTTGTCATGGCGCAGCTCGGTGCGTGCGGTATCCAGGCTGCGATTCTTTTCGCGTCGAACTCTTTTCTTTTCGTAACTTTCGCTTTCGCGTTTCCACAACCATTGTGTAGCCGCAACTCTGGCCTGGAGTGCTGTGGTTTTGGGTGCCATCACAGCAAGCGCCGCTCGATAAAGTGTCGGCCTGTTTTGTGCCCTGGCAACCGCACTAGCCATTTCGATCTTGTGTTCCCAGGCAGATTTTTCACCGAGAGATTTCTGTACCTTCAGGTCATCAAGGCCTCTGGCTCTGCGTTCATTGTTTACGTCGTCATCCAGGAAACGCTGCAGGTCCACCTGGAAGAGCTGCTGCTTTGGCGTGAGTCTTCGGCGGCTGCGCCAGGAAACGGAGCCCGTGTTCTTTCGGTAGTATACACCATGCGTTTGGCAGAACCGAATCTTTGCACCGACCCGAACGGCACGCAGCCAGAATGGATAGTCTTCAATGACATAGCGCTCATCAAATCCGCCGGTTCGATCAAAAAGCGTCTTGCGGTAAAAAGCTGTTGGAGCCGGGAAAAAACAACCACGAAGCAGACGTTCGTAAAGTTCCTGTTCCGGAAGATTGAAAACAGAAATATCGTTCGGACGCGTTTCGAGCAGGGATTCAAGTGGAGTATGGAGGTATTTGCGGTCGGTATCATAGAAGACGTATTCGTAACTGAAGCTCAGATCCGTATGAAAGGTTTCTGCATCACAAAGCATAAAGTCAATACAGGTATCTGTGAGCATGTCATCCGCTGCCAGCAGCTTGATGAATGCACCGGAAGCTTGCCGAATCCCTCGATTGCAGTTTTTACTGGTTCCGGAGTTTTTCGCTACCGTAATGATGCCGCAGGATGCAAATCGATTTTGGTTTTCCTGCATCCATTTCTGTGCAATTTCCACCGTGCGATCGGTTGAGCAGTCATCCGCAACAATCAGTTCCAAATTTGGATAAGTCTGCGCCTTTACGCTTTCAAGGCACTCGAGGATATATGCCTCATGATTATAACTGACAAGTACTACACTCACAAGAGGCTGCGGCTGATCTGCCGCTGCCGGATGCTGCTCACCTCTTGGCAGGGTTTCTGTAAACTGCTTCATTTTTTCATATTTTTGCCGTGCTCTGGCATAGTCTGCATAGTCTGCACGCTCCGGATAGGGCAAAATCTGCGTTTCATAGATACGCAGATGATCGCGCATGAATTGATAAAAAACCTCCGGATCGTTTCGGCTGTTTCCGTGGGACACACCGCCGCTGCGATGACAGGCCGTGATCTCATCCAGCCAGGCAATCGGATAGCCCTGTGTCAGAAGATATAGATGTGTAGGATAATCCTCTACCAGTTTACAGGTATCGGAAATACGGGGCAGGTTTTTCCACAGAACGGTGCGATAGGCTGAACCCAGGCCCGGAAGCAGACACTCCATGATTTCCCGGTTATACAGTTCTTTTCGATCCTGCTCGACCAGTAATCGGATAATATCGGGAGCTACAAAAAGTTCCTGTGGCTGCAGCTCTTCATCACACATCTGAACCTGGCTCATTACGCACATGGTTCCCGGCTCCGCACGTGCAAAGACGGCTGCAAAATCAGAAAATACGTGTTCGTTGGCCCACACATCATCAGCGGAAATAGATATTTCAATCTCGCCGCAGGCAAGATCGCGGAGGACCTCGAGATGACGAACAGTACCCAAATTTCTCTCATTACGGTTGACGATTACTTTTCGGATATTCCGGCCCTTTTTTCGGCGGATATATTCTCTGATCGCATCCGGGTGAAAGCCGGCGCAGGATCCGTCGTCACTGACAATCAGTTCGATTTCCGGATAATCCTGCATCAGAACGGAATCAATTGTCTGATACAGATCGTGCCCATTTTGATAATATAGCACATTGGCAGTTATTAATGGATATTTCATTTTTTCACCTGATCCAGTTTGTTTATTGCAGCCTGCATCTCGTCAGCCCACGCATCATAGTCTGACTCCTGCCATGGCATCCCCCGGCGGAAGGTTTGTCTCCACGGATAAACCGGTTTGCCGGTTTGCGGGTTTTTGATGTCCAGCACGCTGCCATGAATTTTGCCCGGATTTCCGATAACCACAGCCTCAGGCGGAACGTCCTTTGTGACGACACAGCCTGCCCCGACAAGCGAATCGCTGCCAAGAACCAGCCCGGGCAAAATCACGCTCCCGGTACATATTACGGCAAAATCCTGCACTGTAACTCCGCAGAGTATCTCAGATGGCGGTGTTGGATCGTTGGTAAGAACCACATATGGATAAAGCCAGCAAAAAGAGCCAATCCTGCTTTTTTGGCCTATATGAACATTTGAATGCAGGCGTGTCCAGTTTCCAATCTGACAAAAGCCCTGAATGTCGCAGAGTGTTCCCACGCTGACATGGTCACCAATATCTGTATGTTCCCGGATGGTTACCCGATGGCCTGTGGAAAAGTCCCGACCAATTGTAGATTCTCCATAAAGAATACAGCCGCTGCGAATCAGCGCATTTTCACCGATCACAAGCCGATGCGGACTGCATGCATGGTTTGGATAAAAATCAGAAAGATACTCTCCGAGGATGCTGTTTGCTCCAACAAAACAGTTTTCCGCCAGCGTTACATGCTCGCGAAGAATGACATTGTAATCCAAAAAACACCCGTCGCCAACTGTAACGTAATCTTCAATGACAGCACCTGGTCGAATCGTTACATTTTTACCTATAATCGCCGTTTTTGCAATACTCATAGATGAATTCCTTATCATTTCTTCTGTTTCCCCTGCTTCTAACCTGCAAAACGGTTGACTACATCAATCACATGGCAGATTTCCTCCGGCTTCAGACCGCAATACAGGGGCAGACCGAGTTCGTTGCTGCAGATTTCTTCGGCAACGGGAAAATCGCCAGACTGATAGCCGAGAGCACGGTAGGCCCTGTGCAGATGCACGGGTGCAGGATAATGTATCATTGTACCGATTCCGTGTTCGTTGAGCCAGGCTGCAAGTCGATCACGTTTTCTGCATAAAACCGGGAAAATATACCAAACCGGTTCACCCTCTGGATTAATCTGAGGAAGCTGAATCAGCGGGTTTTTAATTTCGCTGAGATATCGTTTGGCAATCTGCTGACGCTCGTGGTTCCAGCTATCGAGCAAAGGCAGCTTTTGCAGCAAAAATGCAGCCTGCATTTCGTCAAGTCTGGAGTTGATTCCAAGCTCTGTGTGACAATATTTGATCTCAGAACCATAATTTCCAAGCCGTCTTATTTTGCAAGCCAGTTCTTCGTTTGCTGTTGTCACTGCGCCTGCATCACCCAGAGCTCCCAGATTTTTTGTCGGATAGAAGCTGAAACCTGCAGCAAATCCGAGAGTTCCCGCTTTTTCCCCGCGATAAACCGCGCCATGTGCCTGTGCGGCATCTTCTATAAGCGGAATGTTTCGGCTTTGCGCCACCGCTGAAAGCGCATCCCAGCATCCGACCTGTCCATACAGATGAACAGCCAGAATTGCCTTTGTTCGAGATGTTATAGCCATCTCAACCCGACTTGGATCCAGAGAAAAATAATCCTTTTCGATGTCTGCCAGAACAGGTTTTGCGCCAGTCCGGCTGACTGCAAGAGCACTGGCAATATAGGTGTGAGCCGGAACTATCACCTCGTCTCCGCTGCCGATTCCCATTGCCATGAAAATCAGCTGCAATGCATCCATCCCGCTGGCACAGCCAACAGTATAACCCGTACCAAGGTACGCAGAGAAGCTTTGCTCAAATTCGGTGCAGAATCTCCCGCGTATAAACTGTCCCGCCCGGATAACCGTCTGTGCCGCTGAAAGAAGCTCCTGTTCCAGTGTCCGATGCTGAGGCTGAAGACTGACAAAGGGAATTTGAATCGTTTCCGGGTTGGATTGTATCATAAATGCCTCCCGTACTATAATCGTGAATAAGAATAAATCGGTTTGCTGCGTCTTTTCTGTTTCAATGGCAGCACCGAGCAGTTGCGTCTGCGGACCTTTACGGTTCTTTTACCAAAAGATCCGTTGCAAATAGATTGAAATACACAAAGATTCCATCGCTTTTGCAGCAAATCTGCGATGCAAAATTCCCTGTCGGATTCTCTTGCCGGGTGTCGCGATATTTACAGATTAACCGGCGCAGAGTTCTGCAATTGCGGCGGCATAGATTTTTGCAGCCGTGAGCATGTTTTCAATGCTGATATGCTCGTTGGCACTATGCAGGTTTGATTTAAATCCCGGCATACCGGCGCCGAAAGCAACTCCTCCCGGGATATCATGTACATAGGTCCCACCGCCCATTGAAAGGCACTCGCCTTTCAGACCGGTATAATGCTCATAACATGTCAGGAGAGTTTTTACAAAACGGCTGTCACCGGGAGTATGATGCGCAGGTTCCATTTCGCCGCTGATGCAAAAGCCGCAGTCTTTGAAGCGCCGCTCCGCCACGTTTTTACAGTTTTCCTGCGTTGCACACATGGGAATACGGCTGTCGAAGCTACCGGAAAAGCCGGTTTCGGTAATCTGCATAAGTGTAAAAGATAATGTAAGCGGCCCGGATATCTCGTCTTTCATGTCCATGCCAAGAGCAACTGCGGAATAATCTCCGTGCGGCAAAAGCATGTTGATCTGATGCAGTGTGTGGGTGCATGCGCATTCAGCCAGAGGCAGGCACAGCAGAATACGAATCAGCGCAGTTATGCCGTTGTTGCCGGTGTCCGGCTCGGCCGCATGTGCGCCCACACCCTTTACATGGAACTTTACACCACCGGGAACCGGCTGAATTGTAAGTGCTACACCCAGAGCCTCTGCTTCAGGCGCACAGCACGAGATTGCCAAAGCCTCGTCTACACCCAGAACTGTTGCCTCTGCCACTTCCGGAATTACGTTAAGTCGAAAACCTCCTTCAAAGCCGGACACACGAGGCAGAACGTCTGTTGCCTTCCATTCCCTGGTAATTTTCGGGCGATAGAAGCCCCTTTCGGTGTTGTACACCGGAAAGCTGGCGTCCGGAGAGAATGTGTTTGGTGCAGAATGTTCGCGAGCAAAATAATACGGCAAATCTTCTGAACCGGATTCTTCATCAGTTCCCATAATCAAACGTGCGTTGTGTGCAAGACGAATTCCGCTTTCGCGAACAGCCCGCATAGCCAAAAGAATTGCCGCTGTCGGTCCCTTGTCATCATCAGTACCGCGCCCGTAAAGCATGCCGTTTTTCTCCACAGCAGTATAGGGATCCGTTTCCCACCCGGTTCCCTCGCTGACTACGTCAAGATGACACAGAATATCCAGGGCGGTAGGTTGATTGTTCAGATCTGCCGTGCCGGCGTAGCCGTCATAGTTTCTTACCGTAAAACCGTATTCCTCTGCCATTTTCAGAGCCTGGTCAAGTGCGGCAGCCGGACCCGGGCCAAAGGGCTTTCCCGATTCCGGTGTGCCCTTTACGCTTTTTATTTTAACAAGACGGCTGATATCGTGAATCAGATCCTCTCGATGAGCATCTACCCATGAGCTGAAAAAAGACTTTAAATCCATGACCATTCTCCTTTAACAATGATGGCAGTCAGCAGGCAGCAATATCTTATTCAACGAAGCGAAGGGCTGTTCGCATTCCGTCGTGCCCGCAGACTGTATTTGGAAAAACCCTGCTTGCATAATGCAGGAAGCGTTCTGGCTCCGGCATGGATGTGCTGAAATGTGTCAGCCAGAGCTCCCGTACCCCGGCCCGAGCTGCCAGACCCGCTGCATCGGAAAAAAGCATATGTCCCGTTTTTCTGGCACGGTCTTTTTTTTCAGGGTCTCCGAAGGTTCCCTCGCAAATAAAAAGATCCGCACGATCAGCCATCTCGGCAATTTTTGCAATCGGGCGCGTATCAACCGCATAGCAGAGCTTCAGCCCTCTGCGCGGCGGTCCCATTACCTGCTCTTGTGTATAACATTGACCATCGATTATTACCTCCGGCTGCTTTTGCAGACGGCTCCAGGCTGCCAGCGGAACACCCTGCTGTCTGGCACGATCCGGATCAAACCTTCCAGCTCTTGGGATATCCAAAACATATCCATAACATGTAACACCATGACGAAGTCCAAACGCCTGCAGTTTGACTGTTCCAAGCTGCCATGTCATCTGCCTGTCTGACAGCTCGTTGATCTGAAGCGAAAACGGAAGATCCTGTGCAATGATGCGAAGGGCGCTGACCACACGCTCTGCTCCGGGTGGGCCAAGAATTGTGACAGGTTCTGTGCGGCCGTCTCCGCCCATACTCAGAAGAAGGCCCGGCAACCCGCTTATGTGGTCTGCGTGAAAATGTGTCAGGCAGATTGCATCGATGGCTTTGAGTGAACAGCCGCATTCACGCAGCGCAATCTGTGTGCCCTCTCCGCAATCGATAAGCAGAACGCTGCCCTGAAAACGAATATATGCCGTTGCCAGCCAACGGCTTTTCAGCGGCATTGTTCCGCCGGTTCCCGGCAGAATTACATCAAGCATTGCCTTCTTCCTCTCTCTGGCCTGTTTGAATCAGATACTGTGCTCTGCACAGGAGGACCTGCTTTTCGTTGGCAATAGATCCTTTCAGAACATCATTGAGCAGGCTCTGCAAAATTTTCCCAAGTCGTTTTCCTGCGGGGATGCCAAGCGCAATCAGGTCTGTCCCGGTAATTTCAAGATCTTTTATGGAAAAACAGCTTTCTGTTTTCAGTATGCAGTCCAGAACAGATGCAGCCTTTTCCACCTGAACCGAATCTTCCGGCAGGCCCAAGGCAGCCGCATCCGCTCTGCACATCTGCAAAAACTGCCTTGCCCGGTCCGGGCCCATCTTGGAAACCAGCAGCCGCAGTTGATCCTGATCAGGCAAAAGCAGCTCCTCGTGTGCAGCAATCAGCTTTGTTACGGCTTTTTTGGTTGCATTATCAGCCTTTAGGAGATCGAAGCACCCAGCCGCAATCTGTGCGCTGACACGGCTGTAACTGCGAGAGCTCCTGATCTGGTTATCCCATGCATATTGCGGTGCACCCGCATCGTGGAACAGCAGCGCCAGACGTACCGTTATGTCTGTGGGTGCGGCATCGATGGCATTACAGGTGTGCTGCCAAAGATCGTATTCCATACACAGATTTGGTTGATGGTAGCCTCGCATCGAAGCAAGCTCGGGCAGGATCGTGAAAATTACATCTGAAAATCTGTGCATCATCCGTCCTGCGTCCTGTCCGAGAAGAAGGCCCTTAAGCTCGGAAAAAATACGTTCTGCGGAAATCAGCTTTAGAAGATCGCGGTCTTTGTTTATGGCGAGGGCCGTTTCCGGCTCGATTTCAAAGCTGAGTCTGGCTGCAAAACGCAAAGCCCGCATCAGTCGCAGGCCATCTTCGGAAAAGCGACGGTCCGGATCGCCGACACAGCGAATCAGGCCTTTTTGCAGATCCTCCTGGCCTCTGAAATAATCGATAATCCCCGTTTTGGCGCTATAAGCCATTGCGTTGATGGTAAAATCGCGGCGGCTCAAATCCTCACGCAGACTTGAAACAAAACACACATGATCCGGACGGCGATGATCGGAGTAGACACCGTCGGTGCGAAAGGTTGTTATCTCGTAGGGTTGGGAATCTATCAAAACAGAAACTGTGCCATGCTTTATGCCGGTTTTTATGATGCGTTGGTTTTGAAAAACCTGCTCAATCTGTTCAGGAAGAGCCGATGTACAGATATCCCAGTCGTGCGGCTGCTTCCCCATAAGAGAATCTCGGACACAGCCGCCAACCACGTAGGCTTCATAGCCTTCTCTGTGCAGTGCTTCAAGCAGGCGGGACGGCTGCTCAGGCACATAAAGATTTGGACTGTGCTGCATTACAATCCCCCCTGCGGTCTCAGCTTTTCTCGTTTCAATCATACAACAAAATCCTACCACAATTGTATCGAAAACGCAACGAAATACAACGCTTGCGTTTTCTCCGGCTTTTTGTTAGAATATAATCATCGGAGTTTTGTATGCGAAGCTATGTTCCGTTTTTTATCTGCAATATAGCCTCTGGAGAGGGGCTTTAAAAACTACTACTTTGCAACATGAGGAGCCATTATGAAGGATTTTTCACAAAAAGTATTCAAAACCGTAGAATCCACCTGGCTGGTGGAAAAAACCACCCATCTCTTTGGCCTGAAGATTGCTCCCGGAGGCAAACTGCAGGCCCCTGACGGTAAGCTCCTGACGCTTACCTATAACGGAGTGAATATACCGGCTGAGCCAGGCATATATGAGGGTGACGTGGTAATTACCGTAACTGATCCCTTTGTTCTGGACGGAGCACAGGCTCGTGCTGCCGTTTGTGTTATCGATGGCCAATACCAGCCCGACAAATCCGTGGCCGCAGCTGTTGTCGGAGGCACTGCAGACAGCCGGGGTATGCAAAATGCTGCTCTGAACATTCGTGAGGACACTGTAAACGGCATATATATTGAGGCAGGAGAGGATACGCCTTATGTGATCAGGAACGTTAACATCAGCATGCAGGGCAACGGCGGCAGTGATTTTGTCGGTTATGGTGCCGGTATCGCCGCTTATGGACAGGGCGAGATTCTGATTCAGGATTCTTCTATCACCACATGGGGCGCAGCCCGCGGGGCTCTGTTCGTCGGCGGACACGCCAGGGTCACGGTCGAAAACACGGTGATTGATGCCCATAGCGGTATATTGCCCGCAGAGTATCAGGACAATGTCAACACGCATCTTCCAAATGTGATGATGTGTGTACCATGGATGCTGGGCCTTCGTGGAAACAACCGCGCCACAAATCTGGCAGAGTATGGGAATCTGACTTATAAAAACTGCACAATTCGCTCGGACGGATGGGGCGTTTTGTCGGTTGACGGGCCAATCAAAACAACAATGAAAATCCTCGATTCCATTGTTGAAATCACCGGTCCCAGCGGTTACGGCACATTCTCCATCGGCAATACATTCGTAAGCTATGACCATAGCACCATAGACGTTCCGGATTATGCCATGATCATGAATAATCCCGTTTCTGATTCCGGCGGTGAATTTATCAACGGTACTGTCGTCAATTCCGGTCGCTTTGCCGTAATGGGATATTCCGGACTTGGCAAGCTGAATGTCTTTGACTCCACACTGAACAGTGGTTTTGCAACATTCACGCTCAAGGGATCTTATCCCGTAATTCACGTGAAAAATTCCACACTCAATGCACAGAACGGCGTAATTCTGTCTCTTATTGACTGTGACGATCCAGGAAGCCCTTCCGGCTGGTATATCGACCCTGCAGGTCCGGATATTCCAAATCCTCTGCGCGACCTGATACATGCGCAGCCCGGAACCGACGCCATCATCACACTTGAAGACATGACTGCTTTCGGAGACATGTATAACGGCACCACCAACCTTGAGGCCGATACAGGCCCGAAAATGTCCTTTGGTCCGGGCGGTCCGGGTGGTCCCGGCGGTCCGGGTGGTCCCGGCGGTCCGGGTGGTCCCGGCGGTCCCGGCGGTCTGGGCGGCAAAGATATGCCGATTATGTTTGCACCGAAGCGGGCAGAGCAAGCTATAAATCTGGCTGTTATCCTAAAGAACACAAAGTATACCGGCGTAATCTCTGCCGCAACCGCCAGGCATAGAGTTGAAAAAATCTCCAAGCTCAATTGTGAGGAACTTGGTATGGTCCATTTTTCTGCAGGCGAAGCGATAAATAACGGTGTTATTGTCACTGTTTGCAGTGATGCGCAATGGACGGTGACCGGCACATCTCATCTTACCTCGCTGACTATTGAGCCCGGTGCCGGACTGCTTGGTGCAGACGGCCGTACTGTCGTGCTGACTGTAGATGGTGTGTCAACAGAGGCGGTTTCCGGAACCTATACCGGTAAAGTAAAGCTTACCCTAAAATAGGCCGGCAATTTGTTGATATAAAGCAACACCGCATGAGACGGGAGTCACCTACTCGCAACAGAGTGACTCCCGCCTGCGTTTATTTATTCTTCTCCAGCCATTTTGCAAGCTGGTCGGCCATTGGATTGTTGGCACCTTCTTTTGCCTGGTCCTGCTGTGCCAGGTAACGTCGCACATCTGCCTTTCCTGCGCCTGCTTTGGCCCGACGTTCTTTGAATGCCGTCATTTTTTCGCGATATCCGCACACACAGGCAAATAACTGATTATCACCCTCACCCCGCAGCTCCATTTTTTTGTGGCAGTTTGGGCAGCGGGCATTTGTGGTTTGCGTCAGATTTCGCCGATATCCACATGTGCGATCCGGACATACAAGCATCTGTCCGCCTTTTTTTGTTTTTACCAGAAGCAGATTTTTTCCGCATTCCGGGCAAGGACTGCGTGTCATGTTGTCGTGTGTATAGGTCCCTGTGTCGGCCTTTACATCTGTTACAAGCCTTGCTGCAAAAAGGCGCATTTCTTCGATAAAAGTCTTGTCGGAGTCTTTATTTTTTGCAATTGCTGCCAGTCTGTCCTCCCACTGTGCAGTAAGTTCGGCTGATCGGAGCTCCGATGGAGCCAGTTTTACAAGCTGCTGGCCCTTTGATGTCGGAACAAGCTCCTTTCCGCGCCTTTCAATATAAAAGGATGAAAAAAGCTTTTCGATGATATCTGCCCGTGTCGCCGGTGTGCCAAGTCCGCTGGTTTCTGCAAGTGTTTTTGACAGAGACTTATCCCGAACAGGAGGATGCTCCATGGCGGACAGAAGTGTAGCCTCGGTATATCGAGCCGGAGGTGCCGTTTTTCCTGCAACGATCTGAACACCGCTGACCGCAAGACGTTGACCGGAGGTCAACTGAGGCAGGGTCTGATCGTCTTGCTGCTCATCATCTTCCTGCATGGAAAAACTTCGGTCATAGGCAGCATGCCAGCCGGTCTGCCGTTCATTTCTTCCGTTAGCGGTAAAGCTCTGCCCGTCAACAGTCAGTGTCAGCTTGATCTCGTCGTATTGATAGGCAGGCAGCAGGACTGCAATAAAACGGCGGACTGCAAGATCGTAGATGTTTTTTTCCGGACCGGAAAGGTTATAAAACTCAGGCTGCTCTTCAGTCGGAATTATGGCGTGATGATCCGTAACCTTTGTATTGTTGACAAGATATCTGGTCTGCAGCGGCTTGCTGCGCATAATTTCCTGCGCCAGTGCTTTGTAATCTCCAATCATCACGCTGCGCAGCCGCTCCGGCAGTGTTGGAACCACATCGTCCGGAATGTATCGGGAGTCTGTGCGGGGATAGGTCAGAAGCTTGTGTCGCTCATACAGGCTCTGCATCAGATTCAGCGTTTCCTTGGCAGAGTAGGCATATCTGCGATTTGCATCACGCTGCAGCTCGGTCAGATCATAGGCCGCCGGAGGCGGGATCTGCCGAAATGTCTTATTTATAGCACTGACCACAGCCGTTTTCCCTTGAAGTTTCTCAGCCAGTTTTCTTGCCGCAGACTCATCAAAAATCTGGGATTTGCCCTGCGCATCTCTCCATAAAACGGTAAAATTACCGATTTTCAGCTTCAGCATCCAAAAGGGCTGCGGAACAAAGGCACGTATTTCCTGTTCGCGCTGGGTTATCAGAGCCAATGTCGGTGTTTGGACCCGGCCTGCGGACAACTGTGCGTTGTGCTTACATGTCAGTGCCCGCGTAACATTAAGTCCTATCAGCCAGTCGGCCTCTGCCCGTGCCTGAGCCGAACGATACAAGGCGTCGTAGTTGCTCGCGGATTTCATATTTGCAAAGCCATCGCGGATTGCACGGTCGGTCTGTGAGGAAATCCAAAGCCGTCGAACCGGACCTTTCCATCCTGCCTTCTGCATAATCCACCTGGCTACAAGTTCTCCCTCACGGCCGGCATCTGTGGCAATCACAAAATCTGTCACATCCGGACGTTTCATGAGACTCTGTATAACCTTGAACTGGTGAGCCGATTCCGGAATCACGACCAATTTCATGTTGACAGGAAGCATAGGCAGATCACTCAGGTCCCACTTCTCCCATTTCTTCTCGTAGACATCCGGATCCGCCAGCGTTACAAGATGACCCAAAGCCCAGGTAACCACATAGCGATCGGATTCCTGATAACCGTTTCCTCCCTGTCTGCAGCCCAGCACCCTGGCAAGTTCTTTTCCTACTGAGGGTTTTTCTGCCAGAACAAGTGTCTTTGGCATTTTTTGATATGCTCCTTTTGCACGGATTTCCTGCAATTCTAACACGGATACCCGTTAAAATCAACAATCCTGCCAGATCGGTTCGGGTTTTATGCAATCTGTTGCCCTAAAAAATTATAAAGCGTGCTTGAAAACACAAAGTTATTTTGATAATATAGCGAATGACTACTGTGCATTTGATAGGAGCGTTTGTTCATGAAATTCAAAAGGCTTGTTTCCGCTGCAATTCTGATGATACTGTCATTCAGCCTGCTGGTTGTCTGTGCCTGCGGAACCCCTAAAAATCCGCTGGCAACCATCACTTTGTCCAGTGGAGATCAGATCCTTATCTATCTTTACCCTGACAAGGCGCCGAATACCGTTGCCAACTTTATTTCTCTGGCAAACAGCGGCTTCTATGACGGGCTGAAATTTCACCGTGTGGTTAACAGCATGCTCATTCAGGGTGGCGATCCGGCAGGCAATGGAACTGGCGGCCCGGGCTATTTCATCGAAGGCGAGTTTTCCGCAAACGGCTACAGTAAAAACGATCTCAGCTTTACAGCAGGGACAATCGGAATGGCGCGATTTTCAAATTCCAATGGCCAGGAAGACTACAACACGGCCGGCAGTCAATTCTTCATCACTGTTATTGACAAATCATCCAGCTATGATGGTTATTATGCCGCATTTGGCCGTGTCTTTTCCGGATTAAATCTCGTCACAACAATCTCACAGGTAGACGCACACGACGATGATACTCCGAAAGAGGATATAGTCATTCAGTCAATTCGCGTAGAAACCTATGGGAAAGATTACGGAGAACCCAAAACCATACCTATCAGCTGACAAGACCGTAGGCAACAAAAATATACTGCAACATCTCAGCGGGAGAATCACGAAATCCATGATTCTCCCGCTGATTTCAGTCTGTTCAAAAAGGCTGTCTGCGCAGCATGGGTACACTTCTACTTTTCTTCCGATATGCTGTTGATTCCCATGGCGGCTTCGTTTATTGTCAAACCGACCGGACAGTGATCCGAGCCGGGTATGCTGCTGAAAATTGCTGCGTCTTCTACTGCCGGAAGAAGACAATTCGAGACGATAAAATAGTCGATTCGCCAGCCGATATTCTTTTCTCTGGCATGCATACGATAGCTCCACCAGGAATACGCATCTATTGCAGAGGGATACATGGTGCGAAATGTATCGGCAAAACCGGAATTCAGCAGTTCCGAAAAGCTGTTGCGTTCCGCATCCGAAAATCCCGGATTTTTGTGATTTGCTGCAGGATTTTTCAAATCGATTTCCTGATGTGCCACATTCATGTCACCACATGCAATTACAGGCTTCTGTAAGCATAAATATTTAAGATAGTTGCGAAAGGCGGCATCCCAGATCATACGATGGTTCAGACGTTTTAGCCCATCCTGCGAATTCGGGGTATAGCAGCAAACCAGGAAAAATCGATCAAACTCAAGAGTGATGACGCGTCCTTCTCCTCCGAGATCCGTATCCGGAAGTTCATAGCGGACAGTCAATGGCTTGTGCTTTGTAAATACGGCAGTTCCGGAATAACCTTTTTTCTCGGCGGAACACCAGAATTTCTGATATCCGGGCAAATCCAGGCTGATCTGATGCGGCTGGAGCTTGGTCTCCTGCAGACAGAATATATCCGCGTCTGCGGCGTTGAAAAAATCCAAGAATCCTTTGCCTATGCAAGCTCTTAAGCCATTAACATTCCAGGAAATCAGTTTCATTCAAATCGCCTCTTCCAAAGCAGAAAAGTCTGTTATACGCTGCCGGGGAAGTAATTTCACCCGATTTTCGGAACGCCGGCCTCTACAGGCTCGGTCGGCTCCAGACCCATATAGGCTTCAATAAACTGATTATACTCCAACAGAGCATCAAACAGAACCTGGCTACGTTCTTCGCCGACCGAATCAACATAGGCTTTGTAGAAGCGGTCTATTTCCTCGTGAAAAAGAAGCGCCCGCCTGTGACCTTCTTCGGTTAAAAAGAGCTGCTGATTTCTCAGTCCACTGCCTTTTCGTACCAGCCCGGTTTTTTCCATGTTACGAACGGACACGGAAAGACTTGGCATGCCGATATGGCACATTGCCGAGAGTTCCTTCAGTGTGCATCCTTCGTTTGAAGACAGGATAGTGAGAATACGAGGCTGGCCGCTGTAGAGCTTTGATTTTCTGCAAAGAATCTGCCGCTCTAAGTGATTGTAGTTATAATGGGTATTGAAGATCAGGCTGCCAAGAGCAATTCGATTCATAGCCATAGCATTATCCTCCCGGTTGAAGTTTTAGGGCAATACCGCATAATGAAGCAAGTACATTCAGTGGGATTTTGTCTCCGGACAAGTTTCGGGAAACGCAGGAATACTGTATATTTCAATCTTTCTGAACTGCAGGATCGGGGCAAAGGATCCGGCGAAAGCCGAAGGAAAATTGTGCGGTGTTGCCCTGAGACAAAGAACAGGAATATTTTATCAAAATATCCGTATTAATTGCAAGCTGATTGCAAACTTATTTTTTAAAGCGGCACAGGCACATTATCAGTGAGAAGCTCAGAATCACATATGCAATTTTCCGGTTTAGGAAAACACCGTATAATACGGCAAATGCATTCAGCCGCCGCGTGTTCAGGATGACGGATTTTTCGCATCTTCAATAGGAACCCAAACCTCAAAAAATCCGGTCAGACGATCCTCTTCAAGAACGCTGCACAGCAGGTGTCCTCGTGCTCCGCCGGATATTTTGTATCCGTTGGAAGAAGCATAATCCAGTACATAATCCAGGTGGCGAGGTGAGAAATTGTTTTTTCCGGCACTTTTAAACACAGTATGAATGCTTTTTTGCGACGGAAGATACACTACCGGGGATTGAATCGGAACCTGAAACTGCCTTACGTATTTCATGCTGAGAGAAAATCCCCAGGCATAGTCTTCATCGCCGCAAAGCAGCGCGTTTCGGTCGATATCAAAGCATCGATGGGTGAAAGGCATATATTTCAGCCATTGCTGCCCCAGCTGCTGAACATCCGGGCTTTTATCATAGATAAAGTTATAGCGATTTATATAGCGTACAATTTCCGGACTATCCTGAATATCACACCGATACAGGTGCGTTTTTGCTGCGGCTACCTCTTGCAGGTATTCATGACAGCGATCCAGCAGAAGCGATTGATACTGTATTGTCTGTTGAATATTTTCCTGTTTTTCGTCCATAAGCCTGATAAGGCCTTCAAGGTCTGTCGCCGTTACCATCTGAGCAATCTGGTCAATTCCAAAGCCATATGCCTTAAACCACAGACAGTCTACCAGGAAGTTAATATCCCAGGTATCATAATAACGATAATCGTTGCAATGGTCTTTTTCCGGGTGGACAACACCTTTTTTTTCGTAGTATCGCAGCAGATCCGGAGAGATGCTGAGAATTTTTGCTACGTCACCGATTTTATATTTCATGTTGTGCTCCTTCCGCAGGAAAACGTTCATTCAATAAAACTGCTATCGGTTATAGTAGAATTATAAGGATTTTATGTACAGGATGCAAGATTTTTTCAGAAAATCACTTGACTCTGGTACAGTTCCAAGGTGTAGACTGGCGCTATGTAGATACCGGGTTTATGCAATATTGCCCGGCTTTGACCATCGTTAGAAGGAGGACCTTGCTATGGCGTATATGCCCTTGCGAAAAGAAGAGTTTTACCTTGACCGCAACAATTTCCCAAAGATCTACGACCTGAGTGCCCCATGGGGGGTTGATACTCCTCTGTGGCCGTTTCCCGGAGCACGGACAGACCTGGCATTCCCGCGCGGTCAGTATCTCGAACGTTTCCACAAACGTACCATGACCTACACCGGCACACTGCATGCGGGAACGCACATGGATGCTCCTCAGCATGTTCTGCACCTCGAAGAGGTTGACCGCGAACGCTATGGCTACACGCTCAATGAAATCCCTCTGGAGTTCTGCATCGGAACCGGTGTCATTTTGGATATGACATGGATGTATGATGAATTCGAGGAAAAGTGGAACGCTGCCGAAGGAGATCCCAAAAGAATGGGCGAGATATGGCACATCATCACGCCCGAAGACGTAGAACGCGCCTGCGCGCAGGACAATCTCGAGATTCGTCCGAACGACTGGGTTGTAATCGATACCGGCTTCCACCGCTATTGGCGTGTAAACAACGATAAATACTTCAACTACTACCCCGGCATGGGCCCCGAAGTTGCAAAATACCTGATGTTCGAAAAGAAAATCAAGGGTATCACCGGCACATGGGGAGCAACCGACAGCCCGCTGTGGCATTATCCGGCCAAAGAACAGATGCCCTGGCTATACACAAACTATAAGCTTGCAACCGGGCGCGATCTCGACGAAGAGTATCAGGACTACGAGCCTTGCCATCGTCTTTACATGCAGCATGGTGTTGTAACCATCGAAAACGCCGGCGGCGATATCGACCTTGTTAAGGGGCGTCGTATGACCATTGCTGCATTCCCGTTCCGTTGCGAGATGGCAGACGGTGGTTTTGTTCGTCTGGTTGCCTGGGAAGAGGGCGCCTACTAAACTATCAGAAAGAAGATGTATTGATATATGGATACACTCTCTGATATCAGAAATATTGCTGTTTTAGGTGCCGGCACAATGGGCCCGGGTATCGCGCTTACCTACGCTATGAGTGGCTATCCGGTCAGGATGTGGACTCGCCGTGAAGAAACACGCGAAAAAGCCAAGGCATCTCTCAAAACCAGCATTGCAACCTTTGTCGACGAACAGATTATTCCTGCAGACCAGCAGGACGCAGTATATAACCGCATCACCTTTGCTTCTACCGTCGAAGAGACAATTGCCGGAACACAGTTTATTCAGGAAACAATTGTAGAAAACAAGGATGCAAAAAGCGCGCTTTATTCGCAGCTGTCCGCATGTGTTTCCCGGGATGTGATTATTGCGTCCAATACGTCTGCATTGAACATTTTTGAGATTGCTCCCGAATCCTTGCTGCCGCAATTGTGCATTGCGCACTGGTATGCACCTCCGCAGCTGATCCCGCTTGTTGAGGTCGTAAAGAGTGAACAGGCGCCGGATACGTATGGCAGGATTGTTATGGAGCTTCTGCGCAAGTGTGGGAAAACGCCGGTATTCATGAAAAAATTTATCCGCGGATACATAGTAAACCGTTTGCAGCAGTGTCTGAACAGAGAAATCTTCTATCTGCTGGACAACGATTACTGCGATGCCGAAGCAATTGACCTGGCTGCCAAGGCAAGTTTCATACCAAGAGCTGTCGTGCTTGGCCTGTTGAAGCGTGCAGATTTCGGCGGATTGGACATGACAGCCAACAATTACAAAAATCACAGCTATTCCATGCCTGAAAACGGCGACGATATGCCGAAAACACTGCAAAAGCTCATAGACGAAGGGAATCTCGGAATCAAAACCGGAAAGGGCTTTTACGATTATACAGGCAAAGACATCGAAGAACTGAAAACCAAACGCGATAAGCAGCTCTTTGAAATTTTCAGGGTTGCGAAAACGTTTATGGATGATCCCGTATGAGCAGAATATCCGGACACATTCTTCTGGCAGGTTATTCCAAACTTCCGACAAATACGGCTGCGCAAAAGCTTTATGAGCAGCTGGTTGTGGTTGCGGATGTTGACTACGAAACCGGTATCATACTTGATGTCGATTGCAGCATGGCCACAGAACTGGGAAAACGTTTTGTCCTTCAGATGTTAAAAGGATACAATTTGACCCAGGGTTGTGACGCACTGCTGGAAAACCTGAACCTGCATTACTACGGCCACCTGAAAAAGGCATTGCTCAATGCCGTTCGCGAAATCGGACAGCAGTATGCAGACCTAAAGGCCGCAACAAACTGAATTATACCCTCTCTTCCTCTTACGCTCCGTCGGTTTTGCCAATCGACGGAGCATTCTTACAGTATGAGAATGTTTTTTTCACAAGGTACTTGACGGAACAGAGCTTAGTTTGTATACTAATTAAAGTTGATTTGTGTGAAAAATGTCTGGATAAGGAGTAAGACCATGAAAAAATACCCCACCCTGTTCAGCTCGTTCCGCGTAGGGCAGCTGACACTGAAAAACCGTATCATTTCGGCGCCGACATCTCTTGCAGAAGTAGGGCCCAACGGAACTCTTTCAGCAGAAAATATAGCATACTATCGCCGCAAAGCAAAAGGCGGTGCAGCTGTAGTCATGGTAGGTGAATCCGTTGTCCATGCAGCTACCGGACTGTCTCATCCGCAGCAGGTTGTCCTGAATACTGCGGTTGCGCTTCCTTCGCTGATGGATTGTGCGGATGCAATTCATCAATACAATGCCTATGCAGGTATTGAGCTAGGCCATGGCGGAAAGCAATGTGCACCGATTTTCCTTGGTGTTGACATGCCAATCGGTCCATCAGATCTGTTTGACAAAGACGGAAAACAGATCTGCCGCGGTATGGATAAGGCTATGATGGAGGAGATCAAAAAGGCTTTTGCAGACAGTGCGAAAAACTGCGCGGCGGCCGGCTTTGATATTATCTGTGTACATGCCGGTCATGGGTGGCTTTTGAATCAGTTTCTCTCTCCGTTGAGCAATTTCCGTACGGATGAATACGGCGGAAGTTTAGAAAACCGCTGCCGCTACGTCATCGAAGTACTGCAGGCAATTCGTGCAGCAGCGCCAAAGTGTGTGCTCGAGGCCCGTGTCAGCGGTGATGAGTTAACCGAAAAGGGCTACCATATCGACGAGGGCGTAGAAATCTGCAAGTTGCTGGAGCCCTATCTTGACATGTTCCATGTTTCTGTTGGCGTAAACGAAGACCTCTTCACATCAATTGTTATGCATCCGTCCATGTTCCTGGAGCATGGCTGTAATGTAAAATATGCAGAGGCTGTAAAAAAAGCTGTTTCCAAGCCTGTTATCTGCGTCGGCGGAATTTCGGATGCAGACCAGATGGAAGAAATTGTTGCAGCCGGCCGGGCCGATCTTGTCGGCGTAGCCCGAGGACTGATTGCCGATCCGGATCTTCCGAATAAGGCACGCAGGGGCGACGACGAGGAAATCCGGCATTGCCTTCGCTGCTACGGTTGTCAGGAGCAGATGTTCAAAACCAGAAATATTCGGTGTGCCGTAAATCCGACCATCGGGTATGATCTTGAAAACGAAGTCACGGCTCCTGCCCTGATCTCCAAAAAGGTAGCCGTAGTCGGAGGCGGTCCCAGTGGTATGCAATGTGCGATTACCGCTGCTCAGCGCGGACATAAGGTTACCCTTTATGAAGCAGATAAAGCCCTGGGCGGTAAGCTGCAGTTTGCCCAATATGTTCCGTTTAAACGCGATCTGTATCGTTTTGCCGAATGGCAGATGACAATGATCAAAAAGCTGGGCGTGCAGGTCCTGCTTAACACGCAGGCCAGTCCGGAAGAGCTGGAGACCATGGATTATGACGCAATCTATGTTGCAGTTGGCGCCAGTTCTATTCGCCCTCCATTCGAGGGAATGGATGATCCAAGAGTTGTCATGGGAACTGACGTATTCAACGAAGATGTTTGCATCGGTCACAGAGTCGTTCTGATTGGTGGAGGCCTGGTAGGATGTGAAACAGGACTTCACCTGGCACAAAACGGACATGAGGTTACGATTGTTGAGATGCAGTCCGAAATTGCGGCGGATACATCTCCTGCACATCGCCGCGCAATGAAGGTCGCGATGGGCAAGTGCACAGTACCACCTGTTTTGCGCACTGGGCACAAGTGCCAGAAAATTGCTGCCGAAGGAGTTATCGTTCTCGATCCGGATGACAATGCTGTCACGCTTCCGGCAGACACCATTATCGTAGCCGTTGGCATGCGTTCCAACAGCGCTATGGCCGACAGCTTCCGCGACACAGATAAGGAACTGATTATCGGCGGTGACTGCACAAAGCCTGCGAAGGTGCTCCAGGCTGTCCGTGCCGGTTATAATGCAGGTATGAGTCTGTAACAGCAGCATTTCGGCTCATCTCGCCTGAGATTCTCCAGACGTGTGTCTGCTGATTCCGGCAGAAGAGCAGGAAGAGACAGATGAATCTGCTGACGAAATTCCGAATAAACCAAAAGACTCGCAGCTGCCGGATTTTTCGGTATCCGGTTTGCCGCGAGTCTTTATTTTTCTCAGTCAGTGCCGCATAATGCAAAAATCACCCAAATGCGGCACGCTGACGCTATGAATCAGCAGATAGGATAGCCTGATTATTTGTCAGCGGGTCAGCTTCTCAATTGCTGTCCTTTTCGTCTTCTATGGACATATCGCGTTCTGAGCGAGAAGCAGTCCGTGCCGCTTCAAGGCGTGCGGCAGCCTGCCGTTGGCGGCGACGCCTATACTCAAAACGATAGCAGAGAATATAAACGATACATGCCTCAAGCAAAACAGCCAGAATGATCAGAATCAGAAGCAGCCATGGAAAGCTCTTTTTTTCTGACGATTTGACTGTATCCGCATCGGTCGACAGACTGATAAGTCCGGTTGAAGACTGGTCTGTGGAATGCGTTTGGCCGGCATCTGAAGACTGTGAATCGGTGCTTATTGCGCTTGTTTCGTCTTCTGATGGCTGCTGTTCATCAATCGTTGGTGGGACATTCATGGGATCATCAGCCGGAACGGGTGCAGCTTCTTCGGTTGCTACATCGGTTTTTGCAGGAACGATTGTGCCGTCCAGCACACCAAAGCCATATTCAAGCATCATTGCTGTGTCAGCATAGTGACCATACCAGCTCACGTTGTTATACAGCATGGTATCCGGAGCTCCCAAAACAACACTCAAAAGGCGCATATCATCTTCCTGGGCGGTAACAATCAGGCAACGTCCGGCGGCAGCGGTGTATCCGGTTTTTACGCCCTGTACACGCGAATCATAGAAGTAATAATATTTGTGCGTACTCATCATGGAGTTGGTGGTTACCAGAACGCGGGGATCAAAAACATTTGTGGCTGGAACAGTATATTGCACGGTGGTGCAGATTTCCCAAAAAGTGGGATTCTGTATGGCATATTTGGTGATGATAGCCAGGTCTCTGGCGGTTGTAGTGTGGGTATCATCCGGCAAACCATTGGTATTGCTGAAATGCGTGCCGATGCAGCCGAGCTCCTTGGCTTTTTTATTCATCAATGCAACAAAATCCTCAATCGAACCCGAAATATACTCAGCTACAACATTGCATGCATCGTTGGCGCTGGCCAGCAGCATACAATACAGCAGATCACGAAGAGGCATCTGCTCACCAGCACTGAGCCATACTGTGGTTCCGTCCGGATCAAGACCGGTCAGAGCGGTTTGCGAGGCAGTGATCACATCGTCGAGATTACCGTTTTCAATTGCCAGAATTGCTGTCATAATTTTGGTCAGACTTGCCGGATAAAGCTCCTCATCGGCATTCAGTTCGTAAAGAACGTTGTCTGAGTTCAGATCAATCAGCAGCGCAGCTCTGGCATCAACCGAAAAGACCTCATCGTCAGCCGGGGATGCTGCTGCAGGAACAGTGCTTATACTCAGCAGAGTGAACAGGCACAGCAGCATACAGACAATTCGTTTCATGTGATATTCCTCATTTCGTGTTGGCTTGGGGCAATGTACTGGCATCAGGTATCAGCCAGCAGACTCAACAGGTCCTCTTTGCTCATGGTTGTGATGCTGCCGGTGCCAAAGGCAATGATAGACTCAGCCAAAGCGCCCTTTTCGGCCTGGAGATTCAGAATGCGCTCTTCAATACTGTCTTTGATGATGAGCTGGTATACCTGCACCGGGTTCTGCTGACCGATACGGTGCGTTCGGTCTGTTGCCTGATTTTGAGCAGCGAGATTCCACCATGGATCATAGTGGATGACGATATCTGCCGCAGTAAGATTCAGTCCGGTTCCGCCGGCCTTAAGGGAAATCAGAAAAACAGATGCCTCACCAGCATTAAATCGCTTGACCAGTTCTGCCCGTCTGGGTTTTGAGGTGGAGCCCTCAAGGATGAAATAGGAGATATTCTGTTCCTTCAGCTCGGCTTCAATCAGACCCAGCATGGATGTAAACTGGCTGAACAGCAAAAGCTGATGACCGCTGGCTACAGCATCGGACACCAGCTGCATACATAACTCAAGCTTGGCACTTTCTCCTGAGAAATTATCAATACAGAGTCTGGGGTCACAGCAAATCTGGCGCAGCCGTGTCAAAGCGGCAAGAATCTGCATTCGGTCACGGTCTGTGGCGCCTTCAAGCTCCTTGCGTGTCTGGTATACATTGGCTTCATACAGCTTGCGCTGTTCACCGCTCAAAATAGCATACTGTACAGTTTCGGTCTTAGACGGAAGTTCGGTCAGAACATCTTTTTTCAGACGGCGCAGCACAAATGGCTCTATCAAGCGGCCCAGCCGTTCTTGTGCAGTCTGATCCTGATTTTTGACAATGGGGATCTCAAAGCGGTCACGAAAACGTGCATAGGCAGACAGATATCCCGGCATCAGAAAATCAAATATGCTCCACAGCTCACTTAAACGGTTTTCTACCGGGGTACCCGTCAGGGCAAATCGACATCCGGCATGCACGCGCCGAGCGGCCTGGCAGCTTTTCGTGTTATGGTTTTTAATATACTGCGCTTCGTCTAAAATGCAATAGGAAAAAGTCATTAATTCGTATTGGTCAATATCCCGTTTCAGCATATCATAGCTGGTGATAAGCACATCATAGCTGTCGGCCTCGTTCAACTGAAAACGGCGATAGATGGATGTGCCGCTAACAGCCAGAACGCTGAGTCCTGGCGCAAAACGGCTGAATTCGTCCTGCCAGTTAAGGACCAGAGAAGCAGGGCAGACAATCAGGGCAGGGTGTGTTATGCCCTGTTGCTTGGCAGACATCAAAAAAGTAATCATCTGAATGGTTTTTCCAAGGCCCATGTCATCGGCCAAAATGCCTCCGAAACCATATTGTTCCAGTGTTTTCAGCCAGCGAAAACCGGAACGCTGGTATGGACGAAGAACAGAGGCCATCTCCTGCGGAAGAGGAAACTCGTTTTGCTCGGCCGAACGAAAGTCACGGAGCATCTCGCGGAAGCTGCCGTCACGATTAAACGAAGCAGAACGGTCATCCGAAAAGGCCTGATCAATTTCAATTGCGCGATACCCGGGCAGACGAATTGTACCGTTGTGAATATCAGATAAAGACAGGCCGATGGTTTCGTCAAGCTCACGCAGCCCCTTCAGCGCATCGTTGTCGAGTTCAAGAAATACACCGTTTTTCAGACGGTGAAATCTGCGGTGCATACGACATGAGGCAAGAACAGCTTCCAGTTCGTCGATGGGGAATTCCGAAGACTCCACCTTGATTTCAAGCAGACCGGAGATCAGGCTTACGCCAACACTGACCTTGGGACGGGTGCGGCGAATGCCCTCAAACCGATCGGTGCACATAAGCGTTCCGATATCGGCCAGCTGCTGCAGACCGTCTATAAGAAAGGCATAGATCTGCTCGTCACTTCCCTGAAGACACCATGTTCGCTGTTCGGCATCCAACTGCGGCATCCAACCGGAAACAAGATTGACGGCTTCAGTCTCCAGACGAAGGTTTCTGAAGGGCTGCGGAGGTGTTTTATCAAAAGCGTCTGTTTCAAGAGCATCATAGACAAATGAAACAGATGCAGTCAGACAGTTGGTGTCGGGCGTATCAAGCATGATTTTGATCTCTGGGGTCTCGGGTGTATAGGAAGATAAAAGCTTTTGGTTGTCTTCTACAGTCCCACATTGCTGCAGAACGGGCAGAATAAAATTACAGAATGCGGGCAGATCTCCGGATTGAAAGAACACACCGTTTGGTCCGCCCTGCTCCTGCAGCGCGCTGAGATGCACGGCGAGATCCGGCTCAAGACGATACAGAGAATCTTGCGTATGCAGGTATTGCCATTTTCTGCCCGGAAAGATTTGAAAAGCCGGTGTAACGAGCTCGATGCCGCCATTAGAGCCCCTGATATTAAAGCAAAGATGCGGAGTATCGGTAGAAAAAAACACAGAAGGGCCTGTGGTTTTTAACGACTGTCCAACAAAGAGATCAAAAAAATCGTCCAGCGCTTCGGGAGGAAGTGAAAGCTGCTGCTCGTCAAGCACGGTACCAGCGGACCAGAACTCGCGTTGAATCAGAAAGGAGCGAATCTGCACTGTGCGCATAACCAGTTCCAGAAGCTGACGTGATTTGGGTTCAAAGGCTGTCAGAGTGTGACGAAAACTCAGCCGTTTCCCATAGGTAACAGTTTCACCGTTCTGTACCTGCTGGCAAAGATTGGCAATATTAGGAACAGGATGCAGCTGTCTGGATCCTACAGCCAGCTCAAGAGTGAGATAGTCAGAGGCAAAGCCAAGAGTCGGAACCAGCCGTATATCTCCGGGTTCACTCAGCTGCGGATGTGCTGTCGAACGAAAAGCCTGCAGCAGCCGTTCACCGGCAGCACTGGTGGCTGGGACATTTGCAGTAGGTTTATAGTGTGCCAGAGCCAGCAGCGCTGCTGCAACATGCAGACAATATTTGTCCTCGGAAAAGTCAGAACAGCTGCAGCTCACTCCATAGATGTATGTGCCCGATCGATTAATCGTACAGGCCGTGTGGTAGTCTTGAGGGCCGCGTATGACCGCGTCAAGCGTTGTTGTGCTGCCGCGGACGGAAACCGTCAGTTCCTTGACACGACCGGCAGAGTAGTATGCTTTACCCCTGGCCAGAGTGATCGGATCTGTAATCAGTTTCGAAACCATATCTTCGGTGAATGCCATTATAAACCCCCACTATACGCTTATCTTTACTTAACTGATTCATCATATTTCATTTGATAGCTTTCTGTCAAGTATGAATTGCATAAAGCCCGAACCGTACAATTAAATGCTGCACACACTACACTTGCTCCGACAGCAGCCTCATTATATTACAATATTACAGGATATAGCAGCACCGCACAATGAGGTGAGTGCATTCGGCGAGAGATATTGTCTCAGGGCAAAGCTCGAAAAACGCAGGAATACTGTATGTATTTACTGTATGTATTTCAAGTTTTCCAAACTGCAGAATTTGGGCAAAAGACCCGGAGAAGACCGCAGGCGAATTGTGCGGTATTGCCATAGAAACCTTTCAGCCTGTGTGCGTCCTGCCGTTGGACTAAAAAACGCATCTATGCGATGCTGCCTTATTGTTTTTTTGTATTCAGGTAACCAAGATAGCCCTCAAGGATCAGGGATGCTGCCACGGCATCTATAATTTTTTTTCGTTTTTTCCCATTTTTACCAGTCTGAGAGAGAATACGATGTGCATCTACAGTGGTTCTGCGTTCATCCCATAAAACGGTTTCCAGTCCTGTCAGAATCTCTATTTTTTTTGCAAATTCTCTGCACAATGCGGCACGTGGACCTTCGGTTCCATCCATATTGCGGGGAAGACCAACCACAAGGAATTCGACGCCGCGGCTTTGTGCCAGCTGTGCAATCTGTCTGGCAACTTCCTCACTGTTCCAATGTGTGATGACGGCTGTTTGCCCGACCAAAAGCCCCAATTTGTCCGATATTGCGATGCCGGTGCGGGCATCGCCATAATCAATTCCCATCACGCGCATGCTCTGTACTCCTTATAGTGCAATTGCCGCAGCCCAGCCGGTTCGTGTCGCACCAGCCAGATTCCCGGGGCCTGCACAATCGCCGACCAGTACGGTTTCGGCAACCACCCCCAGAAGCTGTGCAGCCTGGTCTGCCCTGCCCTTCATACCGGCAGCAAGAATAACCGTATCGGCAAAAATCCTTCTCTGCGATCCAATACGGTCTTGATAGATCACATCACCCTCTAAGCTGGTGCAGCATGCTCCGAGCACAATATGGATATTGGTCTGTTCCCGAATTGCATTCAAAAGAGCATATCGATAGGACGGTGAAGCATCCGGAGCAAGCTTGGTCTGCATTTCCAGAACTGTTACGTCCAGACCCTTTTGTGCAAGGTGCATGGCTGTTTCACAGCCAACCTGGCCTCCGCCAATGATTGTTACATACCTTCCGAGTGTGTCTTCATGTCCATATACTTTTGGAGCAGTGCAAACATGTTTGCTGTCTGTTCCCGGAATTTTTGGAATCAGAGGCTCGGCGCCCAAAGCCAGAATGACTGCGTCAAAATCCTGCAGCATTGTTTTGTCTGCGGTTGTATTGAGCCGTATGGAAATGTCTGCCTTTTGTATCTGATTGACCAGATGATTTTTAAAACGGCTCAGTGCTGTCTTAAATGATACATAGTCTGAAAAAACCAACTGTCCTCCCAGGTGATCAGACTGCTCGAACAAAGTCACGCAGTGTCCGCGTCGGTATGCTGTCAGTGCAGCTGTCATTCCGGCCGGTCCGCCTCCGACAACCGCTACTTTTTTATTGGCCTGTACCGGCAAAATAAGCTGATTAAGCTTGTGCTCAAGGCCAATGGTTGGATTAACGGAACAGCGATATGTGATACGCTCAATACAGGCCGTATCATGGCAGCGCATGCATTTGACGCAGGGAACCACATCCTCGGCTCTGCCCTCAAGGGCTTTTTTACCGACGTTCGGATCTGCAATCAGTCCTCTTCCGACGCAGATCGCATCTGCCTTTCCCTGGGCAAGAACTTCATCCATTTCCTTCGGATCCTGGAAGCCGCCGATTGCAACAATCCGGAGGTCTGTGTGCAGTTCTTTTATGGCCTGAGCCATATCCAGGAACGGATAACGTGTCTGAAATCCCATACAGTGGCTGGCCGCGCCGTCCGGGCCATGAACCTGAAGCAGATCTGCATGTCCGGAAAAAGCACAGGCATATGCTTTTGCATCCTCGAGTGTCATCCCATTCGGGATGCTTTCACGGCCGGACATCCTGATTTCGATTGGAAAGCCCTTTCCACAGACGTTTTTAATTGCATCACAGACCATTATCGGAAAACGCACGCGGTTTTCTGCATTGCCTCCGAACTGATCCGTCCGGGTGTTGGACGCCGGAGAAAGAAATCTGGCAAGAAGCGAAAACTGATACCCCATATGCAGAAGTACCATGTCGTATCCAAGCTGCTTGCATAAATACGCCTGAAGAGCATAGTTTCCGGCCAGATCCTGAAGCTGCTGAAATGATATCTCCTTAGCCCTGTTTCCGTCGGCACCGATAATTTGATCTGTCACGTCATAGCCCTCATACCCGGACAGGAAGTTCAGTTCCATGGATGCCTTTGCTCCGTATAGATGAATCTCCTCAGCCATCTGAGCTATATACTGACGGGATACCGCATCGAAAATATCATAGTCTGTATCAGCGCCGGAACCGTCAGATCTGTTGGAGACAGAAACGGTATGGCAGGTAACCAGTGCTGCTCCGCCGCGCGCCTTATTGGCCATATTTGCAATTACAGCCTGTGTTGGATATGTCTGTCTGTCTTGCATTGCATGCAGGCCCTGAGGCGCTGAAAACAGGCGATTTTTCAAGGTAAGGCTGCCCACCTGAATTGGTTTGAGCAGGTGCGGGTACTGAATCTGCATATGATGCCTCCTATGGTTGTTTCTTGCACAGCCGGGCTTTCTTTGTTCAGGATCAGAACAGGATCGATTTTGCAGAGCGACGATATCTGTCCGGAAGTCCGGCAAATGCTTTGGGTACACGGGAAATAGCTGCAAAACGGCAAAGAGTATGCCGCATTACCGACACAGGTTGTCTGTTCTCATTCGGCTGCGGGGCCATGCTCTGTTTTTTCGTTGAGAATCTGAAGGAATTCAGCTTCTGTCAGAACGGCAATACCAAGTTCATTTGCCTTTTGCAATTTCGTCCCGGCCTGTTCTCCGGCAACAACATAGCTTGTTTTTTTTGATACGCCGGTGGAGACCCTGGCTCCAAGAGCCTGCAGTTTTTGCGTTGCCTCCGCCCTGCTCATTTTTGAAAGTGTCCCGGTTAAAACAAAGGTCTTGCCTTTAAGCTGTTCCTGCGGTTGAAACAGACCGGTCTTCATATTTACTCCCGCCTGCCGCAATTGGTCGATCAGCTGCCTGGTCTGCGGATTATCCAGCCAGATTCGAATATTCTGTGCCGTGATTGGCCCGATGTCTTCGAGCATTGTAATTTCCTGAACGGAGGCCGACTGGAGACAGTCAAGTGACCTGAAGTGCATTGCAAGGGACTCCGCTGCCCGGATGCCAACCTGCCGCACGCCAAAGGCATACAGAAGTCTGGATAAATCCTGTGCCTTTGATTTTTGAATGGCTTCGATCAGATTACAGGCTGCTCTTCCGGGATTTTGCCACAGAACGGCTATATCTTCTACAGTAAGGAAATACAGGTCAGCTGCCGTGTGAACCAGATTCTGCTCCAACAGCTTTTGCACCATCGCCTCGCCAAGCCCGGCAATGTCCATTGCATCACGCGAAGCAAAATGAGTCAGGCTGCGAAGAAGCTGCGATGGGCAGCCTGCCGCCGTGCAGCGTATTGCCGCTCCGTCTGGGTCCCTTGCAACAGGACTTCCGCATTGGGGACAAACCGAAGGCAGATGATATTCTTTTGCCCAGCCCGGACGTTTCTCTTTCACAACATTCAGAATCTCGGGGATAATTTCGCCTGCCTTGCGAATACAGACTGTATCTCCGATTCGGATGTCTTTCTGTGCAATAAAATCCTGATTATGGAGTGTTGCATTTGTAACGGTTGTACCGGCCAATCTCACAGGATCCACCACGGCCTTGGGCGTGAGCACGCCCGTACGTCCCACCTGTACAACAATATCACGTATTACGGTCTGTCGGATTTCCGGTGGGTATTTCCATGCTGCGGCCCAACGTGGATATTTGGATGTGGCCCCAAGACGTTGACGATCAAACAGATTGTCAACCTTTATCACGGCACCATCTATATCACAGCTCATTTCTGATCTGCAGCCGTTAATTTCAGCAATTTGATCCTGAACCTCTTGCAGGCTGATACAGGGCGTGCTTTGTATAACCTTGAAACGAAGTGTTCGCAGATATGCAAGTGTTTCAGCGTGTGTTGTCAGCCTTGGTCCGCCCTCAAGCAGCTGTATATTGAAAACGAAAATATCAAGCTGACGCTGTGCCGCAATCTTTGGATCCTGTTGTCGCAGAGAACCGGCCGCTGCATTTCTGGGATTTGCAAAAGTCTTTTCTCCCATTTCCTCACGCCGTTCATTTAAATCGGAGAATACTTTTTTTGGCATGAACACCTCGCCCCGAACAATCAGTCTGGCAGGTGCATTTTCCAGGCGAAGCGGAATAGAGCGAATTGTTTTCAGATTTTGCGTCACATCCTCACCAACCTGTCCATCGCCGCGGGTAGCCCCGCAGACAAGCTCTCCGCTCTGGTATTCCAATGCGACCGAGAGTCCATCGATTTTGGGTTCAACCATATAGACCGGCTGCTCTACAGTTTGCCGAACGCGCCGATCAAATTCCTGAAGCTCTTCGTCTGAAAACAGATCCTGCAGGCTCTGCAGTGCTACCGGATGTGTTATGGGCGCAAAGCTGGGTCCGACACCTCCGCCTATGCGGCGTGTAGGAGAATTTGGATCGACAAACTGCGGATATTTCTGTTCGAGATCCTCCAGTCTGCGCATCATGGCGTCATATTCGTAATCTTCCAGTTCCGGCGAATCCAGAACATAATACAGATAGCTGTTGTGCTCAAGCTGCCGGGCCAGCGTCCGCATTTGTTCTCTTGGGTCCATACCTATACCTCCTGTTCAAACACCTGTGCAAAAAACAGGCTGCCGTACTTTGTTGGAACGGCTTCATGCATCTCTCTGTACTTTTTACAAAACGGCACGTCAACACCAGCCGCGATGGAAACCGGGACATCTGTCCTGCCGATGCTTTGATGAACTGTTTTTTCGTATGTGTGTTCAAACCTGTGCTCGCATCTTTCGCGCTTTTGATGCAGGAATCCATGTCGAAATACAAATAACCGATCATTGACCGAAAAAACAGCCCCGGGCTTATGACCGCACCGTATAATGATGCCGCAGAAGCATTTGTGCGGTATTGCCCTATAGCTTTTTCATAAATTTAGCTGCTGTGTTTGCCATCAGTTTTTTGGTTCCAACGCCATCAAAGGCGATTTCTACAAGCGCGTCATTTCCCATGGCCTGAACAGAAATTACCACACCGCGTCCAAAGCTGCGATGTTCTACGGTGTCTCCTGTACGCAGATTGAATGATGCGGTTTTTCTGTCTGACAGCACAGTTGGTTTCGGTGCGGTCGACGGCGCTCCGGACGCATTTCTGCTCTGTGTTCCCGCACGGACTGTGTCTGCCTTCACAGCAGCAGGCTTGCCCGTATTGCCGCCACTGCCATACGTAAGGTTTTCAATTCCATATTCGTTGGGGAAACCGATGCTTTCTCTGAAGTCAGGTCTTTGTCGTCTGCTCAGCCATTGAACACAGCCCTGTGGCAGCTCATCAACAAATCTCGATGGGCGGTTTGTAGTTGTCCTTCCATAAATCATCCTGCTTCTGGCATATGAAACATACAGATGTTCCTTTGCTCTGGTCAGTGCAACATAGCACAGACGCCGCTCTTCTTCCAGATCTGTCTGGCTTTGTAGGCTGCGTGCCGACGGAAAAAGACCCTCTTCAAGACCGACCACGAAAACATCCGAAAACTCCAGCCCCTTTGCTGCATGCATAGTCATCATTACTGCCGCGTCTGCCTGAGGATCGTACTGCTCGATATCCGTATACAGTGAAACCTCTTCTAAAAAGTCCGCCAGAGACGGCATCTCGGCGTTTTCTGCGTAGCCGGCAATTGTAGACCCGAGCTCCTGTATGTTTTCGATTCTTGTTTTATTTGTCTCATCGTTTTTTTCGAGGAGCATTGCCTTGTAGCCGCTTTGTTCAACTACATCACGATAAAAATCCTGAAGGGGCATGGTCTGCAGTTTTTTTGATAATTCTTCGATCATGACCGTAAAGCTCATCAGCTTGCCTGCTGACCGTGCCAGCTCGGGATAGGAATAGGGGTCACTGACAATATCATACATGCAAACGTGGTTCCGGTCAGCCAGAAGTTCAACTGTATCCAGCGTTCTTCCGCCCAAACCTCGCGGAGGGTTGTTTATAATGCGTTTAAGACGCAGATCATCAGCGCGATTGTTTATCAGGCTCAGATAGGCAAGCATATCCTTGACTTCCGCCCGATCATAGAAACGTGTGCCGCCAATAATGCGATAGGGTACGCCACTTCGACGGAAAGCAATTTCCATGGCATTGGACTGAGCGTTTGTGCGATACAACACCGCATAATCCGAAAATTGGCCTCCGTCTTGTCTGCCGGACAGGATCTGCTGCGCGACCCAGTTTGCTTCTTCTGTTTCGTTTGCAGCTTCATATACCCGCAGTTTGTCTCCGCCTTTTTGCGCCGTCCAGAGTGTTTTCCCCTTGCGCCCGCGGTTGTTGGAAATTACCGCATTGGCTGCCTGCAGAATATAGCTTGTGGAACGATAATTCTGCTCGAGGCGAATCACACACGCATTTGGATAGTTTTTCTCGAAGGACAGGATATTTTCAATAGTGGCACCCCGAAAACGATAGATGGACTGATCATCGTCACCCACTACGCAGATGTTCCCGCTTTTCTGTGCCAATAACGCTGTAAAACGATATTGCAGGCTGTTGGTATCCTGATATTCGTCTACCAGAATAAAACGAAATTTATTTTGATAGTATTCAAGAATATCCGGGTTCTGCTCGAGCAGTTCTACTGTTTTGACAAGCAGATCGTCGAAGTCCATTGCGTTGGCATTCTTCAGGCGCTTCTGGTATTCTTCAAAGATGAGTCCGATCCAGCGGTTGTATATGTCGTTGGATGCGCGGTTAATATAATCCTCCGGCGTCAGGCAGGCATCCTTGGCCTTGCTGATCATATTTGCAACCGTTTTGGGCGGATATGTCTTTATATCAAGATTTTTGTCCTTCAGGATGGCCTTGATCACAGACTGCGTGTCGCCGGAATCATAGATTGTAAAATCAGAGGTATAGCCCAGACGATTGGCATCGCGTCGAAGCATGCGGCAGCATGCCGAATGAAAAGTCATGGCCCAGATGTCCTCGGCTTCTTCTCCCAGCATTCGTCGCAGACGTTCTTTCATTTCGCCGGCAGCCTTATTTGTAAAGGTTATGGCGATAATTCGCCATGGCTCAACAGGCTGCCAGGCACAAAGAGACTGTGCCTGATTTTTGAGTGCAGGATCGTGCGTACTCAAATAGCATTCCATCAGTTCAACATCGCTTTGCAGCAGGCCATCGGGCAGCTCTGCTGTATCGGAGCCGATGCCAAAACGCAGAAGATTAGCCATACGCTGAATCAACACGGTGGTCTTTCCGCTGCCTGCCCCAGCCAGGACCAGAACCGGCCCCTGTGTTTTTAAAACCGCCCGTCGCTGCTGCGCATTGAGATCGGAAAAGCATTCTTCGATAATGGCGCTTCGGGCAGCAAGAAATCGTTGTGAAAGAGCATTTGTCATAAAATCACCTGTACATTATCGGGATTCGTAGAGTTGAGCAAAACTCCGGTTTGCTCTGAATAGCACGCGGTATGTAGTGGCACTGAGCTTATTTAATGCGAACCCTGCATTTTGCCCGTCAGAAAAGCAGGCCCGCAAAAGCGGGCCCTGTGCTTTTGATATACAGCGCAGTTCACCGGGAGCCTGCAGATCAAAATAGGATTTATAAAGAAGCACTGCAGCTTTCGGCAAGGACGATTTGCGAGAGTCGGGCATCTGTCTGCTTTACAGTGCTGCTGTCAACGCTTCTACAAGACGTGCGGAATGCACGGCTGCCTTGCCTTCAAATGTGGGATAATCCTGAATCGCGGACCCGTCGGCCTTGTCGGATATTGCTCGAATAATCAGAAACGGCAATCCGTTGAGCCACGCTCCCTGTGCAATCGAGGCGCCTTCCATTTCGGCACAGTCTCCATGGAATTGGGCAATCAGTCTGTCCTTTGTTTCCTGACTGGAAATAAACTGATCTCCGCTGACTACTCGTCCAAGTCGGGCCTGTATATCCGGATTTACCTCTGCACATAGCTGCATAGCCAGTTGTCCCATTGTCTGATCGGCCGGAAATGCTATAATACCAAGCCCGGGCACCTCTCCCGGAGCATAGCCCAATGTTGTAACATTCACGTCGTGGTGAATCACATCATGTGAAATCAGAATATCACCGATGTTCAGCTTTGTGTTCAGTGAACCGGCCACACCGGTATTGATTATATGCGTTGCATGAAAGCGATCAGCCAGAATCTGAACGCACAATGCGGCATTTACCTTTCCTATTCCGCAGCGTACCACTACGGCTTCAGTTCCGTTGAGCAATCCCTCGTGGAACTGCATGCCCGCACAGACGGATATGTTCTTTTCGGTCATCCTGTTCTGCAGGGTATCTACCTCTTTATCCATGGCTCCGATAATGCCGATTTTGCTCATAGTCGTTTTCCTTTCTGCACAATCCTCAATCAAAATCGTTATGTTTGGATTTTCCTGCATATCACACAGATAAAGCAGGTTGTATGTTATGGCCAATACCACACAATTCGTCTGCAGTCTTCACCGGACTCTCTGCCTCATTACGCAGTGTTTGATTGTCAGTTTTTTACAAATCTGGAAAGTGTATGCATTAGCTTTGCGACATCTATAGGCTTTGCCGTATGTTCGTCCATTCCAGCCTCAAGTGCGGCTCTTCTGTCTTCTTCGAAGGCGTTGGCTGTCATAGCAATAATCGGAATATGCACATGGACCGGGCCCGGAATCGCACGGATTGCTTTTGTTGCTTCGTATCCGTTCATGCGCGGCATCTGGATATCCATAAGGACAAAATCAAAGTAACCATAGTCTTCTCTTTGCACAATTTCTCGAACCATTTCAACGGCAATATCTCCGTCGGAGGCTGTTTCCACAAGCATACCGTTTGCCTTCAGAAGCTCTTCGGCAATTTCACGGTTCATGTCGTTGTCTTCGACAAGAAGAACGCGTCTGCCTTTCAGTCCGGCCGTTTCTACGTCGTGTGACTGCGAAAGGACAACCTCTTCGCTGCTAAGCACTCGCATGGGTATCATTATCAGAACAGTTGTTCCGCTACCCGGCTCGGATGTAATATCTATTGTGCCATTCAGCAGAACAACAAGTCGCTTGACGATAGCCATGCCCAGTCCGGTTCCCTGTATTTTGTTGATGGTTGAATTTTTCTCACGTGAGAATTCGTCGTAAATATGCTCCAGGAATTCTGCATTCATGCCGATTCCGTTGTCGCAGATTGTAAAAGTATAGTTGCTGATTTTCGAATCCTGCGTTGGCTGCTCGTTGATGCTGAACAGGACACTGCCGCCGCTGCCCGTATATTTGACGGCATTGCTTAAAACATTAAGCATGATCTGACTGACGCATTCGGGATCGGTCAGTACGTTATCGTGCTCAAGATGGTTGATTTTGAGACGAAGAGAAACCCCTGCCGCCTCGGCCGTAAGGTGCAGTACATCGATCATGGCTCGGGCCTGTCTGGTTATAACAGCCTGCTGCTCGGAAAGATTGATCTTTCCGGATTCGATTCTGGACATTTCAAGAACCTGGTTAATCAGGGCCAGAAGTTCTTGACCGGCATAGGAAATTTTATCCAGATAATCTGTGGCTCGCTCCTTATCGTATAGATATCTCTTTGCCATTTCTGTGTAGCCTATAACGGCATTCATCGGGGTGCGGATATCATGACTCATATTGAAAAGGAATCTTGTTTTTGCCTGGTTGGCGTGGTTTGCGGTTTCTGCCGCCTGCTGATACGCCTGGTTGAGTCTGCTGAGGCGTTCTTTTATAATGTGATTGCTCAGGACTCTGCCAAGCTTCAGTACATATTGACGATCACACGCGGTCCAATTTCGCGCTCTGTGATAATCCATCAGGCCTACTCCGCCATTAATTTTACCATCATAGACAGCAGCATAGCGAATAACTGCCCGCAGTCCTTCTTTCGCGGCAGGACCGCTGTTTCTGTCGCAAAGACCGTTTTCATCCATACTCTGTCTGTAGGCGTCGTATTCCTGATCTGTTACGAGAATCGTTTTGCCTTTGATCTCAAATCGAGGATCTGCCGTGCTTGTGTGTGTATATACGTAGCTGTTGCTGACGCCGATATTTTCAAGGATATAAACAACGTCTGCCTGAAAGGCCTCGCGATATGCGTCCAGAAGGCGCTGGATGTCGCCGTCGTCTTCATCTTCTTTTTCGATAACCGCTTCATAGAATGTATGAAGTTCCTGATCGAGGCCAGAAATAGAAGTCGACATAGAGTGTTCCTCCCGTGACAGATATTGTATCAACTGCAGCCCAGGACTGCACCGGTACATCCGCAGCAGCTACTGCCTGGACCGCACTTTGCCGATGTTCAGTTTAACATTCCGGATGCCGATTGGCAAGATGTTTCCTCAGTCTTCCTGAGGCAGTATGATTTCAGATCCGATTCTTATCGTTTTTTCTGTCGGCATGCCGGATCATCAGTCTGTATACCGGCCATGCGTAGACAATCAGCATGGCCTTTCGGTATTGATGCTTTGTAAAGTATTGGTCTTCCCTGATCTGCGGAAGACTTTTGCGCAGCTCTCTTTGTATCTCACGTCGGAGATCCGGTGCGCATATCTGAAAGCGGACAATCCTGGAGCAGATGTCCAGATCGTTTTTTCGCTGTTCTGCCCAAAGATACCGGCTGATTGTCTTTTTTTCGGAAAACTGCTGTGCAGCCTGTATCAGCATTCTTCGGCAGCTGGTTAACGCTGCCTGATCCGGTTTGGTCCTGGTTGCACCTGTTTCGCTCTGCACGTAATGGTATTTCCTTTCTCTTACAAAGGCAAGCTTTTTTGCCTTGCTGAGAACCTGCAGATTAAACAGCTGATCCTCTCCAATTGAAAACTGCGGATCAAACCGACTGTCGACAATCAGCTCACGACAATATAGCTTTCCCCAGCAGGCATTTCGCAATCGAGTCCAATCCCGTGGACCGAAGTCTTCGATCGGTCCGGTAACAAATACTTCTTCCTGCTGCTCAGGCAGGGGAACGGAACCTCGTCCTTCCCAGAACTCTCCGCACTGCGCCATATCAGCCCCGGTTTGCTCAAGACAGTTTTTCAGACAGAAAATAAAGTCCGGCTCAAGATAATCATCTGCGTCTGCGAAGGCAATCAGCTGCCCGTCTGCTCTGGACAGCCCGTAGTTGCGGGCTGCAGCAACACCACTGTTTTTCTGGTGAAGTACCGTAACCCGGTGATCTACTGCGGCATAGCCATCGCATAGAAGCCCGCAGCAGTCCGGTGATCCGTCATCTATCAAAATAAGCTGGATATTATGATAGCTCTGACCCAGAATGCTGTCTACACATCGGGTTAGACTGCTTTTGGCCATATATACAGGTACGATGATACTAACCAATGGATTCAATGGATTTCTCCGTTTCTGTAGATTTGTTCCAGCTTTCCTGCTGTTTGTTCAACGTCAAAAGCAGCCTGCGTCAGAGCATGCCGACAATTGTTTCTGGGAAGAGACGCGCAGGATAGAATAGTTTTTGCCCAGACCATTGGTCCTTCGTGCAAATCGAGTCGTATTGCATGAGATGAGACGACAGCCTCTTCGGGCACACCCTGTGAGCAGACCACGGCAAGACCGTTGGCTTGTGCTTCTATGACAGAAATTCCGAGTCCTTCGAACAAGGATGGCAAAACAAAAACATCCATAGCACATAAAAGCTGTGGGATATCTTGCCTTGGCCCCAGAAAACAAACGCGGTCGATTACACCGAGTTTCTCAGCCAGGGCCTGCAGATCTGCCAAATCCGGTCCCTGGCCGGCGATGAGCAGTATGCTGTTCGGTTGCATCTCTTGAAGTATGGTAAACACCTGCAGCAGAAAGCCGTGATTTTTTTCGCTCTCCAGTCTTCCGACTGTTCCTATTACAAGCTGATCGTCGAGCTTGAGGATGCTGCGCATATTGTTTCGAATCTGCCATGAAAAAGCAAAGCGATTCAGGTCTATGCCGTTGTGAAGAACAGCAACAGTCTGATTTTTTGAAAATTGGAATCTCGCTGCGCCCTCGGAGCAAGCCAGACACAGGGTTGCATTTTCGCCCCATAGGCTTTTTCCTATGGTATGAAGTATCATTTTCAGCACTCTGGTTTTGCTTTTACGTAGAGCTGTACCATGCGCATGAGCAATACGAACCGGAATACCCGCTTTTTCGGCTGCCCGGAGATACCACAGTGTGAGTCCATGGTAGGCATTCAGGTGAATAACGTCGAAAGGATGGTTGTTCAGCAGCTTTTTAAAAAGACGATGGTTGCACCAAAGTCTTTTTGTACTTCCGGACAGAACGGTCAGAGTGACACCGCAGGCTTGAAGTCGCGGAAGATACAGCTGTGAATCCACCTGTGCCGTTATGACGTGTATGTTGAGTTCCTGGCGATTCATATGCTCCCATGTGTTCAACAGAAAGGATTCAATTCCGCCGGATCCCCACTTTTCGCAAAAACAGCAAATCTGCCGCACAGTATTCATCGGCCTTGTTCACTCCTTTCGCACGCAGCCTCACACAGTCCCATTATATCCGCACAGGCATTGCAAAGCAAGCTGAAAAGCCGCTGTCTCTCTTGCATTTGATGGAAAGAGGAAATATAATGACAGGAAAACTGAAAAAGGTAGAATCTGCTATGGCCCGAATTATTCCAATTGAAAATTTTCATGCCCCGGAGCTTGACGTGTTTGCAAGATTAAGTGAAAACCAGCTGCTCAATCGTGCCGATCCAAAGCACGCACGTTTTGTTGCCGAAAGTCCTTTGGTTATCAGTCGAGCTCTGGACGGTGGCTGTATCCCGGAGTGTTTTCTTATGGAAGCCCGCCATGTTCACGGAAAGGGCGGCGATCTTCTGTCGCGCTGTCCGCAGGATATTCCGGTATATACGGCCGATCCGGACCTTTTGACGCAGCTGACAGGATTCCATCTCACGCGCGGCATGCTGTGTGCCATGCTCCGGCCCGATCTGCCAACGCCAGAGGCCATTTGCGCCAATGCCAGAAGAATTGCAGTATTAGAAAATATAATGAATCCTACCAACATCGGTGCAATATTTCGCTCTGCCGCTGCGTTGGGCATGGATGCGGTACTCCTTACGAGTTCCGGGAGCGACCCTCTCTATCGAAGAGCCAGCCGTGTAAGCATGGGAACCGTTTTTCAGGTTCCCTGGACTTATTTGCCGGATGGATCTGACTGGCAGGATCTGCTGCACGACATGGGTTTTAAAACCGCTGCCATGGCTCTTCGGAAGGACGCACTGAGCATTTCGGATCCACATCTGCAGAGCCTGCCCCGGCTGGCCGTTGTTCTCGGCACGGAGGGAGACGGATTGGCCGCCGAAACAATTGCACGATGTGATTATACACTCTGCATTCCAATGACGCACGGCGTGGATTCACTGAATGTCGCTGCTGCAAGCGCGGTTGCCTTTTATCAGCTTGGTCTTATGCATCAGTCATAAGGCAATACCGCACAATTCGTCTGTGGCCTTCACCGAATGCGCCGCGGTGTTGCCTTAACTCCACTACAGGCGAAAGACTCGCAACAGCAGGATACTTCGATATCCTGAGCAGTTACGAGTCCTTGCACTATGCGATTGAGCCGCCATGTACCGGTCGGTACGCACGGTGATGTGAGAGGTCGGGGCTATTCAGCCCCTCCCACTCGATTTCGGAAATGTCATGCATATTGTATCAGCGTCCGACATAACGATCATAGGCCGACTGATATTGAGCCGTACATTCATCAATACCTTCTGCTTGAACCTGCTCAACAAAGGAATCCCATTCTTCCATCGGGGTTTCGCCGAGAATAAACCGAAGAATAGTCTCTGTTGCATAGGTAGCAATATCAGGATAGATGCCGGAATATATTTCAGCCTCTTCTACACTCAATGCAACCGATCCGGACAGGACCATGGAACTGTCCGCATAAGACGAATTCCATATGCCGGATGCATCAATAACCCTCTGAGAATACACATGGTCGCGGACAATGGTCGGGTCACCAAGAGACGGAATCTGGTTAAAACAGTACATCAGTCGGGCAATTTGGAAAATCAGCCCATCCGGATTGCTGTCGATGACATCGGTATACACAGGTTTTCCGTCCGCGTCCAATGTATAGGATAAACCCTCAACACCGTAGTTGGCCAGAAGCTGGCCCTCATCAGTAAACCAGTAGTTGGCCCAGTTCATTGCCAATTCCAGATTGGCACAGTTTGTGGAAATGGCGCTCGTTGAACCCATGCCGGGGTCTATCTTCTTGTTGTTAAGACCAGATCCGTCTGAATGCTTTGGCCAGGTAATGGCGCTGAGCGCAAAGCCGTCTATGGCAGACTGCTTTTCGTAGTCTTCCACATTCTTCATGACTGTCTCGAAAATTCCGCACTGCCCATTGAGAATAGCGGATGTCATCTCATCCTGAGCAGTCGATCCGGTTCTGGCATAAAACTCTTTGGCAAACAGACCTTCGGAATGCCATTTGTGCATAGCTTCTATATAGTCACGATACTCAGGCTCTACAAAGGCACAGGTTACCTTCCCGTCTTTCAGATAAAAGCAGGCTCCATTTGTTCCGGACAAATCAAACGCCGTGGTGTTAAATGCGGAAGCCAGAGATGTGCAGGTCGCAGACATCATATACGGATCGGAAATGTCATAAGCCTGCTTGAATGCAGTAAGTGTTTCGTACCAGTCGTCAATTGTCTCCGGTGTATCCAGGCCAAGCGAGTCCAGCCAGTCCTGGCGAATCATCGGACCTGAGCTGTCGCCCAGATTTAACCTGTCAAAGCCATAGAAGCCAACAATGTTTCCTTCGTCGGTTGTGGCATATTTTTTCCATATCTCATTTGACTGAAGATAATAATTATAGTCCGGAGCCCAATCTGCCAGATGCGGAGCCAGATCAACAAAGATCTCTTCCTGCACGGCATGATCCAGACCGTTCGTGTAGTAGCTGATATTTGATATAATATCCGGATAATCTCCCGCTGCCAGCATCAGCGAAAATTCCATTGTGGCTGCCTGTTGTGATGTTGAGATAAACTCAATGTGTACACCGGTGCGTTCTTCTGCCTTGGCTATGGCAGGGTGTTCGTTGTACTCCGAGTAGTAGGAGTCCAGCATTTGGAGCCACGGAAGCCAGTATTTGAGTGTTTCGCCCTCTGCCAGGGGCAGTGCAACAACCCCACGCTCCGATTCGGCAGTCTGCTCCGGTTCCGGTGCGGATTCCTCCGAAACATCCTCTGCCTGTTCCGGGAGCGGCTCCGGTTCTGCAGCAGCCTCGGATTCTGTGGATGATTCTGATTCTGTGGGCGATTCGTCGGATGTACTTTCGGTTGATGGCTTCTGTGCAGCGGCTGTCTGTTCTTCTGCCGGAGCCTCGGTCCTGCTGCATCCGATAAACAGCGCACACAGCATTGCCAGCACCAAAAGCAGGCTGATCAGTCTTTGCATTTTCATTCCTCCTATGCTATGCCGTATTTGAACACCTCCCCCATTTTGGGGGAGGCTATTCATACTTATCCGGGACCCGGACCGCCCTGCGGAGGTCCGCCGGCTCCGGGCGCACCATTCTGTCCGCCGAGACCGCCGCCCATTCCGCCGTCAACAAGCAGCAGGCAGACATCTTCATCGGTATTATTGGCCATGGTGCGTTCCTGGCCTCCGGCAAAACGCATGGCGTCACCCGGACCAACCTCAAATGTCTTTCCCTGAGCCGTTACGGTCAGCGTGCCCGAGAGTATCATGCAAATATGATCTGCAGGCGTGCTGCCTGTTTGCGTTGTGCCGGGCTTTTGGTAACTGACAATGACATTTACATGATCCAGCAGCCCAGCATAACGATAGAGCTCGGAATTTCCATGCGGCGAAATCGCCGTCATATCCTTGCGGCGAATCAATTCAAAGGCTGTTGTGGTTCCGATGCCCTGCGGAGGTCCGCCTGCTCCGGGTGCGCCGCCCATGCCCTGTGGGGGACCGCCCGCTCCGGGTGCGCCGCCCATGCCCTGCGGAGGTCCGCCCGCTCCGGGTGCGCCGCCCATGCCCTGTGGGGGACCGCCTGCTCCGGGTGCGCCGCCCATGCCCTGCGGAGGTCCGCCTGCTCCGGGTGCGCCGCCCATGCCCTGCGGAGGTCCGCCCGCTCCGGGTGCGCCGCTGACTGCAGGTGCAGGTTTCGGCTCTTCGGTTGCCTTGTTTCGATGCGGCGCATATGCTCCCGTCGGATAGTTATTCATATCATAGGTTGCGTATGGCTCAGGCCATGGGACCGTATTCTGTACAGGAAGACAGGGCGCGTAGTTTGCATGCGTGGTGAATTTTTCGTTAATCCAGGTATTTCCTTTTGAACCGCCAGCTCCCCCGGACTGACCCTGTTTCATTTTGTTCCAGTTGTCACGGCCGGGATTGCACATGTCACTTGGTCCGCCCATATCCGGACATACCTGCTCGACAAAAAACTTCCACTCACCGTTTTCATAGACAAAATCGGCGCCATACCGTTCCCACAGTGTAAGGCCGAAAAAGCCATCGCCCCGGCCGAAGCTGTTAAACAGGACGCCGGGAGTCAGGAAGCTGGCACGCACACTCATGCCATCATCAGCAGCTACAATAATGTCTGTTCCAAGCGTGTGCACAGCGCATTCGCGCAGACCGCGCGGGTCATACCAGGCCAGCTCAGGGTATTGCTCGCAGTTCTGGCAGTAGCCCTGATAGCCGGTTTCGTTGTATATGACGACAGAGTTGTACCAGATGCTATCGAAACCACGAAAACGCCCGAAAGAATGTCCCCATGATGTTTCATCATCTCTGGACCAGAATTCACCCCATTCTTCCTTTCCGTGCGCTACAGCATGCAGATAGGAGTGCCTTGCATGAAGATATTCGGCAGCTTCGCAGCCCTCTGCCTTTTGAATACGGGTTTTCAGATCTAGCTTTGCCATGGTCTTCCCTCCCTTCAGCCTTCATAGCGAGGATTGCCCTCCGGGCCAAATCCGAAGTCCTCGCTGAATGTGTCGTATTGATCCGGCAGGTGCGGATAGCCATCTACCCAGCCGAAACAGCGCTTGTGTGCCTGCATGGGTATTGTTGGCCTGCCGAATTCGATCTCCGGAGCCAGTGTCCCGGGTTCCGGGAAGGATTTACATGTACCCATGCTTGATCCGGTTTCATATTCGTAATCGTTGGATTCGAACAGATGCCAGATTCTCCAGCTTCCGTCTGACTGACGGATAAAGTCGGCGGCAATGCGTATTCCGTACCAGTCTACCTTTGCCTGTCCATCGTGCGGTCGGCCTTCGAAACCGAGGCTCCACCAGGTGCCCTGTGCAGTTTTTCCGTCACCGGAAAGAACAACAAGCGGCGTTGTGATTGGATGCATTATGATAACGCCATGGTTATCGTCTTTGATATTATTGTTAAGCTCGTCGACATACCAGGCCCGGATATTGTCCATGCCTGTGTAATAGCCCCAGTTGCGGCCATAAGACGCAGACGCAAGTTCCTCCGGCTGTGTTACCCACAGCTCACGCAGCTCGCGATCACGCCAGTCGTTCGCCTGGTACATAGCCCGACGGCCCATCAGGTCTTTGATCTGTTCCTGGCACCACAGATGGTCAATCCGTTCCTCGTCGGTGTAGGTGCGTTTTTTCTTTGCCATCAGACTGCGCCTCCTTCTATGCCATAACTGAACGTGTCGGCGAACGTCTCATACGCTTCGGGCAGCCGCGGTGTACCTGCAAATTCCCGCTCGCCGCTGTAGGTCTGCCAAAGCTGAGCCGGCAGATTGGGCTTTGGCTCAGAGATGGAGGCAAAGTCTTCAAAACCCGGCTCCGGGTCAAAAGCCTTTCCTGTGTTTTCCTGCCCCCATTTGGTCCCGCAGGGGTTGTCGATATCGGTCAATTCTTTGAAATGCCATAGCTTCCAGCTGTCATTTTCTTTTGCCAAATCGGCACACCAGTAGCTGTAAACCCAGCTGGAAACAACTCCCGTTTCATCCAGACGTGTTACAAGCCCAATACACACAGCAAAATATTTGGCGGTTTGCCCGTCGGATGCAATCTCAACAACAGCATTGTTCAGGCTTTTGATTTCCATGGTGCCGATGCCATAGAGCTCTTCGGGTGTTTTATCTCGGCACTGTTCCGGATAAAGCTTCATGAGCAGGTCACGAGTGCGGATGTTTGCAGCGTTCAGGGTGTCGTAATATCCCTTAACCGCATCACTGCCTGCAAACCAGCCATCGTTGCGTCCAAGGCATACATCCTGCCTGTCTGCCCAGAAGGCTTTGAACATTTCCGGCTCTTTTTTCAGCAGAATACTTTGCGCGTATTTGCCCATCAGATTTTTTACTGCGCGGCGATCTTCCCAGCGATCTAACAGTTGCTCTGCATTCAAGGCGTTTTTGAGAGTTGGCCAAGGGGTGAGGAAGTTAAACAAGCTGAGTCGAATTGT
>CAVHXA010000007.1:0-34019 GCA_963639765.1 Oscillospiraceae bacterium | reverse complement strand
GCATTCAAGGCGTTCACTCCTTATCTGGTTAATTAGTCTACGAACAATTCGCTTACGAATATATAACATATGAACTTCTTTTTGTCAAGTTTTCAAATGACCATTTCCCGGTCCGGTGCGTCGAGGCAATTCGTCTCGGATCCTTCCTTCTGCCGATTTTGTTTAAATTGCACGAAAGCCGGCAAAAATAACAGACAATTTCAAACAACACGTTCGTTGACTTTTTCGGAGAAAATGGGTAGACTACCATCATCAGCAGCAAATGTGATAATTTCGATTTTTGACAGAAGGAGGCGGCTGTGATGAAGCATTTGCATGATCGTTGCAACATGAATCAGGCCGCATCCGCCGGTGCTTTTTGTGCATCGGCTGCCTGTGCTGCGCGCAGCGCATCTTCTCGCACTGCGATTGTGCTTGTTTGGGCCTCTGCCGTTCTGGCGGGGTCCATTTTTGTTATGCTTATCACTTCCCTGCTGCTTGTTGCAGGTGTACTGGTTCTTGTTTCGGTTATTTATCTGCTGACAGTACGAATTATTCGGTATACGCAGCAAAACCGATGTCTGGTGACATACACTGCAGTGTAGTGTTAACCGGAACAACGGCTTTGCTGCAAAGCAGAGCCGTTATTTTATTATCCTGTCTGTTTTCTGTATTTTGAGTCGAAAGACTGAAAATAAATCAGTAAGAAGAATTGAGGTAACAGTTATGAAGAAATTGTTCAAAACCCTCTGTCTGGTAATGGTATTTGCGTTGCTGATCTCCTGTCTTGCTGCCTGTGGGCAAAAAGAGGAAACAGCACAATCCGCAGAGACCTCCGGCGAATCAACCACAGCGCAGAATGATGCAACTGCACAGGCTGAAACTTCTTCCCAGGGCGGTTCTGTTCTGCTTGGTCTGATCGGCCCCATGACCGGCGACTACGCAAACTATGGTACTTCCACTCGTGACGGAGCCCAGGTTGCCGTGGACGAAATCAACGCTGCCGGCGGTGTGAACGGCTATACCTTCACCCTGCAGGCGGAAGATTCTCAGGGCGATCCCGATTCTGCCGTTTCCGCATACGGCAAGCTGATGGATGACGGCATGGATGTTTCACTTGGCTGCGTTCTGTCCGGCGAGGCACAGTCTGTTATTGTCTCTGCAAAGGCCGACGATATCCTAATCGTCACCTGCACATCCTCTGCGAAGGACTGCATTAAGGACAACGAAAATGCATTCCGTGTCTGCTTCAACGATCCTGCTCAGGGTTATGCATCTGCAAACTATATTGCCGACAACAACCTTGGCACAAAAATTGCCGTGTTCTATCAGTCCGACATCGACTATTCCGCCGGTCTGTATGAGACCTTCCTGGCTCAGGCTAAAGAGCGCGGGCTCGAGATTGTAGCCGAGCAGTCCTTCACGGACAGCACCAAAACAGATTTCTCCACTCAGATTAACGAAATCCGCGATTCCGGCTGTGATCTGGTATTTCTCCCCATCTACGCTGCAGAAGCATCTGTGTTCCTGACTCAGGCAAACGGAAAGCTGGACGGCATGACCTTCTTTGGCTGTGATGGTCTTGACGGTTTGCAGACCAAGGTTTCTGATCTGTCCATGCTCGAAGGCGTTATGATGCTGACTCCCTTCTCTGCGGATGCGCAGGACGAACAGACCAAAACCTTTGTTGAGAAATATACCGCTGTTCACGGCACTGCTCCCGATCAGTTTGCCGCTGATGCCTATGACGCCGTTTATGCCGTTAAGGCCGCTATGGAAGCCTGTGGAAAGACCCCTGCCGACGCAGACTTTACCTCCAGCATGGTTTCTGCAATGCATGAAATCACGGTAGAAGGCCTGACCGGCACAATGAGCTGGGATGATGAGCGGGAACCCGACAAAGCCGCAAAAGCCATGGTCTTTGCTGCTGATGGCACTTCCAGTCTCTTTGCCGAATAAAGATATTCCGTTCCCCGGGGCTTTTGCCCCGGGGCATTGGGATGATCCAACGGCAGAATAGTGCCAAACGCCCTGCACCTTCACGCGCGGCAGTCTTGTGCCGTCCGATCACCGAAACTACGGAAAGAAGGTTTTGTAAACCTATGGTTAAACTCATTCAAACCCTGATCAGTGGATTGAGTCTGGGAAGTATCTATGCTCTGATCGCCTTGGGCTACACGATGGTATACGGCATTGCAAAAATGCTGAACTTTGCCCACGGCGATATCATCATGGTAGGTGCATACTGTGTGGTAACCGTAGTATTTACCATGGGGCTGCCGCCGGCAGCTGCGGTTCTGATCAGCATTCTGATCTGTGCTCTGCTGGGTGTTACAATTGAATTTCTGGCCTATCGCCCGCTTCGTCAGGCCCAGCCTCTGGCTGTTCTGATCACGGCCATCGGAGTAAGCTACCTGCTGCAAAATCTGGCTCTTCTGATCTATGGCTCCGAGCAGAAAGCCTTTCCCGTTATCTTATCGCTTCCAACAGTAGAAGCAGCCGGCGTATACATTGACGGCATTACACTTGCAACACTTATTGCTACGGCCCTGATCATGATTTTTCTTTCCCTGTTTATCAATAAGACGCGAATCGGCAAAGCCATGCGAGCTGTTTCAGAGGACAAAGAGGCAGCGGAACTGATGGGCATCAGTGTAAACCGAACCATTACCATTACCTTTGCAATAGGCTCTGCCCTGGCTGCTGTCGCCGCAATTTTTTATGGCTCCGCATATGTCTATATCCGTCCGACAACAGGAGCCATGCCCGGCATCAAGGCATTTACCGCAGCTGTATTTGGCGGCATAGGTTCTATTCCCGGTGCCATGCTCGGTGGTATTTTGCTCGGAGTAATCGAACAGCTTTCAAAAACATACATTTCCACCCTCTGGGCCGACGCAATTGTTTTCGGCGTCCTGGTTGTAGTTCTGGTTGTAAAACCAACCGGACTGCTGGGAAAAAAGATCAGTGAGAAGGTGTAGATATATGGAAAAGAATGCATCCAAGCAGGTTTCTGCAACAAAAAGGCGCTTCTTCACAAACAATATGATCACAGTCCTCATAACTGCCGTAATCTGCGGTGTTGCAGCCGCAATGGTCTACACAGGTCATGCAAGTCGACAGATGTCCAGCATGCTGACATCTATTTGCTGTTATGTGGCAATGGCTGTTTCTCTGAACCTGGTTGTCGGTCTTTTGGGAGAGCTCTCTCTCGGCCATGCGGGGTTTATGTCCGTCGGGCTTTTTTCCGGGTGCCTGTTTTCTCTGGCAACGGCTGATGTACTGCCCCTGATTGTCCGTCTGCCCGTGTCGATGCTTTTAGGAGGTCTGGCTGCCGCCATTATCGGTTTTGCCGTCGGACTTCCCGCGCTGCGACTGAAGGGTGACTATCTTGCTATTGTTACCCTGGCCTGCGGCGAAATTATCAAGAACGTTATTACAAATCTGAAGGCAACCGGCGGTGCGAAGGGTCTGAATACCGCCTCGATCTATGCTGACACCAAAACGCTGCTTCCCTATGGTATTGTCCTTATTTTCCTGGTTGTTCTTGTGATGATGAATTTGAAAAATTCCCGGCACGGCCGTGCCATTATGGCAATACGGGATAATCGAATTGCGGCAGAATCAAATGGTATTGATGTTACCTATTACAAGCTCATGGTATTTGTACTGGCAGCTTTCTTTGCAGGTATGGCAGGCGTTCTCTACGGTCATACGCTTGCAAACAGCAAGCCGGCCACCTTTGACTACAATATGTCCATTGAGATTCTTGTAATTGTTGTTCTTGGCGGAATGGGCTCCATTCGCGGCTCCATCATTGCAACCATCATTCTTCGGGCTCTTCCGGAGCTTTTGCGTGAGGTAGCTGATTACCGAATGCTTGCCTATTCAATTCTTCTGATTCTGATCATGCTGCTGAATGCATCCCCCACTTTTGCCGAGTTGAAGGGACGCTGGTCTGTTGGCAACCTGATTCGTTTTATAAAAAATCGAAAGTCCGGCAAGGAGGTGCAGACAAATGGCTGAATATCAGCTTCCTGCCTATAAGCTTCCCGACTCTCCGCTTGTCCCCTATCCAAGCGGGTCTCTGGTCCCGGAACGTGACATAGACTATATACCTGTTCTGGAAGCCCAGCATCTGGGTATTGACTTCGGCGGTCTTACAGCTGTGGATGATTTTTCACTGACTGTAGGACGTACGGAAATTGCCGGACTGATTGGTCCAAACGGTGCAGGTAAAACTACGGTTTTCAATCTGCTTACCAGTGTCTATCAGCCAACCCGTGGCAGTATCATGATAAACGGCTTCTCCACTGCAGGAAAGTCGACACACCAGGTCAGCAGAATGGGCGTTGCCCGTACATTTCAAAACATCCGGCTTTATAACAATTTGAGCGTGATCGACAATGTCAAAGTTGGCATGCACAATATGATTAAGGAAAATCTTCTGTCTGCTGTTACCCACGGCTTTGGCTTTCGTCGAGCTGAAAAAGCTGCCAGTGAAACAGCTATGGAGCTGCTGGACTTTTTTGCACTGGCTGATTTATCTGAGGTTCAGGCCGGAAACCTTCCTTATGGCGCACAACGCAGACTCGAAATAGTACGTGCCTTGGCAACAAATCCAAGCATTCTTCTTCTCGACGAGCCGGCGGCCGGCATGAACCCATCTGAAACAATGGAGCTGATGGAGAATATCCGCCGCATTCGCGACACGTTCCAGATTGCAATTATGCTGATTGAACACGACATGAATCTGGTCATGGGAATCTGTGAAGGTATCTGTGTCCTGAATTACGGAAAGGTAATTGCAAAAGGCTCTCCGGATGACATCAGGTCCAACCCCACAGTGATCGAAGCCTATCTTGGCAAGAAAGGAGCCAAGAGCAATGCTTAAGGTTCATGATATCAATGTCTACTACGGTAAGATTCACGCACTGAAGAATGTATCCTTTGAAGTAAGCCCCGGTGAAATCGTGGCTCTTATCGGTGCCAATGGCGCCGGCAAATCAACCACGCTGAAGACTATATCCGGTATGCTTCACTCTAAAACCGGTTCTATTGAGTTTCTCGGAAAGAATATTACCCACTCCAAAAGCCACACACTTGTTTATGATGGACTGGCTCATGTCCCGGAGGGACGAAGGATTTTTTTGCAGATGACTGTTCTGGAAAATCTGGAAATGGGTGCCTATATTCACAAACGTCCGACTAAGGACGAGCTTGAAGATATATTTAAACGTTTCCCCCGTCTAGAGGAGCGCAAAAACCAGATTGCCGGTACACTCTCCGGCGGCGAGCAGCAAATGCTTGCCATGGGAAGAGCCTTAATCAGTCATCCAAAGCTTATCATGCTTGATGAGCCCTCCATGGGACTGGCTCCCATTCTGGTTGAACAGATTTTTTCCATTATTCAGGAGCTGCATCAATCCGGGACTACTGTTCTTCTTGTTGAGCAGAATGCGGAAATGGCGCTTCAGATTGCTGATCGTGCCTATGTTTTAGAGTCCGGGTCGATCTCGCTTTCCGGAAAAGGCAGCGAACTGGCTGCATCCGACGCAATTAAAAAAGCCTATCTTGGCGGCTGACTTTTCTCTTCCTTTTGCGCCGCCTCGAGAGCAGGTTTATAGAATGCTGCAAACGCTTTTTGGCGACGCAGCACCATATCCTATCGGGAGAAATCATGGATTTTTGTGGTTTCTCCCGATCTCTTCGTCTTGCCGACAAAACCATCCGTCCAAACCGCATTTTGCAGCAGGTCCTGATCCTGCACCGCGCGCATCAGGGAAAAGCCAGCTTTACCGTCCCGACTTGTTTTTGATTTTATGCAGCTGTGATTCGCAGCCGTTCTGTTTTCTTTTACAAAGCACTTGACGCAGAGTATTTTCCTGCTATAATTCGTATATGAACTAATTTGATATACATATCTTTCTGAAACGGAGGACCTGTAAATGAATTCATCCTGGCAAATCCCACCGGAAAAAATAGACGAAGGTCTTATTGCAGAAACCATCACGGCAGACGTAGTTGTTCTCGGCGGAGGACACGCCGGAGCCTGTTCGGCCCGTGCTGCTGCCGAACATGGTGCAAGTGTTATCGTCCTTGAAAAATCCGCGATGGATCGTCATAGCTTTTCCGGCGGCGGACAGATCGGCCATATAAACTCTCAGTTTCTGAAAAATCACGGTATTCCCGAGGTTGATGTGGTCGAATTCTTAAATGACTGGCAGCTTCGCAGCAACAACCGTTCAAATCCGGGCCTTGTAATGAACTTTGCACGCAATTCCGGACGTTGCTTTGACTGGCTGATCGAGCCTCTCTCCAATGTACAGCGTGAATCGCTTGAGATTCGGCAGGTTCCACTGCAGGGTCCCAGCAAGGTTACCGTTTCCGGAATCACAACCTGGGTAGGCTGTACCCTGATGGGACGTGACAATCAGAAGATCTGCATGGATTATGCCGTTGAAAAATCCATCCAACTTGGCGCACGGTGGTTGTGGCAGATTGAAGCACAATATCTGGAAAAAAGAGATGGACGCGTTACCGGCATCATAATCAGAGATGCTGCCGGAAAATATATACGATGCAACGCGAATAAGGGTCTGCTGCTTTCATCTGGCGACTTTGTCGGTAACCCGGACATGTGCCGTGATCTCCTTTTGGAAACTGCGGATCTCTTTCCGGATAAAAAATGGGGCACGCGCGGCTGTGATGGTCTTGGTATCCGTCTCGGTGTATGGGCGGGCGGACGTTTGGAGCCTCGGCCTCTGAGTGCCATGGGCGGCACCTATTGCTACCCGGGAGGATCCCCGACTGACCCCATCGGGACTACAGCTGCCCTTTGGCTGAACTGCAAGGGAAAACGTTATTGCAACGAAGGCTTTGGCGACGTGGTTCTGTCTGCTGTACAGGGTCTTCGCCAGCCAAAAGGAAAGCTGGCGGTAGTATTCGATTCACAGATTACACAACAGGTAAAGGTCCAGCCCGCCGGACATCTGTCGGTAGATTATGCGCACGAAGAAGACGCTGGTGCTCTGCGCCGTGCAATGCAAAAGGCCTTGGGACAGCCTGTTGAATCCGAGTCCTCAGACAGTCCCGGTGGTCCGGGCGGCCCCGGTGGTCCGGGCGGCCCCGGTGGTCCGGGTGGTCCGGGCGGCCCCGGTGGTCCGGGCGGTCCTGGTGGTCCGGGCGGTCCTGATAACGCAGATGGAATGCCCGCCGGTCCGATGGGTCCCGGTCCGGGAGGACCCGGAAATGTGACAACCGTAGCAGCAAACACGCTGGAGGAGCTTGCGCGAAAGCTTGGTTATGAAGCAGAAGCCGCCGAACAGTTTGTTGCCTCTGTTCATCGATACAACGATCTGTGTCACAAGGGGCGCGACGAAGATTTCGGCAAGGACCCCAGTCTGATGTGGCCTGTTGAAAAGCCGCCGTTCTTTGGTTATGCCAGTGAAAACACCAGCAGCAACATTATGGTTACAACCGGCGGTCTTCTGACAGATGAAAACCAGAATGTACTCGACTGCAACAACGAACCGATTGGCGGACTGTTCGCCTCTGGGAACTGCTGCGGCGGTCGCTTTGGGGCCCAATATTCCACCCCTGTCAGTGGTATCTCCATTGGTATGGCTCAGACAATGGGCATGCTCGCCGGCGAATATATTTCCAGTCTTTAATCAGAACCTGATACACACAGGATTTTCCCTTGTTAAGCCGTGTTTATCCGACCATGATGCAATAGCGGCTCAATTCAACAGTTAAACAGAACGGAGGTAAATCATGCCAAACAGAAATGACCATAACCTTGCCGTGGCAGGTCAGAAAAGCATCAATGACGAAGGCCGTCCTGCCTTTGCGCAGTGTCAGGCTTCGAAGGCTGCTTTGTGGTATGACAATGGTACGCTCAATCAGATGAAATCCACCAATCCGGATCTGAGCACGGAGCCCCTGCATTTTTCATCCGACGAGGCATTCGTAAACACCGTTGTGGCAAACGGTGGTTCTCTGAAGCTTGACCATACATCAATCCGGCTGTCCGGCTGGGGATGCAGCGACTTTTCCTGTCGTGGAGCAGGTGTTCTCGCTATGGGGAACGCCGATGTTGTGCTTAATGACGCAAAAATAATTACGAATGGAGCTACACGCTGTGCTACCATTGCCACAACCGGAGCTACCCTGCGCATTGACAATTGCCGCCTTGAAAGTCACGGTGGACCTCTTCCGCCCGATTATGTTCCCGTGATCGGACCGGGTATGATGGAACCCCCTGCTCCCCTTGGTCTGGACGGAAATTGCCGTACACATCTTTCTATGGATGGCTCAAAAACCTATATCAACAACAGCTACATTTATGCAGAAGCCTGGGGCGCGGTTTCAACCGATGCCTCCGGCGGATGGCTGTATTGCCAGGTGAAAAACAGTCGTGTTCATGTTGCAGGCAATGGATATGCAACCTATGCCGACAACGGCTGTCATGTTGAATTTGAAAACTGCACGATTCAAAGCGGAAACATGGCCCTGATTCAGGACGGAAACTCGTCTGTAACATTTCGTAATACCGAAGCAGTCTGTGCCGGCTATGGTATGCTGCTGCATGGCGGGATGGAACATTTGGCGGATATCGGTCTGATTCGATATGATGGTGGCAGCCTGAAAACGGCCCGGCAGGGTATTTTGTGCAAAAGTACTAATGTAGACATATATATGAAGGGTGTGACACTACAGAGTGAGCTTGGCATCTTGCTTGAAAGCAAGATCACAGATGACCGGATGTACTTTACACGACGCACCTTCGGACCGCAATGCTACGGTGTGCAGGTCACCTTTGAAGACATGAATCTGACAGGTGATCTTTTGATGGGCGATCCGGAGCGTCCGCAAAAAATCCATCTCGATCATGCAAGCCTGATCGGCGCCATAGCAGGAAATCCGGAGGTTTATCTTCACGAAGGCAGCCACTGGACTGCTGCAGCGGATTCCCTTGTTACTCTCTGCGGAGAAGCTGCGCTTAATCAACTCGACGCAAAGGAACAGTGTACCATAAAGGCCAATCGTGGTACAGGCTGTAATCTGGATGCCGGCTCGTATACAATGCCATCCGGAGGAACTCTGGTTGTTCTCTAATCATATGTGACACCGGGACTGCCGGCTTGAAATCCGGAAAAACGCAGCGAGATGAAGTTCAGTACGTTTATCTGCTCTCAGCGCGATCCGAAGGGCCGGAGCACAATGAATCCCGAACAATGCGGTCTGTGCAAACACGATTTGGAAACAAATAACAAAACACCTTACCATCCTGATTCGACCAAAATCCACCACCTGATATGATGAGAAAGGCGGCTGCCGGGAGCTTTTTCCGGTAGCCGCTACGTTTATTGAAGGGGTGGCCGATGTCCGCGGCCGCTGAGTGACACATCTATGGTCGCCGGTCAGCGCAGATTTCAGCACAAGAGAGTATTATTCAAAAACAAGGGCATATGATACTTCTCGTGATGTATGGAAATTGTTCCCGAAGGAAAAGACCGGCCGCAGCTGTATATACAGGACTTTACAAGCTGTTGTACAATAGTATTGCACAATGAAACAGGCCGTATAGTATACGGAGGAAAGAGAGATTTGTATGGTAAAAGTTGACATTTTTTCCGGTTTTCTTGGTGCCGGAAAGACTACCCTGATAAAAAAGCTGATTGCAGAGGCATACCAGGGTGAAAAAATTGTTTTAGTGGAAAACGAATTTGGCGAAATTGGTGTAGACGGAGCTTTTTTGCAGAATGCCGGTATAGAAGTCACCGAAATGAACTCCGGCTGTATCTGCTGCAGCCTGTCCGGAGACTTTGCGCAGGCGTTGGGCATGGTGCTTGATCAATACAGGCCGGACCGAATTCTGATTGAGCCATCCGGTGTCGGGAAGCTGTCAGATGTAGCGGCAGCAGTGTCCGGTGTAGGCCGGGATCTGCAAATCAACGCGCTGACTACGGTTGCAGACGCCAAAAAATGCAGAACCTATCTGAAAAACTTCGGTGAGTTTTACCGCAATCAGCTTGAAAATGCCCATTGCATCATTTTAAGCAGGACTGCTGATCTGAGTGAGCAAAAGCTTGAAGAAACCCTGGAGCTGATTCGCCAATGCAATACGCAGGCTGCCATTATCACTACTCCCTGGGAGCATCTGACCGGTCAGCAGATACTAAGCGCCATGGAGCAACGGGACACGTTGGCTGCTGCACTGGAAAAGCTGGAAGCCACTTCCTGCCCTGTGTGCGGCCATCACCACGAACACCATGCACACAATCACGAGTCTGAACACACGCATACACACCATGAGCATTGCGACAGCCATGAACATCATCACGGCCATGATGCCGACGAGGTTTTTTCCAGTTGGGGCGCGGAGACGGCCAAAAGCTATACCGCAGACTTTTTGAAGAATGCCCTGGCTGCGCTGGATGATTATGCAGTATATGGTACGGTACTTCGAGCAAAGGGTGCGGTAGCCGGTGAGGATGGTCAATGGCTTGAATTTGACTATGTTCCCGGAGAATATCAGGTTCGTCCCGGATCTGCAGGTGTAATCGGTCGTCTCTGCGTGATCGGATCGGGCATTCACGAAGATCTTCTGTCTGAGCTGTTCGGTGTATAAGAGGTTTGTAAGATGGATATACCTGTTTATCTTTTCACTGGTTTTCTGGATGGGGGAAAAACCCGCTTTATTCAGGAGACGCTGGAGGATGCACGATTCAATACCGGTATTCGCACACTGCTTCTGGTCTGCGAAGAAGGTGAGGAAGAATACCGGCCTGACTGTTTTTCTTCTTCTGAGGTCGCAATTCAGATTATTGATGATCCTTCGGCACTGACCAAGGAGCATCTTCGTGCTTTGCTGAAACAGTATCGTTGTCGCCGGGTTATGGTTGAGTATAACGGTATGTGGCTGCTTGATGACCTGTATAACGCCCTGCCGGATGGCTGGATGGTTGCGCAGGAGTTTTTCTTCGCCGACGCCAATACCATTCTGACGTATAACAGCAATATGCGCAATCTTGTTGGCGATAAGCTGAAATCCTGCGAGCTTGCAGTTTTTAACCGTTTTCCGAAAGGCGCGGATAAACTGCCCTTTCATCAGCTTGTACGTACCTTCAGCAGTCGGACCGATATTGCCTATGAAGATGCTTCGGGCAATGTGGAGTACGACAATATCAAAGATCCCCTGCCATTTGATCTTCAGGCGTCTGTTGTTGACATCGGTGACGAGTCCTTTGCACTGTGGTACCGCGATCTTAGCGAAGATATGGATAAATATCAGGGAAAAACCATACACGCAAAGGTGCGGGTCATACAAAAACGGACTCTGGGCGCAGACGAGATGATCATCGGCAGAGATATTATGACCTGCTGTGCTGCAGATGTGCAGTTTGCGGGTCTGATCTGCCGTTTCATTGAGCAGGATAAGCCTCAGAACGGTGCATGGATAGAGCTGACTGCAAAAATACAGATTGCCAAACACAAAGCCTATCATCGAACCGGTCCGGTGCTCAGCTGTCAGAAGTGGAACACCTGCCAACCGCCGGAGCAGGAGATTGCAACCTATTATTGATGTATACCCGTACTCGGCTTATAAAACCTGCAGGCTGCAAAAGCGGTCACCGGGTCAACGCAGCATCTCTTCTGCGCTTTTCAGTGTGTTTTCGGTAATATCTGCTCCGCCGATAATCCGGGCAAGCTCCTTTGTCCGGCCTTCGCGGTCGAGTGGTGTTATTGATGTATAGGTTCGCCCATCCCGCTGCGCTTTGGAAATCAGAAGATGTGTATGTGCAAGGGCTGCCAGCTGTGCCAGATGCGTAACGCACAAAACCTGCTTGGATTGCGCCACGCTTCGCAGCTTTTCCGCAACCTTTTGCGCTGCACGTCCACTGACTCCCGCATCCACTTCATCAAATATCAAGGTTGAGACTGCCTCGTTTTCTGCAAGAACATTCTGAAGTGCCAGCATAATGCGCGCCAGCTCACCGCCGGAAGCAACCTTGCTCATTGGCTTCAGGCTCTCGCCCAAATTGGCGGACATCAAAAATCTGATGCGGTCCATGCCATCTTCTGTGAATGTGTCCGCCTCTTCAAACTGACACTCAAATTGAAGATTCGGCATGTCCAGCTGAGACAGCTCAGCCTTTATTCTGGACTGCAGAGCCTGCGCCGCCTCTTTTCTGTTTTGTCTTAATTCAAGAGCCTTTTGTCTTAGCTGTACTTCCTGCTCAGAAAGCTGTCGATGCATTTCGGCCAGAATCTCATCGGAAAATGTGATCTCATCCAGTTCTTTTTGTGCGTTTTCCAAATAACAGAGGATCTCCGAAACCGTGGTTCCGTATTTTTTCCTGAGTCTTGCGATCAATGCAAGACGTGCTTCAACTTCATCCAGTTCTTCCTCGGAAAACGAAAAACTGTCTCTCAGATCGCGTACCTCTTCGGCTATATCTCTTGCATTAAGTGCAAGACCGTTGATGCGCTTTTCCAGTGTGGAAAACTGATCGGTATATCTGGATACAAGATGTATACTGCTGTTGGCCTGTTCACACAAGGCTGCCGCGCCGTCGGAGTCCTCAGAGCCATACAGAGCTGCGCTGGCCTCCTGCAGTGCAGCCATCAGCCGTTCACCATTTTGAAGCAGCTTATGTCTGGCCTCCAGAGTATCTTCTTCACCGCTTTGGAGCCTTGCCGCTTCAATTTCCTGGATCTGATGCTTCAGCATCTCTGTTCGACGAAGCTTTTCACCTTCGTCTATTGTGTGCTTTTTGATCTGCAGACGCAATTGCTCCCATTTTTCAAACAATGCGGCATACTCCCCGCGAAGCATCGCGTTGCCGGAAAAACGATCCAGGCAAGCCAGATGTGTTTCTTCGTCAAACAGCTGCTGTGAATCGTGCTGCCCGTGGATCTGTACCAGATGTTTTCCGAGCTCTCGGAGCAGTGAGACCGTAACCATTTGTCCGTTCACACGACATATGTTGCGGCCGTCCTGAAAAATGTCTCTTGAAATCAGCAGTTCATCCGCATCATAATGTATGCCGTTTTTTGAAAACCAGTCCAATTGCGGTATACCTGCAAAGACAGCACTGACATATGCCCTGGTGCTTCCTGTTCGAATCATGTCACGATAGGTGCGTTCTCCCAGAACTGCGCTGATGGCGTCGATAATAATAGACTTTCCGGCACCGGTTTCACCGGTAAAGACATTGAATCCATCATCAAATTGGATATCCGACTGTTCGATTACAGCTATATTCTCAATATGCAGCAGCGACAGCATAGCACTTACCTCAGCATATTCTTGATTTCGTCGCAAAATGACAATGCCGATACACTATCCCTCATAATCAGCAGCGCTGTGTCGTCGCCCGCAAGGGTTCCAACCACATCGTCGATTTTCATTCCGTCCACAGCCATGCACGCACCGTCGGCCAGACCCGGAAGGGTCTTCAGGACGACTATATTTTGTGCCGCCTCAAAAGAAATGACGCTTTCTCTGAAAATTGTGTTCAGGCGTGTGGAGAAGCTGTCGGATATATCGTTCATAGACGTTGCGTAGCAATAGCTTCCGTCAGCTGCCAGCTTTTTTACGATTCTCAGTTCTTTCATGTCTCTGGAGATAGTTGCCTGTGTGCAGTTAAAATCCAACTCACGCAAACGATCAAGTATTTCTTCCTGTGTTTGAACCTCTCCGGATGCAATGATTTCCAATATCTTAGTCTGTCGTTGTGCCTTCATTTTTTCACCTATCTGTTTTTGAACTTATAGTTTATTACACTGTAGAAGCTTGTATTCTTAATGCGTACAAGCTTTGTTTCGTATGCAGATCTTTTGATAATGACCTCATCTGCTGCGTTCAGGCGAACAGCACGACCGCCATCAACGGATAAATACGCATTTTTTCTGCCAACCTTGCCAACCTTAACCGACACTTCCCGTCCTGGAGCAAGGACAAAGGCTTTTGCATGCAGGGCATGCGCACAGATAGGCGTTACGATCAGATTTTGTGCTGATGGCTCAACAATCGGACCGCCGGCAGACATCGAATATGCAGTAGAACCCGTTGGTGTGCAGACAATAACACCGTCACCGGAAAACTCGGTAGCTTGGACGCCATCGCAGCTTACCTGAACCTGTATCTCCCGCGCCACGGCACCTTTTGTTATAACAGCGTCATTTAATGCGATATCGGAAAAGAGCGTCTCTTCGCCCCTTCTGACCCGAACATCCAGCATCAGCCTGCAATCGAGGATATAGTTTCCTGCAACAGCCTGTTCCAGCAGTTCCAGTTCGTTGCTCTCAAGCTCAGCCATAAAGCCCATTGTGCCCACATTTACACAAAGAATTGGGACATTGTTTAATGTGGCCTGCTTTGAAGAATGCAGAATCGTCCCGTCTCCGCCAAAGCAAACCAGCATATCGGCATCCGGCAGCTCCTGATTGAGAGAATACAGCTTTAGCCTGTGCGGTATCTCAAAATTATGGTCCACATTAAACGGAAGGCACAATCTGGTTTCTACGCCGCAGTGCTGCAGTATCTTTTCTGCAGCCAAGGCTGTTTTAAAGCCTTTGTCCCGATATGGATTCGGGCTTAAAACTATTTTTTTCGTAGAATCACCCCTTTAATGCTTCGTTGGCCAGAAATACAACCTCGGCCGGGTTCAATTCAGCCTGCATATTACTCCCCTGCTGCAAATAACCTAAAAATTCAATATTTCCTTCCGGTCCTTTTATCGGAGACCAGGACAATGCCCTTACACAATACCCCAGGGATGCTGCATCCGCAATAAAATTCTGCAAAACCTGCAGATGTACAGCCGGATCGTGGACTACGCCCTTTTTTCCGACCTGTTCACGTCCAGCTTCAAATTGAGGCTTAATCAGACAGATAACTTCTCCGCCCGGCTTCAGCATGGAAGCAACTGCCGGCAATACCAGCCTGAGAGAAATAAAGGAAACATCCAATGTAAACAGGTCTATCGGCTGACCAAGTTCATCCGGCGTCATGTAGCGAAGGTTCTTTCGTTCCATGCAGACCACGCGCGCATCGTTGCGAAGAGTCCAAGCCAGCTGCCCATACCCGACGTCAATTGCAAAAATCTTTTGTGCGCCGTGCTGCAGCAGACAGTCTGTAAAGCCGCCGGTGGATGCGCCTGCATCCGCACAGATAAAGCCGGTTGGATCCACTGCAAAAACATCAAGAGCTTTTTCCAGTTTATAACCGCCGCGGCTGACATAAGGACAGGTATTCCCGCGAATCTCAATTTGCGAGGATGTCAGCACTGCCGTTCCGGGCTTATCAAATCTGACGTTGTTTATATAGACCTGACCGCTCATGATAGCAGCCCGCGCCTTTTCCCGACTCTCAAAAAAACCCTGCTGTGTCAGCAGTATATCCAGTCGCTCTTTCATAATTTTCCTTTCGCCTGTATCACACACGCTGCCAGAGAAGGCCCATCCAGGCCCAGCCTTTGATACAGCTGATCTGTCCTTCCGTGCGGAACAAATCTGTCCGCATGATTTTTCAGAATAATTTTTCCGGACTGGCCGGAAAGAGCCTGGCAGATGGCCTGACCAACACAGCCATTTTCTATACAATCCTCAACTATTAACAGAAGCCCTGTTTTTTTGAAGGACCTTGCAATACATTCCGAATCCAGCGGCAGGATCTGCTTTATACGTATAATTTCCGCCTGGATTTTGGCTTTCTCAAGAATTTCTGCTGCCTTCAGGGTCTGTTCGATCATGGGCCCATAAGCTACCATGGTTACGTCTGATCCAACGCGCAGGAGCTCGTTTTCTGAAACAAGCTCACTGCAGCTGCATGACCCACGCGGATAGCGGATTGCAACCGGGCCGGTGTATTCATACAGGACGCTGCTCAGCATCTGTGCAAGTTCGTTATTGGTGGCAGGGCACAATACAGTCATGCCCGGAATCTGTCGCAGAAAACCGACATCAAATACCCCGTTGTGTGTTTCTCCGTCAGAACCAACCAGACCGGCACGATCTACCGCCAGTACCACATGCTCTGCACTGATGGAAATATCATGAATCAGCTGATCATAGGATCTTTGCAGAAAGGTTGAATATACTGCAAATACAGGCAGCATTCCGCCTTTTGCAAGGCCTGCAGCCATAGCTGCCGCGTGCTCTTCTGCAATGCCAACATCAAAAAAACGATCGGGGAAAAGCCTGGCAAATTTACTCAAGCCCGTCCCGGCCGGCATCGCAGCCGTTATGGCACAAATCCGGGAATCCTTCTGTGCAAGGTCAGCCAATGTCGTTCCGAATGTTTGAGAAAAGCTCTCAGTCCTGGTAGTCTGTGGGACCCCGGTAGCCACGTCAAAGCACGCAACACCATGATAAACATCCGGATTATCCTCTGCAAAGGAATAACCCTTGCCTTTGACCGTGCGCACATGGACAAGCACCGGTTCTTGTAAATCACGTGCCGCCTGCAGAATTTCGACCAGATCCTTTACACTGTGTCCATCAATGGGGCCCAGGTATGTAAAGCCCATTTCTTCAAACATCCCGCTCCCAAGCATCACCCGGCGAAGTCTTTTTTTGATCTGGTGCGTACAGCGATAAAGGTATCTGCCGCCCGGTATTTTTTTTGTAAGTCTGCGGTATGCCTGCTTAAAAGCATGATATCCCGGCTTTAGTCGAAGTTTTGAAAACGTTTTTGCAATACCGCCTACATTCGGTGCGATCGACATTCCGTTGTCGTTTAATATGACAATCAGAGGTTCACCGCTTGCGCCTGCGTCATTCATGGCTTCATATGCCATCCCGCCCGTTAGTGCTCCGTCTCCGAGCAAAGCTATCACCTGATGGTGTAAGCCCAGAAGTGTTCTGGCTCTGGCCTGCCCCAACGCAACCGAGACCGCAGAAGAGGCATGACCGGCGATTGCCGCATCGTGGATGCTTTCTGACGGCTTTGGAAAGCCTGATATACCATCGATTTGTCGAAGTGTTGCAAAATTCGCCTTGCGGCCGGTAAGGATTTTGTGGACATACGACTGATGTCCAACATCAAAAACCAATCGATCCAGACCGGTATCGAATACCTTGTGAATCGCAAGCGTCAGCTCAACAACTCCGAGATTGGATGCCAGATGTCCGCCTGTTTGTGAAACCGATCGGATCAGAAAATCGCGTATTTCGCGGCAGAGCTGCTCGTCCTGCTGTGTGTTGAGTTTCAGCAGATCCTCGCGCTGATGAATTGTATCGAGAATTGGATATTCCACAGTGTTGTTACTCTTTTCAACAGTCAATTTTCTCTCAGGGCAAGAGCTCGTGCAAAATCCTGCAAAAAGGAAATCTGTACAAATTCTCTTCCCTGCAGGCTGGCAGCAGCCTGCTCACTTAGCATCTGAACTCGTTTTTGACATTCTTCGACCCCACATGTGCTGGCAAACGTGCTCTTGTTTTTTGAGCTGTCTGAGCCGATATTTTTTCCAAGCTGTTCCATGCTGCCGATCCGGTCCAGAATGTCATCGCGGATCTGAAATGCGAGGCCAACGGCATTTGCATATTCTGCAGCAGCCTGTAGCTGTGCTTCTGTCCCTTCTGCGGCCAGCACTCCAAGACGGCATGCGCAGCGAATAATGGCACCGGTTTTGAGACTTTGTAATAAAATAAGACGGTCGATGTTTATGTTCCGGTCTTCTGCCTCCAGATCCATCTGTTGGCCGCCGACCATTCCGTATGGGCCGGCTGACGAAGATAACTCCTGTACTGCTCTTATCCGGATATCTGCCGGCAGCGGAGCTGCAGCTAATTGCCCGAAGGCCGCAGTCAGGAGCGCATCACCCGCCAGAACAGCGCCTGCCTGACCATAAACGATGTGGCAGGTTGGTTTGCCGCGGCGAAGCGTATCGTTGTCCATGCAGGGCAGATCATCGTGTATCAGAGAATAGGTATGAAGCATTTCTATTCCAGCCGCAAAAGGCAGCGCGATCTCATCGTCTGCTCCGCAGGCACGGCAAAAAGCCAGCGTAAGAATCGGTCGAACCCGTTTTCCTCCTGCCAGCAGGCTGTAGCGCATGGCTTCAAGCAGCCGAAGATACGGTGCGGATTCACAGAAGCACCGATTCAGATACTCCTCAATCCGAATCCGATCATTTTCTATTTGGCTGAGCATATATCAATCCCTCACGCATCATTACCGGGCTGTTCGGGTATCGGACCATCGGACGATCCCTGACCAATGGTCTGGACAGTCAGTTCTGCTTCATCAAGGAGCCTGTTGCAGTCTGCAACCAGACCTGTTCCCTCTTTGAACAGTTTTAATGACTCATCCAGTGAGGTATCCCCCTGCTCAAGTCTGCGGACAATCTCTTCAAGGCGCTTCATAGAAGCTTCGAAGGATTCTGACTGTCTGTCCATTTCTCATCCTCCCATATGTTTGTTACACAGGCACGAAACCCGCCATTGATCAGCTGTATTGTAATGTTCTGTCCCGGATGCATTTTCCGTATATCGCGCAGAAGTGCTCCGCTTTCATCACTCGCCAGAGCATACCCACGCCCCAGAACTTTTAGGGGACTCATAGCGTCTAAGGCCATTGAAAATCCGTTCAGAGTGTTTTGATATCCCTGCAGCTGATATGAAATTCGGGAATTCAGTTCCTTTTGCAGATGGCCCAGATCTGTTCTTCGCCTTTGCAAAAGGCTTTCGGGGCTTTTGAGCACACCGGATGCGGCCAGAGTATCAAGGCGCTGCCGGGCTCCATGCATTCGTTTTGTCAGTGCCGCAGTCAGATGTGTCTGCAGACCATCAAGGCGCTGTCTCAGATCCTCCTTGTCCGGAACCGCAAGCTCTGCCGCATTAGACGGAGTTGCTGCCCGCAGGTCCGCAACAAAATCGGAAATGGTCACATCCGGCTCATGGCCTACTGCCGAGATTACCGGAATACGGGATTCGTAAATTGCCCGGGCAACGCGCTCGTCGTTAAAGGCCCAAAGATCCTCAATGGATCCGCCGCCGCGTCCGGTAATAAGCAGATCAAAGCTGTTAAGCCGGTTTGCATATCGAATGGCTTCTGCAATCTCTTCCGGTGCCTCTTCGCCCTGAACACGCACAGGAAAAAGGTATACACGGCTGAGCGGATAGCGCTTGGATAGAATACGAAGCATATCCTGAATCGCGGCACCGGCAGAGGACGTGACTATTGCAATACGATGCGGAAAAACAGGAAGCTGCTTTTTATGTTCCAGAGCAAACAGGCCCTCGTCCTGAAGCTTTTGCTTGAGCTGTTCGTAGGCAGCATGCAGATCACCCAGTCCCTGATGTGTCAGGGACTGACAATAAAGCTGATATGCACCGTCACGCGGATATGCTGAAATCCGGCCAAAGGCAATAACCCGCATTCCGTCTTTTGGTGTGAACTTCAGCTGAACTGCCGCGTTTCGGAACATCACGCACTTTAGCGCCGCGCCGCTGTCTTTGAGTGTGAAATAGTGGTGACCCGACGGATAGCGTTTGTAGTTTGACAGCTCTCCCTGCACGGCAATCTGGTTTAGAATTTCGTCGCCGTCAAGCTTCTGCTTTATGTAGGTGTTTACCTGCGTTACAGTAAGAGCAATTGGCATTATGAATCCTCCAGAAGACGCCATCCCAAAATCGCCGTACCCAATGCGTTGTCTGTTGCATACTGCGGCTGTGCAAAAATACAGCCCTGCATCGTTCTGCGGAGCATGCTGTTGGATGCAACACCTCCGGAAAAGAGAACCGGCAGTCCGGGATATTCTTTTTGAGCCAGCTTCGTTATCTGCTGTACAGCTATGCAGACTGACCTGATAATAAATGAAGCAATTTCCTGATCGGAAGCATCTTGCTTTTTCAGTTGGTCGGCTTTGTTTTCCAAACCAGAGAAAGAGAATTCGAGCCCCTGCGAACGGGCGAGAAACGGTTTTATGGTTTCGTCGGCCCCGGCCAGGCGGTCAAGCTCTTTTCCGGCCGGGAAGGAAATGCCAAGCATCCGCCCCGTCCTGTCGATCAGCTGGCCGGCCGACAGATCTGCAGTGCCTCCAATTCGCTGAGGCAAAGGCAATACGCCGGGATTTATGTAAAGCAGCTCCGTTGTGCCTCCGGACAGGTGCCAGCACAAAAAAGGACCTTCCAGCAAATCCATTCGTCCTGCAGACCACGCAGCTGCTGCCAGATGTCCCTGCTGATGCGATATTTCGAAGAACGGAAGTCCCAGCAGAGCTGCCATGGTTTTCCCCTGTGATGCACCCGCCAGAAAGCAGGGCATATAGGAACCCTCTACCGCTCTTGGCCGCGTTGATGCCGCAACTGCATCAACTGTGCGAAACCCGGCCATCCGCCGAAGCTGATCCGCAATTTCCGGTAGTCTTTGGACATGACTGAATAATGCATCACTCTGGCGCAGGCCGATCTGTCCGTCTTTTACGTTCAGAAGGCGGCTGCAATTAAAGCCATCAGTTCCATCAAAAACGGCTGCTGATGTGGTGTAGTTGCTGGTGTCGAAGCCAAGAACCGTCAATTTGTCTGCTCCCGTCTGGTGAAGGACCCAAGAACGCCGTTTACAAAGGAGACCATATCTTCGTCTTCGTATTTGCGAATCAGTTCAAGGGCTTCGTTTACTGCAACACGTTCCGGTACGTCATCGACAAAAAGAATCTCATACATGGCAAGCCGCATAACCGCCTTGGCGTATTGGGATATTCTGTTAATGTTCCATCCGATTGCGTATTGTTCGATATAACCGTCTAACTGGTTTTGTTTTTGCTGTACCCCGGCCACTACAGTGGTAATATAGCTGCGGTCCTTGGACCTGGGTTTTTCTTCGTATACGCTGGTTTCGGACGACAGCGTTTCGTAGTATTCCGGTGTATCAAACAGCCGGCTGATTTCTTCTTCGGCCAGGACAGACTGAAACGCCTGTTCGAAAATCAGGTGAGAAGCAATCTCTCTGGCGGTGCTTCTGGTCATAAGGTGCCTCCGCAAAAAATGATAATACCTTGTCTGCGCACATTATATACAATATATGCAGAAAAATAAACCGGTGACTTTATTTTTTCTCAGTTGTATGCATAAAAATACCGGATTTACAGATCGTTTTTTCTGACAAGCTTATGTCGATTGCCCTTCTCGTCGATAATTGTGATGCTGTCAAGCTCGGAAATCAGGCTGCGGCGATATTCCTCGATATATATCCGGCGCAGCGTGGCCTGTTCCTCCCGCTCCTCATCGGTCAATCCAAGAGATTTTGCTTTATGTGCCAGCTCGTTAATCCGCGCAATGACATCTGAATCCAATTCCAAGCTCCCTTCTCATAACAACCATGTCTGTATTTGTGTCTTTGTTTTGCTCCGAAAAATCCAAAAGTGAAAAAAACGGCGCGGTTCCGGAAGAGCAGACCGCAATAATCTGCTTCAGTCCGAGTGACTCAGCCTTTAATATGAGCATCCGGACAACGGCATCGCCCAGACCCTCGCCGCGACGCTGCTCGTGTACAAATACGTGGTCCAATTTGCCGATTTCAGAATTGAAATAGCTCAGGCATCCAATTGCCAGCGGGTTTTTCTCCTGCATCAGCACGAGTCTCCATGCGTGCAGCGTGTCTTTATCCGTATCTGCCTGAGAAAAAGTATTTTGCAGACTTTCGAATTCCGGCGCCTTCTGCAAAGGTGCAAACCATTTTGAATAAATCATGTGATTCCTTATTCTGTAAGATTCTGCGCACGATACAGCCGTGCATACATACCGTCTTTTTTCAAAAGTTCTTCATGTGTCCCCTGTTCACAGACGCACTCGTTGTCGATTACGGCGATGCGATCTGCTCCGCGGACTGTTGACAGGCGATGTGCAATAACTATGGTGGTACGCCCCCTGGATAATTCATCAAATGCACCCTGAATATGAGCCTCTGTAACAGAGTCCAGAGCCGAAGTCGCCTCGTCAAGAATAAGAATCGGCGGGTTCTTTAGAAAAATCCGGGCAATGCTGACTCGCTGTTTCTGTCCGCCGGAAAGCATCACGCCGCGTTCGCCGACGTATGTGTCAAATCCATCCGGCATGGCAAGAATATCGTCCAGAAGCTCTGCTTTTCTCGCTGCTTCCGTCACCTCCTGGATGGTTGCGTCAAGCTTTCCGTAGCAGATGTTCTCCATGATTGTTCCGGCAAACAGGAATACATCCTGCTGCACAATGCCAATGCTGTTGCGAAGAGATTCCTGGGTAACATCACGCACATCCATGTCATCCACCAGTATGGCACCATCTGTAACATCATAAAACCGTGGAATCAATGAACAGAGCGTGGTTTTTCCGCCACCCGAAGGACCGACCACCGCCAGCGTCTCACCCGGTCGGACATGCAGACTCACATGGGACAGCACGGTTGTCCGGTTATCATAGGAAAAAGTCAGATCGCAGACCCTGACATCTCCCCTGACGTTGGAAAGGCTGACTGCATTCGGCTTATCCGTAATGTCCGGTTGAATTCGCATGAGCTCAACAAATCTTGAAAACCCGGCCATACCAACCAGATATTGCTCAACAAAATTTGCAAGCTTTCGTACCGGAGTGATAAATGTTGTGATATAGAGCTGAAATGTAATCAGCTCGACATAGTTCAGCTGCTCCCGCATCAGAAGATATCCGCCAAATCCAATTGTTACAACCGACATCATGCTGACAAAAAATTCAAATGTGCTGGTATAGGTGGCCATGGCGCGATAACGCTCTGTCTTTGCTGTTTTAAAGCAGTTGTTGGAAACAGTGAACTTTTCGTTTTCCTTTTTTTCATTTGCAAAGGCCTTTGCCGTACGCATTCCGGATAGTGCAGACTCCAAATCCCCATTAATTACAGCAAGCCGCTCCTGAACGGTTTTGGAGGCTGTAATCATTCGCTTTCGCAGAATTACCGTAAAGAAAACCAGAATCGGAATCACTGCGAGAATCATTACGGCAAGCTGCCATTGGATGCTGAGCATTATCACGAAGGCCCCCAGAATTGTGACCACCGAGATAAAAAGATCCTCCGGTCCGTGATGCGCAAGCTCTGTAATTTCGAACAGGTCTCCGGTTACCCGGCTCATCAGGTGGCCAGTGCGATTGCGGTCAAAAAAGGAAAAAGACATTTTCTGCAGGTGGTTGAATAAATCTCTGCGTATATCCGCCTCAATCCGGACGCCCAAGGTATGCCCCCAGTAGCAGATAATGTACTGCATGCCGGCCTTCAGGGCATACAAGCCCACCATCAGCCCCATCAGACCAAAGAAAATGCCATAGAGTGTTTTTGGAAGGAGCTCGTTGAGGGAATACCGCGTGACCACGGGAAATATCAGATCTATCGCGCAGGACGCAGCTGCGCATATCATGTCAAGTATGAAAAGCTTCAGATGCGGCCTGTAATATGAGACAAAAATAGACAGCATGCTTTTTTTGTTTGCAAGTTCGCAGCTCAATTGTTATCCTCCTTATACCCGGGTCTGTGCATCACTGCGTACTATGCAGTCACACGACTGTTGAATTCGTTTCTGTTCGAGGTACGCTCTTTCCGGCGGAATCCAAGTTTTTGCAAATGCATCGAAATGATCTCCTTCCCTGGTCCGAAGTCGATCCATTCGCACATTTCTGTCGCAGCAGATAAAAATGCGGCTGTCCCAGGCAAAATGCAGATTAGGGTGCAGGCTGTAGGTCCCTTCTACCAGAATTATTGGTCCGGAGATAATCGTTTTTTCAACTCCATAGGTCTGCGTCGCGCATGAAAAGGGGCAATATTGTGCATGACCCAGCTGCCTGAGAGACGTGAGAACCGCCAGCAGACGCATGAAATCCATGTGACTTCCCGGATGCTGCATAAAATCCGCAGGACGTCGATTGGCCGGAAGATAGAAATCGTCCATATGCAAAATCTGCACGGTGCCGGCATAATCGCGGGCAAGCACCCCGGCCAGAAAAGTCTTTCCGCTTCCTGACGGGCCGTCGATTGCCGCAAATAACGTCTGATTCGGATTGGCCTGCAGCAGTGTCTCGATATGAGAAGCAAGTATCTGAATCACAAAAAATCCTCCGGTAACGTGGAATATCAAGCCGATCGATCCTGCGTATTGCAGCAGCAAAATCGATTTTCTTCAGATGACCGGGCCGGCTGGTCCCGGCTGAAAAGCGCCGTTTTGCAACACTGTCTCAGTCTATGGTAGTTTAACACATCCGTCAAATTTTGCAACAGATTCTTTGCACAGCCGGCTGCGCATCTCAAATATGACAAGCAGATGCCTGAGGCAATACCGCACAATTGCGCCTGCGACGTCTTGCGGCTCCTTTCAGCCCTATAGCAACGCTGCATAATGAGGCAGGTGCATTCGGCGGGAGCGATTTGCCGATCGCTGTGGTGTCGTCCTTATTAAGATTCCATTAGATTTCCCGTCGATTCTACAAAACATGTTTAAAATATATTATAATACAGGAACCATTGCCTGACCCGGATCGTCTAACGGACGATGGCTTCTGAGGAGGTCTGTTGTTATGAAATTATTTCCATTCAGGCAGAAGGAGCGTCTTCGCACAGGCGCCGAAGAGCGGCGGGCGCGGCTGTTTTCTCTTTGCTTTCTTGCTCCCAGCATTATCGGCGTTCTGGTGTTTTTCGTCATACCCTTTGCCGTTGTCATCTGGTACGCCTTTATCGATGGATCTGTCAGCAGGAACTTTGTCGGCTTTGACAACTTTGTCCGTGTCTGGAATAATGCAGCGTTTCGCCGTGCCGCGAAAAACACGCTGATTGTCTCCGGTCTGTCCGTTCCTCTGGCCGTGATCATTCCATTGCTTCTTGCCATGGCACTTGAAGCAAAAATTCCCATGAAAAGTCGGCTTCGCACCTGTTTTCTCAGCCCCATGATGGTTCCCGTAGCCTCCGTTGTTCTGGTATGGCAGGTGGTTTTTCACTATAATGGTGCAATGAATGAGCTGCTGAACCTGTTGAGTATTGAATCTATAGACTGGCTGAAGTCTCAATGGAGCCAGATGGTAATCGTACTGTTGTTTCTGTGGAAAAATATCGGTTACAATATGGTCCTGTTTACCGCTGCCCTTGCTACCATTCCAAGAGATCTTCTGGAGGCAGCCTCTATTGACGGCGCGGGAGCCTTCAACAAATTCCTACATGTCAAAATCCGTTATCTGGCGCCCTCCGTTTTGTTTGTAACAATCCTTTCTCTGATCAACAGCTTAAAAATTTTCCGTGAGGTATATCTGCTTACCGGCGGTTATCCGTACGAAGCCCTTTATATGCTGCAGCACTTTATGAACAACACCTTCAGCAGCATGGATTATCAGAAGCTGTCCGCGGCGGCACTGATTATGTTTGTATTTATGGCTGCCGTAATCGGCGTTCTGTTTCTGGCAGACAACGCCCTTGGAAAGGATGTGGAGGATTGAATCAACGAACTCGTCCGCCAGCCTTACAAAAACGCGGCAGAATCGTGCGCCATATTATCGCGCTGACCCTGCTGACAATCTGGCTGGTTGCGTTTGCACTCCTGTTTATCACGCCAACCGTTCTGACATTGACAAATTCATTCATGTCCGCATCCGAGATTTCCGCAAACTACGGAACCGTCTTTTCTGAAAACTCTACCGGTGGAAAGGCTTATATCTCAGAACGCATCAACCTGAAATTCATTCCCGATATGGTAACCTTTAAACAATACATCACCATTTTCGTTTCCAGCCCCGAATATCTTCTGAAATTCTGGAACTCTGTCATGCTCACCGCGCCGGTCGTTCTTCTTCAAACCGCTGTTGCGTGCATGGCTGCCTATGGCTTTTCCCGCTACCAGGGCAAGGGACGAAACCTTCTTTTTTTCGGTTATGTTGTACTCATGCTGATGCCTGCACAGGTTACTCTGGTTCCAAACTACCTCGTATCCAAAGCACTCGGGCTGCTGAATACCAGATGGTCTGTTATCCTCCCGGGTATTTTCTCTCCGTTTGCTGTTTTTATTCTGACAAAAAGCATGCGGCGAATTCCGAAAAGTCTGATAGAAGCCGCCCGGCTGGACGGAGCCAGTGAATGGAAGGTTTTTTCGAAAATCTGTCTTCCCTCTGTAAAAGGTGCCATGTTCTCGGTAATGATACTGATCTTTATCGACTACTGGAATCTGGTAGAACAGGTTCTGATTCTGCTTACCGACACAGATAAACAGCCTCTGAGCATATTTTTATCTCAGATCAATTCCGGCGAAATCAGTCTTGCCTTTGCCGCGGCTTCTATATACATGATTCCGGCAATTCTGTTGTTCCTCTATGGGGAAGATTATTTAGTAGAAGGCATCGCCTATTCCGGCGGTATTAAGGGGTAACAAACTATGCTTGATCAAAATGAACAACTCGAACAGAACGAGACAGCACAGGAAAAGGCAAAGCATTCGCGCAGCCGAAGGGATCGGATTAAAACCATTGCGATTGTCTTTCTGACAATCATGCTTGTGTTTACCTTTTTCTCAAATACCATCATGAACTATTCTCTTCCGGAGGTGTCCGGTCAATATGCAGGCAGCGGCGCAATCTCGACAAGCATTCGCGGCAGTGGAACCGTTGCGGCCAATCTGGCCTACAGCGTACAGCTGGACGCAACCAGGCAGATTCGTGCCGTTTATGTAAAGGCCGGTGATACGGTTGAGGCCGGCCAGGTTCTGTTTGTACTGGAAGACACCGACAGTCAGGAGCTGAAGGATGCAAAGGCAGCTCTTCAGGAAATGGAATATAACTACAATGTAGACCTGTTAAAGGCGTTGGGCGAAACTGCGGGCACCAATTCCTCCATTGCCAAAACGCAGCAGGAAATTCAGGAGGCACAGACTGAGCTGGCGAAGGTAGCCGGATCCGGTGCAAAGGTAGACAATGCAAAGACTGCAGCAAGAGCCGCAGAGGACCTTGCAGACAATCTTACCGATGAAATCAGTGACATAAACGACCAGATTTCTGCCGTCAAGGCTGCTGTTGACGGAGAATATACGCAATATCCGATCATTCTTTCTGCGCAAAGCAATCTGACCATAGCGCAAAATGCGCAGAAGCTGGCACAGAACGCATATGATGAGGCAGAAAAGCAGGTTAAGAATCTGGAGGAAAAGCTTACCTCTGTCTCCGCATCAAACTCTGAGATAACTGCAGCAAGGCGTACCCTGGAGGATGCGAAAACCGAGCTGGACAACATGCAGGCAGACTACGACGATCTGGAGGAACAATACCACGAATACCAGAGCTATCTGAGTGATCAGAGTGATCTTTCGGAAGCGCAGAAGGCCTATGATGAAGCTGCCTCTGCCTTAAATGAAGCTGCTGCGGTATCGCAATCCGATCTGACAGCTGCCGAGCGGACCTGTACGGCCAGAGAGAACGAATATAACCGCCTCTACAGCAGCTACACACAGGCCGAATCCGGCGTTACGGCCGCCGATGTTGAGGATGCCAGGCTTTCGTGGGAATATGCAAAAGAAGACTATCAAAGGCTGCAGTCAGATTATGAAACCTATCAAAACCTAAAGCAGGCGCAGATTTGGGCTGAAGAAGAGCTTGGTCGAGTCAAGGAAGGCATGCAGGAAATCACAGCCGTCAGCAAATCAGACCTTGAAAAAATGGAGCGATCCATCGAAGAGCAGCAGACCAAAATCGATCGTCAGGAGGAGGATCTGCAGGAGCTGATTTCCATCTATTCATCCGGTCAAAATCAAAACACCCAGTTGAATGCTGCGAAAGCAAAGCAGGAAGAAGCGCAGCAGGCTCTTGATAATGCAACTGCCGCAGTTGAGGGCGCAAAAGAACAGCTGGAGAACGCTGTGGATCAGCAGGTACGAAGCCTGCAGGAACAGTTGAACGAGAAACAGGCTTCTCTGAAAACCGCCAACCGAAACAAGGAGGATTTGACCGAGACCTATCAGGAGCTTAAAGCAGACGCAGACACCGAAGAATCTCTGGAAAAGCAAATCCGTGAGCTGCAGCAGTCCCTTTCTGACACGGCAACAGAGCTTGCTCAGCAGCAACAGCAAAACGCCATAAATAAGCAGATTGCCGAGCTTGGCCTGGAACAGCAGGCTTTGAAAATTGAGCAGCAAAAGCAGACGGTTGCCGAGCTTGAATCCAAAAGCATCGGCACAGAGGTCACCAGCAAATACGGCGGCACAATTGCAAAGGTCAGCGTGGTTTCGGGCGACAAGGTTGAGGCAAACACCGAGCTGTGCGCCATCGATGTGGACGGAAAGGGCTATACCCTGTCTATAACGGTCACAACCGAGCAAAGCAGACAGGTCCATATCGGCGACAAGGCTACAGTGTCCAACTACTGGTGGGGTGATCTGGACGTAACGCTCACAGCCATAAAGGCGGATCGGAGCAATCCGGGGCAGAACAAGGTCCTGGAGTTCAGCGTAGAAGGCGATGTTACCGACGGGCAGAGCCTGGATGTTTCCATCGGCGAGCGTCAGACCCGCTATGACCTGGTTGTGCCGAACAGTGCAATTCGTGAGGATTCCAACGGAACCTTCATTCTGGTCGCAACCGCAAAATCAACGCCCCTGGCAACCCGCTATACTGCAACCAGAGTAGATGTTACCGTGCTGGCAAAGGATACAGCCAATACAGCAATCGATGCCGGAACAGATTATGGCTATGATTATGTTATCACAACATCCACAAAACCGCTTGAGGCCGGATCGCAGGTGAGGCTGGTGAATTCATGATGAGACGGCCGACTTCGTCGAAACGTGCCCTGATTATGCTGATTACGGCCGGTCTGTGCCTGATTGTTGGCTTTTGTCTGTTTGCTGCCGCAAAAGCTCGTGCCAACCGTCTTCTGGCGCAGCAGGCTGCGCAACGCTGGCAGAGCGGTGACCTTCGTTATGCCCAGATCTCCGTCTTTCCGGAAACCGGAATGAGCTACCACGATATTCTGGAAACCGAAGGCAAAATTGACACGGCTCTTACTGCAGAGTCCTTTTCGGTGCAGGAAAATGCACGGCTCTGGATGGACGCCTACAGTACCGAAACCGCCCTGACTGTCAAGAGCAGCCATGCCGGCACGACTGCAAGAGCTATTGCAACAGGCGGAGATTTCTTTGCCTTTCATCCGTTGGAAATGGCTTCCGGCTGGTATTATTCCGAGCAGGATATCATGCACGATCAGGTCATTCTGGATCGACAGCTGGCCTGGACTCTTTTCGGAAGCTATGATCTGACCGGTATGACTATCTACATTAACGGTGTTGCATGCAGAATTGCCGGCGTTGCAGAGGTTCCGGACGGAGCGGAGGCCGACCCTTATGGAACGCAGGCAACACTCTGGCTGCCATGGTCGCTGCTGGAGCAGCTGAGCGGAGACAATACACCAACTGCAGCCTGCTATGAGGCGGTGCTGCCAAATACCGTGAGTGGTCTGGCCGAAAGCATGGTTGAAACCGCACTGGGCCAATCCCGGGGAGACTATGTGATTGTGGAAAATACGGGCCGTTTTGGCCTGCTGCGAACCATGAAGAGTCTTGGCAGCCTTGGCAAAAAGGTGCAGCGTACAAACGGCATTGCCTATCCCTATTGGGAAAATGCCGCCCAGATAACAGAGCTGCAGGTCGGCGGTTTATATCTTGTCGCCCTGATCTGCCTTGTGTGGCCCCTGATCCTTTGTATCTGGACCCTGATCCAAGGCGGGCGCTTTGTATATTATAAAATTTCAAGCAGGATAAAGGAGATAAGACGATGAAACTGAAACCAAGAATCCGTCGGGCAGCGGCTGGCCTTCTTGCGGCAGTGCTTGCGCTGAGTCTGTGTGCCTGCAGCAAAACCGTGCAGCCCTCTGAAACAGCCGCCGATGAACAGAGCGTCGATCGCACCGGCGTTGAAAAGGTAAAGCTGGAGCATGTTTACAAAATGGAATACCTGGATTTGGGCGCCAATAAAAACAACTCCTTTGATGTAACCGGTGCCGGCAATGCCGTTTTCCTTTCGAGCTACTACTATGAAGACCTGACCGAGGAGGACGGAACCTATAACTATCGCTCCGGCACGCTTGTGTATAAGCTGGATGTGGATACAAGCACATTGACTCTGCTTCGTGATTTTGTCGACAGCGACGGCAACTATGATCCGAACGCAACAAGCATGGATTCTGTTTTTGCCAGTTATTTAACCGGTGCCCCCGACGGAACCATCTGGTATAACGAGCAGCGCATCCATGATGACTGGTCGGATGAAAACAATTATATCTATGAAGTATCCAGCAGCCTGGTACACCTCGACGCGCAGGGTCAGGAGCTGAATCGTATTGCGCTTGAAGCAGACGAGGAAGACAGCTATTTCTATCTCAGCTCTCTGAGCGTTCAGTCGGACGGCAGCGTGGTTGCGATTATGGATCCTTTTGAAATACGGGTATACGCTTCGGATGGAACGCTGAAAAGCAAAACCGAACCAGCCTCTGACACCAATTCCTGGAGTCAGGCCAGCTGCTTTACCGGAAACGGCGACTTCGTCACCTGGCAGTATAGCTATAACGAAACAACAAACGAAAGCGTCGAAGGCCTTTATACCGTAAACCTTTCCACCGGCGAACAGACCCTGATCGGTACGCCGCCGATTACATATGCCTACACAATGTGCAGCGGGTCCGGCGACACGATTCTTCTTCAGAACACAAACAGCATTTACAGCTATGACATCAAAACCGGAGAATTCCGGGAGGTTGTTAACTGGATCAACTCGGATGTAAACGGGATGCAGATCCGGAACGTAATTGCACTTGAAGACGGAAGTTTTCTGGCAACCGAGTATGCAGACGACTATTCCGAAATGAGACTGGCGCGAATGGTCCCTGCGTCCGAGGGAGATTTAACCGAAAAGTATTTATTAACGCTTGCCGCAGTGGGACTGAACAGCGACCTGTATCGTGCCGTGATCAGCTTTAACAAGCAGAATGCCGATTATCGCATTCAGTTCGCGGACTATTCCGTTTATAACACCACAGACGACTATCAGGCGGGCGTTGACCAGCTGAACCGGGATATCATATCCGGCGATATGCCCGACCTGATTGATATGAGTCAGCTTTCTGTAGACACCTATGCAGCCCGGGGGCTTCTTGCGGATATTGGAACGATGATGGACAATGACAGCAGCTTCAGCCGTTCCGACTATGTTGATAATGTACTTTGTGCATCAACCTATAAGGGGTCCGTTGTTTCCGTAATCCCCAGCTTTTATATCTCAACCCTGGCGGCAAGCCCGAACTATGTATCGTTGCAGAACAGCTGGACCATTGAGGATATGATTCAACTTGCGCAGCAGAACCCGGATTCAACTCTGTTTGGTGATTCTACTACCCGGGACAGCCTGATAAACTGGTTCTCCTGCTCGACAATCCACGACTACCTTGATCTGGACAACGCATCTGCAAGCTTCAACGATCCGTCCTTTGTCTCTTTTCTGGAGTTCCTGAAGGGCTATCCTTCTGATGAGGAGTTCGACTGGGACGCCTATTCCGAGCACTATAACGACGCAGACTACAACGCACGGCTTGAATCGCAGTATCGCGATGGATATACCCTGCTTCAGACGCAATATCTCAGCTCGTTCGACAACATCAGGAGTATCATGTGGTCGTTCGGAGAAGACTTCATCTTTTTGGGCTATCCAAGCAAAGACGGCGCAGGCATCAACGTAATTCAGCCAAACATGGAAATTGCCGTTGCTTCCGGCAGCAAAATGAAGGACGTCTGCTGGGAATTTATCAAATATCTGATCAGCTATGACTGTCAGAAGAATCTCAGCTGGTGCTTTCCTGTAAACCGTCAGGCCATGGACGAACAGAAAGAGGCGGCAAGACCTTCTTCCTATACCTATGAGGGATCTGCAGCGGCTGCAGCCGGCGAAACCGAAGACTACTATTCCCGGGATCTGACAGACGAGCAGCTGAACCAGATTGTTGAAGTGATCGACAGTGCGCATATCGTTCAGCGGGACTATGAGGAGATTGTTAACATCATCAATGAAGAGGCTGCCTCTTATTACAGCGGTCAGAAAACAGCTCAGGCCGCCGCAGATATCATCCAAAGCCGGGTAAGCATCTATATCAGTGAGAATTCATAAGAGCTGCTGATATCAGACCGCACCGCACAATTGCATCTGCTGCGCCCTGCGGATCCTTTCTGCCGACGCATCATCATGAAGCCTTGCCATGCGCAGAGTATGGCAAGGTTTTCTTTCCTGATTCTGCAGGCAAACTCCGATTGCTCCTGACGAATGCCGTGTTGCTGCCTTATTCTCCGCATTCCCGCTGCAGTCGGCAGCCGGAAAGTCTGCCTTTACAGATTGAAACAGCAGTGCTAGAATACTCTTATGAAAAAATAGGAGTTGATTTGCTTTATGGAGCGTGTTGCCATTGTAAAGCAGCGTTTTTTTCTTTTGGGCATAATCCTTATGCTGGGTTTGCTGGTCCTTTCGATTGCTTTTGGCATACATTGCCACAATGTCAATGTGTACAACAACACGGTACATACCATTACATCCAATGGCGAAGACGACAGCAGTGTGTGTATAAACATTCACCTGCGAGGACAGTCCACCGACACATGGGACAAGCAGGACGAGGAGCTGAATACGACCCTCAAGGGCGTTATCTATGAAGCTACCATTGCCAACGGGTCGCCATACAGCCTTACCGACTGGACACTGTGCTTTCACTTCAAGTCCGACGGTTTTCTAAACAACGCATGGTGCGGCACGGTGGAGCTGCATCAGAATATCAATGGCGAGCAGCAATCCCAAACGCTTGATCTTCGCAATTGCGATCGCGATACACTTCTGCTCGATCATCACATCTCCGGCAGCGACCTTATGCTGACGATTACTCCCGGCAGCAGTCTTATCTATCACCCAAGCTCGACAGACGGAGAGATCCCCATCGACTCAGGCAGCAGCGTAAGCAGTGGTTTTATTCTCTATAGCGATGCAGAAACCATGGATCTGTCGGACTTTCAGCTGGAATATCGTCTGCATATGGGATACCTCAGCGGTGAGCACGCTGTAATCTTTATTGCCGCGTTTTCCTTGTGGGCGCTGCTTCTGATCACCTTTGCAGTGGCTATGATTCTCTCCGGGCAATACGAAAAACGCCTGCAGGAGAGCGACCGCCTTATTCGCGAATCACTGGATGTTTTTACAAACTTTGTCGATGCCAAGGATCCATATACCAAAGGTCACTCCAGCCGGGTTGCTGCATATTCACGTGCCATTGCCGAACGGCTGGGCTTCTCCAACGAACGCTGCAAGCAGATCTACTATGGTGCGCTGCTTCACGACATCGGGAAATGCTATGTGCCGGACGAGATCCTTAAAAAGCCGTCCCGCCTGACGCAGGAGGAATTTGACATCATCAAGGCACACACCGTCCACGGCGCGGAGATGGTAAAAAACTTTACATCTATTCCGGATATTCGTGACGGCATTCTATACCACCACGAGCGATATGACGGGAAGGGCTATCCAACAGGCCGCAAGGGTGAAGACATTCCGCTTATTGCGCGCATCATCTGTGTTGCAGATTCTTATGATGCCATGAACAGCAGCCGTGTATACCGGCAAAAGCTTTCAAGTGAGATCATCGTACAGGAGCTGGAAAGCAACCGCGGTACGCAATTTGACCCAAAGCTTGCAGATATTTTTCTGACCATTCTTCGAGAAACACCGCTACATGATGATATCAACAAATAGCCTGTTTCAGCCAGCCGGAAACAGCTGCCACGAATTCAAAAAGCGAGAGTTGCCGGGCTCCCTGCCGGTAAGACAGTAAAATCATATTTTTCCGGAGCAGGCATGATTTCGGTCATGCCTGTTTTGTTTTTTAGTCAAAGACAGGCAGGCGTTTTCGCCTGCCTGCCGGATGAAACCATATAATTTGTTTTATGCCCTTTCCAGAATCTCGCTCACGTCGGTGCTCTTTGCGCCGAGAGTGAATGTGACGGTCTTGCCGTCGTGTGTGAACTTATAGATGTTGCCAAGGC
>CAVHXA010000006.1:0-103990 GCA_963639765.1 Oscillospiraceae bacterium | reverse complement strand
TGAATGGCATTCAAGAGGTCAGCGGTTCGATCCCGCTTATCTCCACCAATCAGAACAATCCGAACCTTAGGCCAATCGGTCAGGGGTTCGGATTTCTTGTTTTTCCGGTATGCCATGTTTTGCGTTATACTCCTGCTCATGAGGGATAGGTTTTTTGGAAAAATGGTGTGGTAACTTAAGGCAACACCGCGCAATTTGGCTGCGGCCTTCGCCGAATGCACCTGCCTCATTATGCGGTATTGCCTTAACTTTACCATATGAGACCCTGTTCCTGATCTTTTTTCTTCATCTGTCCAATGTGTATTGTGGTCCTGAAAGAAGCCCTCCATCCCCGCACAATCCTCCCTTGACAGCGCAATGCTTTTCTTTTATGATGATGAGGAAATAGAATCGAAAAATGGAGCAAAGCTCGATACGGAGGTCGGCTATGCTGTCTGTCCTATCAAGAATTTTTATAAAGAATCGTGACAATGTAACGGACCCTGCCGTCAGGAAGGCTTACGGTAGCCTGTGCAGTGTGTGGGGTATTTTTCTGAACGTGCTTCTGTTTTCCGGTAAGTATGTGGCCGGACTTCTTTCCGGCTCAATCGCGATCACCGCTGACGCGTTCAATAACCTGTCGGATGCAGGCTCGTCGGCAATATCGCTTTTAGGCTTCCGGCTTTCAAGCAGGAAGCCGGATCCGGCTCATCCATTCGGCCATGGCAGACTGGAATATCTCTCGGGTTTCTGCGTTGCGGCACTGATTCTCCTGATGGCGTTTGAGTTGTTCAAAACCTCCGTACAGAAAATTATCTGCCCCGAGCCTGTCGAAAACGGAATGCTTTCAGCGGGGATTCTGATTGTTTCCATATGTGTGAAGGTTTACATGTGGAGCTATAACCGGTCGATTGGGAAAAAAATAACTTCCTCGGCAATGAAAGCCACTGCAACAGACAGCCTTTCGGATTCTGTCGCAACCGCCGTCGTTCTTGTGAGCATGGCAGTAAGCGAGTTCTTTTCTGTCAACATCGACGGCTATGCAGGTGTCCTGGTCGCCCTTTTCATTTTTTTCGCGGGAATCGGTGCCGCAAAAGACACGCTTTCTCCGCTGCTCGGTCAGGTGCCCGATCCCGAGCTTGTGCGGAGAATTGAGGCGATCGTTCTGGAGCAAGAGGAGATCATCGGCATGCACGACCTTGTTGTGCACGATTACGGCCCGGGCAGACTTCTGATCAGCCTGCATGCCGAAGTAGATGGAAGGGAGGACATTTTTCATCTGCATGATGCAGTGGATCTTGTCGAGAGAAAGCTCGCAGATGAGCTCGGCTGCGAGGCAACGATACACATGGATCCCGTTGTGTGCGACAACGAGGCAGTCGATGCCGAGCATGCGCGGCTGTTGGAGGTGATTGCCGACATAGAGGATGTGCTCAGCGTACACGATTTTCGCATGGTTGCGGGGCCGAGCCATACAAACCTTATTTTTGATGTCGTTGCCTCTGCCGGGACATCAAAAACCATTGATGAGATTCGCAGGGAGGTATGCGATGCTGTTTCCGAAAAAATGCCGGGCCGCTTTGCTGTTGTTACTGTAGATACCGCTTATATCCGATAAAAGCAGTATATGATGAGATTTTTGATGACGATAACGTTTGAAACCTGTCGCAAACCGAAAGGGGGTAAATCCTGTGGCAAAGAAAAACGGCGGATTTTTTAGCGGCTTATTCGATTTTAATGGTGATGGCAAAACCGACATCGTCGAGCAGTTCATAGCGTATAAAATATTCGAAGACTGCACAAGGGACTTTGACTCCAACAACGATGATTCCCCATACGACGATGATCCTCCGGACTTTGATTTGGATATCGACCCGGATGATCCGAATTGAAAAAGCAGATGCTGTGTTGGCAGCCAATTACTTGTCGCACGAAGCCGGATTTCAATATTCGCAGGCAATAGAGGACAATTTCAAGCTGCCGCCATCCTTGACACTTGCCTGAAGTTGGTCCGGGGACAATAAAAAGCTATCAACAGCCTTGCGTCTTTTGCAGCTCTCGTCGGATGCAATGATGCCGTCAGGGAGACCGGGCGGCTTTTTCGGGAGCTTTTGAGTTAGATTTAGCTAACCACCATATGCACAACCTGCTGAATGAATGCCATGAATTGAAAAATACGGAAAAAACCGATATGTCAAAGAACACAACGGAATTTCAGGGCAAACCTTGCTCACCGTTTAAGAAAAGAGTTCACGACCATACCTGCGACGTATCGGACGATGCCGGGGAAAACGCAAAGAGAGGATCTCTGAAGGGGGTGGGAAAATGAAAGACAGCGAACTGGCATTTGACCGCAGCTGCCATGTGCTGTATTCCGAGCCCTGCAAAAAGGAAATTCTGTCGAAAATTGCTCTGCACTATCCGGAGGCGGAGCGCGAAGCCGTCTGGGAGCGGGTGCAGCGGCAATATGTGGAATTTCTATCGGACTGGCGTACCGATCTGGGCGGCAGAAAAAACTTTCATAACGGCGCAGGCGGTACCTACGACTGCATCGCCATTATGTGCTATTATGCCATCTGCAAAGACGCTGCCTCGTTTCGGGAGATCGAAGAGATGGAGGAAAATCTGATCCTGCCTGCGTTCCGGAGGCTCCGCTTCGTTGACATCAACAAGCGGTTTTGGAAAAAGCTGATGTATCTGGCGTTCGTTTCCGCCAAAAAACGCTGTGACGCATGGCACGATTACGAAATGGATGTTGCTCCGTTTGATAAAAACCGACCCATCTATTATGAATTTACGGCGTGCCCGGCGGCGGAGTTTGCAAAAAAGTTCGGACTGACGGAGATAATGCCCGCCCTGTGCAACGTGGACTATGCCTCCATGGAGCTGCTCCATGCCAGGCTTGTGCGGACAACCACTTGTGTGGACGGCTGCCGGTGTGACTATACCATCTGCGGTGATCAGGACCCGTATGCAAAGGAACATCCCGAATATCGGGATGAGGCCGGTTTCCGGAAAAACAGATAACAATTCATGCAAAGGAAGATATAAATGGAACTCTTTCCCGGAATTCTGATTCCCTTCCTCGGCACAGCCTGTGCAGTCTTGCCTTTATAACAACCGATATTTCAAAATATGAGGAGAACACGATGGAAAATCCGTACGCAAATCTTCTTTCGCCAATTCAGATCCGTGGCGTGCTGCTGAAAAATCGAATGATTGCCACGGCAGGAATTCCGCATATGCTTCAGGGTATTGAAGACTATCCGACAGAAAAGGTTATCACACATGTTGCAAACCGCGCACGAAATGGTGCTGCTGCCGTACATCTTAACTTTTTTTCCAATCCGAATGGCGGAACCAGTCCATATGACAACATGAAGATGGAAGACCTTTATGATACAAATATGCGATTTATGGGGCATGACCTGACAGACCGCATAAACATGTCTCATCTTTCCTGCCACAACTATCTTTGTCAGTGTATTGACCAGATCCGCTACTATGGCTCAATTGCTTCTACAACCCCTATGGGCAGCTATCGTGGCGAGCACGGAGGCCCAGCCGGTCCGGGCGGGCCGGGCAAACCCGGTGATTCCGATGATCCGATGCGCATGGGCTCACCGGACACAAAGATCGATGATCATGGCAATATGGCTCCGCGAGGGCCGGACAGCAGCGATCCGGAAGAGTTTTTGGAGCAGGAACGGACCTTTCACTTTGCATCACTCAAAAATATTACCCGGGCACAAATGCAGGAATATATCGATTCCACAGTTAAAAACGGCCTGATACTCAAACAGTTTGGCTTTGAGATGTTCACATTCCATAATGCATATCACAATTCTCTTCCGTCTCTGTTTTTTGCCACCGACACGAACGACCGCACCGATGAATATGGCGGCGACGCTGTAAACCGGGCCCGTTTCTGGCGCGATCTGTACGGAGCCTGTCGAGAGGCCTTTGGCAGAGATTTTCCAATGGAGGTACTTATCTCGGCGCAGGGGCCGGGTGTGAGCATTCCCGATTCTGTTCAGCTGTGCCGCCAGCTCGAAGGGATTGTTGATGTAGTTCATCTGCGTGCAGGACTGAAGGATCCGCAGCATCCGCTTGGTTATAACTCTGCCCGCAGCGAGCCGAGCCCCAATGCACAGGCCGCGATTGCCGTCAAGCAGGGCATTCGGAGCTATGGCGGTCAGATGCTGGTAGCGTGCTCTGCCGGCCTGCAGAATCCAAAATACAACGAATGGCTCATTCGCGAACATGGAATTGATATTATTGCCATGTCCCGTGCCTGGATCTGCGACTCCGAGTATGGGAAAAAGATCTACGAAAACAGAGCGGACGATATTAACCCGTGCATTCGCTGCAACAAATGTCATGTACCAAACGACTCCGACAAATTCCGCGCCATGTGTTCGATCAATCCACAGATCAGCCGCGAGGATAAAATTGATCGTATCAACGAAAAGCCCGGTCCCTCCATGCGGGTTGCCGTTGTCGGCGGAGGACCTGCCGGAATGAAGGCAGCCATTACGGCTGCACAGCGGGGCCACAGCGTAACTCTGTATGAGAAAAAGGATTGCCTGGGCGGACAGCTGTTTCATGCGGATTATCCGAAATTCAAGTGGCCGCTGGCTGATTTTAAAAACTGGCTGATCAGCCAGACGGGAAAAAACGGCGTTGATGTTCGCATAAACACGGCAGCTACTCCGGAGATGCTGAAACAACAGGGCTTTGATATCGTGATTGTTGCGATTGGTCCCACATTCGAGCGTCCACCGATTCAGGGAGCCGAGAACTGCCGGTTGGCCATTGACGTATATGGGCATGAAGCCGAGATTGCGAAGAAGGTCGTGATTGTCGGCGGAAGCGAAACTGCTGCCGAAACAGGAATGTATCTTGCAGATTGCGGTCATACCGTAACCATGATGACACGGCAGGGGATGCTGTGCGCGGATGCGCCGCATGCACATTTTGTAGTTATGCAGCGTGACTATTACCTGGCGCAGCCGAACTTTTCCCGTATTCGGTATGTCAAAAAATATCTGGCTGTTGAGGCCGGCGGCGTGCGCTATATTGATGAACACGGAATCGAGCAGTTTGCGGCCGGTGACGAAGTGATCGTGGCCGGTGAGGCACGTGCGCAGCCGGGAGTAATCAAGCATTTCTACAACCCGGGCTGGCGGACCTATTTCATCGGAGACTGCCACCGCGCAGGAGATCTGCACAAGGCTATCGTAGATGGTTGGGCAACCGCAATGCAGTTCTGAAATCGTACATCTCAGCATGTTTGTAAAAAACGAGATCAGCTATGGCGGCCGGGCAGAGCGAAGACACGTTGACCATATAAATCCACACAGACAGATTGAATTTCACAGAACACGGGCAGGCAAAAACGCCTGCCCGTTCTGCTTTTTACTTCGGCAAAAATCAGAAATACGATAGGACCGCAGTGCAAACGGGAACGACCAGGTTGGTGCAGAGGCTGATTTTACAGGTTCCGTGCCACATAAAAGCCGGTACGGGAGGCATTGCGTACCGTAGCAGGAGCAATGCAATTCCCAACGGGCTCCACCACCGGAGCGGTATGCAGATGCTCCACCAGGTCCGGAGTGGCCTCGGTGTTCAAAAGAACACGGATGGGGCGCTTTTCCACCTGACGGATCAGGTAGCTCTTATAATTGTTCAGCATCCACTTGATACGGCTGCTGTCGGAGATTTTCAGCAGACCACCCAGCGCATCGGTTTTTTCAATCAGGGTTCTGAATCATGTTGCTCAGGTCGATTGGAATGGTAAAGAGAAGTATTTTTCCTGACAGCGGGCCATGCAGCATGTCTATGTGTTTGCTTTTGAAATTCATGCAGATTCCTCCTGTTGCTTCTTGCCATAGTATACCTGCATTATTATAATAGAAAAAGCGAATGTTTTATATTGAATGCATCAAAAAGGAATACAGGACATGGAAAATTCGCTGCTTGAATATCTTGCCTTCGTAAAAACCGTTGAGAGCGGCAGCTTTACGTCTGCAGCGGAATTCAAAGATAGAAAGGATCCTGCACCTGCGGTTCGAATATTTGTCAAACACCTGTCTGCTTCGAAAGCAAACAGATTGTTTCGGCCGATCAGTATATAAGCAAGAGCACGGACGGGATTGGAAGCTGTTGGCAGCCGGACAATTACGCATGAACAGGAAGGAGCAAGACGATGGCGAGAAAGAAATCAATGGAGACCGGGTTGTATGTGACTGAGGCGGTGACAGTATGAAAGAAAAGATCGGAGAGGTATTCTCCATCGCAAGAGAAAACCGCCCCGTGCCGGGCTGTACGATATCCAAAGCCGTATACAGCGGGACGAATGACATCATTTATTTCTCGCTGGCAAGGAATACGGATATCAGCGCGGAGATTTACCCGTATTACAAGCTGCTCATCGTTGCAGACGGCGGTATGGAGGTATACGGTGCAGAAGGTTTCTCAAAAACTATGCGCACAGGAGAATGTATGATAACCTTAACAGACACCCCGATGGGAATACGGACATCGGAAGGCGCTGTGTATACGGAAATTTCAATCGGGAGGAACGATACAATGAACGAAGCAATCAAAGCAGGTGAGATTTTCAGGCTGGCGGAGCTTGTCCCCTATGCAGACGGAAAAATCGTCAACATGGACGTGGTGCACAACAGCAAAATGAAGTTTGTGGTCATGGCATTTGATGCGGGCACCGGGCTTTCGGAGCATGCGGCTCCCGGTGAGGCAATCATCTTCGCGCTCGACGGTGAGGGCGTAATCGGCTATGAGGGGAAGGAGCATCCCATCAGGGCGGGCGAAAACTTCTGCTTTGCCAAGGCAGGACTGCACAGCGTTAAGGCAACGAAGAAATTCAAGATGGCGCTTTTACTGACATTGGACTAATCGCAGAAAGAGCGACAGGCCTGTATTCGGCCGCAGCTCTCAAATGGGTCGACAAAAGGCGACAGCGGGCAGTATGCCTATGCCGCACGGAGGGGAATACGATCCGTGTGCTCCATATTCCGGACAGGAAGCAGCTGGTTGAGCCGTCCCGAGCGAATGGCACGAGGACAGGTGCGGGGATGGGATCCTGCAAACCCGTTGAAAAAACGCCTGCCACATGATATCATGCAGGCGATCCGAATCACGGATTTCGGCTATAGGCAGCGATCTGATTCGGCGAATGGGAGCGACAGATAGGAGGGCCAAAATGACAAAATACATATTTGTAACGGGTGGAGTGGTTTCCGGGCTCGGAAAGGGTATTACTGCGGCCTCACTCGGCCGGCTGCTGAAGGCGCGCGGCCTGAAGGTGGCAGCTCAAAAGCTCGACCCGTACATCAATGTCGACCCGGGAACGATGAGCCCATATCAGCATGGTGAGGTTTATGTGACCGAAGATGGTGCTGAAACAGATCTGGACCTTGGCCATTATGAGCGGTTTATTGATGAGGATTTAAACCAGTATTCAAACCTTACCACGGGCAAGGTTTATGCAAGCGTTCTGTCAAAGGAACGCCGGGGAGAATACCTCGGAAGTACAGTACAGGTGATTCCGCACATCACAGGCGAAATCAAAGACTTTGTATATCAGGTCGGAAAAAAGACCAACGCAGACGTGGTCATCACAGAGATCGGCGGCACAACCGGCGACATAGAAAGCCAGCCTTTTCTTGAGGCAATTCGTCAGATAGGCCGCGAGGCGGGGCGTGAAAACGCACTGTATATCCATGTAACCCTGGTACCCTACCTGAAGGCCTCGGGCGAACACAAATCAAAGCCAACGCAGCATTCCGTAAAGGAACTGCAGGGCATGGGCATAAATCCGGATATTATCGTCCTGCGCTGTGACGAACCAATCGAAGAAAAGAACATTTTCACAAAAATCGCCGGCTTCTGCAATGTGGAGCCGGACTGTGTCATCGAAAACCAGACACTTCCTGTTCTGTACGAAGCACCGCTCATGCTTGAAAAGGCAGGCCTTGCCAACATCGTCTGCCGCAGGCTTGGCATATCGGCCTCGTATCCGCGATTGGCAGAATGGGAGGCAATGGTTGAACGTATCCACAGCAGCACCCGGACCATTCCGGTCGCAATTGTCGGAAAATATACGCATTTTCATGACGCATATCTGTCTGTGATCGAGGCATTAAGGCACGCCGGATATGCGCTCGGATTGAAAATTGATTTAAAATGGGTCGACTCTGAAGTGCTGAACCAGAACAACATAAACCAGGAGCTGGACGATGCATGTGCGATTCTGATACCCGGCGGTTTTGGCGGCCGCGGTATCGAAGGTATGGTTCTGGCGGCACAATATGCCCGCACACGCAGCGTACCCTTCCTTGGGCTGTGTCTTGGCATGCAGGTTTCCGTGATTGAATTTGCCCGCAATGCGGCAGGTATGCCGGGTGCCAACTCTCGAGAATTCGACGAAAATGCTCCCTACTGTGTTATTGACTTTATGCCGGGGCAGAATGACGAAATTGACAAGGGCGGTACGCTTCGGCTCGGAGCCTATCCCTGTGTTGCAAAACCGGATTCCAGGCTGAAGGAGCTGTATGGAACGGCAGAGATTTCAGAACGTCATCGTCATCGTTACGAATTCAATAACACCTATCGGGATCGCCTGACCGGGGCCGGCATGGATATAGGAGGTACCTCTCCGGACGGACGACTGGTTGAGACGGTTGAAATCAAAAACCATCCTTTCTATATCGGCGTGCAATATCATCCCGAGTTCAAGAGCAGACCAAATCGCCCGCATCCGTTGTTTCTCGGGCTGGTCAGGGCTGCTGTACAGAATCAAAACAAGAGGTAAACGGTTATGTGTGGAATTGTCGGATTTACAGGAACACAGACAGCAGCTCCGGTATTGCTCGACGGCTTAAGACGGTTGGAATATCGCGGCTACGATTCCGCAGGGATTGCGGTTCAGTTCCAGGGGACAATACAGTCTGCAAAGGCAACCGGACATCTGGACAAGCTGTGTGAAAAAATTCACGATGGTGCGGATATAAGCGGAACGTGTGGTATTGGACATACCCGGTGGGCTACCCATGGTGCGCCGACCGATGAAAATGCCCATCCGCACCTGTCCGCTGATGGCCTGTTTGCCGTCGTGCATAACGGAATCATCGAAAACTATGCGGTTCTGCGAGAAGAGCTGCAGGCAAAGGGCTTCTGCTTCCGCTCAGAAACAGACACAGAGGTAATCGTTTATCTGCTGGATTACTATTATCAGGGAGATTTAAAGGCAGCGGTCATGAAAACTGCCGCACGGCTTGAGGGCTCTTATGGCCTGGGTGTTTTGTGTGCGGATTATCCGGGCGTGCTCTATGCACTGAAAAACGCAAGTCCTCTGATCCTTGGCGTTGGTGTCGGCGAAAACTTCTTTGCCTCGGATGTAACTGCCCTGGTAAAGCACACGAAAAACGTGATCTATCTGGATGACGGAGAATTTGCATGCCTGACACCGGAGAAAATTACCACCTTCGATTGTGCCGGACGTGAGACGGCAAAGCAGATTTCACGGGTTGTCTGGGACATCGAAGCAGCGGAAAAGGGCGGCTTTGACCATTTTATGCTCAAGGAAATCATGGAGCAGCCAAAAGCACTGAAGGCCACCATCGAACCGCGTCTGCGCTCCGGCCGAATCGAATTCGACGGGCTGAGCCTGCAGAAGGAGAAGGCACAGACAATTAGCAAAATTGTCATTACAGCCTGCGGTTCCGCCTACTATGCCGGATGCGTAGGACGATATGTTATCGAAGAATTGTGCAGGATTCCCGTACAGACCGAGCTTGCCAGCGAGCTGCGATATCGGAATCCGCTGATTGACAAAAACACCCTTCTGATTGTCCTTTCACAATCCGGTGAAACTGCGGATACCATTGCCGCACTGAATGAGTGCAAAAGCCGTGGCGCGCACGTGCTGGCCGTAGTTAATGTTGTCGGCAGTACAATCGCAAAGCTGGCCGATGATGTAATCTATACATGGGCCGGTCCGGAAATTGCAGTGGCGACTACTAAGGGATACACCACGCAGCTTGCAGTTTTGGATATGCTGGCGGTATATCTGGCAAACCTTCTTGGACGAATAGACGATCAGCGTTATGATCAGCTTGTACAGGATATTGTCGGTCTGCCGGAGCGAGTTCAGCGTGCAATCGATCTGAACAGCCACATCCAATACCTTGCCAAAAGATACCACAGCAATACATCTCTGTTTTTTATCGGGCGAAATATGGACTATGCTGCCTGCCTTGAGGGCTCTCTCAAGCTCAAGGAAATCAGCTATATCCACTCTGAGGCCTACGCTGCGGGTGAATTGAAGCATGGCACTATAGCCCTGATCGATGAAGGACGGCTGGTTGTTGCTCTTACATGTCACGAGGCGTTGTTTGACAAAATGATGAGCAATATCAAGGAAGTCAAGGCAAGAGGAGCAAAGGTCCTTGCTGTCGCAATTGAGGGCAATCGACGCATATTTTCAGAGGCAGATGATGCGATTTTTGTTCCCGTGTGCGAACCGCTGTTTATTGCGGTTCCGGAGATTATTCCGCTTCAGCTTTTTGCCTATTATGTGGCAAAAGAGAATGGCTGTGACATAGATAAGCCAAAGAATCTGGCAAAATCAGTAACGGTTGAGTGAGATCAAAATGAAAATAAGCGTTTTTATCGCCTGCTTTGTGTGCAGACTGTCTCGTGCCGTACTGCGTATCATCGGACGCGGCGGGACAAATTTGCCTGGAAGACTGGCCAGAAAGTGCTGTCCGAAGATTTTAGGCATTGTTGCAAGAGGTGTGGATGTTATCGCGGTTACCGGTACAAACGGAAAGACCACAACCTGCCGCATGATTGCCAACGCTTTGCGTGAGCAGGGAATTGACTGCTGTACAAATCCGACAGGAGCAAATCTTGCAGCGGGCATCACGGCGGATTTCATCGCTAACGCCAGCCTCAGCGGCAAGGCAAAAAAAAGCGTCGCCGTGATCGAATGTGACGAGGCTGCATTTTATCAGGTAGTAGGAGATCTCCGGCCAAAGGTGATTGTTGTCACAAATGTTTTCAGAGATCAGCTCGACCGATACGGAGAGGTAACGCACACTGTCCAGATTATCCAAAAGGCTGTTTTGCTTGCGCCTCAGGCGACGGTTTGTCTGAATGGAGATTGTTCGTTAACGGCATCCATAGCCCGGCAGATTCCAAACAGGGTCCTGTACTTTGGCCTGCAGGCTCCGCTTCAGGAAGCGTCCGCCATATCAGATGCACCCAGATGCATGCATTGCGGCGCGGCTTATGCATATGAATACCGGACCTATGCGCATCTTGGCGGCTTTTACTGTCCAAAGTGCGGATATCGCCATCCGGATCTTCAGGCTTCGATAACCAAAATCACCAAAATGAGCGAAGACGGAACCGACTGTGTGTTTTTCTGGGAAGGCGGAGAATACACGCTTCATGTTCCGCTGCCGACAGCCTGCCACATATACAATGCCGCTGCGGCACTGTGTGTAATTGGGGAGCTTGGACTGCCGATCCAGTCAAGTGCTGATGCAATCGGAGGGGTACAGGCAGGATTCGGCCGTATGGAAAAGATTATGGTAGGGAATACATCCGTATGCATAATTCTGGTGAAAAATCCGGTGGGCTGCACAACGGCACTGGACTTTCTCAAAACGGTTCAACAGCCGTATCTGGCGATATTCTGCCTGAACGACAATGCAGCAGACGGGACGGATGTATCCTGGATCTGGGATGCCGACTTTGAAGGATTTACAGCCTCCGATCCGAAAAAAGCCGTAGTATACGGAACTCGAAGCGGGGATATGGCCTTGCGTCTGAAACATGCGGGGCTTTCAGAACAGCGAATTCTGTGCGTAGACACATTAGAAGAGTTAACACAGCAGATTCTTTCTGCGGATATGCAGGTATATATATTTCCAAACTATACGTCCATGCTGCAGGTCCGGGGGCATCTTGCCAAAATCAGCGGAAAGGGGCAGTACTGGCAATGAAGGAACTCAAAATCTGCCACCTCTACCCGGATGTATTGAATCTCTACGGAGACAGCGGAAACGTTATATGCATGAAAAACAGGCTTATCTGGAGAAATATCGGATGTACGGTAACAGGTCTGTCCATGGGACAGAATGACAACCTTGCCGCATATGACCTTTTTTTTATCGGCGGCGGTCAGGATTTTGAGCAGACGCTTCTTTTTGAGGATTTAAATCACGGACGAGGGCAAAACATCAGGTCTGCGCTGGAAGACGGAAAGACATTTCTGTGCGTTTGCGGCGGATATCAGCTTATGGGCAACTATTATGAAACGGCGCAGGGAGAAAAATGCAAATGCCTCGAGGCTGTTGATCTATATACCAAAGCAGGTACAGGCCGCCTGATCGGAAACTATGCCTTTGCATTAGAAGAGTCCTCCGGCGGCAGCATGGTCATTGGCTTTGAAAACCATGGCGGCAGAACCTATCTCGGACCGGGGGTTTTTCCGCTGGGCAGAGTCTTAACCGGACACGGAAACAACGGTGCGGACAAAACAGAGGGTGTGCGTGACAGAAACCTCTTCGGCACTTATAGCCACGGACCCGTGCTGCCAAAAAACCCCGCCTTTTGCGATGAAATTCTTTCCTGCGCTCTCAGGCAGAAATATGGATCGGCAGATCTGATCCCGCTGGATGACCATTTGGAGAACTTCGCAAGAGCGCAGATTTGCAGCAGAATGCATCTGACGCTGTAATTTGTGAGATATCTGATGGAACTGGCAGCAATTTGTCTGCGACCATGACATGAAAATCATGGCGGACTTCCATCACGGAAGTAGACGATTCGAAGGTAAGACGGTATAATCCGATCAATGAAAGCCAAAAGGAGGAGCATCCATGCATTTGAATCTAGAAGAGCTTGCCCTGCAGGTTGAACGTCTACAGGCAGCTCAGGCCTGCAGAAATCTGATGGGCCGGTATTCATACTATCATACCGCCTTTCGCAACAAAGACTATATGACGCTTTGGGCGCAGCGTGAAGACAGCTACTTCAAGTTTCCCTATGGCCAATACATTGGCTACGAAGCCATCGCACACTGTTACCTTGTTGAGCATGGTGATCGGGACGACCCCGGCATGAGCGAAAAGCTGCAGGGCATCATGACTATGCACCAGCTTGACACCGAGGTGCTTGAGGTCGCTCAAGACGGCAAAACCGCCAAGGGTGTCTGGATTTCTCCGGGACACGAAACCTTCATGCGTCCCGGGGCTGAGGGTGAGGCTCCAACTCCTGATCCCATGTGGGCCTGGTCCAAATACGAGGTCGAATTCATCAAGGAATCCGACGGATGGAAATTGTGGCATATGGTACTTTACCCCCTGTTCAAAACCGGCTATCACATGGCATGGACAGAAGCTCCCTCCAAGGAAGAAGCGGCTGTAAACCCGGAAGACAAGGTCGGCGGTCCCGCACCTGACTTCTGGCAGTGGAGCCCGACGGCTGTTTATCCGGCGAACGAGCCGGAACCGCCGGTTCCTTATGCAAACGCAGAGGAAATGCCGCACAAGATTATCGTTCCGGAAAAATAAATCAGGTCGGCACTGCATAATAAGGCAGCTGCATTCGGCGAGTGATTATGTCTCAGGACAAAGTTCGGAAAATGCTGGAAATCACCTGAAAACCGCTCCTGCAGAATGCTGCAGTGCTGTTCTGAGAACACATATGCAAGGTCCCACAGATATTTTATCGGGAGCAATTATGAATTATCGTGGTTGCCCCCGATTTTTTCACCCTGTTGGCAGATGCATCCGTACCCGAACCGGGTCCTGCACAATTTCCGCTGACGGCATTCTATTTGATGTTTGACAAAAAAACACGCCGGTGATAAACTTGCAGTGTTGTTTCTGCTGACACGGGGCAGCATGTCTGGCTGTTTTTTGCGTGCCGGGGCGTCTGCACTTTGCTCGCTCCCTCCAGATAAAAACCGCCCACCGAAGGTGGGCTTTTACTGTTTCAAAAGGTTGCGTATGGCATGATAAAAAAAGCATTACTATTTGCTCAAAGGGTTCACGGAAATCAGGTCAGAAAAGACGGAACGCCTTATATATCCCACCCTGTTGAAGTGGCCATTGAGCTTGCCCGCAACGGTGCGGACGAAAACCTGATTTGCGCGGGTCTTCTTCACGATACCATCGAAGATGCACACGTTACAAAATCACAGCTCGAAGAATCATTTAACCGCGATATTGCTGATCTTGTTGCAGAAGACAGCGAGGACAAAACAAAAACATGGGAAGAGCGGAAATGCGCATCCCTGCAGCAGCTGTATCGACCTGGGGATTGTCGGCATAAAATGCTCATGTGTGCCGACAGACTGTCAAATCTTCGAAGTCTATACCAGTTTCTGCAAAAAAACGGAGAGACGGCGTGGACAGTATTCAATCGTGGACGCGCACAGCAGGCATGGCTATACACCGAAACCGTCAAGGCACTCAGCTCGCTCAGCGGTCTGCCCATGTATGAGGAGCTCAGAAAGCTGACCAATCTGGTATTTGATAAAGAATCAATCGATTCACGGGGGACCGAAAAATGAACCTGATCATTGCACATAACACGCTTACGGAAATTCAGCTCAAAGGAAGCATCACATCAGCCAACTCCAACGACTTTCAAAAAGCGGTTGCCGCCGAGCCGGATGGTACGGAAGGGGTGGTGATGGATGCTTCAGATCTCGAATATATTTCCAGCGCAGGTCTCCGTGTGCTTCTCGCACTGAAAAAACGATGCGGATCAAAGCCTTTTCGCATTATCAACGTCAACGATGATGTAATGAACGTTTTTGATATCACGGGCTTCTCTGAAATCATGGAAATATCAAGGGCAAAAAGGCGCATCAGCGTTGAAAACTGCGTCAGAATAGGAGCCGGGGCCTGCGGCGAGGTATTTCGCCTTGATGACGAAACCATCATCAAGCTTTACTATCCGCATGTAAAAAAAGAAGAAATCGAAAAAGAAAAGGAACTCTCAAAAAAGGCGTTTGTCCTTGGAGTGCCAACAGCCATTTCATACGACATTGTCGAAGCAGACGGAAGAACCGGTGTTGTATATGAGCTGATAAACTCCAAAACGCTGTGTGAGCTGATCCGAGAAGACGAAAGCCGGCTGGAAAAATACGTTTCGCTTTATGCGGATGTTTGCAAGCAGATTCATTCTATTCGAGTAGGGCCGAACGAGCTGCCATCCTTTAAAGAACTAAATCGTCCGGATATACAAAACATTACCGGCATCACAGACGAAGAACGTCAATATCTCCATACATTTCTCGATATGCTGCCCGACGCGCCGACCTGTGTGCATGGTGATCTGAATATCAACAACATCATGGTTCAGGACGGTGAGTGCTGCCTGATAGATATGGGCGAATTTTCTACAGGCATCTCGATGTTCGATATTTCCCGCATACTGTTTTCCATGCGTTATGCAGCTGCCGATATCGACAAGTTCAACACCTTTTACAAAATGCCACAGGAAACAGTCGCAAGGATACTGAAGCTCTTTATGCGGGAATACTTTGGCACAGACACCTTGCAGGAGGCTGAGCGGAGCAACCCGGATGTTTTATGGCTCTATCCGCTTGCCTGGTTCCGCTGCTGCACATCTCTCCTGAAGGCGGATCGGTGGCCGGAAGAAAAACGTTCCATGGCACTGCGGCTCCTTCGCGAGCGGCTGATACCTTTTATCAACGAGCGGCGCGCCTGAGCAATCACCGGCACCTGCTCTGCTGTGCGGCACTGCCGCAAAAACTATTCCAAGGAGAATGCACGATGGCTCTTACAATCGAAACAAAAATTGCAGAAAACACCACGATCACCCTGACCGGACGTCTGGATACTGCCACGGCGCCTGAGCTCGAAACACGTCTGGATTCGCTTCTTCCAAACACAAAAGAGCTGGTACTGGACATGGAAAAGCTGGAGTATATTTCCTCTGCAGGTCTGCGCGTGATACTGAAGGCGCAGAAGTCGATGAACCAGAAAGGCAACATGAAGCTTCTGCATGTCTCCGATTCTGTTATGGAGGTATTCGACATAACCGGCTTCTCAGACTTTTTGACCATCGAAGGCTGAAAGAATGACACTGAAGATGATTGTTCTGAGGCTTGCAGCTGCCACGATTTTTCCAATGGCAGTGACCGGCATCCTGACGCTGCTTGAAAATAAAACCAGATTTTCATCTCTGCGTTATGGGATACAGCAGACAGTCATAGGTATTATCTATGGTGTGGTTGCTGTTTTATCAACAGAATACGGCGTACCGACCGGAGACGGAGTAGTTATGAATGTCCGGGACTCGGCTCCGCTCTGTGCCGGCTTGATATTCGGTGCTCCGGCCGGCTTCATTGCAGGCCTTATCGGAGGGGCGCACAGGTGGCTTTCTGTCTATTGGGGCGGAGGAATGCTGACTCGCGCGGCATGTTCGATTTCAACATTTCTGGCCGGTGTATTCAGCGGAATGATGCGCAAGCGTCTGTTTGAAGATGCAAAGCCCGGTTTCCTGTCCGGGTTCGGCATTGGCGCCACCATGGAAGTTCTGCATATGCTGCTGATACTGGCCACGAATCTCGCGGATGTAACGCATGCATTTTCGTTTGTGCAGATTTGTGCTTTTCCGATGATTTTCTGCAACGCCATTGCAGTCAGTCTTTCTGTCCTCATCAGCAGATTTTCTCTGAAACCGAAGAAAATAGACATAAAAAGCAAACAAATCAGCTATGATTTCGGATTTTGGCTGCTTGTATGTGTTCTTATCGCCTTCTTTGTAACCAGCGGCTTTACGCAGCAGATTGTCTATCGCATTACCACAGACGATGCAGTCCTATATCGCAACGTAACGCTGTATCTGGTCGCCTTTATGGAGATCCTGATCTACACGGCGCTTTTTATTCTGATCTATCAGATGCTGAAGAAAAAAGTCGTACTGAATCTGCACCGCGTCAACGACGGCCTTTCCGAAATTACAAACGGAAATCTGGATACGGTAATTGATGTCCGATACTATCGTGAATTTTCCGAATTATCCGATCACGTAAATGCAACTGTTGCAACGTTAAAGCGCTATATCAAAGACGCAGAAGATAGAATTGACCAGGAACTGGAATTCGCAAGGCAGATACAGCACTCCTCACTGCCGTCTGTTTTCCCACCTTATCCGGACAGACCGGACTTTGATCTCTATGCTTCCATGAACGCAGCAAAAGAAGTGGGGGGCGACTTCTACGACTTCTTTATGCTGAACCATTTCAACCTGGTGTTTGTCATAGCCGACGTTTCGGGAAAGGGTGTACCGGCCGCCATGTTTATGATGACGGCAAAAACACTTATAAGAGGACTTGCAGAGAGCGGAAAGAATGTTGATGAGATATTCGCAGAGGCCAATCAGAAGCTCTGCGATTCCAACGAAGCCGGCATGTTCATAACCGCATGGATTGGAAAATTGGATCTCAGAACAGGCATACTTGAATTCGTCAATGCCGGACATAATCCGCCGCTGCTTTGCCGAAAAGACGGAGAGGTTGAATACCTTCGTACAAAACCGAATTTCATTCTTGCCGGAATGAAGGAAACCCGTTATGTCACGAGGCAGGTTCAACTTTTCCCCGGAGATGAGATTTTCCTCTATACCGACGGTGTAACGGAGGCAGCCGACAAGAACGAAAATCTGTACGGAGAGTCACGTCTCAAAGAATGTCTTGCCGGCGTGGCAGGAAAGCAGCCGCAGGAGGTGTGTGATACTGTGCGGGAGAATGTATCGCTTTTTGCAGCAGCAGCGCCTCAATCCGATGATATAACCATGCTCTGTATGCGTATGAATGCGCGGCATGATAAGGATATCCTGGAAACACGCCCGGACCAGAGCTCTTTCACAATTGTTCAGACCTTTTTGGATGACCGCCTGAAAACTGCAAATGTGCCCGCAAAGACCCACAGACGCATGCAGGTTGCAGCCGACGAAATCTGGTCAAACATTGTTGGCTACAGCAATGCAACGATGGCACATCTGAAGCTCCGTCGAGAAGCTGATACCTTGTTTATGGATATCATTGATGACGGAGTTCCGTTTGATCCAACGCAGCAGGGGGCTCCGGATACGAGCCTGTCGGCCGAAGAACGCAAAATAGGCGGACTTGGTCTGCATATGGTGCGCAACATGACATCCTCCATGCAATATGAATATGCCGACGGGCAAAACAGGCTTACGCTTGGTTTTAACATCGACTAAAGACCGCATGATTTGGGCTGTTCAGCAGTTTTTTCCGGCTGCATCATGCCAAGGCGGTATTTTCAAATCAGATAACCAGGCAGAACCCTGCTCATGCAGAGTCCCCGACCGGATGCTTCCGGCAATTTGTGTTCTGCTGCCTGAGCAGGGTTCCGTTTACAGAAGGGGAGCAATACAATGAATTTGGCAGAGCAGCTGATTATTGAGGATTACAGAAAATACAGAGATGATTTTATACGGCTGGGTGAAATTGTCTCAGAGCGCCTGAATGCCATTGTTTGCCGAACCGGCGTAAAATATCTTTCTATTGAGCATCGTGTAAAGACGCAAAGCAGTCTTGTCGGCAAGCTGATTCGCTCTGATGGCTGGTATCACAGCTTTTCCGAGCTGATGGATATTCTCGGCGCGCGTGTAATCTGCTTTTTTTCCGATGATGTAGATGTTATTGGCGGCGAGGTTGAAAAAGAGTTCGTAATAGACTGGAACACTTCCTCAGACAAGCGCAAGCTGATCCAGTCGGACTCCTTCGGATATCTTTCTCTCCACTACATCTGCTCTCTGCCAAAAGACAGAGGATATCCGGAAGAGCTGTGTGACTGGAAATTTGAAATCCAGATCCGTACAATTCTTCAGCACGCATGGTCTGATATCAATCATGATATCGGCTACAAAAGCGAGTTTGGCGTACCGCGCCAATTTACCCGCGGATTTGCCAGAGTTGCCGGCCTGCTTGAACTGGCAGATGAGGAATTTGTGCGTCTGCGTGATGGAATGAAGGCATATTCCGAGCATGTTCGAACAAGCATTATTGATGGGAGCGCGGGCGAAATTCCGCTGAATATTATGTCTCTGAACGAGTATATGCGCACAAATAGAACCATGCAGGATTTTATCGGGGACATTTCGGATATTTGTGGTTCAGAAATCGAATATACCGACTCGGTAAACTATCTCGAGCAGCTTTCGTGGTTTGGCATTACTGCTGTTGGCAGACTCAGTGAGATGCTGCTGCGCTGCAGGGATATCGCACTGCGGCTTGCACGCGCGGCCCTGTCCGGAAGCGAGCTGGATCTGCTTTCTGCCAATACGGCACTTCGCTTCCTCTGCCGTGCCGAACTGCTGAAAAGAAACTGCAGCCGGGAACAGATGGCGGAATTCTTCAAGCTGTCCTCCCGCAGTGACGATCGCGCAGAAAAACAGGCTGATATGCTCATTGCAAACAGAAGCCTTGTTGATGGGGGATCGATATGACGCAGGCCGAAGAGCATCGCTATCAGCAGGCGCTGGCTTTTGCGGCAGAAAAGCATCGGGGCCAGACACGCATTGGAGGTCTTGCGTATATTACACATCCCGTAGCGGTTGCAGAAATCATTCAACAGCAGGGCTATGGGATCGACTACAGGATAACAGCTCTGTTTCATGATTTGCTGGAGGATACAGACGCAACCCGGACGGAAATTGAGCAAATTGGCGGGGCGCAGGTACTCAGAGCAGTAGTTTTGCTGACAAAGACAGAAAACTATGTGATGAGTGAGTATGTCGCGGGTATTCGTTCAAACCCCATTGCGTTTGCAGTAAAGGCGGCCGATCGGCTGCACAATCTGCGTTGTGCTCTGTGCACAGACGACGAATTCAAGCGCCGATACGTACTTGAAACCATCGACTGGTATCTCGATTTCTCCGATCAGATACCGAACGCCGTAAAGGCACTGGCCCGTTCCATGAAAACCCCGATTCGCGATCTTCCGCTCGAATATCAGCCGATAGAGAGTTTTCTGTGTCAACAGCAGTCGGGACAAGCACAGTCACCTATATGTCAGGCTGCCTTTTGATGCAGATAAACCGGGGAAATACTCTGTGCCGTAAAGCCGGGAGCTGTCAGCAACAATAAGGGATGTGGATGCATGAGCAACAAACCACGCAAGCATAAGGCACTGCGTGCCGTCTGTTTTTTTCTGATTCTTCTGATACTGTTTGATATCACGGGGCGGTTCATCAGCATTTTTGCTGTGGATGGTCTGGTTTTCTGGAGAACAACGGATTTCTACCTTGAAAAGAAAAATACGTTGGATGTTGTTGTTTTGGGGTCCAGCTCCACCTACTGCTTCTGGGACGCCACCTATGCATGGTCCAATTATGGGATTGCTGCCTATCCGTATGCAACGCCTCAGCAGCCGCTGGCCTCAACCTGCTATGTTATCGAAGAGTGCAGAAAAAAACAGCCCGAAGCCGTTTATCTGATTAATCTGAATCTTGCACTGGTCACGGAAATCGAACCGGCCATGATACATTTCCTCTCCGATGTCATGCCGCCAAGCCTGAACCGTATAAACATGATCGAAGGACTTTGCGAAAAAGGGAATATTGTTGGCATCGATAATAAGCTGGAGTATTATTATCCGATCTTTGCCATGCACGAGCGCTGGCGTTTGGCACACCTTCCGGAAAAGAATAAAAGCGGTAAAGACTGCAAGGGCGCTTCGGTTGACAGCCTGTATTTAACCCAGGTTGAGGATATGACGGGATCCATTTCCTTTACCGACGAACGACTTGACATACCGGAGGAGACAAAGCAGAATCTGGACGAGATTTTCGAATACCTTCGTGAGAACAATATCAAGGCAGCCTTTTTTGAATCTCCGGCACCGGCCGGAGAGGAGACCATGGCCCGGATTAATACGGTTTGCGACTATGTTCGGGATGCCGGCTTTGTCTGCTATAACGGATTCGACGAATACGAACAGATTGGTCTGGATCCGCAATACGATTATTGCGACAATTCACACACCAATATCAGCGGCTGCCGTAAATATACCGCCTGGCTGAGCGAAAAAATCATCGATCAGTTTCAGCTTCCGGATCATCGTGGGAATGAGATTTATACTTCGTGGGACGAAGCTGTCGAACATTACAACTGGATAGTCAGAACAAAACAGATGCAGTAGAATACTCCGGCTGACGGCGGATCAGATTTTTGAACGATCGTTTTTCCTGCAGTTTTGCGTGGACTTGCTGCTGCAAAATCCAAAAAAGGCCGATAAGCGGCGATATTTATCGAACAGGGGGGTTGTATGATGACAAACTTAATTCTTCCGAAGGGCTATCGTTCCAAGCTGGACGTGTACGAAATGCAGCGTGCAATTGTTTTTATCAAACAGAATTTTCAGAAAAACCTGGCTTCGGCGTTAAATCTGAAGCGTGTTTCGGCCCCCTTATTTGTTCCTGCCGGAACCGGACTGAATGATGACCTGAACGGAATCGAGCGTCCGGTAAGCTTTGACGTGCCGGCTGTCGGGGGCGGTGAATATCAGGTTGTGCAGTCGCTGGCCAAGTGGAAACGCTGGGCACTGAAGCAATACGATTTCTACCCGGGCAAGGGACTGTATACCGACATGAATGCCATTCGTCGGGACGAAGCCTGCCTGGATAATCTCCACTCGGTCTATGTTGATCAGTGGGATTGGGAGAAGGTTATCACACCGGAAGAACGCAATCGACGTTACCTCGAAGACACAGTCCAGCGCATTGTGGATGCGATCGGAATTACGGGCGATGAGTTAAGCTGGGAATTTCCAAAGGTCAGGGCTGATATACACCGAAAAATTTATTTTATTACAACACAGGAGCTCGAAGACCGTTTTCCGGATCTCAGCCCGTCCCAGCGGGAAGACGCGATAACACGCGAGTATCCAACGGTTTTCCTGATGCAGATCGGAAAGAAGCTGCGATCCGGCGGTGTACATGATGGTCGTGCTCCGGACTACGACGACTGGGAACTGAACGGGGATATCCTCTTTCGAAATGAACTTCTGGATTGTTCCTTTGAAATATCATCAATGGGCATTCGTGTAGATCCTGAGACGCTGACTGCACAGCTGAAAGCGGCGAATTGCGAGAACCGCCGCACACTGCCCTTCCACAGGGCACTGCTCGCGGGCGAGCTGCCTCTGAGTATTGGCGGCGGCATAGGGCAGTCCCGTCTTTGTATGCTGCTTTTGGGCTGCGCACATATCGGTGAGGTTCAGACCAGTATATGGGATGAAAAAACAGTTCAGGCGTGCAGAAATGCCGGCGTGCTTCTGCTGTGATTCAGGCAGCGCAGTACATAATTTATAGAGGGCTTGTTTTCTGCACACAGCAGAGGGCAGGCCCTTTTTCAGAGCGAGCCGTTATACGGCAGGACAGAAAGATACGACCTGCTGTGCTGCTGAAAAATCGCTTCCTTTGGCTTTGATTTTACAATTCTCTTGCAAAACACAGACCGGAATGTTACAATATAAGAACCATGACAGGCAATCTGTTCTTTCTGCACGGATTTATAAGGCAACACCGCATAATGAGGCAAGTGCATTCGGCAAGAGATTTTGTCTCAGGACAAGGTTCAAAAAACGCAGGAATACTCTATGTATTTCAAGCAGGATTGGGGCAAAAGATCCGCAGAAGGCCGCAGACGAATTGTGCGGCATCGCCATAATTTGCGTCATGGTTCTTTCTCCGATCTGATCCGGATTGGAGGAAAACAACAAAAGAAGGAGCGATCAAGATGCAAATCAGCAAACGGCTTGTTGCCATTATATTGGCAATTTGCCTGTGCCTTACAGTCTGCGTCAGCGCCATGCAGGCTCCGCCGGATATGCCGATGGGCGAAGGCGGAATGCCGGGTGGCCCCGGCATGGGTGGCCCCGGCATGGGTGGCCCCGGTATGGGTGGCCCCGGTATGGGCGGCCCCGGTATGGGTGGCCCCGGTATGGGCGGCGCTTCTGTCAGCGAGGCAGAGCTGACTCAGGCCGAAGCAATTGTATACGGGCCTTACGAAACGCTGACTATTCAGGCACTGAAATACGCCGACGAATTCAAAGACTACGTAGACTCTACACTTTTTGCACAGATTACCGGGGTTACAACCGACCAGGGTGAATTTTCCATCGACAGCAGTCTGTATGTGCCGGTTCTGGTTGTTAACGGAACAAGCTACAACCTTACCGAGCTGGTTCTTCCCTATACTGCGACAGGCACGGTTGAGCTTGTTGCCGTCAATAAGGGCATGTATGTCAACCAGGGCAGCTCAAAATTCGGTGCAGATGCGGGCAGCCAGATCGGAAATCTGTATTTTGTCCCGACGGTATATGTGGCAGACGGCACATACAAGTCTGACCGCAGCATAGCTGCGGGCCAGCTTAATGGCACGGTAACCGACACCGAGGCCAGGGATGTTTCCATTGTTTCCGAAAATGGCTATCTGTCCGGATTCTATATTTCCGACAGCGACTACACCATTACCAATGCCAATGTAAAGCTCACGGGAAAGGGAAGCGATGATTTCACAGGCGGCGGCTCCGGCCTTGTGGCAAAGGGCTCAGCCAATGTCACCGTTAACAACAGCTACTTTGAAACCGAAGGCGTTCTGCGCAGCGGAATCTGGGCCGGTGACAATGCCAACGTGTATATCAACGATACTGTTGTGCTTTCTCACAACGACTTCGACTTTATCGCCTACAATACAGACGACAACTATGCTACACCCATGATGCAGCAGGTCCCCTTTGCCTTGGGGATGACCGGAAATATCCGTGCCACATTGGTTTGCGGCAATGCGAAAAACTGGTTTAAAAACTCTCTCGTTGTTTCCAGCGGCTGGGCTGTTTTGTCCACCGACTCCGGAAAAGGCGGGCTGGAGTCCACCGATACTGTGGCGGTTCTTGGCTTTGCAGAACCTTATGACGAAGCCAACGCATCGGTATATACCGACACAGCGGAGGTTAACGGAAGCAAATACGGTTTTGTGGTTGGTACCAGCGACACCAGCTCGGCTTACTGCGCCAGCGGCTACATCGCCTACTGCGACGGATTTACCGACTATGCCTATGGCTCAAAATGGTATGCGCCGGACTATCTGGCCATTATCACGGGTGGCAGTCTGACCTTTGACCGGAGCGAGAACGGCCGCGGCTATGGCTTCAGCGATCGCATCGGCTTTATGACACATCAGACAAAAGGTGCGTCTATCACGTTGGCCAACTCGGATTTTGCCGTTGCCGATACTTTCTTCATGACGAAAAACAAGAGCGGCAACTATGACGAAATCACAATCGACGGAATTACACTGGATCTTTTTGGCAAGGATGCCTGGTCGGGCGTAATCTATCAGCTTATGGACTCCGACGATCTTGGCAATGGTCCCGGGGCAACAAGCTATACCATTCCCTACTATACCTACGAAGATTATCTTGCCGGAAACGGCACTCCGGCTGCGACAACAACACTGTCGATCAAAAATTCGCAGCTTAAAGGCGATGTATTCAATGCCACAGCGTACTACGAGGGCGCAAGCTCCACAGCCGCACTGGCTCTTACCCTTGATTCTTCCGGCATCGAAGGTACGATTTCATCGTCCTATGCGGTGCATGTTGATGCAGATGGTCTGGTTATTACCGGCGGCGATGACAAGACTTTTACCGTTGACTGCTATACAGGCACAGGCACAGGCGGGCCGGACGGAGAGACCTATGACTATCTCACAATCGGACGTATTGTCAACACAGCGGCGCCTACCCGCGGCAATCCCGTATCAGTTTCACTGACAAACGGCTCGGTCTGGACCGTAACAGGGGAGAGCTATCTTTCCGAATTGCATGTAGACGACACCTCCAAAGTAATCGGCACCATAACCGAGCTTGCCGAGGGCGGTTATCTGGTGACTGCTGCCGGCGAGAAAACAGCTTCCGCAACGCCCCTGCCTGCGGATGTGGTTATAGTCCCCACTACTCAGAAAATGCTGCTCAATGCAAAGCGCGTAACACCGGCGGCATACAATATAAACGGCTACAACTACTTCACAATCGATGAAATTACGGCTCTTATTTCTGGTGTTGAGCCCGGTTTTACCGCTTCAGACGAAAAGCTTGCCGATCTGAACTTCTACAGCATTGACGGCAAGACCTACTACAAGCTGCGTGATCTTGGCGAGGCCCTTGGCTTTGCAGTAGACTTTGACAGCGTTTGTCAGCAGCCGGTTCTGATTTATTCGCCGGGTTATGCTGCAGTCGAGAATACGGATGAACAGTCCATTACAGATATGCAGGCTTCATCCTATGCCACACTTGACCCTGATACCAGCCGGACAGCCACAGATGCAGGCCATATCTATATCGGCCTTGACATCGAAGACGGAAAGCTTATTGAATCCGAATCCAACTGGACTGCAGAGGACACCACGGCGGTTGTTCTGGATGAAACAGTTCACGGGCCCGGCTTTACAGCACTTCGCGCTTCGGGCGAAGCAACCGATGTGACCGTCACGGGAAAACTGAATCTGCATGATGAAACCAGCGGCTATTATGCCTCCGACTTCACCGGAACCGGTGCTGCCGTTGTTGCAACCGATCAGGCAAGGGTTTTTGCTACCGCACTGGACCTTACAACCAGTGGCTTTGTACGTGCCGCGTTCCTGTCCTATAAGGGCGCTGAGGTTTATATCGATGATTCCAGCATTGTTACATACGGTGCCGACCCGCTGACAGAAGCATACGACGGGTATGTCAATTCCGCAACTACCAGCAAGATGATTTCTCCACCATGGGTTCTTGGAATTCAGGGCGGTATCCGAACCGTCAATGTTCTGGGTGACAGCGCAACCCTGATTATCACAAACTCCAGCCTGGCCTCAGGCGGATGGGGCGTTTTGTCTACAGACGGTTGTTCGAATCCTGCGTTCTACATTGTAGACTCCGAACTGAAAATCCTTTCCGAATCCGAAAACGGCATGAACAGCGGTTATGCTCTCTTTGGCTATGATGCCGATGCCTACGGTTCCGGCTATGGTTCCTATGTAATTGGCGCGGCGAAGGAAAACTTCTACGGTGTAACCATCAACGGCGCAACCTATGGTGCAATTGCGCGTGAGGGTACAGCAATCTATCAGTCCTCCACCGGAGAAATTGATCTTAAAAATGCACAGGGAGAGGTCCGCAATACCATAACCGGAAAAGGTGCACCCACCGTATTCAACACCGTATTCGGTTTCCTGTCTCACAGCGGTGAGGATGTTGCGATTGAGGTAAAAGACGGCAGCATCATCAATACCGAAGAAGCATCCTTCCTGTATAAGACCTCTGCAACAGCCGAATACATTGTTGACAACGCACAGTTAAACAGCAAATCCGGCATTCTCCTGCAGATGATCGATGATGATGACTCTACTGTCGGTATGGGCGATATGAGGACAATGGGCTTCAACACCGCTCTTAATGAAGATGCCGGTCTTCCCAGTACAACCGGAAATGTTACCGGATCCGACGGAAACAGCCAGGTTGTCATGACATTGACAAACGGTGTGTACAACGGTGACCTTTACAACGGGACCGGATATTATTCTCAGGGTGCAGATGTCCTGAACCTCAACGTTGGAGAAGGTGCTGTGCTGACAGGCGACGTTGCACTCACCGAAACCATTCACGGACTGAAATATTCTGCAGCTGCTGTTGAGGCTCTCAAGAACATGGGAGAAGACGTAAGCTATGTTTTGATGCGCACGGATTTCTCCATTACGGACAACGAAGACGAAGCCGCATATATCCAGCTGACGAGCTTCTCTATCAACCAGTACTATTGCCTAGGGCATGTGCTCAACAGCCGCTATTACAACGGAAACAGCGCAGCGAATGTCTCTGTACAAAAAGGCGGAGCCTGGACCGTGACAGATAATTCGCTGATCACATTCTTAAAGATTGAAGAAGGCGGCACGGTATATGCTTCAATCACAGAAAATGCAGACGGAACGCTTACACTTACACCCTCCGATACAGCTCTGGCTCCCGGTGAATACGGCACACAAAAACTTGCTGATACCACCAAAGCCAGCGGAGCAAATGCGATGAGTCCCGGAATGATGGGCGGCGCCATGGGAGCTCCCGGCGGCGGCATGGAGCCTCCCGGAGGATTTGGCGGCGGACCCGGCGGCATGGAGCCTCCCGGAGGATTTGGCGGCGGACCCGGCGGTATGCCTCCCATGTAAGCCCTATCCTATGAATTGTCGGTTTTGTGTGCCCAGGATAGAGCAATACAATCCTGCGTCCCTGATGTGTCCGGAGCATTGCAATCCGGCACGCAATACACCAACAGACCAAGCTGCAGCATGCCGCATGCTTCGCGGCATCAGCGAGCAGTGATGTAATAACATTAGACATGGTTTGCATTCTCATTCGGTTTGGTGCCCTGCGGGTCCATCCTGTCTGCGTCTGCAAGCCATGTCTTTTGTGTTTCATCAAATGAAAAAGCAGGCAAAAACCCCCGATCCATCCTGAAAAGATCGGGGGCAAAAGATCGATATTTTATGCCAGAAGAAGGCAAAGGATTTCTGATAAGCCCAGAAACAGCAGACTGAACAAAAGTCCAAGGCACAGGAATGAAACAAGAAAGGCGGCCGTGTCGGCGAGCAGATGCTTTGGATCATAGTTCAAAAGAGCCGAGAAGAGCCCAAAGAGAAGGCACAACACAAGGATCAGCACGAATCCCGGCAGGGAGCCTGCAAGGTCCGCAGCGGATAATGTCATATGCATGCTCACTGAGCAGACGATATACAGGCAGACAATACCGCGAAGAATGCCTGTTTTGCTGCGAACAGCAAGGAACCCCGAGCAGTATCCGGTTACGGCAGCCCATAACAGCTTTGGAATCCGTTGCAGTCCGTTGTTCTGTACACATTGCATGCGATCGCGAGCAGAACGAAGAGCTTCCGGCGTGAGTAATTTTACAGTCAGGAGAATGACCAGTGAACCAATGTACAGCGGCGCCGTTCCTACAAAAAATGTGCCAAGCCGCTGCCATGGATTTGAGCTTGTGTAGAAGTAGGACACATATCCCAAAATGCCGTCTGTGCGCCCTGCAATGGGCCGAAACAGAGAGACATCTATCACGGTAAAGCCAAAGAGTTTGCACATCAGCCAGTGTCCAAGCTCGTGTACAGGCGTTCCAATCAGTCCTGTGAACAGAATTCCGCCCCAGCCAAAGACCTGATACATCAATTGGTCCGACCGATTTGTCACAACGCCGAGTATCAGGCCCAAAACTGTGAGGGTTCCGATGGTTGAGGCAAACGCAAGAGCTGTATTTGTGGCAATACGTCTGAGCACGGCTGTCCTCCTTTTGCTTTGTACGGCTTTCTGCCGGTCGGTGCTGCCATGTCCGGAAAGAGCATGTGCCAAACGGTGTGCTGTTATTGTACCGTGAGACTGCCGCTGAGTCCGTCCACATACACAACATCCGTATCCGTTGTAATACGCCAGGCCGGTGTAAGCTGAACTGCAGAGGCAGAGGGAGTTTCGGTTACAAGCCAACCCTGCTCCAGCAAAAGGACCTGGCGTCCCACCCAACCAAGACTGCTGCGTCCGTTTAGAAAAGCCAGCAGCGCATCGGCCGGACTGAGGCAGGTTTGCTGTGAAACAAGAACAGGCTCATCATCCCAAAGGTAGAAATAACCATCCAACGAGACAAGGCTGCCGTTGTGATAGGTGAGGGTCAGACCCGGCCCATAGACAGGCAGACCAAAAATGGATTGAATGGCCTGAAGCTGTACAATGCCGTCTTCGTCAAAGACTGCTGCAAGGCTGCTTGCTGAAAAGCTCATATCTGTAAGCAGATCCTGCGCATCGTCCGGGCTGCTGTCGCTCGGCTGGGTTACGGTCGCATTAAATTCGCCGTTCAGTGAAAAGGTACAGCTTCCGCCGGAACCGGAATACGTACTCAGATAACGGCTTGAGTCATCCTGAACCAGCACTACCTGCCTGAGAAGGGCAGTAACAGCCCGACCGGCTGCCTGAGAACCATGTACAAGCTCAAGTCCGCTCAGAGACTGGCCTTGCAGGAGAATGTCTGCGTTAAGAGAAATTCCTTTTTCGGCAAATAGCTGCTCGAGGCGAAGGCCAAGCTGCCGGTCCTCGTCATGCAGACGCCGGCTTATGGGAACAGCAAGTGAGCAAAGCAGAAGATCTGCGGCAATAAGAATGAGAATAATGATATTTTTGGCCTTAGACCAGGACATGGCGCACCCCCTGTCAGTCAGCGTTCAATAGCCTGCCAGCCACACTGAAGTGTTTCATCGCCCGTATCAACATAACGAAGCTCCAGGCCTGTTTCCTCCGACAGCAGCGCTGCCGCCTGAAGAGCAGAAAACAGAATCAGATTGTCGGAGCCCTCTGTAAAGGTTCTCAGGTCCAGATCCAGTCGGGTTAATAGTGTACCTGAAAACACCACAGTTGCGGCAGCGTCCGAAAGGACCACACGCACACCGTTAATAATATAGTCGAAGCGCAGGGTGACCGTTTCATTCTCACGGACAAGGTCGGTCAGATACAGTCGGGCACAGCCAAGTGATTCGGCGCTCAGCTTTTCTACAAGGGCGCGGGCGGCCTCGGTCAAGGCTGTATCGGTATTGTGTTCCGCAGAAAAACGACCGGTTGTGTCGGTATAGCGAATATGGCTGCCGGAGATTTGAAGTCGACAGCCGGAATCCAGAAAGTATTTTGTTCCGTCTGCGGCAGTATAGCCGGACTCTCCATAGGGATTGAACCCCAGCGTAACTGCAGTATTCTCAAACGACAGCGAGCTTTGAACCGAAACGTTTTTCAGACTCGGAGCAGAAGGATTCAGTAGAGTGTCCGGAGCAAGAAAGGAAAGCTGAGGATAGGCTTCGGAACCCTCAAAGGCAAACAGTGAGCCATCGCCTCCATAGCCTTGCAGAGCCTGTGTCAGAGCCGCAGCTGAAATCTGCGTGGTGCAGCTGTAGTATTCCGCCGAATCATTCCAGGACAAAAGGACTCTGTCCTGCCGGACTGCAACCACAATAGCCTGAGCGACAATACCGCTGAAATATGAGTCAGCTCCAAGCCAGTCAGCCAGAGCATCGAGCGGGACGGAACCGGGATAGCGAAAATAGATGCCTGTGCACGAAAGAAGAGCGATCCACTCATCATCGGACAGGGCCTGCGCTGTTCCGGATGTGCCAAGCGCCTGACCAAGCCAGCGTCCCAGGGAATCATAGCCTGAATCAGAGGCGTCAAAGCTGTATTGCCAGGTAGTCCGGCCATTTTCGGTATTTACACTCAAGGCAGTTGGGCGAACAGCTTCACTGACAGTGGACTGTCGTACCTGCAGCTGCGCTGCCTCACTGCGCGGACTGAAAAGCTGTACAAGCTGCCGAATACCGGGCAGCTCTGTCAGGGGTCCAGGACTGATGATATACAGTGTCAGGACAACAGAGCAAAGCAGCAGTGCAACAATTACCACGTTTTTCCCTGCCTCAATCCAGCGGTGCTTCAATGCCTGCTCCTTTCGCAACGGCGGGCAGCGTGATGGTTACGCATGTTCCGCGGCCAAGCGTGGATTCTACATGAATCTGACCCTTGTGCAGGTTGAGTATCTCCATGGCAATCGAAAGACCAAGCCCCGTTCCGCCGGATTCACGGCTGCGTGCCTTGTCCACACGATAGAAGCGCTCAAAGAGTCTGGGAATATCCTGCTCCGGAATGCCGATACCGTTATCTGTAACGGTAACCTGTGCACTTCCGTCCCCGCTCCGACCGGCCGCAATCACGATGCAGCCGCCATCCGGAGTGTATTTAATGGCGTTGGACAGAATGTTCATGATGACCTGCTCAATGCGCTGCTGATCTCCGTCTACCATGGGAATATCCGGTGAAAGATCCAGCGTGAGTGTATGATTGTGCTCCTGCGCACTCATGGTCACGGCTTCGTATACATTTCGCACGGCCTGGCGGAACGAAAAACGTGTGACATTCATTTCCATACGTCCGGAGTCAAAGCGGCTGAGGGTGAGCAGATCCTGTACAATGCGGGTCATACGGTCGGTTTCGTTCAGAATAACAGTCAAAAAATCGGTCTGCAGCTGCTGCGGAAGATCACCGTTGGCTTCAAGGATTGTTTCGGTGTAGGAGCGAACATTGGTCAGCGGGGTACGCAGCTCATGGGAAACATTGGCAACAAAAGCACGCGTGGTTTCCTCGTTTCGGCGCTGCACCGTAACATCGTGGATAACCGCAAGAACACCGCCCTGGGCTTCGGAATCAGAGAAGGGGGCCAGGAACAGCTCAAGCTCACGGTCGCCCGAAGTGCGCTGCGCTTCGATATAATCCGGGCGGTGCATAGCCAGCAGACTATGCAGTGAAGCCAGATCGCCAAACAGGACATCGTAGCTTTGACCCTCAATCGGTCCTCCAAGCATGGCTGCGGCCGCAGGATTGCAGTGAATGACAAGCCCCTGACTGTCAAACGCAACAACACCGTCGGTCATGTGCAGAAACAGGGTAGAAAGCTTATTGCGTTCGTTTTTTACCTCGTCAAGCGTATTTTGCAGAATTCGTGCCATTTCATTAAAGTTTTGCGTCAGGGTGCCAATTTCATCCCGGGACGAAACCTCCAGTGTCTGAGCAAAATTGCCTGCCGCAACCTGCTGCGTACCAGCTGTAAGAGCCTGGATGGGGCGGATCAGAATTTGAGCCAGCAGCATCGCCAGTACTACGCTGATAATCAGACCAAGCCCGAGAGATTCGAGGATAATGGTAATTACCTCGTTGGTGAGACTGTTTACCGTTGATTTGTTGTCAAGCACATATACAATATAGGTGTTGTCCCCGGCAGAAACAGGAATGGCCACGTCCATATAGCCGGCAGTAATGCTTGTTGACTGACCCACCTCACCGGCTAAAGCTGCCGTAAGATTTACGGTAACATGGACATATTCCGCAGTGTCGGATCCGGCAAGAACCTGTCCGTCGGCGTCAAGAACGTATACGTTTCTGTTGGTAAGGTCAATAGCCAGGTCCGACTGTGCCATCAGGAGCTCGCGAAGCTGCGCCGGAGCATCATCCGATTCGACAGCCAGAATCTGCATCTGAGAAATAAAGTCGGAGGAAAAGGCCTGAGCCATGTTGTCGTAGAACTGACGTGTATAAAAAGCCTCAACGCCATTGATAAGGAATGAACCGATTACGGTCATCAGAGCTACAATCAGAAGCACCATAATCAGAACCATTTTCATACGCAGTGATCGCAAGCATTCACCCCCATAACAAAACCGCTGATTATCGTTTCCGTCTGTTCGGTATGGCGTTAAAACACCTGATAGATAAAGGACGTTCCGTCATACTCCGGCCCATAAAATCCAAATATGACAACAACCAGAATCATAGCCAGCAAAATGGCCCATTCCAATACAGTCGGCAGGCGCTGTAAATCGGCACGCAGGTCGCGGCCGTGCTCTGTCAGAGCAGATACAAGCATGATAAGCCCGGTACCATATACCACAATCGGAAAATGCTTTCGAAATACAAGCCGTGACAGAAGCTTATGCAGATTATCAAACGAAAAGGAAAGCTGTGTAAAGGTCTTTACCAGCATGGACCAGGAATCGGCCGGTGTTGGAGGAAGCAGCAGATAAAAACTCAGCACAACGATTATAAAGGTTCGTGCACGTGCAAAAAGCTTCCAGCCATAGCTTTGTGCGGAAATATGTGTTATTGCATGGAATTTGTCATATACCCCCCCAAGCAGATTCGAAACGGCGATGATCCCGCCATACCAGAGCCCGTAGATTACATAGGCCCAGGATGCTCCGTGCCAGATACCGATAATCAGGAATGTCAGCAAAGACACGGCAGATGCACACACGCGCTCGGCGGCCTTGTCGGACAATTTTTTTCGCAGCAGCCGTTGAAGCATGACCCAGGGCCGGCTTGTTGCAATGGGATAAAAGATATAGTCCCGAACCCATGTTCCAAGAGTAATATGCCATCTGCGCCAGAAATCGGAAAGGGAGACTGCATAAAAGGGCTGGCGGAAGTTTGGCGTCAATTCTATGCCAAGTATCTCACATACGCCTCTTGATATATCAATACCACCGGAAAAATCCGCATACAGCTCAATAAGATAAAAAAGCATTGCCAAAAGAATAGCCATTCCGGAATAATCCTGGTAATTGTCAATAATTTTCCATAAAACAACATAAACACGATCGGCTACAACCAGCTTTTTAAAGTAGCCCCAGAGCATCAGCTCCAGCCCCCGTTTGCAGCGGTCATAGCTGAAGGTGTGTGCTTCAAACAGCTGTGGCGCAAGCTGATCATATCGGCTGATCGGTCCCTGGATAATCTGTGGAAAAAAGGAAACAAACAGAGCAAATCTTGCAATATTTTTTTGTGCCCTTACCTTGCCGTAATAGACATCAATCAGATACCCAAGTGTCTGGAAGGTATAAAACGAGATACCAAGCGGCAGCAGAAATCCTGTTCCCGAGGCATTTGCCAGAATGCCGAGATCGGGCAGTTTCAGACCAAAGACAGACAGAACAAAGCCGGCGTATTTCAGCACGCCGAGAATTCCGAGGTTCAAAATCAGACCCGCGGCGAGAATTCGACGCTTTTTCTTTTTCGTTTGCGCGCGAACAGCCTTTTTTTCCGCCTTGTTTTCCAATGCCTCCCGCTGTGCTTCTCCTGCCTGTGTCGTGTGCTCCAGAAGAATTGCAGCATAGTAGACTGTCAGGGTGGTGATCAGAATGAAGGCCAGACTTTTCAGACTTGTCAGGGCATAAAAGGTGTAGCTGGCCGCAAGAAGCAGAATCCATCGAACTTTTTTGGGAAGCAGAAAATACAGCAGGCATACTGTTATGATAAAGGCAAGGAATCGAAAGGTTGTAACGCTCATGCATGTTCCGTCCAATCATTGTGGTTCAGCAGCCGAAAGAGAACTCGGACTCTGCCGGACCGAATTATTCAGGTGCGGGGCCATAATTCCGGGGATAGGTCTGCACAAAGTCACGAATCAGCCGTGCACCGCGGCTTTCGGAGTACAAAACCACACGGGGCAGTTCACGGCTTAAAAAAAGTGCGGGGCCCTCTGTGATGCTGTATGCGCCAACACGGTGAAATGCAAGAATATCGCCGACATCCGGCATTGGAAGAGCTATATTCTGGGCCAGTCGGTCACTGGATGCACACAGACTGCCGCAAAGCGTGCAGGACTGCACCGCACCGCTTTTTCCGATTATGTTTATCGGGGGCAGACGCATACCCATGACCTGACCGTCGTAATGCAGATGGTGTGTTCCGCCGTCAAGAATAACATAACAGGTTCCGTCGTTTTGCTTGATATCGTTTACGGCCGTCAGATATGTTCCGCATGAAGCGGCCAGAAAACGCCCCATCTCGACTGTCAGATGAAAATGCTCGGCCGCACTGCGAATTGCGGGAGCAATCTGATTCAGAAGCGTCAGCTCCGTGCGTTCCGGATCAGGACCGAAATAGTCGGAAAACAGACCGGTTCCATACTCCAGATTCCGAACCGAAAACCCGTATTGCACACGCAGCTCGTTTGCCAGGTCCGTCAGAGTCTCGAGCTCCCGGATGATTTTACCGCCTCGTGTTTTCTGCGTGCCGGAAAAAAAGTGTATGCCCGTTATTTCCACGTTGGCAAAGCTGTCCCGGTGTTCAATCACATCGAAAAGTGTGCTCCTGTCTATTCCGAATTGATCACCGCCGGTCAGACGCAGCAGTACGTGTGCGGTTTTGTGTCTTCCGGCCGCCTCGGCCTGGATCAGTTCGAGCTGGCGCCGGCTTTCTGCCGTCAGCACAGCTGCACCATAGTCCAAAGCCGCCTGTATCGAGGCGGTGGTTTTGTTTATGCCTGAAAAAATAATCCGCGATGGAGAAATGCTCAGATTTTTGCAGATTTCGAGTTCACCGGGACTGCAGACCTCAAGCACGGAAATCGGTTCGGGCAGACAGGATAAAAGAAAGCTGTTTGCCTTGATTGAGTAGCAAAGTCGAACCTGTGAACCAAAGGCCCGGGCAACGTCGGCTGTCCGGGCGGCAAAGATGTCCTCGTCAAACAGGTAAAGAGGCGTATGAAATGCGGCGGCAAGCCGGGCGAGATCGTTCTCGGTCATGACGGTTCCTCCGACAGGTTCAGACAGGCCTGCAGCAGCGCGGAGCGATCGATTTTTCCGTGGCTGTTCAGGGGAAGGCTGTCATAATAAAGATATCGGTCCGGGATCATATAATCCGGAAGCCTGTCCTGCAGAAGCAGATTCAGGTCTTTTCGGTCATAAGATCTGCCGGTCAGACAGGCAATCAGCGTCTGTGTTTCCTTGTGATAGATTACGCAGGCACGATCAATTCCGTCGATCGCATGCAGTGCGCTTTCGATTTCGGTCAGCTCCACACGTCGGCCGTGACGCTTGATCTGAAAATCCCGACGTCCCGCATAATAGAGAAGGCCGTCTGCCTGATAACGGCCAAGGTCGCCGGTACGGTAGATGCGTTGGGACCATTGACTGCACAGAGGATTGACGGAAAAAGCCGTATTTTCCGGCAGTCCGCAATAACCAAGCGCCACTGCAGTGCCGGCCACACAGATTTCACCGATTTGCCCGGGCTGCGTAACCGGACAATCCTGCTCGTCCAAAAGAAATACCCGCTCATTCGGAAAGGGCTGTCCTATGGGAATTTCTCCGCCGTTGTAGTCGTTTGGAAGGATGTAGTAGGTACAGTTGCAGGTGATTTCCGTCGGACCGTATACATTGACAAACCGGGCATTCGGATAATGACGCTTCCAATACAGAAGCTGTTTTGGCGGCATGACCTCGCCGGAAAAAATAAATTTATTCAGGAACTCGGGCTTTTTATAGGAAAGCGCATCACGCTGTGCAAGAAGGCACAGAGCAGATACGGCCCAGATGAGGGTGGTAACCCGGTTTTTCTGCAGATATTCCAGCAGCGTAGGCAAAAAGACAAAATAGAATTTTGGAACCAGTGCGACCGTTGCACCGGTTTTCAGTCCGGAAAAGATGTCCTTTACCGATATGTCAAAATCCAGCGGGGATTGACAGGCTGTTACATCTGCGGCAGTAATGTCAAACAGATCACAAAACACATCGATAAAATCAATAACGGATCGATGGCTTACAAGAACACCCTTTGGAGTGCCGGTGGAGCCGGATGTAAAGCTGCAGTATGCGGGATCCAGATCGATATGCCGCTGTCGAAGTGCATGCAGGACAGAGTCTTCCTCGTTGTGCTGTGTAAGATCTTCGAAATGCACAAGCGGACAATCATAGGAAAACGAAACGGAGCTGCTTCCGAGGATGATTGCTCCGGGCTGCAGGGAGGACAGCATCGATGCCGTTCTGGAGGAGGGAGATTTTGGATCGAGATAGCAATAAAAGCAGCCGGCATAAAGCACACCGAGAAAGGCGGTGATGGCATCTGCCCCCTTATCCATGCATACCGCCACGCCGCGACAGGGCGCAACGAGATGACTCAGCGCGCTGCCGATTGCTCTGGCAGAATGCATCAGCTGCGAGAAGGATACGGTCTTTCCCGGATCAATAAAGGCAGGCTTGTCCGGATAGGCCGCAGCGGACTGTTCGAGATAGTCTAAAAGGCTATACATCGGTTCAGTCCATCAGGCGTTCGACCAGATCTGTAATGGCCGCGGCAGAGTCGAGGTTCTCCGGGCGCAGCTCACCGATGCTTATGTCGATATCAAAGGCTTCGTTCAGAGCGTTTATGATTGAGACAATATTGAAGGAGTCCAGAATTCCGCCGGTGATAAGCTCGGTTTGCGAAGAGAAATCCACCTCCGGTTTTACTTTGGAAAGAAGAGACAGAACCTTTGCATGTGTATCCATAATATAACCTCCAGTTTACAGGGCAGGACCAGGCAATTCGTGTCGGGCAGGAAGACCGCAGCCGGGCTCTGTATGCGACAGAGCCTGATGACAATGCGTCAGCGGGAAAATCCGCAAAGTACTGCGAACACAGTTGTGCGATGCCGTCCTGAAAATCTGCAACTACTCTAGCATAATTACAGGCCTTTGTCCAGCAATTCATCAAGCTCATCCACACGCTCGGCAAATAAACGCAGGGCAGTCTCAATTGCGTCCTGCGCGGTCAGATCCACGCCTGCGGCCCGCAGCTCATTGATCGGATAATCGGTACCGCCGCTTGAAAGAAACGCCAGGTATTGCTCCAGCCCGTTGTTATCCAGAATGGCAGAGCTCAGGGCAATTGCCGAGCAGATCCCGGTTGCATACTGATAAACGTAAAAGGCGTTGTAAAAATGAGGGATTCGCAGCCACTCCAGGGTTAAATCGTCATCCACATGCAGACCCTTGTAATAGGTTTCGTTAAGCAGGCGATATTTCTCAGACAGGCTGTCTACGGTCAGAGGTTCTCCGTTTTCGGCCATACGGTGCGCTTCGAGCTCAAACTCGGCAAACAGGGTCTGGCGGAAGCATGTGGTGCGAACCTGCTCTAAAAATTTGTTCAGCAGCCAGGCACGGCGCTTGCGATCTGTCTCGCGATCCAGAAGATAACGCATCAGCAGCGATTCATTCACGGTAGAGGCAACTTCCGCAACCATTATCTGATACTGAGCCAGCTCATAGGGATTGGCAGCGTCGGAATGATATGAGTGCATGGCATGACCAAGCTCGTGTGCAAGCGTAAAAGCGGATTCGAGATTATCCTGGTGATTGAGCAATACATAGGGGTGTACACCATACACACCCCATGAGTATGCGCCGGAGGTTTTTCCGTCGTTTTCATACACGTCAATCCAGCGATTGGAAAACGCCTGCTTCAGCAGTGCCTGATAGTGCGTGCCCAGAGGCTCCAGCGCCTGCATTACAAGACATTTGGCTTCGTCATAAGTCAGACGGACATCGCAGTCGGGGACCATGGGTACATACATGTCATACATCTCGATTTCCTGAAGACCGAGAGCCTTTTTCCGAACGGCAATATATTTTTCCATTGCGGGAAGTGCACGGTGTACGGTTTCCAGAAGACGGGTATATACATCTGTCGGGACGTTTGTGTCAAACAGAGCCGCTTCTACGCAGCTGTCAAAGCCCCTGGCACGTGCACGAAAGAGATCGGCTTTTACGCTGGATGCATAGGCGGCGGAGATTGTGTTTTTCATGCCCCGATAAGCATTATACATCGTGTGATAGGCATCGGCTCTGACCTGTCGGTTTTCATTCTCCATCAATGCGCCATACAAGCCGTGCGTCAGGTGCAGGGGGCTGCCATCCGGTCCTGTGATGGTGCCGAGATCCAGATCAACATCGTTGAGCATTGTAAAGATATTATCTGCTCCGGATAAAGGATCCTCGGCAAGAGCCAGAATACGCTCTTCTGCGGCAGACAGAACATGCTTCCGGCGGCGGGCCAGATCAGACAGTTCAAAACGAAAACGGGCAAAGCGCTCCTGCGAGGACCAGAGCTGCAGCGTTTGCGGTTCAACAGACAATATTTCAGGCTGAAAACCGGAAAGGGCTGCCGAGGCCTGAACACTCAGCTGCATGGCACGGTCCGTCATTGCCTGATAAACCGTGTTGCTGTTATCCTCGTCTCTGCGCATGCGCGCATACACAAACAGACGTTCAAGAAGCAGAGACAGCCGGCTGCGTTCGTCCAGAGCACTGTAAAGACTGTCGTCACTCCGGCACAATGAGCCGATCCGGGCTGTCAGCTTGTCACACAGGTCCTGCGCCAGAACAAATTCCTGTTCCCAGGCATCGTTGGTTTCATAGATATCCTCCAGCCGCCATTGATATTCCGGAGGGGTGTCTGTTCTTTGGTTACTCATGCCGCAGCTCTCCTTTTTTGTTATTTGACATCTGCATGCGCAGAGCGTTCGCAAGCATCAGCTTGATGCGGTTTTCCTGGTTGATTTTTGTGGCGCTTGGGTCATAGTCCACGGCTACAATATTGCTGTTGGGATAGTCATCCTTCAGCCGACGAATCATACCCTTGCCGGCTACGTGATTGGGCAGGCAGCCAAAGGGCTGCGCACACACGATATTGTTAACGCCGGAGTGGATCAGATCAAGCATTTCCGCCGTCAGAAGCCAACCCTCACCCATTTTGTTTCCATATCCGAGATAGCCCTTCACGCGCTGTGCAAGTACGCAAAAGGGCTCCGGCGCGCGGAATTTCGGCTGCGTTTTTATGGCGTCGATCAGGTCGTTCTGCAGACCCTCGAGGTATTTCTGCAGGATGCCGACCGCGTATTTTTTGATTCGTTTTCCACCGTAGAGATCAACATCCACAATGCGATTGTTTGCCTTGAATATGATGAAATCCGCAAGCCCCGGCACTACGGGCTCTGCGCCCTCCTGCAGCAGGAATTTTTCAAGGTTGTTGTTGCCCAGGCTGGAAAATTTCACATAGATTTCACCGACAATGCCTACCAGAGGCTTGCCGCTTCCGGCCGTCTTAATTGCGGCAAAATCCGCCGCAATGTTTTTCAGGTTCCGGCGGTATGCCTTTCGGCTGAGACCGCTCAGATGCTGAAAGCTGTCTAAAAGACGTGCTTCCCATGTCTGAATCAGCCTGTCGGCACTGCCGGGTTCGATTTCATAGGGTCGGACCTGATTTGCCAGCCAGCACAGAATATCTCCATAAAACATGGCTCGCGCCATTCGGACAATCAGTCGCAGACTCAGGGAGAAGCCCGGGTTTTTCTCAAGGCCGGACATGTTCAGAGAGATAACCGGTATATCCTCCAGCCCGGCCTTCTTCAGAGCCTTGCGCAGCAGATGGATATAGTTTGATGCGCGGCATCCGCCGCCGGTCTGGGTGATCATTAGAGCTGTTTTGTGGGGATCGAAGCTGCCGGATTCAATTGCGTCAATCATCTGTCCGATGACCAGAAGTGCCGGATAGCAGGTGTCGTTGTGGACATATTTCAGCCCCGTATCCACAATTGCCCTGTGCTCCGTATTGAGCATCTGCACATGCAGTCCCTCAAGCTGCAGGCATTTGCAAAGCATTCCAAAGTGAACCGGAAGCATCTGCGGAATGAGTACCGTATATTCCTGCTTCATCTGCTTTGTGAACAGAAGCCGACCCGTTTTGTCATAAACCAGCTGTGCCATGTTTTATACCCTTTCTTTGCCTGAAAAATCCCCAACATTATAACACGCTGTCTCTTCGCGGACAAGGGATTTCTGCCCGAAGCAGCATGCTATAATATTGAGACAGTGGACTCCATGCAAAAGACGGCCGGGGAACAAACCGGAGCTTTAATCCATACAAGGAGCTTGTGGGCAATGGTTCAGAAGAATCCCGATTTTGACATCCAGAAAGATCCCTACAACTACATACGTCGTGTGGCGTTCGGACGATGGAAGCCATACCTGCTGCATGCTATGGTTTTCGATGCCGGCGAGGCCACAAACTTTGCCCGCTTTACCAGGCAGCTTCCCATCACAGAAAAGGTACTGAGTCAGAATCTGCGCGAGCTCGAGCAGGACGGTCTGGTTACACGGACGGTATTGGATACCACCCCGCCAAGAACGGAGTATCGGCTGACAGAGAGCGGACGGAATCTGATACCGATTCTGGATCAGCTGTATGATTGGGGCTGGCACGATATGAAACGACGAAATCTCGAAATCGATGAGCTCGGAGAAATGTGGCATGGCTACCGCGAGCGGGATATGGACCGAATGATTGACGCATATAAATAAAAGCTTCGGCGCCGGCTCCTTTATACCGGATCCGTGGCGTAGCGTTCGACCAGGTTCAATGCAATCCGGACGCACAATTCCATTCCCTCGGATGTAATGTGCTCATATGGACCGTGAAAGGCGTAGCCGCCGGTGCCAAGATTTGGACACGGAAGTCCCATATAGCTGAGTGTCGCACCGTCGGTGCCGCCGCGAATCGGCAGCTCTCCGGGCTCAAGCCCGGCTGCCCTGGTGGCGTCCCTTGCACGTTCAACAAGATGCATGCATGGCTTTATCTGCTCAACCATGTTTTTATACTGATCACGAACAGAAAGCCGGACGGTATCCTCTCCGTATTTTTCATTCAAAACCTTTACAATCTGGATCATGGTTTTCTTTTTCGCTTCAAAACAGCCTGCGTCATGATCCCGTATGATATATTGCATGTGCGCACTGTCTACATCGCCTTTGATCTGCGTCATGTGATAAAAGCCTTCGTATCCCTCGGTCAGTGACGGAACCTGAGAAGACGGAAGCATTGCATTCAGCTCGGCTGCAACAAGTGCGGCATTAACCATCAGGCCCTTTGCGTCACCGGGATGAATGCTTCGGCCGCGGATATCAATTTCTGCTGACGCTGCGTTGAAGTTTTCATACACAACCTCACCCTCCGGTCCGCCGTCGAGGGTATAGCCAAAGTCCGCATTCAGGCGGGTGAGATCAATACATTTCACACCGTTTCCGATTTCTTCGTCGGGTGTAAAGCAGATACTGACCCTTCCGTGAGGGGTGTCACCGTGCAGCAGACGGTCTGCCAGGGTCATGATTTCAGCTACTCCGGCCTTGTCGTCCGCACCGAGAAGTGTGGTTCCGTCGCTTGTGATCAGCGTACGTCCGGCCAGACCGGCCAGATGCGGAAAGTCCGAAACAGACAGAATTCTTCCGCTGCTTCCAAGGGTTACGTCCCTGCCGTCATAGTTTTCGATAAGCTGCGGACGGACATTTTTTCCGGTAAAGTCCGGTGCGGTGTCCATGTGGCTGATAAAGGCAAGACAGGGAGCATTCTCATATCCGGGTGCTGCCGGAACAGAGGCATAGAGATAACAGTGCTCGTCCAGCAGAACATCTGCAGCTCCCAGGTCCTCCAGTTCTTTTTTCAATATTTGCGCCAGATCAAACTGTTTCTTTGTCGACGGAGTGAATTCTTCGTTGGCGGGGTCGGATTCGGTATCAATTTGCACATACCTCAAAAAGCGTTGGGTTACGGTCATGTTCAGGATCCTTTCTGCCCAAAGGCTGTTTCCGGCCGTATCCGATACAGACTGCTGTGCCCTGCAGATGTCTCCGACTGTGAAGACAAACAGACGGAAATACTCCGGGTCCTGCCATGCAGGGTCAAAAAGTCCTGTGGGATGCAGCGGCGTGTCGACATCCATAATACATCAAACTTCAGAAGCTGACAAGAAAAAGGACCGCGGTTTCAGCCACGGTCCTTCGGTATATGCAGAGGAGTTATTTGGAGATATATTCGTCGTAGGCAGCCTGATAGATCTCTACGATTTCAGCAAGGCCCATGTTGTTGATGTCTTCAACATAAGCGGCCCAGGTTTCGTCGTTGATCTCGGTCTGTCCGTCGAGCATCAGAAGGATGCGCTCGCAGCCCATGGTCAGAACGTCGCCGGACAGGTTGTTTACGCGCTCGTTGTCTTCGCTCGACAGGGTAATGGCAGAGGGATAGTAACGTTCGTCGGTGCCTTCGATCGTCCACAGATCAACTGCATCAATTGCGCTCTGCGGGAAGGTCGGCAGAAGGCGATCGTTGTCCTGCAGGCTTGTTGCAAAACGCTGCATGGTATAAATGGTGGAGAACATCTCGGCGTTGCCGCCTGCAGATGTGTTGGTAACCATGCCGGTCCAGCTCCAGTCGCCGTTGTCGTCCAGCTCATAGGAACCATACCAGGTGCCGGCGGGGTCACGTGTGATAGAAAGACCGAGTTCCTCGGCAGCAGATGCCTCGATGCCATAGTTATACAGCATGGCACCCTCGTCTGTCCAGAAGTAGTTCATCCACTGGCAGGCCAGCTCGACATTTTCGGATTCGGCAGACACGGACATGCCCTTGGAAACCAGCTGAGGAGCCTGAACCCATACATAGTCGCCGGACATGGCGGCTTCGTCTTTATAGACGGTGGGCAGAGCCTGGGCACGGAAGGTGGAGGTGCTGGGATCGGAAACATAGTCGGCGCACTCGTTAAGCTTGTCGGCATTTGCCTGCCAGACAGAGATCTCACCGTTGGCCTGCATGCTGTTCTGGGCCTTGCGGTCTGTCTCGACCTCGGTAATCTTCTGCAGGGTGCCGTCGCTGATCAGATCATACATCCAGGTCAGATAGTCTTTATAGCCGTCAACGGTCCAGCCGGAAACAACCTCATCGCCATAACGGAAGATGGAAACACCGGGGGAGGACATGAAGCCGTCGCTGATCAGACAGGGAGCAGATACATCAAAGCAGGTGCTGACGGTAAAGGTGCCGTCGGAGATGGGAGCACCGCATTCCACGCCGTAGGCGTCGCGGAAGGTGTGCATGATATCGGTCAGCTGATCGATGGTGATGCCATCGTCCGAAACTGCAATGCCCTGTTCTTCGAGCCAGTCTCCACGGGTAACAAGACCGTTGCTCGAGAAGGAGCCGTCGGCAATGCTGACAAACGCAAGCAGCTTGCCCTCGTTCAGGGCAGAATCCTTGTTTGCGTCGTCGAGCTGATCATAAATGTAGGTGAAGTTTGGCATGTAGTCATAGACATAATCCATCAGGTCAACGATTACATCATCCTCATAAGCCTGCGTCAGGCCGCCGGTGTAGTATTCGTTAACAGGGTTGATGTCGGGCCAGTCGCCGGATGCAATCATCAGCTGATACTGCTCGGTGGCCGCAGCCTGAGATACTTCGATGAAGTTCAGGTGCACACCGGTAACCTGTTCGGCATAGGGAATGCAGTAGAAGTCGTTGTTGCTGGGGCAGTACTGCGTATAAGGAGGAATATAATACCAGAAGCTCAGTTCGTTGCTGCCTTCGAGCGGGTAGGTGATACCCATGGCAGGCTGGGTCTTCATCTCAGCTGTGGCTGCGGTCTCTTCGGCAACCGGCTCTTCTGTCGCAGGCTCAGCGGCCTGCTCGGGCTCGGCGGCGTCGGTCTGCTCGGGCTCAGCGGCGTCGGTCTGCTCGGGTTCGGCAGCCTCAGCAGCCTCTTCACCGGCTTTGCTTTCGGTTTCGGTCTGCTCTGCGGCAGGTTCTGCATCGGTCTCGCTGTCGGAGCTCGCGCAGCCGGCAAACAGGCACAGAACCATCGCCAGAGCCAGCAGCAGGGCAAGGAACTTGGTTTTCACGATGGAAACACTCCTTCACAATATGGTCGTCCTCTTTCGGACACAAAACGAATCATATAACAATTTCATAACAAAAGCAATTCCAATTTTTACTGAAAATCTGATATTCCTTCCGACCGTGGGGTCTGGCCGTGCGGTAAGGTTCTCTTGGAATGCAAATCGCTGACAGCTCTTTTCGGGATCGAGTCGGGATCGAGCCGCGCGGTCGGATATGCGGAATGTTTTTACGGTATGGAAAGAGCCCTGCTTCAGGGGCCTGTCCAGAAAATGTCCTCTCACCCATAGCCCGCAAAAGGGCTTTTGCCGCACAAAAACGTGCAACACTCCCTTCGGGAAACCGTTTTTTTCGAAAAAAAGTCTGTCTCTGCTCCCCACCCCCAACCCCCTCCCGGTGGGAGGGGGCACAGAGGGGGGCGGGACGTCCCCGTTCCACGGGGACCATGGTTTTATCTGCTCCGACCGGAGAAGCAGGCTGTTACACCCCTCTTTCAGAGGGGCAGAGGGTTTTCCGATACCCGGCAGGTCATCCGGATTTATCGCATCCTACCGTTGCCCGATATTGCCCGCCGATAGTGCAGGTGAACAGGGAAAGCGCATGTTTTTGAATATAGAAAAAATCGGAAACAGGACACAATCAGCCCCGTCTCCGGCGGCAGGCTTTTTGCATTTTTATGGGATACGGCCTGACATGCTGAGAAAAGGCGGCCTGCCAAACGCGGCCCGACTCCGTCGGGCCGCATCCGGAAGCTTCTGCCTGTGTTCCGGTGGAAATCAGACCTCCATGATTACCGGAAGAATCATGGGATTTCGCTTGGTCTTTTTGAACAGGTAGGCGGAGAGATCGCTTTTGATGTTGGTTTTGATGGTGTTCCAGTCCATAATGCCCTCGTCGTAGCAGTCGTCGAGTGTTTTGCTCACAACATCGCGCAGCTGCTCCATGAGATCCTCGGATTCCTTGACATATACGAAGCCGCGGGAAATGATGTCCGGCCCCGAAACCACCGAGCCGTCTACCCCGGACAGGCCCGCAACCACAACCACCATGCCGTCCTGACCGAGATGCCTGCGGTCACGCAGAACAACACTGCCCACATCACCGACGCCAAGACCGTCTACAAGCGTATTGCCGGACGGGACCGTTCCGCCCAGATGAATGGAGTCGCGGGTCAGCTCGATCACGCGCCCGATGTCGGTGATGACGATATTTTCCGAATCCATGCCCATGCAGCGGGCCAGCTTTGCATGTGCCTGCAGATGGCGCTGCTCGCCGTGCAGCGGAATGAAGAATTTCGGTTTGGTAAGAGCATGAATGATCTTGAGCTCTTCCTGACAGGCGTGACCGGAAACATGCAGCTCGGCCGCAACCTTGCTGTAGATGACCTCGGCACCCTTGCGGTACAGCTCGTTGATCACGTTGCCGATGTTTTTTTCGTTGCCCGGAATGGCAGATGCCGAGATGATAATGCGGTCGCCGGGCTCAATTTCGACCTGACGGTGTCCGGTAAAGGCCATGCGGTAGAGTGCAGACATATTTTCACCCTGCGAGCCGGTTGTAACGATTACCACCTTGTCTTTCGGCAGGCCGCGAATGCTCTGAATCGGCATGAGTGTGTCGGGCGGCAGCTCCAGATAGCCCAGCTCCGAAGAAACCCTGATGATGTTTTCCATGCTGCGCCCGGTTACCGCCACCTTGCGCCCGTATTTGCAGGCAAGGTTGATAACCGACTGTATGCGGTGCGCGTTGGAGGCAAAGGTCGTGACAATAATGCGCTGGCTGCAGCCCTTGAAGAGATTGTCCAGACTGTCTGCCACCCGCTGCTCAGATGTGGTGTAGCCCGTTTTTTCCACATTGGTCGAGTCACACAGCAGAGCAAGCACACCCTCGCGTCCAAGCTCGCCGAATCGGGCCAGATCGATGATGTCGCCGTGGATTGGCGTTGGGTCGATTTTAAAGTCGCCGGTCATGAGTATTGTGCCCACATCACAGGTAATGGCCAGCGCAACCGCATCGGCAATGGAATGGTTTACGTGGATCATCTCAACCTGAAAGCACCCGACCTGAAAGATGTCGCCGGCCTGATGGACAAAGACCGAAACATCGTTTTGCAGGTTGTGCTCTTCGAGCCGGAGGCGGACCAGCCCCGCCGTAAGCCGTGTGGCATAGATGGGGGCATTTACCTGCTGCAGCACATAGGGCAGGGCGCCGATATGGTCTTCGTGTCCGTGGGTCAGGACAAAGCCGCGCACGCGGTCCCGGTTCTTGACAAGGTAGGTCACATCGGGGATGACCAGATCCACGCCGAACATCTCGTCGTCCGGAAAGCCCAGGCCGCAGTCGATTACCAGAATGTCGTCTTCGTATTCGAGAACTGTGAGGTTTTTTCCGATTTCGTTTACGCCGCCGAGGGAAATGATTTTCAGTTTGTTTTGTGGTTCTTTTGCTCGTTTTTCACGCAATCGTATAACACGCTCCTGTCTTTCCTCCCCCACCCCATCCGGGCAGCGGGAGGGTATACTGTACGGCCTTCACGTGCGCCGGAGCCGCCGGCAGCGCCGGGCTGCCCTGCTGCCGGGCCCGCGAAAGTCTATATATCGCCGGGGCTGCATAAAAAGCAGGCGCCACAGACCGATCGTTTTGTCAGAGCCTGTGTCGCCTGTGCCCCGGACAAATCCGGGCGGCCTGAAAGGCGGCGCCCGGTCCATCCCACATACAAGCAGGGGAATTATAGCATACCCGCAGCAAAATGGAAACAGAAATTTCTGAGGAATGCCCGTGCAGGCCGACAGATGCCCTGCCGGAGATCGCAGATGACGGCAAGCGTCCTTTGCGGTTTGCAGGGCTGCATACGGCTTTTGTGCAGTGCCCCGGCTGTGGCTTATTCGCTGCAGAGCTTTTCCGCGTTGTCTTTCAGAGCGGAGAGAAGCTGCAGCAGCGTGCCGACATCCGAAACATCCAGCCCGCGGGTCAGGTACATTTCGGTCTGCTCCACCGCGTGTGCAATGACAGTGTCGAGCTCATAGGCCTTTTCGGTGAGGAGAATGCGCTTGTTGCGCGTGTCGGATTCGATGCGCTCCGAGCGGATAAACCCCTTGACCTCGAGGTTGCGCACAAGACTTGAGACAGAGGAGGCTTTGATGCCCAGTGCGCGTTCGAGCTCGCGCTGGTTGACGTCGCACGGTTCGCCTTCTTTGGACTGGTCTTCGCGGCGGTAGAGGTAGGTGATCAGCCGCGACTGCGGATAGGTGATGTCGTATTGGTCGTAGAGGCGGTTGAAATACTGCTGAATACAGTGGGAAATGTTTGAGAGGTAGTATCCTATATCCTGCCGCTGCTCGGGAACACGGCTGATCTGTTCGTTTTCCATTGCTGCTTCCTCCGTTGATGTGTCTATGCACATTGTGGGATTGCCCTGTGACCGGCCGGTGTGCGCATTTTGCGAAGTATGTTGAAATGTCTCGAAATGGCCCCGTGCCGAAATGCCCCCCGGATCGCGGAATCCTTTTGAAGCTCCGAAGGACAGTCATCCGCAGAATCCTTGCGGTTCTAATCTTTAGCCATTCTAAAGAAATTATATCAACCCGGCTCGGCTTTGTCAACCGAAGAATGCAATATAAACTTAACAATTTTGTCAGAAATCCCGGCAGCCATGTGCCGGGATAAAAGGCCGGACCTCGAAAGGTCTCAGGAGCGGAAGAATTTGTCGTGTATGGCCTGGACCGCCAGGTCCGCGTCCTTTTCGTCGATCAGGACGCTCAGACGGATTTCGCTTGAGGAGATCATGCTGATGTTGATCTGACGCTCATACAGTGCTTCGAACATCCGGGCGGCCACACCGGCATTGTCCGCGATGCCGGCTCCGACGATGCTGACCTTGGCCACATTGCGGTTGACGTCGATATGGTCATAGCCGAGCTGGCCTTTTTTCTTTTCGAGAAGAGCCAGTGCCGATTCCACGCTTTCGGCGGGAACGGTAAAGGAGATGTCCTTTGTGTCGCCGCGGCCGATGGACTGCAGGATGATGTCGATGTTGATCTTCTCCTTGCCCAGAATCGAAAAGACCTGATAGGCCACGCCCGGAACATTCTGCAGCCCGATCAGCGCAATCCGCGCGATATTCGTGTCTTTTGCAACACCGCTGATGATCATTGTTTCCACGTTGTTTCCCTCCCTGACGACTGTGCCCGGCTTTCCGGAAAAGCTTGAGAGCACCTCCATCTCAATGTGATATCGTTTTGCCATCTCCACGCAGCGGTTGTGCAGGACCTTGGCACCCAGAGACGCCAGCTCCAGCATCTCGTTGTATGTGATTTCGTCCAGCTTTCGGGCCTGCGGCACAATGCGCGGGTCTGCCGTGTATACGCCGTCTACGTCGGTATAGATCTGGCAGAGGTCTGCCTTGAGCGCCACGGCCAGTGCAACGGCGGTTGTGTCGGATCCGCCTCTGCCGAGTGTTGTGATGTTGTCATAGCGGTTGATGCCCTGAAAGCCGGTGATCAGGACAATACTGTGTTTTTCAAGCTCATCGCGGATGCGGGTCGCCTCGACACGCTGGATCCGGGCCGCGCCATAGGTGGTGTCGGTCTGCAGGCCCATCTGCCAGGCGTTCAGGGATACCACAGGACAGCCCAGCTTTTCGATGGCCATGGCCATCAGTGCCACAGACATCTGCTCCCCGCAGGACAGCAGCATATCGAGCTCCCGCTTCGAGGCGTTCCGGTTGATTTCGGCCGCCTGGGCCAGAAGATGATCGGTGGTCTTTCCCTGTGCGGAGAGCACAACAACCACGTCGTTCCCGGCCTTATACGTTCCCGTGATGATGTCTGCCGCATGATAGATGCGTTCGGAATCGGCAACCGAGCTGCCGCCGAATTTCTGTATGATCAATGACATTGCAATTCCTCCAGATGCGGTGCTGTATCGCCGGGCCGGTACAGAACAAGCTCGCCGAGAATCGGCAGTCCGGCCGCATGCAGCTGCTTTTGGCTGATCGGTCCGACAAAAAAGCCTGTCTGCCCGGGAACATCTGCCGAAACGAACCGGACCTCTCCCAGGGCCTGCCGGATCCGGCCGGGCTCGGCATCGGTACGGACAAACCACGTCAGCGGCTGCGTTCCGGCATCCGCGGCCGCGTCCGGTCCGCCCTGCCGCCACATCAGCGGTCTGCGCGTCTGCGTATGCCGCAGCGCGTCGATCATGTCCGCCACAACGGCGCTTGCCGTTGGCAGCTTTCCGGCTCCGCGCCCATAGAAGATCACGTCTCCAACCGCGTCGCCCTGCACCTGTACGGCGTTAAACACATCCTCCACGTCGGCCAGAAGCTGATCCTTCGGTACAAGATGCGGTGCGGTCAACGCGCAGACCCTTCCGTCCGGCAGCAGCGACGCCCGGGCCAGCAGACGGATGCGGCAGCCGGCAGCCTCGGCAAAGGCTGTGTCCTCGGCTCCGAGCGCGGTGATTCCCCTGGTAAGGACCTGGTCCGGATATATGTGACGGCCAAAGGCCAGTGCTGCCAGAATACAGATCTTTCGTGCCGCGTCAAGCCCCTGCACATCGGCGGTCGGATCCGCCTCCGCATAGCCAAGCTGCTGTGCCTGTTCCAGAGCCTGCGCATAATCGAGCCCCTCGCGGTACATTTTTGTGAGGATGAAGTTGGTGGTTCCGTTGATGATACCGGCAATCCCGGTGATGTTGTTGGCGGCAAGGCAGGTTGTGAGCGGACGCAGGATGGGAATGCCGCCGCCGACGCTTGCCTCAAAGAGGAAATTGAGATTGTTCTGTTCGGCCAGCCGGATCAGCGGATACCCGTGCCCGGCAACCAGCTCCTTGTTGGAGGTTACAACCTGTTTTCCGGCCTGCAGCGACCTGCGGACATAATCCAGCGCCGGCTGCGTGCCGCCCATGCATTCGGCGACAAGCCGGACCTCGCTGTCGCGTTCGATGATGTCGAAATCCTGTATGATGCGATCCGCCCACGGGCTGTCGGGCCGGGGACTGCGCGTGAGGATATAGGCCAGATCTATTTTCTCGCCCAGGCGCTCGGATATAATCTCCGCGTTGTTTTTCAGAATCTCGGCTACGCCGGTTCCTACGGTGCCCAGACCCAGCAGTGCTATTTTTACCATGGCGAACTCTCCTGTTTGGCGGAAATCTGTGCCCGGATCACGCCGGGCGTTGCGATGATGTGGTGCAGAATTTCTTCTGCCGTTGCCTCGTGCAGCTCGGCAGAGATGGACACCGGGGCCGCGCCGTCTCTCGGTATGGACTGATTGAGTGTGAGGATATTGGCACCGCACCCCGCAAATATGGCCAGAATCGCGGACAGAATCCCGGCCTCGTCCCGCAGACTCATCTGAAAGGTAACGATGCCGCTGTTCATGTCCTGCAAAACGGAAATGACATCTTTGTATTTGTAGTATGCGCTGCGACTGATGCCCATGGCCTTTACGGCGTCGTTGACCGTGGCGGCCGAGCCGGTTTCGAGCATACGGCGGGCCTCGGCTACCTTTACGAATATTTCGGGCAGAGCGGACGCTTCAACAATGTAGTATTTCGGATGCTCCGGCATAAGCCCCTCCTTCTTTTTTTGAAAGGTTGGTGTCTCTGAGAGAAAAACGAATGTCATTATGTTGCGGCCATTCTATCATTCTTCTCCGGTCTTTGCAAGGGCCAACCCGCACAAATCCGCAAAAAATCCACTTGCCGAATTGTACGTTGCTGTCTTAAAATAGGCTCTGCAAGGCAGCGGGAACCGAAACAGGTCCCGCACGGGGAGGTGTCTTTCTTGATATTGACCTGCACCGCGCAGCGCAGCGGAAAGCTGCTGAGCTTTCTGCGCCGCGAGCTGGGGCTGTCGGTCGGCCTGGTCAAACGTCTGAAATACCGGCATGCCTTCTGTGTGAACGGAACGGCGCGCTATACGGACTATCCCGTTTCCCCCGGAGATGTCATCACCGTAACACTTGAGGAGGCCTCGCCCGACTATCCCGCGCAGCATGGGCCGCTGAACATTCTGTATGAAGACGAATCGCTCATCGCGCTGGACAAGCCGCCCGGCATCCTGATGCACCCCTCTTCCGCGCGTGGAACCGGTACGCTTGCCAACTATCTGGCCGGATACTATGCCGAAACCGGTCAGGCGTGCCTGGTGCATCCGGTGTCGCGGCTGGACCGGGATACCTTTGGCGTGGTTCTGATCGCAAAAAATGCCCACATCCATGCCCTTCTGCAAAAGGCCATGCTGGCCGGAGCAGTGGAAAAAACCTATCGGGCCGTGGTTGTGGGCGGACCGCCGCAAAACAGCGGTGTCTGGGACTGGCCGATCATCCGGCCGGACCCTCTGAAAATGCAGCGGGCGGTCGGCCCTCTCGGACTGGCTGCCCAAACCGGATATCGGGTTCTGGCTCGTGAAAGTCGGGTCTGTCTTCTGGAGCTTCGTCCCCTGACAGGCCGCACGCATCAGCTTCGGCTGCACTGCCTCACCGCGGGCTGTCCGATTCTGGGAGATCCGCAGTACACCACCGACTCCGCCCGCATCTTTTCCGAGAGTCTCGGGCTCCGCCTGCAGCAGCTGCGCTCGGCCTGCCTTGCCTTTTGCCATCCCATCACGGGGGAGCGGCTTTGTCTGCAGTCCGGGCAGCGGGTCTGGCGGGAGGATGCCATGCTGCCCCCCGAAGCACAGCTCTGATACAGGCCGGCACAATTGTGTTCGCGGATTTCATGGCAGCATCGCACACGTGTATTCTCCGCCCGGGCGGGCAATTCACACATCTGCGGGCAGGCGGGTGTTTTCCGTGTTCTGTGATTTTCCCGGATTATTCGGTCAGTGCCGGGTCCCAGCCGCTGCACACATCCACCCAGCCCTTCGCCTCGGAATATTCCTCCAGCTCCCCGCAGGTCACCTCAATGGCGCTGTTCGCGCTGCCCGCCGCAGGGAATACCGTGGAAAAGCGTTTGAGAGATTCGTCGAGGCAGACGGTAACCCCCGGTCTGACTCCAAAGGGGCAAACGCCTCCGACCGCATGCCCGGTCTGCTCCACCGCCTGCTCGTGCGTGAGCATTCTGGCCTTGATGCCAAAGGTGTTTTTGTATTTTTTGTTGTCGATGCGGGCATCTCCGGCAGCCACAATCAGCAGGCATCCGTCCGGCCCCGCAAAAGACAGCGTTTTGGCGATACGGGCCGGTATGACCCCGACAGCCAGAGCCGCCAGCTCTACCGTGGCACTGGAAACGGAAAATTCACGGATCCGGTCGGCGGCCCCAAACCGGGCAAGATGCTCCCGGCAGCGTTCTATGGACATATATTGCTCCTTTCAGCTGCATGCGCACCGCGCTTTCGGTTTTTGCCGGCGCCTGCGCAGTGCTTCTCTGTTTTCAGGCGGCACCGCGGCCATCCGCTGCGTCCGGCAGGGCAGCGATGCTCCTGCGGAATAATTTCGCAGAACGGCGCAAATCCTGCGCCGCTGTTCTTTATTCTAACATCCGCCGTACGGATATTGCAAGTGAAATCCCATCCTTTACACCGCCGGCGGTTTGGGCTATAATAGGCGGGAAATCATGAAGAATGGATGAATCGCAATGCGTATTGAATTTGACGAATACCGCCTGAAAATCGACGCTCTGGAGCCCCGCCTCCAGGAGCTGCAGGCTGCTCTGGCCATTGATTCGGCCCGCACCGAGCTGGAGCAGCTGCATGCGCAGTCCACCGCGCAGGACTTCTGGTCCGACATGGACGCCGCACAGAAAACCCTGCAGAAGGCAAAAACCCTCGAAAACAAAATCAGCAAATTCGAAAAAATGTCCAGTGAGCTCGAAGACCTGCAGGTTCTGTGCGAGATGGCTGCGGAGGCGCAGGACGACTCCCTGCTCGACGAAATCATCGACGGCTACAAAAAGCTGGATGACAAGCTGGCCCGCGCCCGCCTCGAGACCCTGCTGAGCGGAGAATACGACGGCAACAACGCCATTGTATCCTTCCACGCCGGTGCGGGCGGCACCGAGGCGCAGGACTGGTGCGAGATGCTTTATCGCATGATTACCCACTGGGCAGAGTCGCACGACTACAAATACGAGCTGATGGACTACCTCGAAGGCGAAGAGGCCGGCCTCAAATCCGCCGTTATCTCCGTTCAGGGCGAAAACGCCTACGGCTACCTGAAAAGCGAAAGCGGAATTCACCGGCTTGTCCGGATTTCTCCCTTCGATTCATCCGGTCGCCGGCACACCTCTTTTTCGGCGATCGAGGTCATTCCCGAAATTGAAGACGACGGAACCGTTGAAATCCGGCCTGAAGACATCAAAATGGACGTTTTCCGTTCCTCCGGTGCCGGCGGTCAGCACATCAACAAAACCTCCTCTGCCGTGCGTCTGACCCACATCCCCACCGGCATTGTCGTTGCCTCCCAGCAGGAGCGCAGCCAGTTCCAGAACCGTGAAAACTGCATGAAGCAGCTGCGTTCCAAGCTGGTCGAAATCAAAGAACGCCAGCACCTTGAAAAAATCTCCGACATCAAGGGCGTGCAGATGAAGATCGAATGGGGCAGCCAGATTCGCTCGTATGTGTTCATGCCCTATACGCTGGCAAAGGATCACCGCACCGGCTTTGAAAACGGCAATATCCAGGCTGTGATGGACGGAGACCTCGACGGGTTTATGAGTGCCTATCTCACCTGCTGCGCCACCGGCGAGTGGGCCAGATAAGCCTTCTGCAAGAAATTTTCTCCGAAAGCTTGCAAACAGAGCTCATGTGTGCTAGAATCACAGGCGCTGTTTTCGGCTCTGGCCGAAGGCAAAGATTCTGGATAGCCGGAGCATTCCGGTACTGCCCGGAAAGGAGGTCCGCATGTCTGCCCTAAAAGTCATCATCCTGATTGTTCAGGTGATCTGTTCTCTGGCCCTGATTGCCATTGTTGTTCTGCAGTCCGGCAAAAGCGCAGGTCTGTCCGGTGCCATTTCCGGCGCGGCAGATACCTTCCTGTCCAAAAACAAAGCGCATGGCCTCGACGCCCGTCTGGCCAGCATGACCAAGTGGTTCGCCATTGTGTTTGCGGTTGTAACCCTGGTCCTGAATCTGCTTTGATTGCAGCACATCCGTATAAGCAGGCGCACCCCGGCTCGGCCGGGGTGCTTTTTTGCATTTTTCGCAAAAAAGCAAAAGGCACAGATGCTGCTTCAAATCCCGGTGGAAATGTGTTCGAAAAGTCCCGGAAAACGAAGAGGCTTCTGTGGCTTCACAGCTTCTCCCGAAGAAAAAGCTCCTGCCGGACCTTTCTGCTGATTTATGCGGGCCCGGCATAAGAAAAAAGCCCGAAGCATTCGGGCTTTTGTGCAGAACGGCTCAGGTCTTTTTTTCGAAGCGCTCTCCGCAGCGCGGGCAGGTAATGCGCAAAACGCCCTTTTTGGCCGGGACACGGACGGTCTGCCGGCACTTTGGGCAACGGAAGTATCTGTGGTCACGGTCTTTCAGGCGCTGCAGAAAACCGACCGCAGGCTTGCTTGCGTGCCCCGCAGACGTATAATAGCCGCCGCAGCTGCCGGTATGGCAGGCGCCCGGATCCCTGTGCAGCAGGCGAAAGAACCAGGCGTTTTCCTTTTGGCGCTGCGGAAGATTTTTTGAGAACATGCGGTATATGGCAAGAAGCATCGGCAGATAGGCCAGAAGACAGAATGCAGAAAGGCCGGTGAAGTTGCCGATGAGGTTGAGCACAAGCCCCAGAATCAAAAGGGCCCAGCCCAGCTGATCTACCCCGTTTCTTCCGTACATGAAGGCCTGCAATTTATAGGCCAGACGCTGCAGCAACGCAATCCCCGCTTTCTTAGACAGTATCGCACAGTGTCGCCTGCGGCTTTGCCTCCCGCATTTCGCTGCATTTCCCTGCAATGCAAAAAGTATTGCTGCGTCAATGTGCCTCATTCGGAAACAGAATTTCTCGCAAATCACTCTCGCCGAATGCTGCGGTACTGCCCTGATAAAGAGCTGTTTCGTTCGCTCGGACTCATATTATAACGGGACAGCCGCTCTTTTCAACCGGAACCGGGCAACGTTTACGGATTGTTTACGTTTTGCGGCTCAGACTCAGCAGCGCGATGGCCGTCAGAACCAGAGCCATTCCGCAAAGACCCGGAATGCCGATTCTTTCGTGGTAGATGACAGCTCCTGCCGCCGCAGCAACCACCGGCTCAAGCGAGGCAATCACCGCAGCCCGGCTGGATTCCAGCGTCTGCAGAGCCCGGTTGTACAGCTGATAGGCCGCAAGGCCCGTAAGCAGGCCAAGCGCCAGATACCACACCAGCAGGTCCGGCTCGGCTGCGGCGCAGCGGACGATCAGCGGAACGTCCGCCATCACCAGGCATCCGGCCAGACAGAAGGCAAAGGAATAAAAGGTTGTGGTCCACGCATCATAGCCCTGACGCACGGCAAAACGCCCGAAAATCGAATACAGGCCGTAGCCAAGCCCGGCGCCCAGACCATAGAGTATAGCCGTGCCCGATGGCCGCTCCGCTCCGCCCAGCAGCCCCGATACCAGAGCACAGCCGCCAAAGGCCAGAGCCAGAGCCAGAATCTTTCTTCCGGTCAGACGTTCACGAAACAGCAGGGCACTGAGCAGCATGACAAAAACGGGGGACGTGTACAGCAGAATTCCGGCCACAGCCAGACTGGTCATCTCAATTGCGTGCAGATAACACCACATGAAAAAAAGCAGGCTCACTACGCCGTCTGCGAAAAAAATCCAGAGATCTGTCAGGCGGATCCTGAATCTGTCCCGGTGAAAGATCAGAAGATAAAGGCCCACACCCAGAAAACCCACGCCCATACGCACCGCGCCGGTCTCCATGCTTCCGAGGCCGGCTGCCGTAAGCCGTCGGGCAAATACACCAAGCAGCCCCCACAGAACCGCCGCACCGATCACCTCGCCCACTGCGGCTGCCTGCCCGAGCCTGTTTTGTCTGTTCATAACGGTTCTCCTTTAAAAAGGCAAAACGCCCTTCGAATGAACGAAGGGCGGTGTTTGCTGTTACGCAAGCTTGTTGAGCTTGAGTGTGGCACTGCTTTTTTTGCGGGCCGCGGTGTTCTTGTGGAGAATTCCCTTGGTCACGCTCTTGTCGATGGCTTTGACAGCTTCTTTGTAAGCGATGTCAGCCTTGGCGCGATCGCCTTCTACCACTGCAGCATCGAACTTTTTCAGAACGGTTTTCAGAGCCGATTTTTCAGCCTTGTTTTTCTCGTTGGCCGCCTTGGAGAGCAGAACTCTTTTTTTGGCAGACTTAATGTTGGGCACTACGTACACCTCCTCTGACTGAGCATCGCTATGGTAAGCGGAAAAATCCGCGAACATACAAGCAGGAAAGAATTTTATCACACCCGTCCGCGTTCGTCAAGAGGTCCCATGCCAAATCAGCGAAAATGTTGGTCTGCCGCAGCCCGACGATGCGAAAGCCCTGCTCCCCCGGTTCCGTCCGTCTTCTGCCCTGCTTTCCTTTGCGGTTTTCGGTGTTCAATTTGTATACAAATCCGGCGTTTTCCATAAATTCCCGCTGCACTGCTCCTGCTGTTCCGTTCTTTTTGCCTGTGCACAGCCTGCATTGGATGTTCAAAACTCTGTGCAAACTGTTGATAACCTTTGTATGGTACGGGTTTTCCGCTTGCTTTGAACTCGAAGTATCGGAGCTTTTGCACAGGTCCGGTCTGCCCCCGGCGGACAGATCTCCACAGCCGCCGTCTGTTCCCGATGCCGTGTCTCCGGTTGACAAAAAAGCACCGCGGCGTAAAATATGTTCAGTGTGCATGCTGCCGCTCCGGCCGTCGAGCCGGCTGCACATGGCAAAAGGGAGGCGATTTCATGAATCCGGCACAGCAGGACATCCGCAGTCTGAAGGGAATCGGCCCGGCCAGGGCTGCCGCGTTTGCCGAGCTTGGCATTCATACACTCGCGGATCTGATTTCCTACCGGCCCCGGGCCTATGAAGACCGCAGCACCGTTCTGCCGATACGCTGCCTGCAGCCCGGCAAGCCTGCCTGCTTTCGGGCCTGTGTGGTATCGCAGCCAAAGACCGCGCGCGTCCGAAAGGGTCTTCTTCTTACAAGGCTGCGGGTTGCGGACGAAACCGGCACGCTGAGCCTGACCTTTTTCAATCAGAGCTACACGGTTGGGGTCATGCAGCCCGGACAGAGCTATGTTTTCTGGGGGACTGCTGCAGACGACGGAAGCCGCAGCATGACCAATCCCGTATTCGAACCCGCGCAGGCCGAGCCCTGCCTTACGCGGCGGATTCTTCCCGTCTATTCTGCCACGGCAGCTCTGAGCTCCGCACAGATCGCACGCGCCGTGCAGCAGGCTCTGGACTGCAGCGAAATCTCCGAGATTCTTCCTGCCGGCGTGCTGCAGGGCTGCCGGCTTTTGGGTGCGGCAGAGGCGGCAGAGGGTCTGCATCGGCCCCGGAGCATGCAGGAGCTGCAGCAGGCGCGTCGGCGAATTGTCTTTGAGGAATTCTTTGTGCTTTGTGCCGGTCTGCTGCGCGCACGGGCACGCCGGCAGGCGCAAGGCGCTGCAATTCTGTCGGATACGGACCTGGCCGCATTCCTCGAGGCCCTCCCCTTTGTACCGACACAGGCCCAGCAGGCCGCCATGGCCGACATATCCTCCGACCTTCGCCGCGGCCATCCGATGGCCCGTCTGATTCAGGGCGACGTGGGCTCCGGAAAAACCGCAGTTGCCGCCGCGGCTGTTTATCTGGTCTGCAAAAACGGCCTGCAGGCCGCCATGATGGTCCCCACCGAAATCCTTGCCCGGCAGCAATTCCGGACCCTTTCGGCCCTGCTTGCGCCGCTCGGACTGCGCTGCGCGCTGTTTACGGGCTCGGTGCGTTCCTCCGAAAGGCAGCGTCTGCTGCAGGACCTTGCGCAGGGGCGCGTGGATTTTGTCTGCGGTACGCACGCGCTGATCGGTCAGAATGTGCAGTTTGCCAGCCTGGGTCTGGTTGTGGTTGACGAGCAGCACCGCTTCGGGACCGCGCAGCGCGGTCTGCTGGCTGCAAAGGGGCTCTGCCCGCACATGCTGGTGATGTCCGCCACGCCCATCCCCCGAACGCTGGCGCTGCTGGTTTATGGAGAGCTGGACATATCCGTACTGGCACAAAAGCCGCCCGGTCGGGTGGAAACACAGACCTTTCTGGTCGGCGAAGCTCTGCGGCCGCGGGTAAATGCCTTCATCCGAAAACAGGTCTGTCAGGGCCATCAGGTGTTTATCGTCTGTCCCTGCGTAGAGGAGCAGCAGCCGGATCTGAAGTCCGCACGGGCCTGGGCACAGGCGCTGCAGGCGCAGGTATTTCCGGATCTCCGCGTTGCTCTGCTGCACGGAAAGCTCGGTGCTTCCGAAAAAGAACGGGTCATGACCGATTTTGTGCAGGGCCGGGCCGATATTCTTGTAGCCACCACCGTGATTGAGGTGGGCATCGACGTGCCCAATGCCACCGTGATGGTCATCGAGAACGCCGAGCAGTTTGGTCTGAGTCAGCTGCACCAGCTGCGCGGGCGGATTGGCAGAGGAAGCGATGCTTCTTATTGCATTCTCTTTGCGCAGACCGGCAGTGAGCAGACTCTCAGCCGACTCCGTGCCTTTGCCTCCACCTCCGACGGCTTTGTCATTGCGCAGCAGGACCTGCAGCTGCGCGGACCGGGGGATGTTTTCGGCACCAGGCAGCACGGACTTCCCGCCCTGCGCATAGCCGACCTCGTCACGGATGTGCAGCTTCTTGTGCAGGCCAGGCAGGCCGCGCAGGACTTTCTGCGGCAGCCGGACGCGGAAAGCGACCCGGCCTATCCGCTTCTTGACCGGCGTATAAACGGGCTGTTTTCTCAGCCGGACACCGCGCTGAACTAGGACACCCCGCAAACATGTCTGCGTGCTTTGTGTAGGATACCGCGGTATTGCCTCTTGTTTCCGTGCGCGCACCGCGTTATAATCACGGTATTCCGCAGCAGTGAAAGGAATCCGCATATGCATCAGCCTGTTGTTCTGGTTATCATGGACGGTGTGGGGATCGGAGACCACGGCCCCGGAGATGCCGTCTTTCATGCACACACCCCCAACCTCGACCGGCTCTGGCGCACCTGTCCGCACACACAGCTCAAGGCGCACGGCACAGCCGTAGGCCTGCCCTCAGACGACGACATCGGCAACTCGGAGGTCGGTCACAACGCGCTGGGCTGCGGACAGATCTACGCCCAGGGTGCCAAGCTTGTGGAGCAGAGCATCCGGACCGGTGAAATTTTCCGGTCCCGGGCATGGACCGATCTGGCCGCGCAATGCCGCCGGCCCGGACGAACACTGCATTTTCTGGGTCTGCTCAGCGACGGCAACGTCCATTCCAACATGGCACATCTGCTGGCGCTTCTGCGTCGGGCCCGGCAGGAAGACCTGCGGCGCGTCCGCTGCCACATTCTGCTCGACGGCAGAGACGTTCCCGCGCACTCCGCGACGGATTACCTGCAATCTCTCGAGGCCTGCCTGCAGGAGCTGCGCGACGGCCTGCACGACTATCGCATTGCCTCCGGCGGCGGACGCATGCAAATTACCATGGATCGCTACGAGGCCGACTGGTCCATGGTGGAGCGCGGCTGGCAGACCCATGTTCTGGGGCAGGGCCGGCAATTTGCCGATGCTGCGCAGGCCATATCCGTCTATCGTGCCGAGCATCCGGGCATCATCGATCAGGACCTTCCGCCCTTTGTGATTGCCGACGAATCCGGCCCCGTAGGCAAAATCCAAAACGGCGACGGCGTGATTCTGTTCAACTTCCGCGGCGACCGCGCACTCGAAATCTCCCGTGCCTTTGACGACCCGGACTTTGACCGTTTCGACCGCGGCGGGGTCGACCGCGTTCTGTATGCCGGCATGCTGCAATACGACGGCGATCTGCAGCTTCCGAAAAACTATCTGGTCCGGCCGCCGCAGATTCACAACACGCTCTCGCAGCTTCTATGCGAACACGGGGTCCCCTCCTATGCGCTGTCCGAAACGCAGAAATACGGACATGTAACCTACTTCTGGAACGGCAACCGCAGCGCCCGCTTTGACGAGACGCTCGAAACCTGGCAGGAAATTGCCTCCGACATCGTCCCCTTTGACCAGGCTCCGGACATGAAGGCCCGCGAAATCACCTCGATGCTTCTCTCAGCCATGGAGCGCGGCAGCTATTCGTTTCTGCGCTGCAACTTTCCAAACGGCGACATGGTTGGTCATACCGGTGTTTTTTCTGCCGTGGTCCGGGCCATGGAAACGATAGACGACTGCATCGGTCAGATTGCGCAGGCGGCAGAGCGGCTTGGCTATACCCTGCTGATCACCGCAGACCACGGCAATGCCGACCAGATGCTCGACACCGACAGGCAGGGCCGTGCCACAATCCGCACCGCCCACTCCAAAAACCCGGTTCCGCTGATTCTCTGCAATGCGTCCGGCCCCTGCATGTCCCTTTCTCCGGGCGGAGGACTTGCCAACATCGCCGCCACAGCGGCGCAGCTTCTGGAGCTTCCCGTTCCCTCGTGCTGGGAGCCGTCCCTTCTTCGCTGACAATCCGCGATGCCTTGACAGCCGTGGTATACTGAGTATATATTGCAGATGTGAAGAAAGGAATGACAGCCTTGGCCGAAACCGGAATCAAGCAGATTGCCCGCAATGCCGGGGCTGCGCACGAATACTTCATCCATGAGCGATACGAAGCGGGCATCGAGCTGGCAGGAACCGAAGTAAAATCCATCCGTCAGGGAAAGGTAAACCTCAAAGACGCCTGGTGTACGATAATAAACGGCGAGCTGTATATCCGGCAGATGCACATCAGCCCCTATGAGCAGGGCAACATCTTCAACAAAGACCCGCTGCGTCCGCGGCGGCTTCTGATGCACAGGCGTGAAATCCGCTACCTCTACAACAAGGTCCGACTGGGCGGCATGACCCTCATCCCCCTGCGCATCTACTTCAAAAACAGCCGCGTAAAGCTCGAAATCGGTCTGTGTCAGGGCAAAAAGCTCTACGACAAGCGCGAAAGTGCCGCCGAGCGCGATGCCCGGCGCCAGATCGACCGGGCCATGAAAGAGAGGAACCATACATGAGTCATCCCATTGTCACAATCGAAATGGAAAACGGCGGCATCATCCGCGCCGAGCTGTATCCCGAATACGCGCCGCAGACTGTCAACAACTTTATTTCTCTGGCGCAAAAGGGCTTTTACAACGGTCTGATTTTTCACCGTGTGATTCCCGGATTCATGATCCAGGGCGGCGACCCCATGGGCAGCGGCATGGGCGGACCCGGCTATTGCATCAAGGGTGAATTCCGCATCAACGGCATCGACAACCCACTCAGCCACAAGCGGGGCGTTCTGTCTATGGCCAGGGCCTCCGCGCCCGACTCTGCCGGCAGTCAGTTTTTCATCATGCATGCCGACGGCAAATTCCTCGACGGTCAGTATGCCGCCTTTGGCATGGTAACCGATGGTCTGGACGTTGTGGATCAGATTTCCTCCGTAAAAACCGACCGCAGCGACAGGCCGCAGCTTGTCCAGCGCATGAAGCAGGTTACAGTCGACACGCTTGGCGAGGTCTATCCCGAGCCGGACAGGCTTGCCGAACGATAAGCTGTTTTCCCCGGGTTCCCGGCCGAAAAGCCGGGTTCCCGTCCCGATTCGGGGGCGTCACGGTTTCGACGGGGGTGGTGAGGCCGAAATAGCGGGCAGAGGCGTCCGACCTCTATAAAACGGGCAAACTTTCAAATTAACTGACAACGATAACATCGTTCTGGCTGCCGCCTAAGTGCAGCCCATCCGCCCTGGAAGGACCACGAGCCAGGCTCGGGTGTGATTGAGTGGTGACCGTGCGTGCGGTAAGCTTTGCCCGTACCATGCATCATGAAGCTACCAAACCATGCAGTGTGCCGACTCACGGCATGGCGAGGGAATGTAAATAATCGGCTGCGCCCGGAGAAGTTTCTGTCAAGTCGCTTTCGGACGCGGGTTCGACTCCCGCCGCCTCCATCCAATCAGAAAAATCCGAACCTCAGACCAATCGGCCACGGGTTCGGATTTCCTGTTTTATCAAGGATATTGTGTCACAGGCTCACAAAGGCGACGTTTCGCGGCGCTCTGTTTTGCTGTTCGTGGCAGATAAGCACCCTGCGCGATTGCCGAAGCAGCTCTGCGGTGCTTTTATTTTCCAAAGCCTTCGAGAACCTCGTCGGTCGGCAGAAGCTCCCAGCTGCTGTCTGTAATCCGTACCGACAGGCTGTTGTCGCTGTCGCGGTAAATCATGCCGCACATCTCGTTTCCGCTCGGGTCCTCTACCGTAAAGGTCATTTTGTGCTCTGCAAACGTACCGACACCGCCCTCGAGCGTACAAAGGCGGGTGATGCTGAGATCCACGCAGAAGCTTCCGTCTTCGTTCTGTGAGATTGTCAGCACGCTCTCGTCGGAGCTCCGTTTGTGCGCACCCAGGAAATAGCTGCTCAGCTCATTTTCCGCATCTGCCTCCGGGTCACCCGTGGCCTCTGTCTGCAGCGGAGAAAACAGGCTCTGTGCATAGGTCTGCATCTCGGCATCACTCAGGTCCTTTCCCACGGCGCTGAGCGAGCAGGTTACGCCGGGCACGGCATCATACCAGTTTACAAGCCGCACCATCTCGGCAGACGTTTCGTCGGCTACGTTGTATGCGTAATATATCGCCTTCAGTCCGCAGACCTCACCCTCCGTTTCTCCGAGCCATGTATACGACATGCCCGAGATGTCCGTCAGCTCGTCTGTCATCTGCAGTCTGTAGGTCCATTTCGCTCCGTCGAGCGTATAGGTCATCTGTGCCAGTGCTCCCTCTGCCATGTAGCTGTAGGAAACATTTTCTGCGCCCTCGGGTGCGGTCATGTCAAAACCGGTTGCCGCCGCAACACCCTGCTCGTCCGACTGTGTCCACGGGTTGGCCAGCTGCTCCTCGGCAGCAACCTGTTCTTCAGTCGCAGCCTGTTCTTCAATCGCGGTCTGTTCTTCAGTCGCGGTCTGTTCTTCAGTCGCAGTCTGTTCTTCAATTGCAGCCTGTTCTTCAGTCGCAGTCTGTTCTTCAGTCGCAGTCTGTTCTTCAATCGCAGCCTGTTCTTCGGTTACGCTCTGCTGCCCGGCTGTCTGGCCGCACCCGGCCAGCAATACCGCTCCGGCAACCGCCAGGGCCAGCGCTGAAATGTTTTTTTTCATGGTATCTGCTCCTTATCTGCCCGGACTGAACCGGGCTTTTTACGTTCGAACAGGAAAAATCCATGTCCGAAGCCCAAGGCCAACCGCGCAGTCGGCCTGCAGCAAGGCAGAGTATAGCACGGCACCGTGTCCGGCACAATCCGCGCCGTACCGTTTTTTTCGCTGTTTTCCCGTTGTTTCGCAGCTTCTAAGCGGCTTTTCGGGCCCATGCTCAACCGGACTTTCTCCCGCCCGTCTATTGCATGCGATCCAGTGTCCTCTGCAGAATTTCCCCGACATTCCGTGCAGGAAGATCCAGCCCCTCGGCCGCGTAGAACCGCACATCCTCCACGCCAAACAGTCTGCCCATTTCGCGGATAAAGCTCTCTGCCGCGGAATTTTCGGGCAGAGGACCGCCGCTGGTCGTGATGCAGATCATTTTTTCGGTGAGGCAGGTTTTGATCGGAAGCCCCTTGCTGTAGGCAAAGGTGATGCCGGCCACGCAGATGTGCTCAAGATACACCCGCAGTGCCGCCGGAAACAGGCAGTCCCAATACGGTGCGGCGATCACAACACACCGGGCCCCGGCAAACTGATGCGCAAGAGGATAGTTTTCGGCGCTGATCCGGTCATTTGTGATGTCTTCTTCTCTGCGGCGCAGCATTTCGGCGTTGTACGCGCAAAGGTTCAGCTCCGCGACACGGATCTCTTCGATCCGGTATTCGTCCTTGTATTTTTCGAGATACATTCTGGCCAGTGCTTCGGTTCTGGAGTTTTCCCGGATGCAGGCGTTTACAAACAGCAGCTTTTTCATGAATACAACCTCAGTTCTCCGGCCGCCCGCAGACCAGAGGCGGCCTTTTCGTGCGGCTGCGGATGAAAGTTTGGAGCACAGTGGCGGAATGCGGTGCAAGCCGTCCCTCCCCCGCGTGCATGATAGCACCGGGCTGCGCTTTTCGCAAGCGGCATCCGCATTGCGGATGGCTTTTCCGTCCGAAGGCTGTCGGCAGAAACCGTCGAATACCCGTTGACCGTTCCGACTGCAGGGGCTATAATGCAGATGAAGATATCGTATTTTACACCGAGGCAGCAACGTGCAGCCGTGCCCGCAGCTTTTGCGGATCCGTGTATCGGCCTGTGCAGGCCTGCCCCGAAACAGGAGGAACCAACCATGCAGCAGGCAAAGGTCTACTTTACCGATTTTCGCACCTCCAACGGCCGAAGCGTTCTCGACAAGCTCAAGATGCTCATGCGCAGGGCCGGAATCGAGCAGATTGACTTTTCAGGCAAATTTGTGGCCATCAAGATGCACTTTGGTGAACCCGGCAATCTGGCCTATCTGCGGCCCAACTATGCACGGGCCGTGGCAGACCTGATAAAAGATCTGGGCGGCAAGCCCTTTCTGACCGACTGCAACACGCTGTATCCCGGGCGGAGGAAAAACGCTCTTGAGCATCTTGAGGCCGCATGGGAAAACGGCTTTACCGAAGCCGCCGTGGGCTGCCCCGTGATTATCGCCGACGGTCTGAAGGGTACCGACGAAACACTCGTTCCCGTGCAGGGCGAGATCGTCACACAAGCCAAAATCGGCCATGCCATTATGGATGCCGACATCTTCGTGAGCCTGACCCACTTCAAGGGCCACGAATCCACAGGCTTTGGCGGCGCGCTGAAAAACATCGGCATGGGCTGCGGAAGCCGGGCCGGGAAAATGGAGCAGCACAACGCGGGCAAGCCTCAGGTAGACCAGTCTGCCTGCCGCGGCTGTCGCCTGTGCGCGCGTCAATGCGCACAAAACGCCATCTCCTACGAAGGCGGCAAGGCCCACATCGACCAGACCAGATGTGTGGGCTGCGGGCGCTGCATCGGCGGCTGCAACTTTGACGCCATCCACCCCACAAACAGCACGGCCAACCACGAGCTTTGCATGCGCATGGCCGAATACGCTCTGGCTGTTGTGCAGGGCAGGCCGCAGTTTCATGTGGCTCTTGCGATGGACATTTCGCCGTATTGCGATTGCCACAGCGAAAACGACGCACCCATTCTGCCCGATATCGGCATGCTGGCCGGGTTTGATGCCGTAGCCCTCGATCAGGCCTGTGCCGATCTCTGTGCCGCGCAGACACCCATCCGCAACAGCGTCCTGGGTGACAAAATGGCGGCTGCCGGCTTTGTCGATCTGGGTGATCCCTTTGCCAACACCACCCCGGCAACCCACTGGCAGGATACGCTTGAACACGCCGAAAAGCTTGGTATGGGCACCCGAAGCTACGAGCTCATCACAATCAAATAAATATAAAGGCACTGCCGCATAATTTGTCTGCAGCCTGTGGGCGGACCAGCAGGGCTTCAACACATCATGCATCAATCGGAGGTATGTAAAGTGGCCAAAGAAAAACGATTCGAAGAAATTTATTCTCAGGGAACACTCTACACCACAAAAATACTTGTCGACAAAGAAACCGGCGTTCAGTACATCTTCTACTCTGAGGGATACGGCGGCGGCCTCACGGTTCTGCTGGACCGGGACGGCAAGCCCGTTTTGGCTTCTCCGTCAGACGAAAAATAAAGGCAGCACCGCAAAAAGCACCGTATCATCCTGCTATTGCCAAAGAAAGCTGGGGTAACCGTGCAGGGCTTCTGGACAACCGTTGAAACCGTTTCTTCCGGGCTGGGCATCACGCGCTTCGGGCCCGTGCATCTGCTCTGGCTTGGTGCAATCGCGCTGTGTATCCTTCTGCTGTGCCGGTGCTCCGCGCATGCGCCGCCGGCCCGGTGCCGCCGCATTCGAAGAATGCTTGTTGGTCTGCTTATGGCCGACGAGCTGCTGAAGCACGTGCTTTTGCTGGCCTGCGGCGCGTGGCTGCCAAAATATCTGCCACTGCACCTGTGCTCCATGAATATTTTTGTGGCACTGATACACGAACACCGCCCCGGGTGCCTTACGCAGGAGCTTCTGTATGCAACCTGCCTGCCCGGTGCGGTGCTTGCTCTTCTGTTTCCAACCTGGCTGAGCCTGCCTGCCTGCAGCTTTATGAGCCTGCACAGCTTTTCCGTCCATGGCCTTCTGGCGGCCTATCCGGCCGTGCTGCTGGCCGAGGGCAGCCTGCGGCCCAACGCGCGCAATCTCAGGTATGTGCTGTGTCTGTATGCCGCCCTGTGCCCGATGATATATTGTCTGAACCGTCTTCTCGGAACAAACTTTCTGTTTTTGAACCGGGCCGCTGCCGGCACACCCCTTGCCCTGTTTGCCCGGTTTCTGGGCACACCCGGTTATCTGCTGAGTATCCCCGTGCTTCTGGCACTGCTCTGGCTGTGTATGTATCTGCCGCTGCGGCTGCGAAAAGCCCGCCGCAGGACATCCTAGTCCACACGCTGCATGCCGAGGTCCAGATACTTCCGCGCGAGGTCCACATAACACTGCACCGTCTCGTGCCGGGTCTGCAGATCCTTCTGCGTGATTTCCCGCAGCACCCGCGCCGGAATGCCTCCCACCAGCACTCCCTCGGGGACCTGTCCGCCCTGCGGCACCACGCAGCCCTCGGCTACGATGCTCTGTCCGCCGACCACGGCCCGGATACTCACCACTGCGCCCATACCCACAAGACTCCATGGCCCGATATAGCTGCTGTGTACAATTGCGCCGTGCCCCAGTGTCACGTTGTCGGCCAGCTCTCCCGTGTCGCCCGGGGTAACGTGTATGATCACGCCCTCCTCCACGGCGCAGTTGTCCCCGATGCGGATGGTTCCGTAGTCCCCGCGCAAAATGGCCCCGTGCCCAATATAGCAGCCGGCCCCAATCCGCACGTCACCGATTACCTGCGCGGTCGGGCTCACATAGGTCCCCGGCCCTACGGTCGGGGTTCTTCCGTCAAAAGAAAAAATCATCCGGTATTCCTCCATATGGCCAGAAGGCCTGATCTGCTTCTGTTTTATCAGACTTCCGCCGCCGCGTCAAGCGCTGCAAAGTGCGCTTGCCCCGGGCATCCCGTTATGATACTATAAGAAGCATCGCAGCCTGCGCGCTCTGCGCACGGTGCTTCACAGGAGGAACTTCTTTTTGGAAATCTGCAGCTTATTATGGCCCGACGGACACGCCGCAGGCTCAGTCAGCTTTCAAAACTGCCGTGAGGATCTTGAGCTCGAACGCGCAAGCTCGCTTCTGTTTGCCGGCATGCCCGTGGCAGAGAGCTTTGCGCTGGCCGAAAGCATTCTCACCGATGATCCGCAGACCCTTATGTGGCGTCACGACATCATGCAGGATCTGCTCGACTCTCCCGCGCTGGCAGACACGCTCAGCCGTGTTCAGATTCTTGCCGGGGAAATCGGCACCTACGTCCGTCTGATTCACCAGAACGCCCGCGGACTGACCGTCGGCATTGCCCCGCTTGAGGGCTTTAAAAAAACCGTAACCAACCTGGAAAAGCTGCTCCGAAAGGGCGGCAACATGCTTCTGGAAGAGCTGGACCCGGACGATTATCATGCCCAGTATCTTCGTGCCACCGTCTTTTTCTATGAGCATCTCCGCCGCTATGCCGAGGCCATGTCCCTGCTGCGCAGGGCTCTGAACACAGCCGAGGTCCGCGCACCGGCTCTTGTGCGACTGCGTGACTGGGCAGACAGCCAATACCAGACCGACCGGATTGACCAGACACTTGCCCAGCTCGAAAAAACGCAGGTCTGGTGGAAGGGCATCGGTGCCTTTGCCGTGGACGTATGTCTGGACCAGGGCATGAACCTCGAAAGCCTCGAAATGCGTGAAATCCGCTCCGGTGCATATCAGCGCTCCGGGCTGCTGGATCGTCTGGCCGACGAGGGCTTTGACGGACTGACCACGCTCAGTGCCTTTCCGCAAAGCGGGAATTCCGTGCAGCTTCAGGAATATCTTGCCAGTGAACTCGGCATGCAGGCCCGCAGTGAGCTTGCGCGTCTGCGCAAGGAAACCCTGCACCTGCCCGTTTCCGGCCGAACCGCGCTTGCAGATCTGGGTCAGGAGCTGAAATTCTATACCTCTGCCGTGCAGCTGTGCCGCCGTCTGCAGCAGGCCGGCATGCCTGTGTGTCGTCCGCAGCTTTCTTCCGACGGAACCAGACAGGCCCGGGACCTGTATCCCATCGAGCTGGCTCTGACAGGTCAGACTCCGACCGTTGCAAACGACCTGCGGCTCGGTGCCGGCTGCGTCAACCTTATCACCGGAGCCAATTCCTCCGGAAAGACCACCTATCTCATCGCCGTCGGCCAGCTCCAGTGGCTCTTTCAGCTTGGCTGCTTTGTTCCCGCTGGCTTTGCCGCGCTGCAGCCCGCCGACACCGTATACACCCTTTTTGCTGCCGGAGAAAGCGACACCTCCGAGGATTCGCGCATGGGTCTTGAGGTGGAAAAGATCCGCACAATCTGCCAGAGCGCGACTCCGCGCAGCCTGGTTCTGCTCAACGAGCCCATGACCTCCACAAGTGCCTCTGAGGGCATAGAAATCTGCATAGATCTTTTCAGCGATCTGACTGCAAGAAGCATCCCCTCCATAACCGTGACCCACTACAACGAAATCTATCGTCTGCTGCAGGCCCGTCTGCAGGCCGCCGGCCTGCAGGATCGCGCGGCAAGCCTTGTGATGCAGGTGGACCGTGACAGCAGCGGTGCCCTGCACTATCCCTATCGCCTGAGCTGCCGTGAGCCCGGGCAGTCCAGCTATGCGCGGGCCATTGTGGGGCAGCTCGGGCTGAATCTGCCGGACATGCTGGCCAGAATGGCCTCTGCAGGGATGGATATGCGTCCCGATGACCCGGTCTGGGCCACCATCGCTGCAGCGCAATAAGGAGGACCTATGGAAGCTTTACTTTGGCCCGGCCGTGAACCGGAACAAAACAGGCTGTTTCCGCCCCGCACTGCAGAAGATCTGCAGCTTGAGCGGATCTGCGACGCCATGGCCCCAAGCAGCTATTTCCGGCTCAGCACGGCAGAAATCCTCAAGACCTTTACCACCGACCCGTCGGTGATTGCCTGGCGGCAGGCCGTGATGCAGGACCTTTTCGACAATCCCGCCCTGCCCGAAGCCATGCAGCAGCTGCTCGACTGCATCGACGTATGGGAAAGCCGTTCCACCGCCGCCCGCCGTGCCGGGGGCGACGAGCGCGGTGCAGAGCCCGTCAGCTTCGGTGATTTTTCGTTTCTTGATTCCTATATTGAGCGCATCGAGACGCTGGCCGACACCTTTCGCACGCTCAGCCTGCACTCCGAGGGAATGCAGCGTCTGTCACAGCAGATCCTAGATCTGCGCGGCAGCGAACGTTTCGACCGCATCCGCAGCGGCTTTGCGGAGCTTTGCCGCGACTATGCCATGCCTTCGCGCGTAAGCATCGGCTTTAATCTCGACGCCGGGCTCAGGCCCACAGGAGTAAAGCTGCTGCGCGTAGAGCGCCGGCAGATCAAAGGGCACAGACTCGACCTGACCAGAACCGCCTACGACGGCATGGGCCGTCTGATGAGCAAAACCGTATCCGGAGCTGCGCAGAGCATCAGCCAGTTTGTGCGCCGGGAATCCGCGCAGCTGCGCTCCATCAAGCAGGACCTGATCTTTTTTCTTTCGGCGCAAAAGCTCTGTGACAGCTGGAAAAAGGCCGGTCTTCCCTGCTGCTTTGCACGCATCTGTCCCTCCGAAGAAAAAGCCTTTTCGGCAGAGAACCTGTTCAATCCCCTTCTTCTGATCAGCGGTCGCGAAAAAATCATCTGCAACGACATTTCCTTTGCGCAGGGCGGCGAGCTGCTTATCCTCACGGGGGCCAATCAGGGCGGAAAAACCGTATTTCTGCAATCGGTCGGACTGGCGCAGTGGCTGTTTCAGCTGGGCCTGCCGATACCGGCCTCTTCTGCTGCCATCAGCCCGGCCTCTGAAATCCTCACGGTATTTGCCCCCAGCGGCGCCGACTTTTCCCGCCGCGGTCTTCTTTCCGAAGAGGCCGGGCGAATTGCCAAAGCTGTTGAGCTGGTCACACCGGACAGCCTGGTCCTGTTTAATGAGCCGCTCAACTCCACCAGTCCCGCCGAAAATCTGTCCATTTCGCGTGAGGTCATTGCTGCCTTTCAGGCCGCAGGCGTGCGCGGCGTTTGGGTCACGCACCTGTATGAGCTGGCCTCCCGCCGCAGTGAGCTCAACAGCCTGCTCTCGTGGGGCAGTACTCTGGGCAGCATTCGCATTGCAGTAGAACACAGCGAAACCGAAACCCGCTCAACCTACAAAATCGTGCGCGGCGAGCCGGAGTTCAACTCCTACGCGGCCGAGGTCCTGCGCCGCAAGGGTGTTTCCATCTGAGGCCACGGCACAGGGCGGCAATTTGCGTGACTTTTCCGCTGCGGCATGGTATAATGGCCCCGCCGCGGCATCGGCCGCAAAAGGAGAACGTCTATGCTTGAAATTCTCAAAGCCATTCTCTTCGGCATTGTTGAAGGCATAACAGAATGGCTGCCCATCAGCTCCACGGGGCACATGATTCTGCTCAACGAGTGCCTGCACCTGAACGTCTCCGATTCTTTCTATGAAATGTTTCAGGTGGTCATCCAGCTTGGCGCCATTGCTGCCGTAGTTGTCCTCTATTTCCACACGCTCAACCCCTTCAGCCGCACAAAAACTCCTGTACAGCGGCTGCATACATGGCGGCTGTGGCTTCTCGTGGTCATCGGTGTGCTGCCGGCAGCCATCATCGGCATTCCGCTGGACGACTGGTTTGACGAACACCTCTACAACCACATAACCGTTGCCGTTACCCTGATTCTATACGGCGCGGCCTTCATTATAATCGAGCGGCGCCGGGCCGGACAGGCTCCCCGCATCAGCGGCATCAACCGCTTTACCGTAAAAACCGCGCTGGGCATCGGCGGCTTTCAGGCCCTTTCCATCATCCCGGGCACCTCGCGCTCGGGCTCTACCATTCTGGGCGCCATGCTGCTGGGTGTAGACCGTACGGCTGCGGCAGAGTTTTCGTTCTTTATGGCCATCCCCACCATGCTGGGGGCCAGCGCTCTGAAAATATGCAAATTTCTGCTGCGCGGCTATACCATAACCGGTCTGGAATGGGCCATTCTGCTTGTCGGCTGTGCGGTGGCCTTCGGCGTGTCGCTGGCGGTTATCCGCGGACTTGTGGGCTATGTGCGCAGGCACAGCTTTTCGGCTTTCGGCGTATACCGCATTGTTCTGGGCCTGCTGGTGCTGGGTTTTGGAAGCATCGCATAACGAGGCAGGTGCACTCGCCGGCGCTTTTCTCTTTTTCGGGCAGGGCCTGCCCGAACATTATTGCTCTGCCCGGGTGCAGGGCAGGAGGTACGAAACCATGGACAATACAAAACCTCTGAACATGACCATGCTGTGCGACTTTTATGAGCTGACCATGGCCAACGGGTATTTCCGCTATGGCTACACCGATCGTGTATGCTATTTCGACCTTTTCTTCCGCTCTGTACCGGACGGAGGCGGCTTTGCCATTGCTGCCGGACTTGAACAGGTTATCCGCTATGTCCAAAACCTGCACTTTGACGCCGAGGATATTGCCTATCTGCGCAGCCGCAGAATGTTCGACGAAGTCTTTCTGCAGTATCTTGCGGATTTTCGCTTTACCGGCGACATCTGGGCCGTCCCGGAGGGCACTCCCGTCTTCCCGAAGGAGCCGCTGCTGATCGTCCGTGCTCCAGCCATTCAGGCACAGATCCTCGAAACCTTTCTTCTGCTGACCATCAACCACCAGAGCCTGATCGCCACCAAGGCCAACCGCATCGTGCGGGCTGCACAGGGCCGGGCGGTTCTGGAATTCGGCTCCCGGCGGGCACAGGGTGCCGACGGAGCCATCCTGGGTGCACGGGCTGCCTATATTGGCGGCTGCGCCGGCACGGCCTGCACCATCGCAGACCCGCTTTATGGTGTGTTCGCCGGCGGCACTATGGCCCACGCCTGGGTACAAATGTTCGACAGCCAGTACGAAGCCTTCAAGACCTACTGCGAAACCTACCCTACCAACGCCTGCCTGCTGGTAGACACCTACAACACCCTGAAAAGCGGCATCCCCGATGCCATCCGTGCCTTTAATACCGTGCTCCGTCCGTTGGGCATCACCAAATGCGGCATTCGGCTTGATTCGGGCGACATGGCCTATCTCACCCGCGAGGCCCGTAAAATGCTCGACGAAGCCGGCTGGCCCGAGTGCACCATCACCGTATCCAACTCCCTCGACGAATACCTCATTCAGGATCTTCTGCTGCAGGGGGCCAAAATCGACACCTTCGGCGTGGGCGAGCGGCTGATTACCGCCCGGTCCGAGCCCGTATTCGGCGGAGTATACAAGCTTGCCGCCACGGAAGAGCCGGACGGCACCATCAAGCCCAAAATCAAAATCAGCGAAAATGTTGCAAAAATCACAAACCCACATTATAAGCGGGTTTATCGTCTGTATGAGCGCAGCAACGGCAAGGCCTTTGCCGACTATCTCACCCTTTATGACGAAACGGTAGACGACACCCGGCCGCTGGAGCTCTTCGACCCGGACGTAACCTGGAAGCGGCAGCTTTTTTCCGATTTTCAGGCCCGTGAGCTGCTTGTGCCCATCTTTCTGGGCGGTAAGCCTGTTTATACCAGCCCAAATCTCGACGAAATCCGGACCTATTGCGCTGCTCAGGTCGACACCCTGTGGGACGAGGTCAAGCGCTTTGACAACCCACACAATTATTATGTTGATCTTTCTCAGCGCCTGTGGGACCTGAAAGACCGCATGCTCAAGGAGAACCGCTGATGTCTGCCGCACAGCAGCGCCGTGAGGCAATCATACAGGCCCTGACCCGGGCAGACGGGCCCTGCTCTGCAAGTGCTCTGGCAGGGCAGCTTGGTGTAAGCCGTCAGGTTATTGTTGGAGATATTGCTCTGCTGCGGGCCGCAGGACAGCAGATTATCGCCACGCCCCGCGGCTATGTCCTCAACCGGTCCGACGGCCTTCTCTGCACCGTTGCCTGCCGCCACGAGGCCGCAGACATGGGCCGCGAGCTGTATGCCATGGTCGACCAGGGCTGCACCGTTCTGGATGTAATCGTAGACCATCCCGTATACGGTCAGCTTACCGGCCAGCTGCAATGCTCCTCGCGGCACGACGTAGACATCTTTCTTTCTCTGGCCCTGCACGCACAGCCGCTCAGTGCCCTGACCCGGGGCATTCACCTGCATACCCTGCGCTGCCCCGACGAGGCCGCTTATCGGCGCGTTCTGGCCGCACTTGATGCTCTGGACTTTCTTGTTTCGGAATAACCGGCTTTACGGCTGTAAAGGCACGGACAACCGTGCCTGCAGCCCTGCCCTGAAAAAGCGGGAGGAACCACGAAATCCGTGATTCCTCCTGTTTCATTTTTCATAACCGCAGACACCATCTGCCGGGTCGGACTGCCGGTACGCAAACTGTACGTCTGCGGCGGACAGCAGGTGCGCGTTGATTCTGTCAGCGTTCGCCGGCCATGGTCTGGTCGTAGGCATTCTGATACACAGCGAGCACGTCGCTCAGACCGATTTCCTCAAGCTGGGCGCAGAAGGCTGCCCAGGTCTCTTCGTTGAGTTCCTTGTTGCCGGTCAGGAAGCTGAGAATTTCGGTGGAAACATAGGTCATGATGTCAGCAGAATCGTTTGTGATGGAGTTCTGCTCGTCGGTGGTCAGGCCGGCCGCAGTGGGATAGGAATGGTCGTATTTTGTTTCGGTGCCGGTCCACAGTGTGGCTGCGGCAAGCATGTCTTCGTCGTAGGTGCCCCACAGGCGGTCTGCAATGCGATATACCGGGAAGACCTCGTCGATGTAGGCACGAACAACGTTTTCGGGCATGGTGCCGAATTCGTTGTTGATGATCAGGTCGGTGAAGCAGGGATCGCCGTTGTCGTCGAGCTCGTAGGTTACGCCCTCAACCCCGTAGTTGCCATAGAGTATGCCCTGCTCGGTGTAGAGGTAGTTCATAAAGCCCAGAACGGTCTCGGTATGGTCGCAGTCGGCGGACACGGTATAGCAGTTGGTCACTACGCTGCGCTTCATACCCCAGTCGTTCACGCCGTCGTCGGTGATCACGCTCAGCGGAACGGTGTCGATATTTGCCTGCCCCTCGGACAAAAAGCGGTTCTGGTCGTGTACGGAGCCTGCGTTGCAGGGCCATACGGCAATCTCTCCGGAGGCTACATAGCTCAGGCGCTGATAGGTCATCATCGAGCGGGTATAGAATTCGGAGTTGATGATCCCGTCGGCATACAGCTTGCGGAACCACTGGAGGTAGTCGTAGTAGCCGTCGGCCGTGAGGTTGCTCTTGATCTCGCCGTTGTCGACATAATAGGGAACGGAGGAACCGGCATAGCTCGGAATGGTCACGCCAAAGGCATCGTCGATATAGCCGGGACTGCCGCCCTCCTCCATGTGCAGGGTAGAGTCGCCCTGATAGGCATTGTAGCAGGCATAGAGATAGTCGGTAAACTCGTCCAGCGTGGTAATCTCCGGGCTTCCCTGCTCGCTGTACCAGTCGGCCCGCGTTACCATGCCCTGCTCATCCATCGATTTGCTGGAGATGGTATACACGCCGAGGTTCATATGGTGCTCGAGCGCGGCGGCCAGATCGTCGCCCGTGAGTGCGCCGCGGATCTTCCAGTAGTCCGGGGTATATTGCTGCAGCTCCTCGTCGGTAAAGGACTGAATGCATTCGTCTTCATAGGCCTGCAGCAGGCCGCCGGAATACATGCTGCCAAACGAGCCGCAATAGTCCGGCCAGTCGCCCGAGGCAATCATCAGCTTGAACTGCTCGGAGGCAATGGTGTCTGATACTGTGATCATGTCGAGATCTACACCCGCGCCCTCTTCGAGGTAGGGGATGATAAACATCTCGTCGTAGTCGGAGTCGGTAAAGAAGCCGGGCATGGTGTTCAGCCCGCCAAAGAACGAAAACCAGCCCGAAACCTTTTCGTTGCCCTCCATCGGATAGCTGACGGTAAAGGCGGGTTCTTCTGCAGGCTGCTCTTCAGGCTCTTCTGCAGGCTGCTCCTCGGATTCTTCGGGTGTCTCGGCCGGCTGCTCTTCGGGTGTCTCGGTCGGCTGCTCATCAACAGTCTCTTCAACAGTCTCGCCGGCAGCCCCTTCGGCAGGCTCTTCGGCGCTCTGCTGCGTTTTTCCGCAGCCGGCAAGCAGACTGCATACCAGCACCAATGCCAGTATCAGGGCAAGTGTTCTGTGTTTCATGACGGCTCTCCTCTCTTTTTTGCGTGTGTATCTGCGGGCATGCCCACACAGCTGACATAAACATATCATGCGCGCAGGAAAAAGGCAAGCCAAATATTAAGAAATTTTGCGGGCATTTTTCAAAATTATGTCTTTATGATAAAAAGTCACACGAAGCCTGCACGGACTGTGCTGTGCCGAAAGGCTTTCCCGGTTTCCGCGAAGCGGACTGTGCGCCTGCATTTCCGTCTGCAGAGCACCCGGACCGGAGAAACCATCCGGATTGCTGCCGCAATCCGGCACAGAAAAAGAGCCCGCCTCCCGCAAAATGCAGGCAACAGGCCCTTTTGGCTGCTCGCATCGTTTTTTATTAAGACAACCCTGCACAGGTCGGCAGAGGCATCGGCGGATTATCCGTCAGCGACGGAGGTTTGGATGCAATGTCGAAAACAGACTCCATGGCGGATCCTCGGGCGGCAGCTTTGCAAAATCCATAGCTTTGCCTGTTGCCGGGTGCACAAACTGCAGGCGGCAGGACCACAGCGCAAGCTCCCACGGATCATCGAGCAGAGAATACTTTCGGTCTCCCGCAAGAGGCAGGCCCCGGCTGGAAAACTGACAGCGAATCTGGTGGGTTCTGCCGGTTACCAGACGAATATGCACAAGGCTCAGACCACCGACGCCTTCGAGGGTGCGGTAGTGCAAAATTGCCTGCTGCACGCCCTTTCCCGGTTCCTGCGTCACATAGGTCTTGCGCTCGTGCGTATCCCGGAAGAGCAGATCCCGCAGGGTGCCGTCCGTGGGCTGCGGTGTCCCGTGCAGCACGGCCAGATATTCCTTGGCGAAATCACTCTGCCGCACCTGTCGCGAAAGCTCTGAGGCCGCCTGCGGCGTTTTGGCCAGAACCATCAGGCCGGAGGCCACCCGGTCGAGCCTGTGCACCGTCCGCAGCTGTACGTCCGCAAGGCCGGGCTCGGCGCGCAGCAGCTGCGGCATGCCGCCGGGCTCGTTGGTGCTCAGCACCCGCGGCGGCTTGATCGCCACCACAAGATCCGTATCCTGATAGAGCAGCTCCATGCGTTTATTTTCCCGAATGCACAAAGCGGATCACAAGGCCGATCACAAGGCCCAGCAGTGCGGGACAGACCCAGCCGAGACCCAGCTCCGCGAACGGAAGAATCTGCAGAGCAATCTTCCGGATTGTCGGCCCTCCGATTGTCTGAAAGATGCTTTCGGGCAGAGCCGCAATAAGGTCGTACAGCGCGGCAACCAGCGTGAATGCGGTGGTACAGACAAATACAACGCGGTCATAATCAAAATATCTTCCGAAGATCGAGAGCAGAATCAGCGTGATGGCAAGCGGATAGAGGAACATCAGAACGGGCAGAGAATAGCTGATGATGGAGCTCAGGCCGAAATTGGCGAACAGCAGCGATACAAGGCTGAAGAGGATCACCCACACGCGGTAGCTCGGGCCCTTTGCAAACAGGCCGCAAAACGCCTCGGCGCAGCTGGTAATCAGACCCACAGAGGTTTTCAGGCAGGCCAGCGTGACGGTTGCCGCAAGAACCAGCAGCCCTGCGGTTCCGAGGTAATGCCGGGCCAGCTGTGCAAAGGCAATGCCGCCGTTTTCGGAGGTTTCGAACAGGCCGCGGCTCTGAGCGCCTACAACAGTAACGGCAATATAGATGGCGGCCATCAGCAGACAGCTGAAAATCCCCGCCCGTACGGTACTGCCCGCAACGTCTCCGGGCTCGCTCACGCCAAGGCCGCGAATGACCTGTACCACAACGATGCCGAAGGCCAGGCTTGCCAGTGCGTCCATTGTGTTGTACCCCTCGAGAAAGCCCGTAAAGAACGGCTGGTCAACATAATTATCCTGTGGGGAAACCGTTTCGATTGCGGCGCCGGGCTGCAGCATTGCCACAACCACCAGAATGCCCAGAAAGATAAGAAAGGCAGGGTTGAGTATCTTGCCGATCCATGTAAGGATCTTGCCCGGTTTGAGTGAGAAAAAAGCGGCCGCAGCAAAAAACAGCAGTGAAAACAGAAAAAGATACAGCTTTGTACTGCCGTTCTGCGGCAGAATCTGCTCAAGTCCGACCGTAAAGGATGTGGTTGCGCAGCGGGGAATGGCAAAAAACGGACCGATGGTCATATACAGAAGACAGGTGAAAAATACACCGTAGCGCCGACCCACATGGCTGCCAAGCGCGAAAAGACTGTCGGACCGGCTGATGCCAAGGGCCGCAACGCCAAGCAGCGGAAGACCCACGCCGGTAATGCAGAAGCCGATTACGGCCGGCCAGATATTGCTTCCTGCCATCTGGCCCATGTGGACCGGAAAGATCAGATTGCCGGCGCCGAAAAACATGCCGAAAAGCATGCTTGCCACATAGATATATTCACGACCGCTGAGTTTCTTTTGCATTCTCTTTCTCCTCTTCCTCTGTCTGTGTCCGCAGACGGCTCCGGATGCGCTTCAGACGCTCCTCGTCCACCAGGGGTCAGTCTTCTTCATAAAGGCCCTCAGGGGTGTGCAGGACGAGATTGTCTCCGTCGTAGGTACAGGAATAATCTGCCAGCAGTGCGTCAGATGCTGTCTGATAGGTTTCATAGCGCAGGTCCATTTCGGCGGTATAGCGCCAGAACGGCATGTCCTCGCGGCCCACGAAATACAGCAGATGCCAGGCATCGTCGGTTTTTATCAGTGTAACGTCGCCTGCGGCACGCGCTTCGTCAAAGAGCCAGGCTCCAAAGGCTTCATCCATCGAGCCGTTGTATACCCGCTGATACAGTCCGCCGTTATACAGCTCTGTCCAGTCTCCTCCGTTGCCAACCGACGCGGTATCGTCGGAGTTTTCCTCTGCCAGCTGCGCAAAAAATTCTTCGGTCGGATTCTGCTGCCAGCTTTCATACAGGGCACGGGCCTCGTCTTCCGCGACCTGCCAGGCGGCATCGTCCGTGCTGTCGTCGGGCGTGATCATAATATGCCGCAGGTCTACCATCGGGGTGTCGTCTTTGCTTACGCCAAGGCTCTCGTATTCTTCGGCGTGTTCGTCGAAATAGTCTGAAACCTCTTCGTCGGTAAAGACGGGCGTATCATAGAGTGTGTCGGTATAGGCGGTAGCCAGCTGATAATCGGTCTGATAGGCCAGAAAACCGGCTTCGTCGGCTTCGTCGCCATAGGTGGCCTGCAGATAGGCATCCAGTGAGGCATATCCCTGCTCCAGCGCGGATGTGCGGTATTGTTCGATCAGGTCTGTCAGGTTATCGGCATATTCCTGCGGCATGGCAAAATTCTCATGCTCGGCAATCTGCACAAAGGCCAGCACCTGCATGGCGGACGATACGGCCAGCGATTCGAAAAGCTCCTGCCAGGTCTGTCCTGTGGACTCGTCGTAGATCTGTTCGCTCAGCGGCAGGGTGGGGTCGAAATAATCAGTGATGCTGCTGCCATAGCTGCCCAACACGCCGAAATACGTATCCCAGTAGTAATAGTTGAAGGTCAGGCTGTCGAGCTGCCGCGACCCGCACTGCAGAACCACGCCGTCGGGCAGCTTTGCGGTTTCCCCGTCGGAGACCGTGCCGGCTTCTGCGGTTTCGGTCTGTTCAGGCTGTCCGGCATCGGCCGCATCCGCAGCGGCGGTCTGTGTGGTTTCGGCAGCAGTCTTCTCCTGCCTGCCGGGTGCATTGCGGACCATGATAAAAATCAGCACCGCCAGCAAAACGATAACAGCAGCCAGTGCAGCCAGAATCAAACGCTGCCCGGAGCTGAGAGATTTTTCGTGCTTGTCCATGGGAAATCACTCCAATATTGTGTCATTTGGCCCGGTTGAATCGTGCAGGTCCCCGATTGTGCCGAAGCCGGCTGCATCTGCATGCAGCTTTGCCGATGCGTAAAAAAATACGACCTTTATTCTAACAGGTCCTGCCGTGTTGTGCAAGTCTCGAACAGCACACACAGAAAAAAAGCGTGCCCCCCGAAGGGGGCACGCCGGAAGATCCTGCCCCCGAAGGGGCCTGTCTTTTCGAAGCAGCTTTTGGCAGCAGCAATTTGCCGAATCAAAAAAGCCATGCTCTGTGTATGGCAGAATCAGGCGGCTGAAAAGCTCTGCAAATTGCCGCAGGCGCGATTGCTTTTCAGTTCGCGATCAAAGCCCTGAACGGATACAGAGCCTGCGCCAGCTGCGCACGGGTAATGCTGCCTGTATACGCGGTCTTTACAGGCAGGCCGAGCAGATCGGCTGCACGGTCGATGATCAGATTCATCTGTTCGGCTGTCAGCGTATCCTCGGGCCCGAAGCTGCCGTTGCCGTAGCCGCGGATGATGCCCAGCTCAGCGGCCCGGTTTATATAACCGGCATACCAGCTGCCGTCTGCAACATCGTTGAACGTGCTGCCCTGAACAGGCTGCCAGCCCAGCATGCGGCCAAGGACCGTAACAGCCGTAGCACGGGAAACCTCGGCATTTGGAGCAAAGCTTGTTTCGTCCGTGCCGTTCATGATGCCCAGATAATACATCGCCGCCACAGCCTCGGCATAGTCTGCCGTTGGGTCTACATCGGTAAAGGGCAGGCCCAGGGCCCCCATGTTGACCTCGTCGCCCTCTGCCGCTACATAGGCATTGGTATAGACGCTTGTTCCGTCGTCTTCCTGGCTAACGCTGTCGTAGCGCAGGATCTGGCCGACCACGCTGCTGTCTGTGCTCACGCGCAGAGTGTCGATGCGTGCGGTGCCGGTAACGGTCCATACCGAGCCTTCGCTCAGGCTGATCGATACAGTGCCCTGATCCTCGCTGCCGCGAATCAGCTTGCCCTGCCACTCGGTATTGGTCAGGTTGGCTGTAAGTGTGTTGGGGCCGCCTGCAAGCTGCGGATTGGAAGAAACGGAATCCTTCGCGCAGAAGAAGTCACCCACAAGCTCGCAGGTTTCGGTGCTTTCACCCGTGGCATCCCAGCAGGTGGCGCTGTTGCAGTCGATAAAGCTCACGGTCAGTGCGGAGCCGGCATCGGCCGCCACAAGCAGATTCTCTGCGGGCTTATAGCTGCAGTAGTATTCGAGATCCTCGGTGATGGAGCTGTCGGGATAGGCTTCTACGATCTGCTTGACATACGCCAGCAGGTCATCGGTTTCGGGAGTCAGATCCTTGTGGGATGCATACCACTCGGAGTTTTCGCCATACAGCTCGTAGTTGCCGTTGACCAGCCGCGAGGCCGTTACCGTAACGGGGACGCTGCCGCCGTCGGAATAGATAACGGAGAAATATCCCGGGTTGGCACCCTCGGCAAAGCCGGGCATCACGTTGCGGTCTACAAACCACCAGTACAGAGAGGCTGTGTAGAAATAGGGGCTGTTGGCCTTGTCCACAAACAGGGTCAGGTCAGAGGTACGGGTTCCGGAAAGTGCCTCGTCGATCATGTCGGTGGTCATGTCGGTGGGCCACGCAACATCATAGGCGTTTATAAGCTCTTCGTAGTCGTATTCGGTGGTGATGCGGCAGTTGTCAACCTCAATGCCGCTCCAGCGGGTAGAGGCGTTGCCGCCGGCCCGGGTCTTCAGACCCATAACGCCGTAGATGTTGCAGTTAAAGGCATAGGCATAGCCGCCGGTAGCCGAAACCAGTCCGCCGTCGCGATACGAGATGAGGTTGGAATTGTAGCAGTATACCCAGCTTTCGTCGGCGCCGATGGTATATACGCCGGCCGAACGCAGACCATAGGACTTGCATACAACCTGATTGGCCACGATAACACCGCCGCCCGAGTCGGTTGCAATGGCCGAAGAGGCCTCGTCGCCCGAAACAATCAGGGATACATCGGTGTCGTGGTCTTTGAAATATCCGCCGCGCATGGTCCCGCTGATCGCATTGCCGGCAGGGTCATGGTCCACGGAAATCATGGTCACAAGATCGGCGTCGGGGATTGCTGTGGCTGTGAGCTTTCCGGCGTCTGTTACGGGATAGGTCAGACCGTCGTCTCCCTGTGCCAGCACGGTGTTGCCCTCGTTGTCCGTGGCATTGAGCAGAATCTGCCCCTGCAGCGAAACATAGGCACCGCGTGAGCCCGACCCGCACGAGAAGAAGTCGCCGCCGTTGACCACGGCCAGCCCGTTGCCGGTGGCATACATGTCGTTGGCGTTGCCAAGAATTCTGGGGTTGTGCAGCGTAAGCAGGCTGGTGGTATAGCCGGCCTCGGCCACGTCTGCGGGATAGTTGATCCAGGTGTGGTGGTGGCTGCCGGTTTCGGCATCGCCGCCGTCTACAAGGATCTGTGCCCCATAGCCAAAGAAGTTTCCGGCCTCGCTGGGGCCGCCGGTATAGCCCACAAAGCTGGCGGTTGTCAGGTCGCTGATCTCAAGCTCGCCGCCCGCCTGTGTGAAGATTGAGGAGGTGTTGGTGTATTCTCCGCTTATGGCTGCGGGCCCCATGCCCATTGTCGACGGAGTGTAGGTCCCGTTCCACAGGGTGCTGCCGTTCAGGGCTTCGAGCTCCTCGGCAGTCATTTCCCGATACAGGAAGGCTGCATAGAGAACCGACTCGCCCGAGCTGGGACCGGAGCGCAGATAGGAATAGAAGTTATACAGACGCAGGCAGTTGTAGTCCCTGCCGTATACCAGCGGCCCCTGTACGGTTTGATAGAAATAGGCCAGGTTTTCGGCCACAGCCTCATCCTGTGAATAGGCAAAGTTGATCACCTCGGCCTTTGAGAAGAACTGGGCCGTGTCGGTGGATTCGTATACGGCAACGGTCGTATATACCTTGCCGTTGGCTGCATAATAGATGCCGGACGAAAGATTGACGGCATCGAGATAGTCTGCCTGATCGGTCACGCCGCAATAGTCGCTGACATCCGCAGGCAGGACGGCGCCGTCTGCCACAGCACCCGCAAGCAGCTCAGGAGCCTGATACTGCGCGGCGTAGTCGATGTTGAATTCGCGCGTATCCGTCGGGTCTTCCCTGAATGTTACCGTAATACCGGAGGACGCAGCGGTAAAGGTGTAGGTAAAGGTGTATTCGCTGCCGCTCACAGCCACGGACTGTCCGTCTACCACAAGCGTATCGATGGCGTAGCCCTGGTGGGCGATAATCTGAACCTGCGTGGTATAGGTGCCGCCGAGCATGGCGGTGGGCAGATCATATACGCCGTTGGGATCCATCCAGCCTCCCTCGCCGACGCTTGCAACAAAGGGCTGCGTGTTGCCGCTCAGAGTCTGAAAATCGGCCTTCTGCTCCTCAGCATAGGTCTGTATGGCCGAGCCCTCGGCACCATAGAAGGCCTGCTTGGGGATAGAGGACAGAAATGCGTTGGTTCCGATGGTGGTGATCGTTTCCGGAACGACAATTCCGGCCAGAGAGTTGTAGTCGTAGAATGCTACCTTTGCAATCTCGGCAGCAGCCTGTGCCCGCGGAAAGAGGATATAGTTTCCGTCCGGGGCGCTTCTGCCGTTTTTGTTGCCATTTGAGTCGATGTTCTGGTTGCCGGTTCCGTAGGCCGTTACGGGATAGTTGGCCGTGCCGTCGGATACCAGCTCGGGCAGCAGAACCACAGCGTCGTCGCCGCCCGTCCATTTGGAAATCACAGCCGTTACACTGCCGTCGGAGCTGTCTTCGGTTTTGTCAAAAACCCAGCTGCCAAAGGCCTGGTTGGCTGTGGTCGTGGTGGTGGACATCATCATGCCGCCAGGGCCGCCCATGCCTCCAGGCGGCATACCGCCGCCCATGCCTCCGCCCATGCCTCCGCCCATGCCTCCAGGCGGCATACCGCCGCCCATGCCTCCGCCCATGCCGTCGGGCGGCATCATGGCCAGAGCACTCACACTCAGCAGAGCCAGGCACAGAGCCAACGCAATCAGACGCTGAAAAGTGCGCTTCATCTTTTTGGTTTCCTCCTTATCTGTTGCAGTAGATATACTGGTTTTTTTATATCATTTCCCTTTCAAAATGTCAATATAAGCCGCCACCGCAGGATCAGTGAAGCACGATTTTACAGTGCAGTCTGTAGTGCTCCCCATGTCAAGTACAGTTTTGATTTGTGGGGGAAGAAATTTAAATAAGATGTGCCTTGCTTTTCACGCCGGGACGGAGGATAGGGCAACGCTGAGGAGCGACCCGAGCACCGAACCCGGTCACGTGAGAGCGGCACGGATGTGTCGTCCTTTTTTCGCCGCCCTTTCGTGCGCAATGCCTTAAGCCTCGGGGTCCGGGGCCGGGCCCCGGGAGAAGGTGGGCAGCGGCCCGGCAAAGCCGGGCCGCTTTTATTCTTTGGAGCAGTCTTCTTCCTGTACGTTACAGCGTCATGGCCACGCTGTAGGCCCGGCGAATGGCTTTTTGCACATTTGCTGTCTTCTCGCAGTCACCGATCAGATACAGCCGATAGGACGGGTCATAAAGCTCCATGGCCGCAGCCTGGTTGGGGCGCATGCCGGCTGCCATCACCACGCTGTCGCAGGGCAGCAGAACATCCTCGCCGTTTTTGTCGGTATATACAAGGCCCTGCGCGGTGATCTCCTTGCAGCGTGCCTCAAGGATGAACTCGATGCGGTCACCCTCGTAGCCCATGAAGCGCAAAAGGCGGCTGCGATAGGAAGCAGAGGCGTCGGGTGCGGCTTTTGCCTGCATTTCCACGATTTTTACGCTGTGACCCTGCTGGCACAGATGATAGGCCGTTTCACAGCCCACCTGTCCGGCACCGATAACCACAACCTGCTGACCGAGCTGATCCTCGTGTCCATAGACCTGCGGTGCGGGCACTGCCAGCTCATGTCCGGGAACGGGCAGAATCAGAGGATTTGCACCAACCGCGGCGATTACGGCCTCATAGCCCTCACGCAGCAGAAGTGCCTTGTCGGCAGCGGTACCCAGGACCACACGGACCTTGCGCTTGCCGAGCTGGTATATCAGCCAGTTTTTGTATTTTTTCAGAGCGGATTTGAATTTTGCATAGTCTGCGAAGTTCAGCTGACCGCCCAGATGGTCCTTAGCCTCATACAGCGTTACGCTGTGGCCGCGCTCTGCCGCGCGAAGGGCCGCGTACATGCCGGCGGGACCTCCGCCGACCACGGCAACCTTTTTCGGCTGCGCCACAGGAGTGATCATCCGGCCCAACGAATGCTCCAGGCCGATTTCGGGATTTACGGTGCACACAAAGGTGATCCCGTCGATGCAGGCCGAATCGTGACAGCGCATGCATTTGATGCAGGGACGTACGTCGTCGCCGCGGCCCTCATAGGCCTTTCGGCCCAGCTCGGGATCTGCCAGCCAGCCGCGGGCCATGCTCACAAGGTCTGCCTTGCCCGAAGCAATAATCTCATCGATGGCATCGAGATCCTGATAGCCTCCGATGGTCAGCACGGTCATCTCCGGCACATGCTTTTTGATGTTTTCGGCAAGATGCAGGTTTGGCATATCGGGCTCAAAGCACATGGGGTGTGCCTGCCAGGCCGTGGGTGCGTGCACATGCAGGATGTCGAGGTGCCCTACAAGACATCTGGCCATTTCCACGGCATCGTCGTTTGTAAAGCCGCATTCCTCCGGCAGCTCACCCGACATGCGCAGCTCGATGAGAAAATCCCTGCCGCAGCGCTGATGGATGGCGTCGAAAACCATATTCAGGAATCGGCAGCGGTTTTCCATGCTGCCGCCGAATTCGTCCGTCCGGTGGTTTGTATGGGGAGTGATGAAGCGGCTCATGATGTTCATCTCATAAGCCATGTGGATCATGACCATGTCTACGCCCAGCTTTTGTAGCACCTCGCACTGATCGGCAAAGTTGTCGCAGTATTCCTGCATGACCGCAAGGGTCATTTCCTTGCTCAGCTCAGGCTGTCCGCCGCCGGGGCCGCCGGGACCGCCGGGACCGGGCATGCCGCCCGCTGTTTTCTGGCTTGCCGGCTTAATTCCGGAATAGCCGTTGTCCTGTCCGCCGCCCATCGGTCCGCCTCCGCCGCCCGGACCTCCGCGCAGCGGCATACCTGCGGATACGTCGTAGCCCTGCGATTTGCAGGATCCCTGAATTTCCATGGATACCTTTGCACCGTAGAAATGGATGGCGTCAATCGCCTGCGCCAGATAGTGCTGGCTGTGTCCCTCGAAGAGATTATAGGCCATGTGCTCGTGGTCGCGGCCGCCGCCGGGCACCGACCCGGTGCCGGAAAGGGTTACAACCGCCGCGCCGCCCCTGGCCTTGTTTGCATAATGGGCAATGATGGCATCGGTCGGATAGGACTCGCCGCCCTGCAGAGCATGCAGGCCCATGGGTGCGGTGAAGAGGCGGTTGCGAAAGATTACGTTGCCGATCTTCAGCGGCTGCAGCAGGTGTTCATATTTACTCATGCCGATTCCTCCGTGTATTCAGACTGCGTATGAGTTTAGCACAGATTCTTTCGAAATGCAAATAATTTGCGGAAAATACGGCATGCAGTGCTGCACCGTGCTGTATCGGATCTGACCTCTGCATTGACAGTGTGCCCGAATTGTGATACGGCTATGTTGGGGTCGCCTCCTTCGGAAAATCTCTTTTCAACGTAACGAAAGAGGGTGAACCATACACAAAGCGCGTCTGCCGGCCCCGAAGGGCTCTCCTGTTTGGGAGAAAGACAGACGCGCCTGTTGTATTTGTGTTCCGGGCTGCGGAAAGGGTCCGCCATGCCTGCCGACGCGATGGAGGACGCGCAGGCTATCCACCCTGTATACGGGCAGCCAGCTCCTCCCACCGGGTCATCAGAGTTTCAAGCTCTGCCTCGGCAGCCTGCTTTTCCTCTGTCAGCCGCACAAGCTGCAGATAATCCGAGGCCGCAGCCTGCATTTTTTCGTCAAAGCCGGCCACAAGCACCTCCTGCTTTTCTATGTCTCTCTCAAGCCGGGCCAGCTGCTTTTCCGCCGCCTTGCCGTTCTGCTTTTCGGGCTTTGGCTCCGCACGCAGCGCGGGCGGTTTTTTGGCTGCGGAGGCCGCCTCGGTCCGGCGCTGACGCAGGGCGCGGTATTGCTCGTAGTCGCCGCGAAAATCACTGATCTGCCCGTTTTCCAGCGTCCAGATGCGGTTGGCAAACTGACCGACAAAATAGCGGTCGTGGCTGATAAAGAGCAGCACGCCCTCATAGGCCGCCACAGCCTGCTCGATCCACTCGCGTGAGCCCAGATCGAGATGGTTGGTAGGCTCGTCGAGAATCAGCATGTTGACCTTTTCGTCCATCAGCATGCACAGGCGCAGGCGGCTTTGCTCTCCGCCGGACAGATCCCCCACGCATTTGAATACGTCCTCACCCGAAAAGGCAAAGGCACCAAGACGGTTGCGGGCGCTCTGGGTGGTCATGTTCTTTTCGTATACCAGTGTGTCGACCAGTGTGCGTTCGGGGTGGTCGAACTCGATCAGCTGCGGCAGATAGGCGGTTTTTACCGAGGGCCCCCATTTGATTTTGCCCGCGTCGGGCGGCTCAAGGCCCAGAAGAACCCGCAGCAGGGTGGTTTTTCCTGTGCCGTTGTCGCCAAGCAGGGCAATGCGGTCGCCGCCCTGCACCAGAAATTCCACCTTTGAAAACAGGGTACGTGTGCCAAAGGATTTTGCAAGTCCGCTGACTGCCAGCACCTCGTCTGCGTGAAATTCCTTTTCGCCGAAACGGGCGCTGAGAACCCGTTCTTTTGTGGGACGCTCGGTTTTGGCGATGCGCTCCATGCGGTGCTCGATGGACATGGCACGTCGGTACAGCGAACGATTGTTGGTGCCCCAGCCCTTCATACGCTCCACGGTGTGGCCCAGCTGTGCCAGCTTGGCCTGCTCAAGCTCGTATTTCTTGAGCTGGTATGCATAGCGAGCCTCTTTTTCGCGCACGTATACGGAATAGTTGCCGCCGTAATACTCCGCCCTTCCGTTGAGGATTTCCACAATGCGTGTTACCACGCGGTCGAGAAAATAGCGGTCGTGGGAAATGGTCAGAACGGTCCCCTTGAATTTGAGCAGGTATTCCTCCAGCCATTCCACACTGCTCATATCCAGATGGTTTGTAGGCTCGTCGAGCAGAAGAATGTCCGTTTTTTCCAGAAGCAGCCTCGCGAGATTTACACGGGTCTTTTCTCCGCCCGAAAGCAGCTGCATCGGCTGGGCCCGCATGGCCGCCGGAATGCCCAGGCCGTTGCAGAGCTTTTCGAGCTCAAGGTCGGTCTCGTAGCCGCCGCCGGCCTCATAGCGGCTGACCAGCGTGTCGTATTGGTGCAGCAGTGCGGGCGAAGCGTTCTGGTCCATACGGGCGGCAAGCTGTTCCATCTCACGGCGCACAGCCTCGGTTTCGCGAAAGGCGGAGCGCAGAACGTCTTCTACTGTGTAGCCCTGCGGATATACGGGAATCTGTGAGATCAGTCCAACTTTTTTTCCGGCGGCCAGAAACACGTCGCCGCGGTCTTCCTTCAGCTCGCCGCAGAGAATTTTGAACAGTGTTGTCTTTCCCGCTCCGTTTTTTCCCAGAATGCCAACCCGTTCACCGGAGTTGACCTCAAAGGTCAGCCCGTCGAGAATGTTGTTGTTGGCCTCATAGGCCTTTTCGAGGTTGTGTACTGCGATGTCAACCAAGCTCTGTGCCTCCCCTGCGGGATATCAGCCCTTTACGGTATAGTTGGGTGCTTCTTTGGTGATGGAGATATCGTGGGGGTGGCTTTCGATCAGGCCCGCGTTGGTAATACGGACAAAGCGGCCCCTTGCCTGCAGCTCGCCGATGGTCGGAGTGCCGCAATAGCCCATGCCGGAGCGAACGCCGCCCAGCAGCTGATATACACTTTCGGAGACGCTGCCCTTATACGGTACACGCCCCTCAACCCCCTCGGGAACAAACTTGTCGGTGCCGCTCTGGAAGTAGCGGTCTCCGGAGCCGCGGGCCATGGCCGCCATGGATCCCATGCCGCGATAAACCTTGAATTGCCGGCCCTGATAGATTTCGGTCTCGCCCGGGCTTTCGTCGCAGCCGGCAAACAGAGAACCGATCATCACGGTGCTGGCCCCGGCTGCCAGAGCCTTTACGATGTCTCCCGAATATTTGATGCCGCCGTCGGCAATCACGGGAATGCCCTTTTCCTTTGCTGCGCAGGCAGAATCATAAACCGCCGTAATCTGCGGCACACCGATGCCCGCCACCACGCGTGTCGTACAGATGGAGCCCGGACCCATGCCGATTTTCACACAGTCTGCGCCGGCCTCGATCAGAGCCAGTGTGCCCTCTGCCGTGGCAACGTTGCCGGCAATCAGCTGGCAGTCCGGCCAGGCGGATTTGATGTCGCGGATGCAGTTCATGATGTTTTTGCTGTGTCCGTGGGCGCTGTCGAGTGCAAGCGCGTCTGCCCCCGCCTTCAGCAGGGCCTGTGCACGCTCCATTACGTCGGCGGTCACGCCGATAGCGGCTCCGCACAGCAGACGCCCCTGGTCGTCACGGGCCGAATTGGGATAGGTTACCGCCTTTTCGATGTCCTTGATTGTGATCAGGCCCTTGAGCCGGCATTGATCGTCTACAATGGGCAGCTTCTCGATACGATAGCGGTGCAGAATCTGCTTTGCCTCCTCAAGGGTGGTGCCCTCCTGCCCCGTGATGAGGTTTTCCGAGGTCATTACCTCGCTGATCCGCCGGGAGAAATCGGTTTCGAATTTCATGTCGCGGTTGGTGATGATGCCAACCAGCCTGCCGGTATGGTCGCAGATGGGAACGCCGGAGATGCGGTATTTGCCCATGAGTTTTTCGGCGTCTCCAAGCGTATTTTCGGGGTGCAGAAAGAAGGGATTGGAAATCACGCCGTTTTCGCTGCGCTTGACCTGATCGACCATGTCGACCTGCTCGGCGATGGTCATGTTTTTGTGGATGATGCCGATGCCGCCCTCGCGCGCCATGGCGATAGCCATTCTTGCCTCGGTAACCGTATCCATCGCCGAAGAGATCAGAGGAATGTTCAGCCGGATGGAGGGAGTAAGCCACGTGGAAACATCGACCATGCTGGGGGTTACGCTGCTCTGTGCCGGAATAAGCAGCACATCGTCGAATGTCAGACCCTCTTTGTAGAATTTTTCTGCGGGATTGGTATTTACCTGCACGGCCATTCTCCTTGTATCATAGAGTAGTAGTTATTAAAGCCCCTCTCCAGGGGCTGCGCCGCACCGCGGAGGATGCCGGTTCTGCCAAAAGCTCCTGCCGCGAGACGATTCCGGGGGGACCTCAGCCGGGGTTCTCTCCGGCTTCTTTTGCTGCCTTTTCGAGCTGCTGCTGCAATGCCTTTGCCAGCTGATCCGGACAGGACGTGTCCTTCATGCCGCATTTCAGCCCGCTGAGGCGTTCTGCGGCCTGCGCAGCATCCATACCCTCGATCAGGGCGGACAGCCCCTGTGTGTTTCCGCTGCAGCCGCCTGTGAAGTGCAGATTGCGGACCTTGCCGTCGATGATGTCGAAGGCGATGTTTTTTGAGCAGACCCCGTGCGGTGTGTAGGAATAGTGCATGCTTCTTCTCTCCCATCAGCGTATTTGCCCCATTATAAACGGCACTGCCGCAAATTGCAATCATTCCGTTTTTATTCTGCCCGGAAAAAAAGCGGATACGGGTTTTCTGAGTGCTTGTCAAATCGAAAGATGTGCTGTAAAATGGTGAGGTTACCCTTTCAGGCGGGCTATTGTGCCGTGTCGGCATCTGCATCCGGGGCCGCAGCCGCGGGGAACGAACTACACAAACATAGGATGTGTGTTATGCCAAGCTCTAAAAAAACCGTGAAGGTCAGCGACGAGGTCATGAATGCCCTGACCGCGCTGATCAACAAGGGCCGCAAAGACGGTGTTCTGCAAAGCAGCGAGCTGGCTGCCGAGCTGGAAAAGATCGACCTGAGCGTAGACCAGATCGAACACGTATACGAAACCTTCGAATCCCTCGGCATTCAGGTAGTAGGCTCCGAGCTTGAAATCGAACCCGCTGCAGAGGCTCCGCAGGCCGAAGAAGAAGAGCTCGTGGATCCCATCGAGCTGGCCGCGGAATACAATCTCGACGACCCGGTACGCATGTACCTCAAAGAAATCGGGCAGGTAAAGCTGCTGACCGCCGAAGAAGAAGCCAACCTGGCCGCCCAGGTTGCCGCCGGCAGCGAAGAAGCCAAAAAAAAGCTCACCGAGGCCAACCTGCGTCTGGTAGTCTCCATTGCCAAAAAATACTCCGGCCGCGGCCTGCATATTCTCGACCTCATCCAGGAGGGCAATACCGGCCTGATCCGTGCGGTCGACAAATTCGACTACACCAAGGGCAACAAATTCTCAACCTATGCCACATGGTGGATCCGTCAGGCCATCACCCGTGCCATCGCCGATCAGGCGCGGACCATCCGTGTCCCGGTGCACATGGTTGAGGTTATCAACAAGGTCACCCGCTGCAACCGCAAGCTCGTACAGGAGCTTGGCCGTGAGCCAACGCTCGAAGAGGTTGCCGACGAGCTGGGTCTGCCCCTTGAAAAGGTCATCGAGGCCAATCGCACCGCGGCTGACACTCTGAGCCTCGACACACCCGTGGGCGACGAAGAAGACACCACTATCGGCTCCTTCGTAGAAGACGACAACACGCTTGGTCCTGCAGACGCCACCTCCAACACGCTTCTGTCCGAAGCCCTGAGCGAAATCCTCGACACGCTCACCGATCGCGAAGCCGATGTTCTGCGTATGCGGTTCGGCATGTACGATGGCAGGACGCACACCCTTGAAGAGGTCGGTCAGATCTTCGGTGTCACGCGTGAGCGCATCCGCCAGATCGAAAACAAGGCCATTCGCAAGCTCCGCCATCCCAGCCGTGCCAAGAAAATCAAAGACTTCTACTGCTGAGCCATCCCACGTTTCAAAAACAAAGCCCGGATCTTCTTCCTGCTGCAGACGAGAAGGTCCGGGTTTTTGATTCCGCTCTGCGGTCTTTGTCAGATCAGCACCCTGCAATTGCGCCTGCAATGCCGCTCAGAGGGCCAGCAGACGCTTGGCGCCGACAAGATGCTCGGCATAATATTCGTTGTCCAGTGTGCTTATGATAACCTCTCCGCGTCCGGATGAGGCATGCACGAAGCTCCCGTCGCCAATATAGATGCCCACATGGGTTACATAGCTGCTGTTGCGCAGTTCTGAAAAGCACAAAATATCTCCCGGCTCCAGCTCGTCCGTACTTTCGATCAGCCGACCGCTGCTGCGGTAGATGTCACAGGCCACACGCTGCATCTCATAGCCGTAAAGGCCGTATATATAGTTTACAAAGCCCGAGCAGTCAAAGCTGTCCGGTCCGACGGCTCCCCACTTGTAGGAGCAGCCCTGCAGGCTCATCGCGTCGGCCACCAGCGCCTGTGCAAGATCACGCAGCGCCTGCTTCTGACCGATATACGCAGCCTCACAGGTGTTCTGCTCTACAAAATCCATATCCTGCGCTCCGCGCGGATAATCTCTGAGGACAACACTGTCGGCATCGATATAGCCAACCACGCTTCCGTCCGCGCTGCCCAGCTGAAACCAGCCGCCGTAGGTGCCGGTTACGGCCAGGCCGGTCCCCAGACCCGGTCGGGCAATAATCTCGTTTCCGGCCCACGGGTTGTCCAGCACGTCGGCACCGTCGGTACACACATACCCCACGCCGAGGCTGTAGTCTCCGTCGTACAGAAGCTCGAAATGCGCCGTGAGCGCATAGCCTGTCGTGCCGCCGCACGAAACCAGCACCCAGGACCCTTCTGCGGACAGAACACGCACGATCTGCCCGTTGGACACCTCCGCCGTGCTTTCGAGCGCATCGGGAGCAGGGCGAAGCGAGGTATCCGCAATGCTCCGTGCAAAACGCACACCCTGCACCGCAGTGGGAGCGGCCACGGCCGCCGTGGAAAATATCAGTGCCAGCAGCAGCATCAGAGCTGTCGCGCGAATGGCCTTGTTCATCCGTTCATCCTCTGTCTGTTATCAATTTGATATGCACGGTTACATTTTGTATCCGTTATGGCAGAGATAGTAACAGATTGTAATCTGTATGTCAAGCTTTTCTTTTTAATTAACATGTTGCTGCTGTGTCTCGGAGTAAACCGACGTTTTTCGGATTTTGGGCTGCTCCGGCGCCGTCTTTGTGTGTGCGGGACGAAAAAACGGAAGAAACCACAAAAAACGTGATTTCTCCCGAAGATGTCGGATTGTATTTTCAGGGTGTCCGTTTTGCAGCGCACCCACACGGGCGGATGGTGTTTACGACTCGTGCAGATCTGCCGGATATCTGTAAAAGCCCTCGCCGGTCTTTCTGCCCAGCCGTCCCTCGCGGACCATTTCGCAAAGCAGCGGGTGTGGGCCGGAGCCGGCACCGTCGGACTGCTGCAGGGTCTGCAGCACGGCCAGAACAACATCCAGACCGATCAGGTCTGCCAGAGCAAGCGGACCCATCGGATGACCGGCACCCAGCCGCATGGCTGTGTCGATGTCTTCGGCAGAGGCCGTGCCGTCTGCAAGAAGCCCAATGGCGTCGTTGATCATCGGAGCCAGAAGTCGGTTTACCACAAAGCCGGGGCTTTCGTGTACGGCAACGGGCGTTTTTCCGAGTGCAGCGGCAATGTCCATGACCTGACGCAGTGTTTGCGAGGGCGTACTCTGTCCGGCTATAACCTCAACCAGCTGCATGACCGGGGCCGGGTTGAAAAAGTGCATACCCACCACCGGTCGGTCCAGGCCTTCGGCAATTTCGGTGATTGAAAGGGATGAGGTGTTGGTACAGAAAATGCAATCCTTCGGGCAGACCTCCTGCAGCTGCCGAAAAACGCGCTTTTTTTCGTTGAGAGATTCGTATACCGCCTCTATGACCATCCCGCAGCTCCGGCAGATGTCCGCCGTTCCGGTTGTGATGCGGCCCAGAATTGCCGCTTCTTCTTCGGAGGAAAGCTTTCCGGCGGCGGCCCTTGTCTGCAGTGCGGAGGCAATACACTGCCTTGCCTGTTCGGCCTGCTGTGCGGTGCGGTCGCACAGAAATACGGTATAGCCCGCCTGCGCAAAGGTCTGCGCGATGCCTGCGCCCATGGTTCCGGCTCCGATCACACCAACCTGTGAAACGGGCAGCGGCCCGAGGCCCTGGCTCTGCAGACGTTCCAGTATGTCCGCATCGGCCGGACAGAAGGAATATTGTGTGATTTCGTCTGTTGTGATCCAGCGCAGATCGTTGTGCTCGAGTCTCTGTGGGGTCTGATCCGTGCTTGCCCGAAACAGCGTCAGGTGAATGGTAATATCCGGATATACGTGGGTCAGCTCCATAAATACATCGTGCACCTGCACGGAAATACCCAACTCCTCGCGGCACTCGCGGATCAGTGCCAGTGGCTTTGTCTCTCCCGGCTCAACCTTGCCGCCGACAAACTCCCACAAAAGGCCGCGGGCCTTGTGTGCCGGGCGCTGGCAGATCAGAAAGCGGTCCCCCCGCCGAAGCAGGGCCGCAACCACCTGTATGACAGGCTCTGCCATGTCTTTCACCTCGTTCCGGTTTTGTTTCCGCCGCCTCATGCATTGCGGAATCGCGCAAGAAAATCCCGTGTTTCCTGTCTGGCCGGGCTGCCGAATACCGCGTCCGGCGTGCCCTGCTCGCAGATGACGCCCTGATGCATGAATACCACCCGGCTGCTTACATCGCGGGCAAAGGCCATTTCGTGTGTAACCACCAGCATGGTCATGCCCTCGTGTGCCAGATTCTGCATGACGCTCAGCACCTCGCCAACCATTTCGGGATCGAGTGCGGAGGTAGGCTCGTCGAACAGCAGCACCTCCGGGTTCATGGCCAGCGCCCGTGCAATGGCCACGCGCTGCTTCTGTCCGCCCGAAATCTGCCTTGGCTTTGCGTTTACGTACGGGGCCATTCCGACCTTTTCGAGATAGGTCAGGGCCTGCTCCTCGGCTTCTTTTTTGCCGCGTCGAAGCACCTTGAGCTGCCCGACCATGCAGTTTTCGAGAACGGTCATGTTGCTGAAAAGATTAAAGGACTGAAACACCATGCCCACATGTGAACGATATGCCGCAGCATTTACGCCCCGACCGGTCACGTCCTCGCCGTGATACAGAACCTGTCCGCCCGTCGGCGTTTCGAGCAGGTTGATGCAGCGCAGCAGGGTGGATTTGCCGGAGCCGGATGCGCCGATAATCGAAATAACATCCCCCTGTGCCACGGAAAAGTCGATATCCCGCAGAACCTGATTGGTACCAAAGGCTTTTGACAGGTGCCGGATCTCAAGAATGTATCCGTCCATCTCAGCGGTCCCCCCTCGTGTTGAGATTACGGTCCCATGCGGCTTCCTTCTTTTTCTGCTCGTATTCTCTGCTGCGCTCGTCATAGTTGCTCCCCCGCACCGGGTGACTGTAGGTCCCGGCGGTCATGGTCAGCGCATCGGCCTGAACCAGCTCATAGCTGTCGGAACCGTCCATGCGCTTTTCTACCCGCCGCAGAATAAAGGAGGCCGCAAGGGTCATGGTCAGGTATCCGATCATTTCGATCGCCGCAGACGGAAAATACATGTTGTTTACGCCGACAATGTATCTGTGGGCGGCAAAAAACTCGGTAAAGGTGATGATGAACATCACCGACGTGTCTTTTACGTTGATGATGAAGTTGTTTCCGATCTGCGGCATGATATTCCGCAGTGCCTGAGGCATGATCACGCTGGTCATGGTCTGTACGTGGGTCATGCCGATTGCCTTGGCTCCCTCGGTCTGACCGGGATCGATCGAGATGATGCCGCCGCGCACGGATTCTGCCATATAGGCGCCGGTGTTGATCGAAACCACCAGAATCGCAGCAGCCCAGACATTGTCAAACCGCAGTGCGCTGTTTGAAAAATAGGGCAGTCCGTAGTAGATGAACACCGCCTGCAGGACCATGGGCGTTCCCCGGAATACTTCTACATAAATACGGATGAGCACCCGCAGAAGCCGGAGAAGAAAGCGCTTGGGCAGCGGGTCTGCCTTTGTGTAGGGAATGGTGTTCAGAACGCCGCATACAAGACCGATGATGCAGCCGATAACCGTGGCAACCAGAGCCAGAATCAGCGTATTTTTGATGCCGTTGAGATACATGGGGGAATATTTCTGCCACAGCAGCGCCACATCGCTGCACAGCGCGGCGAATCTGTTCATAGCAAAAGGCTCCTTTCGAGCGGAAATTCGGGGCGTCTTTGCGTTATACCTCCGGCTGAACGGCGATGGCCTGATCCATCATCGCGTTGAAGTCGTCTTCGGTCATGGTGGACAGGACCGAGTCGATGGCCTGCTGCAGCGCGGTGTTGCCCTTTTGCACGGAGATGCCGATGTTTACGTTTTCCGCGCGCTCGGCGTCTGAGGCAAACTGAAAATCACCGTCGGTGCCGGAGAAGTCGAGAATCACAAGATTGTCGTCTTTGGCAACGGCACCCATTGCAGTGGGCATGTCGGTGCAGACAAAATCAACCGTGCCGGTCTGCAGCTGCATGATCATGGCAGGCGCCCCGTCGGACGGAGCCAGCAGGTCGATGTCCGGAATCTGGGGCAGGCAGGTATCATACCAGATGGTTCCCGACTGCGAGGTACACTTGCCGCCTGCCAGATCGGCAATGGATGCGGCATTGGCATATAGGCTGTCTTTGGTGGTAAGTATCACGATGATTGCGTAGTAGTAAGGCCCGGCCATATCCACCTGCTGCATGCGGTCGGCTGTCATCGACTGGCCCGCAATGTTGGCATCCATGCTGCCGGACTGCACTGCGGGACACAGCGAATCCCACGCGCTGGAAACGATTTCGAGCTGCCAGCCGTTGGCTTCGGCAATTTTCTTTGCGATCATCACATCATAGCCGTTTGCATAGGCCCCGGGCACATTGGAAATGGCAACCGCGCCGTTGGAATCGTCCATCTGCGTCCAGTTGTAGGGAGCATAGGCGCACTCCATGCCAACGGTAAACACGCCGTCTTCGAGCCCGGGAATGGCGGCAGTCTGTTCTGCCGTCTGCGCATCGGCTGTGGTTTCGGCTGCGGTTTCGGCCGTGGTTTCGGTTTGCGAGCCGCAGGCACAAAGGCCCAGCAGCATGGCCAGAGCAAGGCAGACACTCAGCAATCTTCTCATGTTTTCTCCTCAGAACGATTGTTCCCGGCGCTTTTTCCCCCGCCGGAGGGGAGAATGAAAAAAGAACCGCTTTGTCAAGCGGTTCATGGAAGATACGGAAGCTGCGCCCCCTGTCGGGGCACCCGTCTGCCAGTGATAGCGCTTCACAAAAAAATCTGTGACAGTCCGGCAGATCTTCTCTGCCGACCCAGCATCGGAGCACCAGGCCGTGGTCCGACACTTCGGCGGGATTTCCTTTTTCGTCCGACGGCTGCCTGCCCTTGCCGGACGGTACTTATAAAGCCCGCGCCTCTATCGAAAAGCGATTCAATTTGAGCGGATTCTATCACGCTCCCGCAGGCCTGTCAACCACCTGTTCCATAAAATTCCGCATTTGGTGCAGAATGTATAAAAAGCTGCCTTCCCGCATTCGCTGCTCTGTCAAAACAGCTGAATGCCGGCCGCGTGCGGGCAGGCTGTCCTTCGAGGCGGATCCCCCGCTGCGCGGGTCGGGGCCTCCCGTCCATACGGAGCCGCCTTGCAAAAGGCGGAAAACCGTGCTATAACAATGTGGAAATGCAGAGTGCAGATGCCTGCACAGCTTGCCGACCGAATCAAACAAATCCCGCAAGGGCAGAAAGGAGCACACCATGACGCAGAACGACTACACTCCAAACGCCGGACAGACCTATCTGCCCGTTGAAGACAACATTCTGATAAAGCCCCTTCCCTTTGTCCCGCTCAACCGGCCGCAGCCGCCTATTGCCGATCCCGTGCTCAATCCCATGGCGCTCGAACGCAAATGGCAGCTCAAAAGCGCATGCCAGCATTTTTTGCCGGGTGTTTCGTCCGAAATGATCGACTGGTTCTGGGCCAACATGGAAAAGGGCTATTATCTCTGGGCTCCCGGCTCACACAAACGCTTCAGCTGGGTACGTGCACCGTGGCAATACGGTTTTCTGCACTCGGCCCACATGATTTCCGAAACAACCGGCGAGGGCCGGCCCGTTTTCGGCGGCAGCGGCATTCAGATCAACCGTCTGCCTCTGGACTATTTTCCCTTTACCAAAGCCCTGCGCCACGTAATTGTAGAGGGTGTGTTCAATGATCTGGATGAATTTGTGGATATGACCGTACACATGTGGGAAGACTGCCCCGGCGGCTGCCGCCACCTCACTGCAAGTGTCGTAAGCACCACCGTCCACGAGCCTCCCGCCTTTATCAAAAAAATGCTGGCCGAAAATCCGGACGCGCTCAAGGGTGCGGACGTTCCCTCCGATCATGCCGAATACGAAGCCAGCCGCTGGCCGGTCTTTCTGCCCACGCTCTATCGGCTCTGGCAGGGGCACCCCGATCCGTCACAGAATGTTGCCTGCTGTCTTGCCGTGGAGCAGAAGGGTGAATACAGCTGGAGCTATACCCACGAAAACGTCCCGGTTGAAATCGGGGTTTACAGATCCGAAATCCTGCGATAGTATAGCTTCAGAACAGCATCGCAGCCCCGTTCCCCTCTGCCGCAAGGGGCGGCTCAGAGCCTGCGTTTCCCGGAGAACCCGACATCGGCAGAGTCAGCGGACCGGTGCTGTTTCAGACTGGTGTGTGCTGCGGCACCTCCACAGAAAGGAAGAGATTTATGTCCAAGCAGTTTTCCCGCAGACTGCTGTCTGCCGCGCTGTGCCTGTGTCTGGTTTTCGGCATGTGCGCCTCGGCTCTGGCTGCACCCCCCGATATGCCCCCCGATATGCCCGGCGGAGCAGGCGGCCCCGGCGGCCCCGGCGGAATGGCTCCCCCTCCGGGCGGCGGCTCCCACAGCTTTTATTATGCTGAGGATGAAGACGGCTTCATCCAGACCGAGCTGCAGGACGGTGTATACACCAACACCCTGTTCCCGGAATACTCTCAGGCAGATTCCTTTGGAAACTCCGTACGCGCCAGAGACTATCGCCGTGTCAGCCTGATCAACCCCACCATCACCAAAACGGCCGGAACCTTCTCCGGCGGCGATGACGCCAGCTTCTACGGCGTCAACTCTGGTCTGCTGATCTGCGACAACGCCGATGTTTCCGTTGAGGGCGGCACGGTGCTGACCGACAATAAGGGCGCCAACGGCGTGTTTGCCTATGGCGATGCCTCCGTCCGTCTGACCGACACCGCCGTGGTTACTCGGCAGAATGCAAGCGGCGGCATCATGGTTGCCGGAGGCGGTACCCTGTATGCGGACAACCTGAACGTATGGACCGAGGGCGGTTCTTCGGCTGCCATCCGTTCCGACCGCGGCAGCGGCCTGATGGTTGTTGATTCGGGCGCCTATGTGTCCAACGGTTCTCTGGGCACCGGTTCTCCCGCCATCTACTGCGTGGCGGACATCACCGTCTCCAATGCCGTGCTCATTGCCCGCAACGCGCAGGCCATGTGCTTTGAGGGCCGCAACCCCGGCAAGCTCTACAACTGCTACCTCGAGGGCAACTACACCGCCTCCGACGACGACGAGGCCTGCAACGTAATGGTCTATCAGTCGATGTCCGGCGACGCTGCCGAGGGCACAAGCTACTTTACCATGGTCGGCGGCGTGCTCAAAGACAACTGTCAGCTTGAAAACGCAAAAATGTTCTATACCACCAACACCTACTGCTACATCTCCCTTGCCGACGTAGATATCCAATATGCCGGCGAAAACGAGCCCTTTTTGCTGTGTGCCTGCAACACCAACCGCCGCGGCTGGGGCACCGCCGGTGCCAACGGCTCGGAATGCGGCCTGTACTGCGTCAGCCAGGACGTTTCCGGCGACATCATCTACGACACCTACAGCTATCTGAGCTGCTTCTTCACGCAGGGCTCCCGCGTGGAAAACGCCATCTATGCCCGTGAAGACAACGGCTCGCGCGGCTGCGACGTTTATCTCGACGCCTCCTCAAGCTGGACCCTTACCGGAGACAGTCTGGTTCGTGACCTGTATACAGGCGGAGCCGCCATCACCGGCAGCGACGGCAAGGCTGTTTCCATCACGGCCCCCGACGGCACGGTCTATGCGCAGGGTGACAGTGCCTGCACCCTCACCGTAACCGGCACCTACTCCACTGAGGACCACAGCGCACAGAGCTATATGCCCGCCATCGGCACGGCAGAGGCCTATACCTTCGATCCCGAAGCCCTTGCCGAGGAATATTTCAGCTCCGATTTCAACCCCGCCGAGGTCAATGCCGACAGCTATACCGAGCCCGTGCTCGCCGAAGCCGGCACCCTGAGCCCTGACGAATCCTACGAAGCAGGTCTGAATTCCAGCCCCACGGTTGTCATCTCCACACAGGCCCTTACAGTCGACGGCAAGGCTGCCGACACTGCGGCCTACAACTGCGACGGCGCAAACTATTTCAAGCTGCGCGATCTGGCTTCTCTGCTCAACGGCACCGACGCACAGTTTGCCGTATCCTACAACGCCGAGTCCAACGCCGTGGAAATCCTGACCGATGCACCCTATCAGGCTGTCGGCGGTGAGCTGACTGCTCTGAGCGAGCCGACAAAGATTCTCATCAGTCCGCAGAGCATTCTCATCAACGGTCAGCCTGCCGATCTGGACGTCTACAGCATCAACGACAACAACTACTTCAAGCTGCGCGATCTGGCCGACGTTCTGGGCTTTGGCGTGAACTACGACGAAGCCTCGCGCACCATCGCAATCACCACTGCAGCGACGCAGCCCGTCTACGAAAAGCCGGCAGACACCGAGGCTGTCTACCTGGCCTCTGCCGATACGCAGCCGATCACCGCCGAATAACACGCAGGATTGCATCCCTGCCGAAAAAAGAACCCGGACCTTTTTCAAGCCATCGCGGCCTGAGGGGTCCGGGTTTTTTGTATCGGTCCGCGCCGACCTGCCGCATCCTTCGAAAAGAGCGTTTTGCAGGAGATTTCCTGCCGAATCGAGGAAGAAAACCGAACATACTCTGTGTATGGAAAGGTTTGATAACGATGCGTCGGCGGGAAGGATCTGCAAAGTGCCGCAGGTGCGTTGTGCAGGGGCACGGATGTCATCAGGCCTTCTGATCGAGCAGCATCCGGTCGTTATCCAGGCAGCTGTCGGTGCTGCCGCGGAACAGATCCACCAGGTCGGCAACCGTCAGGCCGCGCCGGGCCCGGTCGTCGAGATCCAGAACAATGCGCCCGTCGTTCATCATCAGCGTACGGCTGCCCAGAGCCAGCGCGGAGCTCATGTTGTGCGTGATCATCAGACAGGTGATCTGATTTTCCTCAACAATGCGTTTTGTCAGCTCCAGGACCTTTTCGGCCGTGGCCGGGTCCAGCGCCGCCGTATGCTCATCAAGCAGCAGCAGTCTGGGGACAACCACCGTAGCCATAAGCAGCGTAAGAGCCTGCCGCTGTCCGCCCGAAAGCAGACCGACCGGCTGTTTCATGCGATCCTCAAGGCCAAGACCCAGCTGGGCAAGCCTGTCGCGAAATTTCTCGCGGTCCGCTCTGGTAATGCGCGAAAAGGGCGAGCTGCGGCCGCCGGCCCGCAGATAGGCAAGTGCCAGATTTTCTTCTATGCTCATGTTTGGAGCCGTCCCGCGCAGCGGGTCCTGAAACATGCGGCCGATAAACTTGCTGCGCTTATAGTCCGGCAGAAGGGTAATATCGTTTCCCTCAAGAATCACATGTCCGCTGTCGGGCACAAAGGCTCCTGCTATGGCGTTGAACAGGGTACTCTTTCCGGCGCCGTTGCTTCCAAGCAATGTAATGAACTCGCCCTTTTCCACATGCAGGCTCACGTCCTGCAGGGCCGTTTTCCGGTTTACGGTGCCGGGGTTGAAGGTTTTGCTTACGTGTGTCAGCTCCAGCATGTCAGCCCTCTCTTTCCGCCGCAGCGCGGCTGTGGGCAAAGGCAAGCCGGTTTTTCAGCGTTGGTGCCGCAATCGCCAGCGCCACGATGATGGCCGAGATCAGCTTCAGGCATTCGGACGGCAGATTCATCCGCAGGGCAATTGCGATGATAAACCGATAGATGATGCTGCCCGCAACGGCCCCCAACGCCTTGAGCCAAAGGCCTCCCCGTCCGAAAATCGTCTCGCCGATAATCAGTGAGGCCAGTCCGATAATCACCATGCCCGTGCCCAGGTTGATATCGGCTGTTTTCTGATACTGCGCAAGCACGGCGCCCGACAGAGCCGTAAGGGCATTTGCAATGCACAGGCCAACGGTGATGGTAAAGGTTGTGTTGATGCTGCTGGCGCGAACCATATCCGGATTGTCGCCCGTTGCCCGGATAGACAGACCCAGCCGTGTGCCCAGAAAGGCAATCAGCAGTGCGAGAACCACCGCCGTAATTACAGCAGCCAGAAGCAGCTTATACGGTCCGCCCGGCGAGGCGCCCAGCAGGCGCTGTACCTCGGAAAAAACGGTTGCGGCCCGAAGCATGTTTACATTGGATGAAAAGCCCATCACCGCCAGATTGATGGTATATAGGCCCGTGTTGGTGATGATGCCCGCCAGAATCGACGGCACGCCAAGGCGGGTCTGCAGGGCGGCAGTGACAAAGCCCGCGCAGGCTCCGGCCAGCATGGCCAGCAGCAGGGCCAGAAACGGATGCCCGGCAACAGCCGCCATGGCAGACACGGCACAGCCAAGGGTAAAAGTGCCGTCTGTGGTCATATCGGCAATGTTCAGGATTCGAAAGCTTACAAACAGGGCCAGAGCGACCAGTGCATAGATGCAGCCAAGCTCCAGGGCACTTGTTATAACAGAAAGCGACAGCAAAGCGGCATACGCTCCTTTTCTTTTATTCGGCGGCGGTAGTGACCTCTTTTACGGTGCCGGCCATTTCGGCAAAGGGAGCATAGTCGATGCCGAGTGCCGCCGCCGTTTCGGTGTTTACAGTGATGATGCCTCCGTCCATCACGTGGTATTCGGGAACAGCCCCGCCAAGCAGAATGTCAACAGTCATGTCGGCGGTATAGCTGCCAAGCTCGGTATAGTTTACGCCGCAGGTCGCAAAGGCTCCGGATGTGACAAAGGAGTCGGCACCCGCATAGTGAGGAATTCCGGCCGCGCTGAGAATTTCGGCCACAGCCCCCTCGGCTGCCATTACAACGTTGTCGGTTGGGGTAAATACAGCATCAACCTGACCGATCATGGAGTTTACGGCGGCAACGATTTCGTCGGTGGTGTTGCCGGTCTTCTCAACAAAGGAAATACCCTTTTCCGTAAGATAGGCCTCGGCCTGTGCAACCGGTGTGGCGGAATTGGCTTCGGAGTTGGAATACAGCAGACCGACCGTCTGTATGTCGGGATCCACGGCAAGCATCATGTCCAGAATAAACTCGGTGTTGAGCGCGTCGCTGGTGCCGGTTACATTGGAAATACCGGTCAGGCCTCCGGCCTCCGGGTCGGAAATGGCCGCATAGATCACCGGGATATCCGTTCCCTCGGTTGCGGTAGCCATGCACTGCGCGGCCAGTGTTGCGATGGGAATCACGGCATCATAGCCGTCTGAAACCACCTGCGTACCGATCTGGTTGAGCACGCTGGCATCGTTCTGTCCGTTGAATTCGGTATACGAGACGGTAATGCCCTTTTCGGCGGAAAGTACGTCCAGCTCAGCCTCAACAGCCTCGCGGATCTCATTGAGCGAGGAATGGTCCAGCTGCTGAACAATCGCTACGCGATATTCTGCGGAAGCAGCAGTTTCGGAGGTTTCGGCAGCCGCGGTCTGTGCCGTTTCGGCAGAAGCGGCGGTTTCGGTTTTGGCGCAGCCGGCAAACAGGCCGGCACAAAGCAGTGTACAAAGGATAACGGCAAGAATCTTTTTCATGGTATGTACCTCTTTTCGTTTTATTTTGCACCGCATGACCCGTTGGAAAAGATCCGCGAGTGCTTTGTGCGGTACTGTTCTGAGTTTTCTGTGGATTTGTGCGTGCCGCAGGCGCGATTGTGCGAAGCTGCCTGAAATAAAAAAATGCCCCCGCTTCCCGATTGGGAAACAAGGACAGGAGAAAACTTCCTGCGGTACCACCCTGTTTGCCGCCGAATCCGGCGACCGCCTCATGAGAGTGCCAATACACCCCCTGCCCGATAACGCCGGCGCGCGTCAAAGGATACTGAGCCCTGCGGCTGTTCCCCCTGCCCTCTGCGGTCCATTTGCTGCCCCGCTCTTCGCCCCCATCCCAGCACCGGGGGCTCTCTGTGGATGCGCTGACAGCTTTATCTCCGCTTCAACGGTTTGTGGTATCAAGTTTTCAACATTAAACTCCAACAAAAAGAATTTGTCAAGAGTAATTTTTCACTTTTTTCACGCTTTTTCAAGGCCAGCTCTGCCGCCCCACCCCCCAACCCCC
>CAVHXA010000005.1:95624-118579 GCA_963639765.1 Oscillospiraceae bacterium | reverse complement strand
CGCACCTTGGCGAACAAGTCCTTCTTGCGGGCTTCCGTATTTGCCTCATGGATAAAGGCAATCTGCTCGCGGGGAATACCCATGGAAACCAGCTTTTCGCGGATATCGTCGTAGACGGTAAACTCCGGTTCCGGTGTTGTATCAATCTGTGACTCCACAGCATGAAGCTCCGGACTGTCAAGATTTCCGGCAACTGCCTTGGCAGCTTTTGTGGCAGGTGCACCGGTTTTCGGTGTGCTCAAATCGCAGAACACGAGCTGAGTGAGCTTATCGTTCTGTCCCTCCTCCCAGATGCGGTAGATGTTGCCAACGCACTGGTTGACCTTGCTGTTCGGATCATCCGGCAGGTCAGGGTTAATAATACGCTGATCAAGCCCCAGCTTTCGGCCGTCGGTAGTGATGCGGAGCATGTTGTCCACGCTGGCATCCACAGAGCCGGAATGCACCTTTGCGGCTCGCTCTGAGAGCTCCTGCACCATAGCCTGCTGAATCTCCGTCGGCTGTGCCACCACATTGTGATAGACTGCTTCCGGCACCGGCAAATGCAGCTGATCGGATGTCTTGATGTCCGCTACCTCCTTGAAAAGCGTCATCAGTTCCGGCAGATTGAAGAACTTGGCAAACCTCGTCCTTGCTCTGTATCCTGTACCTTCCGGAGCCAGCTCGATGGCTGTGGTGGTCTCACCAAAAGTAGAAGCCCAGCAATCGAAATGCGCCAAGCCCTTTTTCTGAAGTGTGTCATGCTGAAGATAGCGCATCATGGTATAAAGCTCGGTCATGGAGTTGCTGACAGGCGTACCAGTTGCAAAAACCACGCCCTTGCCGCCGGTCAGCTCGTCGATGTAGCGGCACTTTAAGAGCATATCCGAGGATTTCTGCGCATCCGTTGCGGAAAGTCCTGCCACATTGCGCATTTTTGTATAAAGAAAAAGGTTCTTGAACGCATGTGCCTCATCCACATAGAGGCGGTCAACGCCCAGCTCTTCAAAGGTCACGACATCATCCTTGCGTCCGGATTCCAAAAGCTTTTTGAGCTTTGTCTCCAGTCCTTTCTTTGTGCGCTCCATGCTCTTGATAGTGAAACGCTCCGCGCGGCTGCTTTTCAGCTCCTCGATGCCCTCAGTGACTTCATCAATTTGCTCTCTGAGCAGGCGTTCCTGTCGTTTCATAGAGACCGGAATACGCTCAAACTGGCTGTGACCGATGATGATCGCGTCATAATCGCCGGTAGCGATACGGGCGCAGAACTTTTTACGGTTCTTCGGCTCAAAGTCCTTTTTCGTCGCAGCAAGGATATTTGCAGACGGGTACAGCCTCAAGAACTCCGATGCCCACTGCTCCGTCAGGTGATTGGGAACCACAAACATCGGCTTGTGGCAAAGCCCCAGGCGCTTTGATTCCATCGCGGCAGCTACCATTTCAAAGGTTTTGCCTGCGCCAACTTCGTGTGCCAACAAAGTGTTGCCACCATAGAGGATGTGCGCCACGGCATTCAACTGATGCTCACGCAGATGAATTTCCGGATTCATGCCGGAGAAGGAAATATGCCGTCCGTCATACTCACGGGGACGATTGGAGTTGAACAGCTCGTTGTAGCGAGTAACCAGTTCCTGCCGTCTGTCCGGGTCCTTCCAAATCCATTCGGCAAAGGCGTCCTTGATGGCCTGCTGCTTCTGCTGGGCAAGAGTAGTCTCCTTGGAGTTGAGCACACGCTTTTCCTTGCCGTCGGGGTCTGTCTTGGTGTCATAGATGCGCACATCGCGCAGGTTCAGCGTGTCCTCCAGAATGCGGTACGCATTGGCTCGGTCAGTACCGTAGGTCATGTAGGCATTCACATCGCCGTAGGACGGTGTGGATTTGCCGCTGATGCTCCACTCTGCCGTAAACGGCGAATACATCACCTGGATATTGCGGCGCAGATAGTACGGCGGCTCAAAGGTTTCCTCCATGAACTCCTGAATGTACTTGCGGTCAATCCATGTTGCGCCCAGGCGCACTTCAATCTCCGACGCATCCAAATCCTTTGGCTGAGAGGAACGAAGCGCTTCCACATTGGGAAGAAACGCGGAATCCGTCTCCGCAGCCGCTTCTGCTTCGCGCAGCTTCTGGCGCACATTGCCGGAAAGGTATTCGTCCGCCGTCTGCCACTCATTCTTTACAGGATCACGGAAGATCACGCCCTGAAGACCGGAAATCAGCTCACTTTCCTCCATGCCGGTAAGCTCCGACATATACGCCAAGTCCACATGGGCCTTTTCGGAGATAGAGAGTGCCAGTGCCTCGGACGGCGTATCCACTGAAGTTACGACCTCATGGGGCTTGATCGTGCGCTTGGTGAAGATATCCGCTTTACTCTTGAGCTGTTTTTCTTCGTCAAGTTCTTCCAACGTACAGAGCAGGTAATAGGAGCTGTCGTCCTGGAAGGCCAGTGCATTGGCACGGCTGTTGATGAGACCGTATTTTGCGGAGAAATCATCATAGAGGCTGTTCAGTTCTTCCTGTGCCGCGTGAATCTGCTCATCTGTCGCCATCGCGTCCATCTGCAAGTCAATCAGAGAACGCAGGCAGTCGCGCAACCCCACCAAGCCCTTGACGCGCTCGGTTGCGGTCGCATTAAGTGCTGGCTTGCTCATGAGGCTGTTCTGACGGTAATAAACCTCACCGTCCACCACGGTATAGCTGTAGTTGCGCACATTCGGGTCAGCGGGAATGCTGTCCGTCAGTGCTTCGTCTTCGCCCAGATCAGGAAGCTCTGCCGCCTGATAGTTGCCGCGGATGTACTTCACAGCGTCATGCAGCTGGTCGGACAGCTCCAAACCTTCAATCGGCTCAACCGTGAAGTCCTGTCTGCCGTACTGCGTGCTTTCGGAGGACTGCCGTCCTAAGATCATCTCCGGATGCTCTACGAAATAGCTGTGTCCTGCGTTTCGGAAACTGTCAGATCGGCAGTTCTCGCAACCTCTTGAATGCGCTCACGGATGGCATCCGGCAGGTTGTCATCATAGAAGGTCACACTGCGATCTGCATCAATGTGCGCAACTGTCTTATAATCGCCGTGCTCTTGTTCCTTGCGGTTCCAGACGGTAAGGCCGTTGCCCATTGCACCGTAGCCCAGGTCATACTTTGAAAGCTCCTCTTCCTGCTGGCGCTTTGCAAGCTGTTCCTTCTGCTCAGACGTAAGATAGTGGTCTTTCCGAATCAGAGCTGTAATACGTTCTGCTACCCGCATCCAGTTAAGCTCCACATCGGCGCATCCTGCCTTTTGCAGCTTCATGCCCCTAGCACTGTGGTCTTCACCACTGTGATCGGAGCCGGATACTGCATGAGAATGACCGCCGATACCATACTCGTTTTTAAGAAATGTTGATTCATGTGAATCTCTTATTTCTGTTTGTACCTAATTTCAATAATCCGGCTCGGCTTTCTCCCAGGCATGTTGCGTCTGAGACAAAACACCATATCCGGTGTCCGTTCAAAAAAGCCGATATTTCTTTTCCAACTCATTCCACATTTACAATGCTGAAGTCCGATAAACTGCTGTTTCATTTTGCGTCCACAGTTGGGGCAGACCTTGTTGTTCTTACCCATGCTTCTTAGTTCTCTAGGCTGTTCTCATTCAGCAGAAAGTCATAAACACTCATAATCAACACACCGGACTCATTATAATATGGTGCAGGCGTGTCTTTGGTAATGATAATTCGCTTGAAGAAATCTCCAGTCAGCATCAAAGATCTTTGCTCCTGCTCCATTTTAGCCTGATCAGGAATCGCATAAGCAGACTGGATATAGTAGCGCTTGGAGCCCTGGTTGCAGACAAAATCAATTTCCAGCTGCTTACGGATGCTGTTACCTTTCTCATTGGTGTCGTACTGCACGATAACACCTACATCCACATTGAAGCCCCTCATTTTCAGCTCATTGAAGATGATATTCTCCATGCTGTGGGTTTCTTCAATCTGACGGAAATTCAACCTGGCATTGCGAAGTCCCATATCCGTAAAATAATACTTTACCGGCGTATCAATGTATTTCTTTCCCTTCACATCATATCGAATTGCGCTGTCAATCAGGAAGGAATCACAGAGATAGTCAATATACCGCTTGATTGTCGAATTGCTAATCTTCTTTTTCTTAACCGTTTGAAATGTCGCTGACAGTTTTTCCGGATTAGTCAGAGAACCAATCGCCGAGGACAGAATATTCAAAAGTTCCTCTAATTCTGCCTTGTTGCGAATATTATGCCTGCCAACGATATCCGAAATATAGGTTTCCTCAAAGAGAGATTTCAAAAATGCAATTTTCTGATCAGGAGTGGTAAACTCAAGTACCAGCGGAATACCGCCATAGAGCATATACTCATTCCATCCGTCCTGCTTTGTACCCTGATAGACTGACATGAATTCTGCAAAGCTTAAAGGATGCATATGCACTTCATCGCCACGGCCTCTGAACTCAGTAATAACATCCTTGGAAAGGAAACGGGCATTACTTCCGGTTACATATACGTCCACATTTTTCATGCGTATCAGGCTATTGAGAATAGATTCAAATTCACCCAGCAGCTGTACCTCGTCAAGCAGTACATAATACATCGCATCATCTTTAATCTGCTCCTTCAGATATGGATACAGCACATCCGGATCGCGATATTTCTTGTTTTCAAAAGCATCAAAAGCTATTTCAATGATGTGATCTTCATCTACTCCCTCTGACAGCAGATGCTCCTTAAAAAGCGTAAAGAGAAGATAAGACTTGCCGCACCTGCGCATACCAGTTATGACTTTAATAAGACCGTTATGTTCCTTGCTGATGAGCGTATTCAGGTAGCGATCTCTTTTAATTTCCATACATAGCACCTCCTATTGAAGATTTTTGCGGTTTACTGCAGAAATCTTCAATAGGATTATACCCCGTTCAGAGCTCGTTTACAACTACTGTATGAAAGATTTTTGCGGTTTACTGCAAAAATCTTTTGTAACATCACACATCAAAGTCTGGATAAAGCTCCAGCTTCTCAAATTCCTCATCGCTCATCTTAGAGAGCTTTTCGAGTGCTGACTCTGTAAGCGTCAGCAGCTCTGTTTCATCCTTTTCCAGATAATGCTTCATTTCCGTAAGCTTTTCCACCAGATCAGCTCGGTTTCCTCCGGCGCTGTAGATGCACATGAGATTCAGCTCGTCATTCGTAAAATTCATCATATCAAATCCCTTTCCGCGCTCTTGGTCGGCGCTGCTTTGTCGTTTCTCGGTGGTGTCGGCGTGTGGAGCCTTGCAAGAACGGATTGCTTTCTACTGCACTGTTGAAAATCAGTATTATTTATCTCAGTATTATTACTCTGTGATTTTCGGGATTCTGGATTCGTGATTTTCACTGTTCCTGAATCGTGATTTTCACGACTCTTGATTCGTGATTCCTGCGTTCCGTCAGGATTGCCCACAGGGTTATCCACAAAGTTTTTGACATAGATGAGATTGGGCTTTCCAAGTCCCTGGCGCTTTCTCTCAATGAGACCTGCTTTATTTTCCAGCTCACTTAACAGCTTCTTAGCTTTCTGGTCGGCACAGCCGATGGCGTCCATAACCTCATCCAGCGTGAAGATGATGAAGACGCGGTTATCCTCATCCAGCCAACCGTTTCTCTGGCTCAGGCTCATGCGGTCAAGCAGGATACCGTAAAGGATTTTCGCCTCCGCTGAAATAGGCTTGAAGCGTTCCTCCGTGAACAGCGCCTTGTGGATGCGGTAGAAGGTAAACAGGTCTGCCTGCGCACCATAGAAATAATCAAGCGTCATTTGGCACACCTCCTTACGGAGCGAAGAATCTCCTGCGTGCACCAGCCGATGCAAGGGCCGTATGTCCTGTAGGGGCATCCGTCGCATTCATTCCTGTTCTTTTTCTTTTCAGGCTGTGTGTAGAAACAATTCGGCAGCAAACAGCCGCTCTTCTTCTCGTAGTAATAACAGCAGCGGCAGTCCTTAGGCCCACCGTCCGCGAATGTATCGATCATGGCATTTTATCCTCCTCAAAAATGGGCAACTACGGAAAACACGCTTTGCGATTTTCCTCGTTGTCGCGACATTCGCCAAGGTCTCAAGCAAGCTTGGACTTTGGCTCATTGTTCGCACAAAAAAAGCGCCAACCTGTCTCCGTAATCGGAGTTGGATTGACGCTGTCATCAGCATATAAAACCTATTAAATTATGACAAACCACAACAGACTATCTGAAAAAATCCGGTACGAAATTCCAATACCGAAGTCGTGACTTCTGTGGCAATTTGAACTTCAAAAATCGCCTGCAAGATACCTCTTCACACCCCTGTAAAAGGCAAAAAGTTTATAGCCCCAAAGGCTCGAAAAACACGAGTTATCCCATCTCTAGCCCCGGATTTTGAGGTCAAATCAGGACAAATCACTTCAAATTCGGACAAACATAATCAGCGCATTTGGATACAAGAAAACCCCGGAAAGTGTTGATTTTCCGGGGTTTTTCGAGCTTTTCGATTGTAAAATCGCGTCCAATTATCTCTTGGAGAACTGCGGAGCGCGACGAGCGGCTTTGAGACCGTACTTTTTACGTTCTTTCATTCTTGGATCACGTGTCAAATAACCAGCTGCCTTCAGCACAGACCGATACTCACCATTGTTTAATTTCAAAAGAGCACGAGCTATACCGTGCCGAATCGCACCAGCCTGACCGGTAACTCCACCGCCAGTCACAGTGCAAACAATGTCAACTTTTCCAAGAAGATCGGTAGCAACCAACGGCTGCCGAACCAATACCTTAAGGGTGTCCAAACCAAAGTAATTATCAATATCGCGATTGTTAATCGTAATTGATCCAGTTCCACCTTCAATTAAGCGCACCCGTGCTACAGAGGATTTACGCCGACCTGTACCGTACTTATAGGGCCTTTTGCTTTCGTACATTTTATTCCCTCCTGTTTAGTCCAGAACCCAAGGCTCAGGCTTTTGTGCAGCATGTGGATGCTCTTCACCAGAAAAAATACGGCACCGTTTCAGAGCATTTCGCCCCAATGTGTTCTTGGGAAGCATACCTTTAATAGCCAGCTCCATCGCGAATTCAGGACGTTGTTCCATCAGGTTGCGATATTTGACTTCCTTTAAACCGCCGATCCAACCAGTGTGTCGATAGTAGATCTTTTGTTCCAGTTTCTTACCGGTAAGAATGGCCCTGTCTGCATTGATAATGATAACATAATCTCCGCAATCGACATTTGGAGTATAGTCGCTCTTGTGTTTACCACGAAGCAGCTTTGCTGCAGTAACTGCTGTACGACCTAAAGGCTTTCCTGCAGCATCAAGAACGTACCATTTCCGCTCGACAGTTTCAATCTTTGCCATTGTTGTGGACATGGTGTTTCCTCCTGATTGAAGGGATTCCTATTATTTCTTAATCCAAATGTGCTGTGGCTTGACACCGTTCTTGCAGCGGCAGGCCACAACACATTCTGCGAAATTTGAACCACCTTCGAAATATAATCGCCCCTTGACATGGAGCCACAGGCAACGCTTGACAGGCAACCTGTGAGCGCGTAGAATACCGTTTGAAACGCGCATTCCTTTTATACCATGGTCACCTTTAACTGTCAACAACATTCATTTAGAAATTTGTGTTTTATAAAAAGATCTCGTGAATACTCTTATATTCTACAGAATGCTCGTGTTTTCTCACTTTCAAATTTTTAAAAGGAATTCAATTATGCAAAAACTTATGGGATTGGTTCGTCGCTGCATAGAAGATTATAATATGATAAGTAACGGTGATAGAATTGCCATAGGTGTTTCCGGTGGAAAGGATTCGCTGGGCTTATTAACGCTAATGGCAGGAATTCAACCCTACTTCCCTAAAAGCTTTACATTGGAAGCTTTTACAGTGGACCTGGGTTTCAATGGAATGGATTTTTCTCCCATCCAAACTTATTGTGAAGCCATAAATGTACCTTTCAGCATCATTCATACAAATATTAGCCAGATTGTTTTTGATGTCAGGAAGGAACACAACCCTTGTTCCTTGTGTGCAAAGATGCGCCGTGGCGCTCTGCATAATACAATTGCCTCTAGAGGTATTTCTAAAATCGCCCTCGGTCACCATATGGACGACGCAATAGAAACATTTTATCTTTCCTTGTTTTATGAAGGACGTATCAGCTGCTTCGAACCCGTAACATATCTTGATCGCAGCAAGGTAATCCAGATTCGTCCACTATTATATGTGGGAGAAAAAGCACTGATTAATCTTGCTCAGCAGTTAAAACTGCCTGTTATCAAAAACATCTGTCCTGCAGACAAGCATACTCGCCGTCAAGAAATCAAAGAGCTGATTTCCAAATTAAGTTTACAGTACCCTGATTTAAAAAGCAAAACTTTTGGGGCAATTCAGCATTATCCGCTTTCAAACTGGTAAATTCAAACGTTGCTTTAGCAATAGGCCTGTTTTATACTGGCAAGCCCGGGCATTGACTTTTTTCTTATCAGAAAGTATACTTGCAGCATATAACACGATATATTGTGAGGACGCCATGAAGAAAGCACAAAATTATGGGAACGAAAGTATTACAGCTCTTAAGGGAGCAGATCGTGTCAGAAAACGTCCATCTGTTATATTTGGGTCTGATGGACTTGAAGGATGTGAACACGCGGTATTTGAAATTTTATCAAATGCTATTGATGAGGCGCGAGAAGGCTACGGCAATCTTGTTATTGTTACATGTTTTCATGACGGATCTGTTCAGGTCGAAGATTTCGGTCGTGGCTGTCCAGTTGATTGGAATGAAACTGAAGGGAAATATAATTGGGAGTTGGTTTTCTGCGAATTATACGCTGGAGGAAAATATAGCAATAATTCCGGCGAGAACTACGAATACTCTCTTGGATTAAATGGGCTTGGAGCCTGCGCAACACAATACTCCTCAGAATATTTTGATGCCAGCATATATCGAGACGGCTTCCATTATACACTTCACTTTGAATATGGAGAAAACATTGGAGGTTTAAAAAAAGAACCTGCAAAGCAGCGAAAAACGGGCTCCAGATTTCGTTGGAAGCCAGATCGAAAGGTATTTACCGATACGGATATTCCGCGTAGTTATTATGAACAGATATTGCTGCACCAAGCGGTAGTGAATGCCGGATTAACATTTACTCTGCGTTACGAGGTTGATGATCATTTTGAAGAAATAAACTATTTCTATGAAAATGGAATCTTGGATTATGTTACCGATCTGGTTGGAGATAAGGGTATTTCAACACCACAATTCTGGCAAACAGAACGCCAGGGACGTGATCGCGAAGATCTAGATGAATATAAAGTAAAGTTATCTGCAGCAGTATGTTTTTCTCCGTCAGTTAATCTAATTGAATACTATCATAATTCGTCCTGGCTCGAACATGGAGGAGCACCTGAAAAGGCTGCAAAGAATTCATTTATTTATGCTCTTGACGCGTATTGCAAACAGCAGAACAAATACAATAAAAATGAAGCTAAAATAACATTTAATGATATTGCGGATTGTCTTATTTTAGTAACTAACTGTTTCTCAACATCAACCTCCTATGAGAATCAAACAAAAAAAGCTATTAATAATCGTTTTATCCAAGAAGCTATGACACAGTTTCTTCGAAGCCGACTTCAGACCTATTTCATCGAAAATCCTGCTGAAGCCAGCAAAATAGCTGATCAGGTTTTGATCAATAAACGCAGCAGGGAAACAGCGGAAAAAACTCGATTGAACATGAAAAAAGAGCTGTCAATGAATATCAATATATCCAATCGAGTTCAAAAATTTGTAGATTGCAGAACAAAAAATGTTCTTCTTCGTGAATTATATATTGTCGAAGGCGATTCCGCTCTAGGGTCCGTAAAACTTAGCAGAAATGCTGAGTTTCAGGGAATAATGCCGGTTCGCGGTAAAATTTTAAACTGTCTAAAGGCAGATTACTCCAGAGTGTTTAAATCTGAGATTATTATGGACCTTCTGCGTGTGCTCGGCTGTGGGGTAGAGGTTAGCAAAAAGAAAATTCGTGATTTGTCCAGCTTTGACCTGAATGCCCTAAGATGGAACAAAATAATTATATGTACGGATGCTGATGTTGACGGCTATCAAATACGGACATTGATTCTCACAATGCTTTACCGTTTAACTCCGTCATTAATTGAAAAGGGTTTTGTATATATTGCGGAGTCTCCCCTTTTTGAAATAACCTGCAAGGATAAAACCTGGTTTGCATATTCAAACAAAGAAAGAGATCAGATTATTGCAGAGTTGAACGGTATGAAATACACAATTTCTCGTTCCAAAGGTCTTGGTGAAAACGATCCAAACATGATGTGGCTGACAACTATGAATCCGGAAACCAGACGATTAATAAAGGTAATGCCACAGGATGCCGAACAGACAGCAAGGATGTTTGATCTTTTGCTTGGGGACAATATTACCGGAAGAAAAAACCATATCGTAGATAATGGCTATAAATTTTTGGACCTAGCTGACATCTCTTGAGTGAAAGGTGACAAAAAATGGCGAAAAAAGGTAAAAGTAAAGAGTCAGACGTCAAAAAGCTAGACAAAAATGTTATAGGGCTGAAGGGGGATGTTTTAGAGCAACCCATTACGCAAACCCTAGAGGTCAACTTTATGCCTTATGCTATGAGTGTAATCCTTTCACGTGCAATTCCGGAGATTGACGGATTTAAACCGTCGCACAGAAAACTTTTGTACACAATGTATAAAATGGGCTTATTAAGCGGAGCACGGACAAAATGTGCGAACATTGTTGGACAGACTATGCGACTAAATCCACATGGTGATGCTGCAATTTATGATACATTAGTGCGACTTTCTCGTGGAAATGATACACTTTTGGTTCCATTTATAGATTCAAAGGGAAATTTCGGAAAAATTTACTCCCGTGATATGGCCTATGCGGCTTCACGTTATACAGAAGCCAAGCTTGAACCAATATGCAACGAACTTTTTCGTGATATTGACCAGGATACAGTTGATTTTGTTGATAACTATGACGCAACAATGAAGGAACCCGTGCTTTTGCCGACTACATATCCAAATATTTTAGTCTCAGCTAATTTAGGAATTGCTGTTGGAATGGCCAGTAATATTTGCGGCTTTACCCTATCAGAAGTATGCCAGGCCACCATTGCATATATTAAAGATCCAGAGCAGCCTATTTCTGTGACTTTGAGGGCTCCGGATTTTTCTACTGGTGGCGAGATTCTGTATGACCAAGCATCTATCGAAGAAATATACCGCACCGGTCGTGGTTCTATTAAGCTTCGAGCAAAATGGCGCTATTTAAAGAGTGAGAACATTATTGAGGTATATGAAATACCATATACTACAACAACTGAAGCAATAATGGACAAGGTTTCGGATTTGATCCGGCTGGGAAAAGTCAAAGAAATATCCGATATGCGCGATGAAACAGATCTCAGTGGAATGAAATTAACTATTGATCTAAAACGTGGAACTGATCCGAATAAGCTTATGACCAAACTGATGAAGCAAACGCCATTGCAGGATACGTTCTCATGCAACTTTAATATATTGGTGGGCGGTATGCCTCGCGTGATGGGTGTTAAAGAAATTCTGGATGAATGGTTAGCGTGGAGGACTGAATGCATCAAGCGAAGAACATATTACATCCTCCAGGGGAAAAAAAATAAGCTGCATCTGCTCAAAGGGCTGGAACTAATCCTACTCGACATAGATGCCGCAATTGCAATCATCAAAAACACACAAGTTGACAAAGATGTTGTTCCAAACCTGATGATCGGGTTTGGGATTGATCAGAGTCAGGCAGATTTTATTGCTGAAATCAAGCTGCGAAATATAAATAAAGAGTTTATACTCAAACGTACATGCGAAATCGAAGAGTTGCAAAAGGAGATATTTGACCTAGAAGCAATGTTATCCAGTCGTGAAAAAATCCTAGATACCATTGTGAAAGAGCTTGAAAATGTGATGAACAAGTATTCTGTCCCCAGACGAACCGAAATTGTGACAGAAGTAATTTCTACAGATGAATCCGAAGAAGAAACAATTCAGGATTATCCAGTTACTTTGTTTATAACTAAACATGGTTATTTAAAAAAAATACCAGATCAATCACTTCGTGCAAATTATGAACAGAAAATCAAAGAAGATGACGTGCTGACATCTGTTTTCAAGACAACTAATCATACAGAACTGTTAATATTTAGCAATCAGCAACAAGTGTATAAAACACGATGTTCGAGCTTTGAAGACTCTAGAGCCTCATTGTTGGGAGAATATTTACCCGCAAAATTAAATATGGACGAGGGTGAAACCGTTGCAGCCGTGATTATTCCGGGTGATTACAGCGGTCATTTACTGTTTGCATTTGAAAACGGAAAGGTTTCCAGAGTGCCTTTAGACAGTTATGCCACGAAAACAAATCGTCGAAGATTAACAGGAGCCTATAGTGATAAGAGCCCATTGGTAGCAATCATGCCCTTATGTGAAAATAAGCCTGTTGTGCTGTCTGCATCAGATACACGCACAATTATCATTAACACAGATCTTATTCCTCTGAAGCCAACACGGAGTGCACAAGGAGTAAGTGTCATAGCTTTAAAGAAAGGCCAGCGCTTGGCCACAATGTGTTATTTGGAAAATACATCGATTCACAACATTTCGCGTTATAATGTTCGTGCAATACCTGCAGCCGGGAAGATACTCAATCAGGAAGATCGCGGAGAAGAGCAATCTGTTCTTAATTTGGAATAAATAGATCATACAAATCACAAGCGTAAATTGGGTATCCCATGTGAAAACGAAAACGACTAAAGAGTGTCAGATATGTCTACTTTTCCTGACTGGTATATTGGCAGAAAATTTGTGATGCAACCCACCTCGCCATACCCTCATCCCGAATGTTGCGGTGCTGCCTTAAACAATTATGGAATAGCATTCTTAGTCTTCTGTAATGCAAATCAGACCTGTGCCGTCATCTAGACGTTTTGCATTGTCGACGAAGCTTTCAAAAGCTGCGTTTGTCTGTGCCTGCGTTGACAGTAAACAAGCCCTTGCTTGAATTGGTCGATTTAAAATAATGGAAGCCTTTTGACTTACCAGCTGAAGAACTTCGGGTTTTTTTATATAGCTATAGGGAAAGTCATCGGTAAGCAACGTCAGAAATTCACCATCAATCTTATAGGAAACCGGCCCATTTATTGCAAAAAAACCTTTGGTTGGTGGCCCAAGGTCCGGTTTCAACCGTTCGATCAGCTGTGGCCAAAAATTATCCTCACACATTGCTCCTGTCTCATCCTGCTTCAGCGAGAAGGCCGGCATCATGTTTTTTCCCGACCGAGCATCATCTGTTTTTTCGGATATGTTATTGCTGTTTTCGCAGCTTTTGCTTTGTATTTGTTTTGCAGTAGCTTTGTCGGCTGTCAACACAATTCCTGATGCCAGCTGCTCTTCTACGCGGCTCAGACGCGCGTTGATTGCTTCGGCCTCCAGCCGAAGCTGCGGCTGACAGAGACGCAGCAGACAAAGCTCAGCCTCAAGTTTTGGATTGACACTCTGTGAAAAACCGGAGGTTGTTTTTTGTATCTCAGAGATATAGTACATAAGCTCTCCGGCCGAGATTCGGTCTGTCATATCCTTTGCCTCCGCAGGCGTACATGTCCCGCTTAACAAATCCTCAGCACCCTGTGGAATGGTCTTTAGCAGCAGAAGATCTCTTGATAATGCTCCCAACTCTTCGAGCATGGAAGGAATGCTCTTTCCAGCCTGGTACAGGTTGTCAAACAGCTGCATGACTTTGTCTGAATGGCCATCTAACAGGTTTTCCATTATTTGAATTGTCTGTTGATGTCCAATAAGTCCCAGTATGTCGTAAACGCTCTGCGCGGTGAGAGTGAGCTTACCGACGGCACTCGAACACTGGTCCAGCAGGCTCAATGCATCTCGCATTGCACCGTCGGCAAGTCGAGCCAGAAGTCGTACAGCATCTGCTTCGATGTCAATCCCCTCATTGTAGGCTACCTCGTTGATGCGGGCTGCAATATCCTTCTGTGACAGCCTTCGAAAAGAGAATCTTTGGCATCGAGAGAGTATTGTTGCCGGAACTTTATTCAGCTCGGTGGTAGCAAGAATAAATAGCAGATGCTCAGGAGGCTCTTCGATTGTTTTAAGCAGAGCATTAAATGCAGAGTTTGACAGCATGTGGACCTCATCGATGATGTATACCCTGCGCATAAGCTCGACAGGTGTATAGTTTGCTTCCTCTCGAAGAGCGCGGATATTGTCAACTCCATTGTTGGAGGCTGCGTCAATTTCCGTAACGTCCATTGATGTACCGTCATCGATGGACTTGCAGCAAGAGCACTGATTGCAAGGATTTCCGTCCTTCTGGTTCAGGCAGTTGACTGCCTTTGCAAGAATTCTGGCGCAGGATGTTTTCCCGGTTCCTCTGGTTCCGGTGAAAAGATAGGCATGACTCAATCTGCCTGATTCAACCTGGGCCTTCAGCGTTTGAGAGACGCTTGGCTGACCAATTACCTCGTCGAAAGTCTGAGGTCGCCAGGTCCGGTACAGCGCTTGATACATGACTTTGCCTCCTCGCGTTTCAAATTGTATCTATTATATCTTATTGCTCAACAGTTTTCAAATTTGACCTGAAAATGCTCCCGCGAGTATTTCAGTTTTTCGGTTGTCAGCACAAAACACCTATGATACGACAATGCCGTTATGCTCCCTACGAAGGAGGATATACATGTACCATTTGATTCTGGCTCCAATGGCAGGAGTATCTGATTTAGCCTATCGCACAATCTGCGCTCGATTTGGCGCAACGATTACCGTATCTGAAATGGTATCTTCTCGCGGTTTGATTTTCCATGATAAAAAGACCGCAAAACTTCTGCCTGCTACACCAGAAGGTAAGTATGCAGTTCAGATTTTTGGCAGCGATCCAGACTGCATGGCGCAGGCAGCGAAAGAAGTACTGCGGCAGGTACATGCTAACTTTATCGATATCAATATGGGCTGTCCTACCCCTAAAATTGTAAACAACGGAGATGGCTGCGCACTTATGAAAAATCCTGTGCTTGCAGGATCTGTCATGCAGGCAGTTGTAAAAGCCGTTTCTGTGCCTGTAACAGCGAAAATTCGCCTCGGTTGGGACCGTGGCAGTATCAACGCACCCATGGTTGCAAAAGTGCTTCAGGATAACGGGGCCAGTGCAATTGCCGTACATGGCAGAACAAAGGTTATGGGCTATTCCGGAAGAGCAGATTATGACGCGATCCACGATGTGGTTTCGGCCGTCTCCATACCGGTTATAGCTAATGGAGATATTGCTTGCGCCCAGGATGCTGTAAGATGTCTGAACCGCACAGGCGCTTCCGGAATAATGATTGGCCGAGCAGCCTTCGGAAACCCGTTTATTTTTGAACAGATTGCTGCAGTGATGGCTGGAAATCCGGAGCCTCCGCTTCCTCCCCTGTCAGACCGTATTTCCATTGCACTTGAACAATTCTTTTTGGCGGTTGAAGATAAAGGAGAACATATTGCCTGCCTGGAAGCCAGAAAATATTTTGCCTGGTATCTAAAAGGTGTTGCCTGGAGCGCATACTATAAAGAACAGATTTCTCAGCTGTCGAGCATTCAGGATGTTGAACGAATAGCTGCCGGAATTATTCGAGAACTGAGGTGAAAAAATGGACGAACTGATCCGTGCTGCTGCAGGCGGTAGCACGCAGGCCTTTTCCTCCCTGGTTGAACAGTATCAGAAGCAGGTCTATAACCTGTGTCTGCGCATGGTCAAGGATCCGAACGATGCTGCAGATCTGTCGCAAGAGACTTTTTTTAATATCTGGAAAGGCCTTCCGCGATTTCAATTTAATTCTTCCTTTTCTACCTGGGTATATCGTCTGGCAAGTAATGTCTGTTTGGATTTTTTACGCAGCAAAAAACGCCGCAACATCGTCTCTGTTACGTTTTCGCAGGAGGATAATGAAAAACAGCCGGAGTTGTTGGACCCTGCTGATGGCCCGGAAGCCCTGACGATTCAGGCAGATAATCTTCGCCGGATTACAGCAGCACTGAATGAATTGGACGAGGAATACCGATTGGCATTGACCCTGCGTGCCGTTCAACAATTTAGTTACAGTGAAATTTCGCAGATTATGGGAATCAAAGAGGGTACCGTTAAATCTCGTATCGCACGAGCAAGAGAACAGATGCGAAAAAAGCTTTTGCTGACTGGGAACAAAACCGAAAGTGCAGCGTCCATTTCTGGTGAGAGGGGGATGAGCGAATGACCTGTCAACAGGCAACGGAACTACTAAGTCCTTATATTGACAATGAGCTTGACAACGCTCAGACCAGGCTGCTACAGGAACACCTCAGTCACTGCCCCGGATGCCGTGCGCTTCTGGAGGAATATAAAAATATCGATTCCTGCATAGCACTGCTGGAAACGGAAGTACCCGTTGGTTTCACTGAACACGTTATCCAAAATCTTCCGCATCAGGTGACGAAGAAAAAGCCTGGCTTTGCCAGCATGCTCGGTGTTGCAGCCGCTGCAGCTGTTCTGATTATTGCCGTAACATCCATTGCACCTGATCTGTCAACTGCGGATATTATAGTTACTTCGGATACGGCGCAACCCGAGGCTGTTTCTGCTTCAGAAGAGTCTCTAACCGTAGCTTCAAGCGAGACTACAGAAAGAACTGATTCTGAAGTTTTTGTTCATGATGTTAAAGCTGTAGGAAATATTGATGAACAAAACGAGTCCGATGATAATGCCGACGATGATATCGATATGGGCGGTTATTCCGGTGCTCCAGTTTCGTCAGCCAAACTATACAGCACCGCAACAACCGCTGAACCGACCGAAGAAAAATCACGAAATTCATCCGATTCTGATATCCTTGAATCCGCAGTAATCATTACAATTACAAATACATCTTCCGGCGTATTGCCAGAAATTCTTACAGAACTGGACTTTAAGGATCTTGGTGATGGAACACGATACTGTGAAATAAGTTCCACAGAAGCTGAAGCGCTGTATCAGGAGCTAATCACTTTATTGCCGGAAGGTATGGTTCTGAGTTTTTCAGATCCCGGCAATACACAATTGGGCCGAGTAGTGCTGGAGCCCTGATCCGGAGGAATTATGAAAGACTATTTAGAACCCGAAATGGATTGGAATTCAGTTGAGTCCATATCATCGCTTGGTCTAGCCCATTTGGGTGACGGTGTCTACGAGCTGTTGGTGCGTACATGGCTTTGTATGCACGGAGCTCTGACAGCCAAGAAACTTCACAGAGAAACCATTGAACGTGTGAGCGCTCCTGCGCAGGCAAAAGTAATGGATTTGTGGCTTCCGCTGTTGACTGAAAAGGAACTGGCTGTTTTTAGGCGCGCCAGAAATACACATATGAATTCCATTCCCCGGAATGCTACACAAGCTGAATATGCAAAAGCTACTGGCTTGGAAGCGCTTCTTGGCTATTTATATCTGACTGGACAACGCGAGAGAATTAACTTGCTATTTGCTTATGCCACGGAGGATGACGAGCATGCCTCTTGACGCCGTATTTCTTACTGCCCTGACTAAAGAACTGCGTCAATCAATAGTCGCTTCTCGAATTGACAAAGTTCAGCAGCCCGACCATGACAGTATCCTTTTGACTCTTCGCTGCAAAACCGGAAACAACAAGCTTCTGATCAGCTGTAATCCAAATCGTCCCCGCGCACACCTGACACATGTAAGCTACGAAAATCCTTCATCGGCACCCATGTTTTGTATGCTGCTGCGCAAGCATCTTTCCGGCGGTCATATTTCGTGTGTTGATCAGCCTCCTATGGAGCGGGTCCTGGATATTACCATAGATTGCATGGACGAAATGGGAACACCTGATCAAAAACATCTGATTCTGGAGATGATGGGCAGGAACTCCAACCTGATCGTGACCGGATCAGACGGACGAATCATTGATTGTATACGGCGGGTTGACTATGAAATGTCTGAAAAGCGGCAGGTTTTGCCTGGCCTTTTTTATCACCTTCCGCCCGGACAAAACAAAAAAAATCCGCTGAATCTCAGCATGTCTGACTGGCAGAAACTTCTTCTGTCCGTAAGCACTGAAAGGAGGCTGGATCAATGGCTTATGGATACGTTTGCTGGTCTGTCTCCCTTGATTTGCCGTGAGCTTGCTTTTCTGGCTTCTGGTGAAACAGATGCCGATCTAAATTCATTTTCTTACGAGGCACGACAGAATCTGGCAAAATTTCTATTTCAACAGATGTGTATCATCCAAAAAGAAGACTTTGTTCCAGTTCTGCTCCTGCGTGAGGATATGCCTTCTGATTTTTCTTATAGAACAATAACTCAATATGGGAATCTGGTTTGTCAGCGGACAACAGTCGGATTTTCTCAGCTTCTTGATGAATTTTATTCGGCTCGCGATCAGGCCGAACGACTGAAAAGTCGATCTTCTGCTATGACAAAAACGATTTCAAACCTGCTTAACCGATGTATACGCAAGCTGAATGCTCAACGGCAGGAACTTATGCAAAGTGAAAATCGAGAACGTCTGCGTCAGCTGGGTGATATTGTAACGGCGAACCTCAGCAGCATAAGGCGCGGACAAGCAAGGCTTGTTGCAGAAGATTTTTATGATCCTGAAATGAAGCAGATAGAAATCTTTCTGCAGCCACATCTTTCACCTCAGCAAAACGCTGCGAAATACTATAAGGATTATACAAAAGCAAAGCATGCTCAGCAATATTTGACTGAGCAGATTTCCATCGGTGAAGAGGAACAGTCTTATCTGGAAAGTGTTTTAGATGAAATTTCAAGAGCCTGCAACGAACGCGAGCTTTCCGAAATTCGTCAGGAGCTAATCGATGGCACTTATCTGAAAGCCGGCAGCAAAAAGAACAACAAGGTTCAAATGTCAAAACCACGGCACTTTGTTTCAGCAGAAGGCTTTGACATCTATGTAGGAAGAAATAATCGTCAGAATGACCAGCTGACACTGAAGACGGCGCGAAAAACAGACATCTGGCTTCACGCGCAAAAAATACATGGCAGTCATGTTATCATTCTCTGCGAAAAATCTTATCCGGGCAAAGAAACCCTTGCTCAGGCTGCCATGCTGGCTGCATTATACTCACAGGCCAGTCAAAGTCAGAATGTTCCGGTGGATTATACCTCTGTAAAAAATGTAAGGAAACCTTCCGGAGCCAAACCAGGCATGGTTACCTATGATCACTATAACACTACATGGGCAACACCGGACCCGGGCCTTGCCTCAAAACTGGAATGCAAAAAATGAGCTGCTTCTCTACACTCCGTCCCAATTTATTCTTTGATTTGGTGCTATACATCTTTCTCCACTGTCGACAGGATTTATTCTGAGTGTGGATACGCTCCCTATTAAAAGAGAGAAAGCAGGAACCGTCTACAACTTGTTAATTACAGCTTGCTTTTTCCGAAATTTGTTTTATACTTGTCACATGATATCTTTGAGCGATGACGAAGGACAAAGCCGGATTTGCTGTTACAGAGAGCCGTGGTTTGCTGCGACACGGTACAGTACCCGGTAAATCCACCTTTTGAGCTTCCGACAGGAGTCGGTGGTTTGTACCCGTTACCGTACAGAAAAGAGGCCGTCAACATCGGCGGCAATGTGGGTGGCACCGCGGAGCTTTTTCGTCCCATGATTGACGAATGGCTCTTTTTTTCTCGAAACAGGCCTGCTGCAATAAACATATATTCTGGAGGAGTATAACAATGCTGGATATACGATTTATCCGTGAAAACCCTGAAATTGTAAAACAGAATATTCGTAATAAATTTCAGGACAACAAGCTGCCGCTTGTAGATGAAGTAATAGCTTTGGATGCAGAAAACCGTGCAGTTCGAACCGAAGCAGACGAGCTTCGTGCAAACCGAAATCGACTTTCGAAACAGATCGGGATTTTGATGGGGCAAAGCAAAAAAGATCCGTCAAAGATCGAAGAGGCTGAAACCATAAAAGCTCAGGTCACAGCCCAGGCTGAGCGGTTGGGAGATCTGGAAAACCTTGAGAATGAGTTGGAGGAAAAAATTCATAAAATTCTGCTTGTAATTCCAAACATTATTGATCCGTCTGTGCCGATCGGTCCGGACGATAGCCATAATGTTGAGGTACAGCGTTTTGGTGAAGCGGTAATTCCTGATTTCCCGATTCCCTACCATACCGACATTATGGATAGTTTCGACGGTATCGATCTGGACGCTGCAGGGCGGGTCTCTGGAAACGGCTTTTATTATCTGCTTGGCGACATTGCACGGCTCCATGAGGCGGTTCTGGCCTATGGACGCGATTTTATGATCAATAAGGGTTTTACCTATTGCATCCCACCGTTTATGATTCACGGAAATGTGGTAGAAGGTGTAATGAGTCAGACAGACATGGATGCAATGATGTATAAAATCGAGGGTGAAGATCTGTACCTGATCGGAACCAGTGAACACTCCATGATTGGTCGTTTTATTGACCAGATTTTGCCCGACGAGTCCCTTCCACAAACACTGACCTCATATTCGCCCTGCTTCAGGAAGGAAAAAGGTGCCCACGGCATAGAAGAACGTGGAGTCTATCGCATCCATCAATTTGAAAAGCAGGAAATGATTGTAGTCTGCAAACCGGAAGACTCGAAGGAATGGTATGAAAAGCTTTGGCAGTTTTCCGTTGAACTTTTCCGAAGCATGAATATCCCTGTGCGCCAATTGGAATGTTGCTCCGGCGATCTTGCCGATCTGAAAGTTAAAAGCTGTGATATCGAAGCGTGGAGCCCAAGACAGCAAAAATACTTCGAAGTTTGTTCCTGTTCAAATCTCGGTGATGCACAGGCCAGACGGTTAAAAATTCGTTATCGGGATAATGACGGGAAAACTCATCTATGCCACACACTCAACAACACCTGCGTAGCACCGCCGCGAATGCTGATAGCCTTTTTGGAAAACAACCTCAATGTTGACGGGACCGTGGATATTCCTTCAGTGCTTCAGCCTTATATGGGCGGAACAGAAAAGCTGATCCCCAAAAAATGATATGGATGGAATTACGTAATCGTTTCTGCGCGCCCGGTCTTTTCTTCCAAAAACAAGAAGCTTTCGGAATATTAATATCTTGGAAGAGTATTGTGTCGGGCTTGCATACGATTTACGGACTATCTATTCCCACTCCTGAATGCTGTTAGGTCATTTGTAAAGGAGCAAGGCATGGCATTATTTTCAAATAAGAAATATTATAAACCCGGTAAAGGTGTTGAAAAGGACGCGCCCGAAAAAAAAGCCTTTTTTAAATTTTTCGAGCTTTATGGAAGAAAGTTCTGGAAATACATAGAAGTTAACTTGATGTACTTTCTTATTCTGTTGCCTTTGATCCTGTATATCTATGCAACAGCGTATGATGCTGGATATTATTGGATGATTGACCTTGGATTTACTCAGGACGAGATTGAGCAGGTCTGGACACCTCTGCTTTATTCCACAACGCTGTATTTTTTAAAAGTACCTGCGTCCGTTCGCAATCTACTTCTAATTGTTTCCGTACTTGCTTACGGGCCAGTTAAGGTTGGCCTAACTTACGTATTGCGAAATTTCTCCAACGAAAAGCATGCCTGGATTTCAGATATCTGGGATAAAGCCCGTGCCAACTGGAAATATGGCATGTTTTTTGGAATCCTGGACATGCTTTGCGTTTTACTGTTGATCTTTAACCTAAACTATTCTGCCAACGGTATTCCTATCATGCGCTTATGTCGCTGTGCCTCAATTGCAGCAACTGTGGTATATTGTTTCATGCGGCGTTACATATACCTGATGATCGTAACCGTTGATCTGAATCTAAAGTCCCTGATTTTGAATTCTTGGCTGTTCAGTTTCACCGGTATTCTTCGAAATATCGGTGTAAGCCTGTTAAATACAGCAATATGGGTAGGAATTTATCTGCTTATCCTGCTCGTGTTCCCCCTTGCAGAGGCTATTTTTATCCCCTTCTTCGTTTTCTCCTTTACAAACTTTCTCGGCATATTTGTCATCTATCCATTAGTTGACCGCTACCTGGTAAAGCCTATCAAAGAAATGACAGAAGAAGAACTTTCTCAACTTGCATCTGACAGAAAACAGAAAGAGAAAAAAAATAAAGACCGGTTTCATAACTACTATGACTGATTTTCGCTACTGCATCAGTTTCACTAAGTCGTCGCGAAATCGCAGAGTACGTTTTCAGTTTTGCAGATATGTAAATCAGCCTGAAATTTCAGCGGGAGGAATTGAAACAAATTCCTCCCGCTTTTTGGCTTTTATCAGGAAGTATACCTGCAGCTTTTATTTATCCGAGTCCGCCAAAAGCAGCTTACGCTTTTTCCAACAGCCGGAAAAATAGTAGATCCCGCACATAATTGTTGTTACAAAGCCAGCAAGAGCATTTCCAAGCCACAACCCGGAAAGCCCCAACAGGTTACCAAGTAAAATGCATAATCCAAGTCTGGCAACCACACCATCTGCCAGGCTGGTTATAAGTCCATAAAGTGCTGCACCAACACCATCTACAATTGCATACGGTGCTGTCATGGTGCACATGCTTAACAGCCAGATTACAGAGATTTTCAAATATTGTGGGGCCATTGCAAGAACTTCGCTGTCCTGACTGAACAGGCGGAAAACAGCCTCAGGCCATAGTAGATATACAGTACTTAAAACAACCCAACATGTCATACAAATGATCAGACTGGCGCGGAAACAATGTTTCATACGATCGAATTTTCTGGCACCAAAGCATTGTGCCATCATAGTGGCGCTTGCCACAGAAATAGCACCAACCACGATGTTCATGATACTCAGCAGTTTGCTTCCGATTGAATCTACTGCCGATGCGGTAACGCC
>CAVHXA010000005.1:0-95614 GCA_963639765.1 Oscillospiraceae bacterium | reverse complement strand
AAACATCATTGAGCAAGTAATGGCAAGAGAATTAACAATATATGGAACGCCAAGTTTGGAAATCGGTAGAAGATGTTTTTTGCTGATGGCAAAGCTTTTCAGTTTGAAATCAAAGCCGAAACTTTCTCGGTGTTTATAAAGATAGAATACGGAGCACAGAAAAGCAACAGCCTGGCCTATTACCGTAGCCAACGCTGCACCGGCTACACTCATATCTAAAACAGCGACAAACAATAAGTCCAAGCCCAGATTGATAACAGATGCAATACCCACAAACAGCATGGGCAGTTTACTCTCTCCCATACCACGCAGGGTAGAACAAACAGCGTTGTATCCGTAGATGAAGATCATTCCTGTGCAGCAGATAACCATATAGCTTACCGCATCATCCCAGGCTTCCTCTGGTGTATTCAGCAGCCGGAGCAAGGGATTTCGACATATTATGCCAATAGCACCAAAGATAATAGCTAAAATCAGCTCTGTAGTAAACAGCGTACCAATCGTAGCTCGAACATCATGGTCACCTGCGCCTATCTGCTGACTGATCAACACCTGTCCGCCATAGCTGAAAGCCATACCGATACACAAAAACATATTCAGCATTTGCCCACCAATGCCAACTGCAGATAAACCGGCTGAGCCAACAAACTGCCCCACAACCACCATATCTACCGTGCTGTAAAGAGCTTGCAGCGCATTCGCGGCCATGACCGGCAAAGCAAATGCGGTTAGTTTTTTTAAAACCGAGCCTTCGGTAAGATTTTTTGCAATAACCTTGGAATCAGACATAAACCCTCCTGAGATATACTTGCATTTCAGACTAGAAAACCATAAAAAACCGGATAAAATTCCGGACAAACCCGGTACCTCATCCGATCTTATAACAAGGATTTTCATAAGCAAGGTGATGGTAACACGGCTTTTTAAAAAAGTCAAGTAAACGTATACGTATAGTTTTATATGAGTAGACCCAGACACAATTTACATAGCATAGGTGCCCCCAGAGTCCTGCACCCGAATTCGAAATATAACCCAGATAAATCCTCCTGGCAATTTTAAAAGTAATATAAAAAAGTTCTTTACTTTATTAAGGTAATGTGCTATCATGCTGTCATGATAAACTTTGAGCAATAAATTTGTCAATTTTCAGGAGGATTCCCACATGAGGAACACAAAAAAATTTCTAAAGCTACTGCTTGCAACTGTAATGATGACTATCTGCCTGATGGGATGTGCCAAAACACAGACAGCAACAACATCAACCCCCCAGACAGATGAACCTGTTCAATCTGTCTCCGACCAGCAGGAAGAAGCAACAACAAACGTTGAAAATACAGAAGAAGCGCCTTCTGAATCTGAAGGAAGCGTGGAAACATTTACCTTTAAGCATGGATTTGATCTTGACTATCCTCCATACTCTTATCTTGGTGATGACGGATCTATAGGCGGCTTCGACGTGGAAATGGCTCAGGCTGTCTGTGAATATCTCGGATGGAAATACGAAGCGGTTCCTTTTAACTGGGATGCTAAGGATGCCGAGCTTCAGTCCGGTTCCTGCGATTGCATCTGGTCAGGTTTTACGGTTGAAGGCCGTGAAGATGACTATCTTTTCTCTATTGCCTATTCAAACAACACACAGGGGGTCCTTGTTGCTGCTGATTCAGGCATCACCAATCTTGATGATTTAGCAGGAAAGACCGTTGGTGTTCAGACTGCAACTTCAGCCTATGATCTGCTGATGAGTGAAGATGGAACTCCCAGCGAACTCTGTTCCGGCTTTGGCGATCTTCGTATTTACGAAACATACACCATCGCCTTTAATGATCTTCAGGCCGGTGCTATCGACGCTATTGCAATTGATATGACTGCCGGAAGTTATTTAATTGCCGATACAAACGGTTATGTTTTCCTTAATGAGAGTCTGGGCGTCGAAACCTACGCAATCGGCTTCCGCAAAGAAGATACCGACCTATGCGAACAGGTTAATACAGCCCTTCAGGCATTGGTAGAAAACGGAACATATGAAGCAATTGGCCAAAAATATCCTGATATTTATGACTATCTTTGTCTTGGCAAGTGAGTGCGTTTTTTATTAACAAAGTTTCATTGTAATTATGGGCTGTCCGAACGGGCAGCCCATCGATTGCGAACCGGAGGAATTCTATGCTATTTTCAACCATGCTCTCCACCATGTCATCCGGCATGGTGAAAACTCTGGCGATCTTTTTTCTGACACTTGTATTTTCACTTCCGCTTGGCGTACTTGTGGCTTTGGGGCGAAAAAGCCGTTTCGTCCCCCTTTGCGGCCTGATTAAAGTGTATATATCCATCATGCGCGGAACCCCGCTGATGCTTCAGCTTCTTGTGTGGTATTTCGGTCCATATTATCTTTTTGGCTGGTCAATTCGAGGCTGGCGTTTTCCTGCTATCATCCTTGGCTTTGCTGTAAACTATGCTGCATATTTCGCTGAAATTTTTCGTTCCGGTATTGAGTCAATCCCAAAGGGACAATATGAAGCAGCAGAAGTATTGGGTTATACCGGAACACAGACATTCTTCAAGATTATCCTTCCGCAGGTTACGAAAATCGTCCTTCCGCCGGTAACAAATGAAGTGATTACCTTGATTAAGGATACATCCTTTGCATTTACACTTGCTTATTCAGAAGTATTTTCCATCGCCAAGCAAATTTCAAGCTCTCAGACAACATTTATGCCCTTTTTGATAGCTGGTGTATTCTATTACGTGATGAATTATGCTGTTGCATGGCTCATGGAACGCGCTGAAAAAAGTCTCTCCTATTTCCGTTAAGGTGGTTGCTATGAACATTCTGGAGTTAAATAATATTTATAAAAGCTTTGGGAATCTTCCCGTTTTAAATGGAATTACCGTCAATGTTGCAAAAGGTGAAACAGTATCAATAATAGGTCCATCCGGAAGCGGAAAGTCTACGCTTCTGCGATGCGCCACCATGTTGGAAAACATTGACTCCGGAGAAATAATTTATCAAGGTAATTATGCAGCAAAAAATAATGCAGAGAATAGGTCTGAATATGCGCCGCCGGCTGATTTGAAAAGAATAAAAAGCAGCTATGGTCTGGTATTTCAGAATTTTAATCTGTTTCCACATTATAATGTCCTGAAGAATATAATTGACGCGCCGCTTTGTGTACAAAAGCGGCGCAAGGATGAAGTTGAAGCGCAAGCCAGAGCTTTGTTGGACAGAATGGGTTTATCCGACAAAGCCGATGCCTATCCTTACCAGCTTTCCGGAGGTCAACAGCAACGAGTCGCCATTGCGCGTGCACTTGCCACAAATCCGGCCGTATTGTTTTTTGATGAACCGACATCTGCACTGGACCCGGAGTTAACCGGCGAAGTACTCAAAGTTATTCGAACACTTTCTGAGGAACATATGACCATGGTAATCGTTACGCATGAGATGCAATTTGCTCGTGATGTTTCAGATAAGGTTTATTTTATGAACGATGGCGTTATTGTAGAAAGTGGAACGGCAGAAGAACTGTTTTGCATGCCAAAAAACGAGCGAACCAGGCAATTTTTGGAGCGGTACTCCCAGCATTAACCAAACATTGTCTTTTTTTGAATGTCTGTCACATAGTTTTGAAGCACAGAATTTTCTCTGAATTATACATGAAAACAGCCATCTATATTGTCAACTGAAATGCTGGAAATCAAATCAAAAGACCATATCTATTCTGCAGCGGTGCAAGTTGCTGAACAGTTAGGGGCCCTTCATATAAAGCCCGACCTTGATAAAGCCGAAGCCCCGCCTGCAACAGTTCAATATCATCACACACAAGGCAAAGCGGCTTATTAAGCGTATATTGGATGTCTGCCAGTGTATCCAGATCAGACCAATCCTCAAGTCTCAAGGCAACAACGGGCCAGCTGTCTGCAAGAACCCTCTCAAGGTCATTTTCTAAAGAATCTCCAACGGATAGAATCTCTCCGTGGTTGGCATTAGCAGGAAGATATACAGCATCTTTTTCAGTTGCAGCAGGAAGCAGATCTGTAAACTCGGGATCTGGTTTTCGACAGGATGCGTTTTTGAGTGCAGAACAAAGCGCCGCAATATGGCTTTCGTCAGTACCGCAGCATCCGCCAAAAATCGCAACTCCTGCTTCAAGGAACGACGGTATATACTGAGCAAAACGATCTGGCGGACAATCATAGATAGCCTTTGACTCAACAATTTTCGGCATGCCGGCGTTTGGCTTTGCAATCAAAGGAATTCGTGCATACTTACGCAATCGCTGAAGTTGTACAAGCATTTTGTCTGGTCCTGTGGAACAATTTAGCCCAAACGCACTTATACCCATTCCCTGCAAAACAGTCAGGGCTGCTACCATATCTGTTCCGGTTATGCTTCGACCATGTTCATCACAGGTGAATGTAACAAAAACAGGCTTGTCGCTGACACTGCGTATTGCCAGCACAGCAGCTCTTGCATCCGCAAGAGATATCATGGTTTCAACTATGAATAAATCTACGTCCGCCTGCTCCAGCGCAGCGGCCTGTTCGGTATAGATATCTACCAATTCCTCAAAGGAAGCATCCCCAAAAGGAGACAGGAAAATTCCCGTCGGTGCCATGTCTCCGGCAATTAGAGCTTTTTTCTGTGCAGCCTGTTTAGACAGAGCTGCAAGCTCGTGATTCATTTGTACGGTCCGGTTAAAAATGCCGCCTTCCTCAAGCTTTTTTCGATTTGCTCCAAAGGTTGGTGTATACAGGACCTGCGAGCCCGCACGAACATATTCTTCTTGTATTTTCAGGAGAATATTCGGGTTATCCAAAATCCATTGCTCTGCGCACTGGGCACCGGAATATCCATATTTTTGAAGCTGTGTACCTGTTGCTCCGTCAAGAATCAGCGGAAATCTTACTTCCATCGTGGCAGTCCTTTCATTTAACTGTATAGGTATATTTCCTGGCTAGATGCAGATTCATGTTCAATGAAGTTTCCATGCCTGATTCTGGTAGAATACTGTTTGAATGACAGGCTTTCTGCGAACTTCTCGAAAAAATCCTTTCTGCCGGACAGTTCAATATAGTGACAGCATTTTTGCAGATCGGAAACCCTCTTCCATTTAGAAGAATCAAGAGCCAGCATACATGCTCCGGTCAAGGCTGTATTTCCAACCGCATCAATTTTGAAATTTGCAGGAAGCATCCCAATGCTTATTGCACTTTTCGGCGACAGATAGTTTCCAAATCCACCGGCAACAGCAATAGAATTAACCTGATCTAAATATGCGCCGCATTGTTGCGCCAGCACATGAATACCCGCCGCAACCGCTGCTTTTGCAAGCTGAAGACTGCGAATATCCGCAGCGTTCAGGTAAATTTGTTTCGTTAGATGGAAAATTCCATTTCCATTTTCATCACATGATATGAAGCGACGTATTTGCTCTGGTACCTGGTCGGGTGGAAGAAGTCGGCCTGTTTCATTAACTGCGCCATACTCTATTAAAACAGCTGAAAGATCGAGCAGACCGGACCCACACAGTCCAAGCGGCTGTTCATGGCCGATAATGTCAAACAGAAAACCACGGTCGAAACGCACATGGCTTATAGCCCCTGAAACGCTAGGCATGCCGCACGAAATACCAGCCCCTTCAAAGGCCGGTCCAGAGGCCACTGCACAGCAGAGGATCTTGTCTTTTCCAATCAAAGCCATTTCTCCGTTGGTTCCGATGTCTAGAAAAAGAACGCCTTTTCCGTTGCCAGGCAGTTGGTTCAAAGCCAAAAGTCCCGCCGTAATATCGCCGCCTATATAACCGGAAACACAGGGCAAAAACCGCACATGTATCTGGTTTAGCGGCTTTCCAGTTGTTTCGAGGAACAGATTCTGCGGGTGAAACGGAGCTTTTGCGATAGACTGTACCGACTGACCATCAAAAATAAGCTGCATGGTGGTATTTCCGGCAATAACAAGTTCAGAAAGCTCGCCTGCAGTATGTCCGGACTCATCAAGTGCTTCACTAAGAAGCTGCCAGACTTGAGTCCGGATAATTTTTGATAATTCCTCCAATCCGTTGGGACAATCAATTGTATATTGAATCCGGCTGATTATGTCAGAGCCATATGAGGCCTGTCGGTTCCAGCTTTGCTTTTCCGAAACAATTCGGCCCGAAGTGCAGTCCAGTAAACGCAGTACAATTGTGGTTGTTCCAAGATCTGCCGCAGCTGCAAAACCCGCTCTTTTGGGAGACGGCTTTAGCTGCCCTATAGTTGAAGTAAGAACAACTCCTTTAGAATTGTTCGGCAGGGTTATCACATCACCATCCTTTGGGATTGTTTTACATAAAAGCTGCGGTACACCATTGACAGGAACTCTGCACTTTCCGCACCTTCCTCTTCCACCGCATGCAGCCGGAAGCGAATATCCATAGCGGCGTATGGCTGCAAGCAACGTCTCCCCTGTCTGTGAAATAATGAGTTCTGTTTTATCGTCCATACAAACAAGGACACTTGACACACACATCACCTGCCAATATAATCAGAGCAATTATTTTACTGCATTCCAAGGCAGCACCGCACAATTACGTCTGTGGTCTTTGTCGGTCGTTTTCCACTGCAAATCTGTTGCGAAAAACTTGAAATACACAAAGTATTTCTGCGTTTTTGTAACATATTTGTGATGCAAAATTCCTCGTCAGATTCGCTTGCTGAATGTTTCGGTGATGCCCCAATATCCTCTATCAATAAGGAGGCCAGCGCAATGACTGCACCTAAAGAATTATTTCTGGAACTGATTAAACCGAATGGGCAACCGGAACGGCAGTTAAAGCAATACGAAGCACTGCATATTTGTCTGGATGAGCCCATTGGTGCTTACTTGCATGAAGGTATGCTGCCGGGAACTACATCTATTGACCGATGGGGTACAACAATCAGCTTTCCCGCCTATGCACCAGGACCAATTCCGCTGCATAATGACAACCTAACGGTATGCACGGATATCACCAAATGGAAACAGACAGTACATATTCCCGATTTGAATCTTTGCAATGACGACTGGTCGGCATGCAGCAGACACGCTGAGGAAGCGCAGGCAGAAGGAAAGCTACTTACCGCCCTGATGGGGACGGGCATATTTGAACAGTGTCATTTTTTGATGGGCTTTGAGAATACACTCACAAACCTATACGAGCACCCGCAGGAAATGCATGAACTGATAGACGCAATCACAGACTTTCGGCTTGATTATGCGCGGAGACTGATCGATAAAATGAAACCGGAGGCGATTCTAAGTCATGATGATTGGGGGACAAAAACCTCGCTGTTCATGAAAGCCGATATGTGGCGTGAGTTTTTCAAGGAGCCTTACCGCCGTTTTTATGGATATATCCGTTCGCGCGGTGTAATTACAATTCATCACGCAGATTCCTATCTAGTACCTATTATTGACGATATGGTTGAAATCGGAATACAGGTCTGGCAGGGAGTGCTTCCGGAAAATGATATTCCCGCTCTGGAGCGGCACCTGAACGGAAAGCTTACCCTTATGGGCGGATTCGGAGCGGATATTGATCGTGCAGATGCACAGCCGGATGAAATATTGGCCTATGCGCATCGAACACTGCAATACTGCTGCCCTGCCGGACATTTTATCCCGTGTATCACATATGGCATTCCCGGAACCATATATCCACATGTAAACATCTATCTTGACCAGGCTATTGATGAATACAACGCAAAACTGCACGTTCCAGTTCCAGTTCTTCCGCCAATTCCAACACGCATAATACCCGATTTTTCCTACTGCAGCAATGACTCTTATGATCAGCCTGAATATCCATCTGACCTGATGCAGAATATCTCTTTCGCTGTGCAGAGAGGCCAGCGCAGCAGGCTGCTTTCTTTTTGCTCACAGGCTCTGGAAGAAGGTTACCTGCCAAATGATATTCTTTCTCAAGGGTTGATTCCCGGCATGAATGAACTCGGAAAGGATTTTTCGGCTAACCGTGTTTTTGTTCCGGAAATGTTGATTTCTGCCAAATGTATGGTAGCTGCACTGGATATGCTCAAGCCGCTAATGAGCAGGAACAGTCAAAAAAGCATCGGCAGAATATGCCTTGGAACAGTAAAAGGAGACATGCATGATATTGGAAAAACCCTTGTAAAAATCATGATGGAAGGCTACGGTATTGAAGTAATTGATCTTGGCGTGGATGTTTCCGCAGAGACCTTTGTGGACACAGCCGTGGACAACAATTGCAGCATCATCGCATGTTCATCCCTTCTTACCACCACGATGCAGGAAATGCGTAAAATTGTTGCTCTGGTAGAGGCGCGCGGCCTACATGAAAATATAAAAATCATGGTCGGAGGTGCACCGATCACACAGGATTTTTGTGACGAAATCGGTGCAGACGTGTATACGGTTGATGCAGCAGAAGCGGCTCGCAGCGCTGTTGAAATACTACGTTCGATGCAGAGTTGACAAAGCGACAGACGCTAGAACCGATAATAATGACTGATGATATCAAACCATCCGCATATCCAGCGTCTAAAAGAACGTTGTTTATGTAAGGCAACGCCGCACAATTCGTTAGCATCCTTCGTCGGGTGCACTTGCCTCATTATGCGGTGTTGCCGTAAGATATTTTACAAACGGACCTTTATTACATTGGCATTTGCAGTAAGAGCTTCGCTTCTTGAAAGTGTAATCATGTCCTGACTGAGTGTTTCCAAAGCCTCATCACTGAACTTAATCAGTGTGGTATGCTTCTGAAAATCCGAAACATCAGTTGGGGAGGCAAACCTAGCGGCACCAGAAGCCAATCTTATTGATCCAGCTCCGGCAGCAAAGCGTCCAAGTATTTCCGGAGAATTGGCTCCCAGGCTGATGCAGCCGGCAGTCTGAACATCATCCAGCAAGGCCAGCGGCGCTGCTGTAAAAAGTTCAAGATGAGCTGGTGCTAGATCATTAGCCAGACGAATACATGCATATATGTCATCGCATACCACAACTGCGCCATAATCAGCCAGACTCTGCTGCATAATTGCTCTGCGGCGCAGGGCAGCACTTTGATGGTCGAGTTCCTGCATAACGGAATTTGCCAAATCTTCACTGTTTGTGAACAAAACCGCGGCAGACTGTACAGTGCGTTCTGCCTGGCTGAGCATATCCGCTGCCACCCATACGGGATTGGCTGTCTCGTCAGCAACTACGCAAAGCTCCTGGTTTTCATCTGTAAAAGAAACATCTATGAAATCATTGACTATGATACCGGCTGTGCGGGCCATTGCGTCCGGGCAGCCGACAATTTTGTCGACTCTAGGAATAAATCCGGCGCCAAAAGTCAATGCTGCAACAGCCTGAGCGCCGCCCAACAGAATGACCCGATCTATGTCTGCTGCCCATGCAGCAGCCAGCACGTTGTCGCTTATTTTTTCTGCCGGCGGCGTAATCAGAATAATTTCATCTACGCCGGCAATTCGAGCAGGAATTGCATTCAGAAGAACTGTAGTAACGCAGCCCTCGTCGCTGCTTGGTACATAAATTGCTATCCGATGCATGCCTCTTACCTTTTGACCGACATTTCCGCCTGGAACAGGGCATTTCATGGTTCGATCCTTATCCTGTTTACCCGTATAATATTCATAGATGTTTTTTGAAGCACGCTCTAATGCATGCATTAGTGAGGTGTCCAATCGGTCTGCTGCATCTTCAAGTTCCTGTGGTTCCATCTCTCGCGGTTCAGCATGGTCGAACTGCAATGAATATTTTTCTACAGCCTCGTATCCTTCATTCTGTACATCGCGTACAATTTGAAAAGCATCTTCCTGCAATTGCAAAATTGTCCGCCGATTGTGAATTTTCCGGATAACGGCATTTTCGGCCTGCCCGTCTGCATGAATGAATTTGGTAATCATATTTCTGCTCCTTCGGCCTGGATGTCCAAATGTTTTGGTGGCTATCCAGGTCATATGAATTAATTATTTGTAAGTTGAATCCTGATACTGTGTGTCATACACAACGCTCACACGGTAACATGACAAAACAAGAAAGTCAATCATCGTCTCTGCAACAGCCTATGGTTCAAATAATGAAATCTGGCTTGTTTCCGGCAGATTACCAAATACACCGGCTAGCTTCAGTCCCTCAATGTGCGCCTTTGTGATTTTGGGACAAGCAGAGGCAAATTCGTCAACAGAGGTAAAGCTGCGGCCTTTTCTGGTTTCAACAATACTTCTTGCTGCAGTTTCACCAAGGCCGGCGACAGAAACAAAGGGCGGAATGAGCGTATTCCCATCAATCAGAAAACGCGTTGCATCCGATTTAAACAGATTCATTGGAGAAAATGTAAATCCACGCAAATAAAACTCATAGCACACCTCAAGGGTTACTACCATGTCCTTTTCGTTTTGGGTGGCGTCTTCCTTTTCGTTTATTTCTTTCATCTTATTTAGAACGCTCTGTTTCCCGGCTGTCATTACAAGAGCGTCAAAGGCCACAGCGCGAATAGAAAAATAGGCTGCATAAAACGCGAGCGGACGATGTACTTTAAACCAGGCGATTCGAAAGGCCATCATAACATATGCAACTGCATGTGCCTTTGGAAAGAGATATTTAATCTTTTTGCAGGATTCTATATACCATTTCGGAACCCCATGCTCAAGCATTTCTTCTTCGGCCCCATCAGGCAGTCCTTTCCCCTTTCGAACAGCTTCCATAATCTTGAACGAACGCTTCTCCGGCATTCCGCAGCGGATAAGATACAGCATGATATCGTCACGGCAGCCAATAACCTCCCTTGTTGTAGCCGTACCGCTCAGAATCAGCTCCTTTGCGTTTCCCAACCAGACATCCGTTCCGTGCGAAAACCCTGAAATTCGAATCAGTGTGTCAAATTTGGTCGGCTGTGTATCTACCAGCATACCACGTGTAAAGGAAGTTCCGAATTCCGGCAGAGCCGTTGCTCCGGTTGGCCCAAGAACAGAATCATTTTCATAGCCAAGTATTTTGGAATCTGTAAAAATAGACATTGTTTCCGGATCATCCATGGGCAGATCCTTCACGCTGATTCCTGTTAAGTCTTCGAGCATTTTTACCATTGTAGGATCGTCGTGGCCAAGCATATCCAGCTTTAGCAAATTTTCCTCCATAGCGTGGTATTCGAAGTGCGTCGTGATCCAGTCTGACTGTGTATCATCAGCCGGATGCTGAACCGGACAGAAATCATAAATATCTTTGTCCGCCGGTACAACGACCAGACCTCCCGGATGCTGTCCGGTAGTTCTTTTTACACCGACGCAGCCTTCTGTCAGTCGGTTTTCCTCAGCACGGCCTACGGTCTTCCCACGTTCAGCAAGATATTTTTTAACATATCCGTATGCAGTTTTTGATGCAACAGTACCAATTGTTCCCGCTCTGAAAACGTGATCCTTTCCAAAAAGCTCAACCGTATATGCGTGCGCTCTGGCCTGATATTCACCGGAAAAATTCAAATCAATATCCGGAACCTTGTCGCCTCCAAATCCAAGAAATGTCTGGAAAGGAATATTAAAGCCCTCTTTTGCAAATTTTGTGCCGCATTTTGGACAAACTGCATCCGGAAGATCTGCTCCGCATGCCACATCAGACGGTGTATCAAAAGTGGTATATTTACATTTTGGACAGCGATAATGAGGCGGGAACGAATTCACTTCAGTAATTCCGGAAAGATACGCTACAATAGAGGAGCCCACCGATCCTCTGGATCCAACCAAATAACCGTCTTGATTGGATTTTGCTACCAGCTTCTGTGCAATCATGTAAATGACATCATATTCACAATTGATTATATCACCCAGTTCGGTTTCTACCCGATCTGTAATCAGATCCGGAGGGCTGTCTCCGTATAACTCGTGAAGTCGCCCATAAACCAGATCCTTGAGCTGTTGTACGGAGTTTTCGATCTTCGGTGCATACAGGCCAGTGGGGACAGGGCGAATTTCGTCACACAGATCAGCAATCAGATTTGGGTATCGCACAACCGCATCATAAGCTGTATCGCTGCCCAGGTAGGAAAATTCATCCAGCATCTCATCTGTTGTTTTAAAGTATAACGGCAATGCACGGTCAGCGTCTTTAAAGCCTTTGGCTGCAAGGAGTATGCGGCGATAAACTTCGTCTTCCGGTCTCAAAAAATGAACGTCTCCGGTAGCAACCACCGGTTTATTCAGTTCTCTGGCCAGAGAAACCACAGTCCTGTTAAATTCGCGGAGCTGTTCCTGATCTTCTACCGTTCCTTCGTCGATCAAAAACTGATTGTTGCAAAGCGGCTGAATTTCGAGAAAATCATAAAACGAGGCTATTCGTTTGAGTTCGCGGTTATCCTTTCCTGCCAGAATTGCCTGAAACAATTCCCCACTCTCGCAGGCAGACCCTACAATGAGGCCTTCTCGGCAATGAATAAGCTCAGACTTTGGAATCCGCGGCACACGCTTGTAATAACGAAGATGTGCATATGAAACCAATCGATACAGGTTTTTCAAACCAGTCTTATTTTTTACAAGCAGGATCATATGCCGCGCTTGTCGATCCGTGATTTTCATACCGGAACGAAGCTCTGCCATTTTGGAATTGATCTGCCAGAGATTTTCGACTCCCTGTTCTAGAAGCATGGAGAAAAATCTTGGCAACATATAGGCCACTGTTAACGCATCGTCGCTGGCCCGATGATGCTGAAACTCTGGGAGCTTCAATGCTTCAGCCACAATATCAAGCTTATGCTTTTTCAGCTCGGGCAAAAGATTTTGAGCCAGAATCAACGTGTCGATATAGGTTGGGTTATATGTAATGTCTAAACGTTTGCACGCAGCCTGCAAAAAGCCTACATCAAAATCTGCGTTATGTGCACTTAGCGGACGACTGCCGCAGAATTCCAGAAATTTAGGCAATACATCCTCAATTGAAGGTGCGTTCTGCAGCATTGCATCGGTAATGCCTGTCAAATCCACAATCTTCTTACTAAGCTTTTTACCAGGGTTAACAAAGGATTCAAAGCGCTCGGCTGGTTGACCATTACGTATTACTATGGCTCCAAATTCGATGATTTCATCCGTTCGATTGCTGAGGCCGGTTGTTTCCAGATCAAAAGCTATATATTCATCAGAAAAATCTGCATTTGCATCCCCATGCACCGCGATACGGTCATCAACATCATTGACAAAGTACGCTTCGCAGCCGTAAATGATTTTCACTCCATATTTTTTCCCTGCCTTCATTGCATCAGGAAACGACTGAACAACTCCGTGATCGGTTATTGCTATAGCTCGGTGCCCCCAGGCAGACGCCTGTCGAACAGCCTCGGCTGTATCAGTCAAAGCATCCATCGCGGACATCTTTGTGTGTAAATGAAGCTCAACGCGCTTTTCTGCCGCAGTATCCTGGCGCTGCTGACGATGACCGATCATAATTGCGAGCGGCTGCAGAACATTTTCGTTCTCATATTTGTTAAAGCTCATTTTGCCAAGAACGCGAAGCCACATACCGGGCTGTACTTTCTCAATAATCGGTTTTGCCTTCTGACTTTCTAAAAATCCATTTACGCGAACAGTATCGGTGAAGTCCGTCATGTCAAAGTTAATCACCCAGGCATCACGTTTGGAAAGCTCCTTGTGACTGAGGGACACCACCTCTCCTTCAATGCACACACGTCCCGAGTCAAGTGTCAGATCCTTTATCGGCACGGCAGCATCCTTAAAGGATTTTCCATAGATCATATCAGAACCGAACTGCTGTTCTGTTTTGCTCGAAGCGACAGACGTAGTCTGATCAGGCACTATTGCTTCGACGGTTTGGCGACGAATGCTGCGTGTCTTCTCAAACAGCTCACGGTCTGTAAGCGTATCTCCCTTGTGAACGGACATCTTCATATCTACCCCAAAACACGTCTGCAAACGTTGCTCAACCTGTTGAAGATAAGGCAAAAGGTCCTGTCTTTCCGGATGCTTCAGAAAAAGACAAATATTGTTGTCGCTCAGTGTCCATGTGCAACCACTGATTGTAGCCCTGGCAGAAGTACATACCTCCAGCAGCATATCAGTCAGATCGTTCGGTTCAAGTTTATAAATCTGATCCGGAGAAAATCTTGGAAGTATTTCTACTGTTTCAGCCCGACACGCCTCAGAAAGCTCCTGTTGGAGCTGTTTTATCTGTTGAAAGCTCAAATAATCTGAAAATGCAGCCTGAAAGCGAATTGATCTGTGTTTTTTTCTGACCTGAGCGCCAAGTATCTTTGTTCTTTTCAGTGAGTCCAGCAATGCAGCTTCCGGCTGGAAATTTGGAAACAGATCCATCAGTGAAATATTGCTCATCATATCTACCTCTCAGAAAGCCGCAGAGAAATCCATCATTCGATCCATTTTAAGGTCTGTCCATTTCGGATATTGGCCGGATACAGAACCCGATTTCCCTGCAACGCCTCCAGGACAGCGGAATCGGTATTATTTACAGTTTTTTTATCATATCAAGTAATGCATCGACCAGCTGGTCATAAGGTACTTTTTTTATAAGACTTCCTTTATAAAACAAAATACCCTCTCCATTTCCGCCTGCAATGCCAACATCAGCTTCTCTTGCTTCTCCGGGTCCGTTGACCACACAGCCCATTACAGCAACTGTTATATTTTTTGTACATCCTTCGAGGGCCTTTTCCACATTGTTGACCAATGAAAATAAATCAATATTTGTCCTTCCGCATGTCGGACACGAAATAATTTCAACGCCATCGCGACGTATATCCGCAGCCCTTAAAATTGCCCTTCCGGCTCGAACTTCTTCGGTTGGGTCAGCAGTCAGAGATACACGGAGTGTATCGCCGATCCCCATGCATAAAAGACTTCCTATGCCCATAGCCGATTTGATAATGCCCATATATGGGGTTCCGGTTTCAGTTACACCAAGATGCAGCGGATAGTCTGTTTTTTGGGATATCAGCCGGTACGCTTGAATTGTCACAGGAACAGAACTGGATTTCAGGGAAATGCAGATATCATGAAAATCGCAGGCCTCCAACAGTGCCACATTTGCCAGAGCACTTTCAACCAAGGCTTCAGCTGTAGGTCCGTTATACTTTTCCAAAAATCTTTTTTCAAGACTTCCGCCGTTAACACCAATACGAATCGGTATTTTGTGCTCTTTACAGGCCTGCACTACAGCACAAATCTTTTCCGGGCTACCTATGTTTCCCGGATTAATGCGAATTTTGCTTGCCCCGTTCTGTGCCGCAGCAATAGCCAGACGGTAATCAAAGTGAATATCCGCAACAATGGGCAGCGGCGAAGCAGATGCTATTTCAGAAAAGGCGACGACCGTGTTCATGTCCGGCAATGCAAGACGGACAATCTGGCAGCCGCATTTGGCAAGATCCCGAATCTGTGCAAGTGACCCTTCTACATCAACAGTTTTTGTGTTTAACATAGATTGGATACTTATCGGAGCACCTGCACCAATCGGCACGTCACCTACCAGAATTCTTTTTGTCATGAATACACCTCACTAAAACAGACTGATAATGTCCTTCATTGTGACCACAGCCATCATTGCCAGCAGCAAAACCATTCCGGCTGCATGTACGTAGTTTTCATATTTCGGATTGATGCATCTTTTGCTAAGCGCTTCAACTGCAGATACAACAAGCAGGAAGAATATGCGTCCACCATCTAGAGCCGGAACAGGAAGGAGATTTGTGAAGGCCAGATTAACCGCAAGAAATGCACCGAAATACAAGACATCTCTCACTCCATCAGCTGTTGTTTCCGCGGAATTTCCCGTTTCATTCATAGTGGATACTATGCCAACCACGCCTGTAACATTTTTTACACTTGCACGACCGGTGAGCAAATCAACAAGGCCCATACGAACCATACGGCCAAAATCAAGGGCAGAATTCAGGGAATATTTCAGTGTTTTCCAGATGGAATTTTCTTCGGTCAGGAAATTGATACCGTATCTGTATACGGTTTCGCCATCGACAGTATAATATCCGGCTTCAAAAGCATATTGTTTCAGTTCCACGCGCTTTTCATCTCTCAGAACAACGACATCGTAGTATGTGTCCCGTCCACGCTCAAGCAGCATAGACACATCGCTGAGTATGTAAACTCTTTCGCCATCTATGGAAAGGATCTGATCGCCGGGCTGAAGGCCATTATCGCCCTGCAGCACGCAGCCGTCAGTAAAGCCTTCGATTGTAGTTGTGGTTAACCGCGAAGCAGAGCAGAATAAAACAGCAAGAATAAGAACTCCGGTAAGAAAATTGTTGAAAACTCCTGCTATGAGAATAATCAATCGCTTCCAGGGCTTTTGCGCAGAGAATGCACGCGGATCTTCGCTCTGTCCGTCTTCGCCTTCCATAGCACAATACCCGCCGATCGGAAGACATCTGATTGAATATGTGGTTTCTCCAACCGTCTTTTGGAAAATTGCCGGCCCCATACACAGAGAAAATTCATTAACCTTTACTCCAAGCAGTTTTGCAGCCAAAAAATGACCGAGCTCATGAACAAGGATCAGAAAACCAAAAATAACAATCGACAGAATGATATACATGGTACCTCCAGATGCTTATATGCGCTTAGAAAAAGCCTTGCAGGGTCAGCGCGAAAACCTTTCGCTGAAAACAAAATGGATATTTCAGTTGCTTTCGGGCTTCTATATCAGGCGCAGAACGGCTTGCCGGATTTAAAAGCTGCATCAGTGCATTGCTGATCTTACAACCTCACGGGCCTGCAAATCTGCCTTGAGAATATCTTCCAGACTGGGATTTCTACATATCCTGACCGAATCTAATGCTCGACAAACCAGCCTGAAAATGTCGTTAAAGAGAATGCGTTCATCCAAAAACAGCGATACGGCTTCTTCGTTGGCACCATTTAGAATGGCTGTTGCCGTTCCTCCGGTTCTTGCCGCCTGCAGTGCCAGCTGCAGGCATGGAAAGGCGTTATAATCAGGAGCATCAAATGTGAGCGGTCCACAGCTGAGTAAATCCAACGCCTTTGCATCTGTTGGTGCACGATTCGGCCATGTCAATGCATACTGAATCGGCAGATGCATATCGGGAATTCCGAGCTGCGCCAAAACTGCTCCATCTCTGAACTCTACAAGCGAGTGGACAATGCTTTGTCGGTGGATAACCGGAATGATTTTGTCAAGCGGCAAATCAAAGAGCCACATTGCCTCGATGCATTCCAGGCCCTTATTCATCATTGTAGCTGAATCAATGGTAATTTTCTGACCCATCGTCCAATTTGGATGGTGCAGTGCATCTGCACGAGTGATTTTTTCGAGTTCTGAAAAGGACTTCCCGTAAAACGGTCCTCCGGAGGCAGTAATGATAAGGCGTCGAATCTCTTCCGGATTTCTGCATCCCTGAAGACACTGAAAAATAGCCGAATGCTCTGAATCAACCGGAATAATTTCCGTTGCATGCGCACGTGCCTCTGCCATAATCAACTTGCCGCCGCATACAAGTGTCTCTTTGTTGGCAAGTGCAATACGTTTGCCCGCTCTGATTGCCTCGAGTGTTGGCTCCAGCCCGACCATACCCATCACCGACATAAGCACCGTGTCGGCCTGTGGGAAAGCAGCTGCCTGAAGAAGGCCATCTTTTCCGCTCAGAATGCGGACATCTAAATCACGAACTCGAATTTTCAGATCATTCGCCGCTGCCGTATCCGTCAAAACAGCAAGCTCCGGCCGAAAGCGTCGAATTTGCTGTTCGATGCAGTCAACATTACTTTGCGCAGCCAATGCCGCAACCCGCAGACCCAGATGCTCGGCAACTTCCAGTGCCTGGCGGCCGATAGAACCCGTGCTGCCCAGTATACTCAGAATTTGTGTCATATTCGTTATCAATATATAGGCAGCAAAAAAATTAACAGTTCTATAAGAGGAGCTGTAAATATCATGCTGTCGAATCTGTCCAGTATTCCGCCATGACCCGGAAGAATAGTGCCAAAATCCTTAATTCCTGTTTGGCGCTTGATCACAGAAAAGCAGAGATCCCCCATTACACTGGTACCGCTGCCGGCAACAGCATACAGCATGGCTGAAATAACGTTCGGCGTTTTGTTAAATGCAAAAGAAACAACCAGGCAATAGATTCCCATGGCCGCAATTGCTCCGACAATCCCGCCAATCACACCCTCAACGGTTTTCTTGGGACTGATTACAGGCGCAAGCTTATGCTTTCCGAAGTACATCCCTGTAAAAAGTGCTGCGGCATCTGCAACAAAGGCAATCGCAATCGGAACCAGAATGTAGTATCTGCCATCCTGCCCCTGTAGAATTCGGAGAAGCGAAGAAAGAAGAAACGGAATGATCAGCGAAGCGTAGAATCCAAGGCTGAGAGACTGAAACGGAAGCCTTGTGTGGCTTACAAGCAGAAATGCCTGCAAAAGCAAAAAAAAGATAAATAAAAGTGCCAGACATAACACAAACAGCTGCCGTCCGCCTATCAAACCTGCATCAGCCACATAGCACACAAGCGGAACTAAAGCAGCCATAATAATGCTGCAGATAAGAACCCCCGTATTTGCAGCATATCCGGTCGGATGCAGCAGCTCATAAGCAGCCAACGCACTCATTACGGAAAGCAGCAGTGCAGTGGCAATCGGCGGAAATACGAAAAATATAACAAGCAGCAAAGGAATACACATACAGGCAACTAGAATTCTGGCTTTCATAAAACGCCTCCATAACGTCGGATCCGGTGGTTATACTCGGAAATAGCCGCGTCAAGATCATTGCAGGTAAAATCAGGCCATAGGACATCTGTGAAGTAAAGTTCGGAATAGGCGCATTGCCACAAGAGGAAATTTGAAAGGCGTTTTTCACCACTGGGACGAATAATCAGATCCGGGTCCGGAATTCCAGCAGAAAAAAGCAGAGAACTAAAAAGGTTTTCGTCCAGATCGTCCGGATCTGCCTTTCCTTGTACGCAGTTGACTGCATATCTGCGTGTAGCTCGAAGTATTTCGTCGCGTCCGCCATAATTCAGACACATATTAATCTGAACGCCATCGAAGATTTTTGATTTTTCTACGATCTGACCGATAAGCTCCTGCAGACGCGGTGAGAGCCGTGACAGATCGCCAAAGAAACAGAATCGAACACGATCACGCTCCATTCCGGAATATGCCTCCTGAAGATATTTTTCCAGGAGATTCATAATTCCGTTGATCTCTTCTGTTGGCCGCTTCCAGTTTTCTGTGGAGAAAGCATAAACCGTGAGGTATTTTATGCCTATATCTTTACAGTGTGTTGCAATTTTTCGAAAAACTTCGCTTCCGGCGGTATGACCGGCAGTTCGAGGAAGTCCGTGTTTCTGGGCCCAGCGCCCGTTTCCGTCTAAAATGATGGCAACATGGTCCGGAATCGTCTCCCCTTCGAAAGGATTCATTTTCTTTTGATTTTTCTTGCCCGATTTGTGCAAAACTCGCGCTGCAAGCATGCTAAGCCTGCGGCAATTTTTGTTTTTCATACGACCCCCCGCGGTCAACCTGAACAGACATGGTGTCAGTACAGTATTACATGTGATAATAGGAGGAGGAATTTTCTCCCTCCTCCTGATAAATCACTGTGTCAGATTTCCATGAGTTCCTTTTCCTTGGCTGCACAAAGCTTATCGATATCCTTGATGTATTTGTCAGTTAGCTCCTGCATGTCCTTTTCGACGTTTTTCAGGTCATCTTCGGTAATCTCGGATTTTTTCTTTAGGGCTTTGTGGTATTCCATGGCATCTCGACGAATGTTTCGTATGGCAACCTTGCTGTCTTCGCCATATTTCTTCACCTGCTTGGTAAGGTCTCTGCGTCGTTCTTCTGTGAGCTGTGGAAACACCAGACGAATAAGACGTCCGTCGTTTTGCGGATTAATACCCAGATCAGAGGCCTGGATTGCCTTTTCGATTTTTTTCAGTAAGGATGTATCCCAGGGAGAGATTGTCAGGGTGCGGGGATCCGGAGACGCAATGGTTGCAATCTGGTTGATAGGTGTGTCGACATCATAATAGTCTACGCTGATTCGATCTAAAACTGCAGCATTGGCACGGCCTGCGCGGACAGACGCGAATTCTGTGCCAAGAACCTCTAACGTTTTATCCATTTTGCCAGTGTATTCTTGGTAATCGCCTTTCATTTAAAACGCCTCCTTGACTATTGTTCCGATATTCTCACCCATCACAACACGGTAGATGTTTTCAGGATCCTGAAGGGCAAACAGAACCAGCGGCAGCTTATTGTCCATAGCCATAGACGTAGCTGTATAGTCTACAACTGTAAGGTGGTTGAGAAGTATATCGTCGTATGTGATGTGGTCAAACCGTTTGGCATCGGGATTGATCTTCGGGTCGGAGTCGTAGACACCATCGATGTTTTTTGCAAGCAGAACTGCATCAACATTCAACTCGACACCACGAAGAACCGCGCCGGTATCGGTGGTGAAGTAGGGACTTCCAGTTCCGCAGCCAAGAATAACAACGCGTCCTTTTTCAAGATGGCTGACAGCCTTGTTGCGAATGTAAAGCTCTGCTATCTCAAGCATTTCAATGGCCGTTTGGACTCTGGCATCGATACCGTATTGCCGCATTGATTCGGCTACGGCCAGGCAGTTGATAACCGTTGCAAGCATTCCCATCTGATCTGCACGACTTCTTTCTATTGTGGTTCCTGCTGCACGAGCTCCTCGCCAGAAGTTTCCGCCTCCAACAACAATGGCAACCTGAACTCCTGAATCGATGCAATGTTTTACTGCCTGACAAATTTGCCCGATAAAGTTAAAATCCAATCCGGTTCCGCCTTGGCCAGCCAATGCCTCACCGCTGATTTTAAGCAGAATACGGTGAAATTGCGGTGTTTGCATTTTAATCCCCTCCTAACAGTAGCCACCAACTGGGCGTATCATACAACAAAATTATCGCTAAGTCTACTATTTTTCGCACAATTCCACCGTAGATTCCCGGATGTGCATGACTGCATGCAGCCAATTTAAATTCATTATTTCGGTCTGATGCCGTATTTTCAAACGCAGGCCAGTCATGTGAAAGCTGAAATCTGTCATCAGCGAAGGGAACAGTAATATGCGGTACCATATAAAAAAAGGTAGCCTTGCCTCGGGAAATGCGATATAATGATTGCAGAGTACATTACCGGGAAAATTCCGGAGCGGGGGTGTCGGCAGCATGAATTTCAGCGGTATTCTCGGAAACGAATCGCTCAAGGATCGTCTTTCTTCCATGCTCTGTCATGGACAGATGCTGCAGAGCTTCCTGATTACGGGTCCGGCGGGCAGTGGAAAAAAGACATTAGCCCTATGGCTGAGTGCGGCGCTGCAGTGCAATGATCCGAATGCACCGTGTCTTCTATGTTCTGCCTGCCGTAAAATTATGGCCGGTACGCATCCGGACGTTTTGATCTGCGAAAGCGACAGGCAGACGATTCCGGTTGAAACCGTACGCGCAGTCTGCGCGGATGTTTGGGTGCAGCCAACCGAAGGACAGCGGCGGATTGCTGTAATTCCACGAGGCGATGCGCTGAACGCACAGGGGCAAAACGCACTTTTGAAAACAATAGAAGAACCGCCTGACCATTGCACATTCCTGATTCTATGCGAAAATACGGCTTCGCTTCTGCCTACAGTCCGTTCGCGCTGTGCCATTCTTCCTATGGCACCTCTTTCGCGGGAGACGATTCTTAATGAACTGGCCAATCGATTTCCGCAAAGTACACACGAGCAGCGCCAAAAAGCCTGCGATCGCAGCAGCGGTTATCTCGGTCGGGCCATAGACTGTCTGCAGGCACCGGAAAATTCAGCTGCAGAGACTTTAGCTATGGCTTTTTCAAAAAACAATGCTCTGGCAGCCTTTGATGCGACTGTCGGACTTGAACGAATGAAACGCGATGACCTCGTTCAGACGCTGGAAGCCCTTCTGTCCATCCTTGGCGACGCATTGCTTTACCTGTCCGGAGGCACCTGCTGTTCCGCCATCAGCGGCGGCATCGCGAAATCCAGAACCGGGCGGGATATCAGCGACGCCATTCTGGGTACCCGTCGTCTGCTGCTGTGGACAAGATCAAACGTCGGCGCAGGCCATCTGGCCGGAGCGTTGGCTGTACTTTTGTATAAGCCGGAACAGTTCTCGATCGAGTAGCCTGAGGAAACCATTGAAGTCTTTGTGATATAATCCACCATATCATCATATACGAATATACAAAATATACGGAATCAAATAATTCCGCATTTCCAGCATCCGGGATTCATACGGCCATCTACAGAATCTTTCTCAAACCTGTCTTTCTCAGAAATGGAGTTATATTAATGCAAGACGATAAATATATCCACTCTTCTCCTTTTGCACAGTCCGCATCCAATACGTCCGCTTCTCCCCTGCCGTCTGCGGACTGCTCTGACAGTCAGCTATCGGCTCCAGACGGTCCGTCCGATTTTTTTCCGTCCACAGGCGCAATTGCTGTGGAGCAGTCTACCTCATCTTCCTGTGATAATCCGGAAGCAGGGGATGTCCGTCTTCTGCCGACTTCCGAGAATCTATCGGCTGTTTCTTCTGCGATGGTCGACGTTGTTGATGTACAATTCAAGTCAAGCGGGAAGGTCTATTATTTTGACCCGGGTGAGCTTGAAATCCCGGATGAAACGGATGTTATTATAGAAACGTCGCGTGGTTTGGAATTTGGCCACTGTACAAAGGGAAATCATCTCGTTACAGGCGACCAGGTAATTGCTCCCCTGCGGCCTGTCGTGCGCATTGCTACCGAGGCGGACCGTAATCTTCTTGCCGAATATCGGTCCAAAGAGCCGGAGGCCCTTCGCATCTGTGCGGAAAAAATTCAGAAGCATGGCCTCGATATGAAGCTTATATCCGCTGAATATGCTTTTGACGGCAGCAAGATTCTGTTCTTTTTCACGTCTGACGGACGCGTGGATTTTCGTGATCTTGTCAAAGACCTGGCCTATATATTCCGCACACGTATAGAGCTGCGCCAGATCGGTGTGCGAGATGAAGCAAAAATGCTTGGCGGCCTAGGCATCTGCGGACACCCGTTCTGCTGCTCTCGCTTCCTCGACAGTTTTCAGCCTGTTTCCATCAAAATGGCCAAAACACAGGGGCTCAGTCTGAATCCAACAAAAATATCCGGTACCTGCGGCCGTTTGATGTGCTGTCTGAAATATGAGCAGGAAGCATATGAATCCCTTCAGAAAGAAAGCCCGAAAAACGAATCCCTGGTTGACACCCCCGAAGGTAAGGGCACCATTGAAGAAATTGTTCTGATGCGCCGTCAGGCAAAGGTCCGTCTTCAGGCTCACCCGGACACGGTCAAGCTCTTTTCGTGGGACAGTCTTACTGTCCTTCGCAGCGGCCGCGCCCGTAAGGAGGATTCCTCTGATCAGACAACGGATAATTCCATCCTGCAGAACACGGAGGCAGAACCGCAGGCTGCAGCTTCGGCAGTTTCCGAAGAGAACACAAGACAGTCGACGCAGGTCAATCGCCGACATAACACAAAAAAACCGCGTGCAGACCTGTCTGATGATCCGTCTTTGTCCAACAGAAAAACAGAACCGCGAACAGAGAATTCTGCCGGGACAAAAAGAAAAACCGGCCAGAAAAATCGTTCCGGTCAGCACGGATCCGGCCAATTCCGGCAGCGGGCATCTGACTCCGCCGACAGTGCAACCATATCAGAAAGAACTGCTGCGGAAAAAACGGATGGCATTCGCAGAGCCCAGCACCGTCCAAGCAGGCGAAGAAAGCCTGGAAATTCGGGTGATTTCGGCTCTGTCTCAAAAACCGAAGGGCGTACAAGGGAGGATTAGGTTATGAAGCTTTTGCTTCACATCTGCTGTGCTCCCTGTGCAAATCGATGCATTGATATACTGCGTGATGAGGGGCACAATCTTACAGGATTCTGGTATAATCCAAATATTCACCCGTTTACGGAATATCGTATGCGCCGCAACACGGTGCAGGAATACTGCCGACAGGTTGATCTGCCTCTGGAGCTCTGTGACCAGTATGCCCTGCGCCCCTTTATTCGTGCAGTCGCTTCGGATATTTCCGGACGATGCGCAAAATGTTATGGCATGCGTCTTCGTGCGGTCGCCCGATTTTCTGCCGAAAATGGCTTTGACGGCTTTACATCCAGTCTGTTTATCAGTCCATACCAAAACCACAGCCTTCTGATCCAGACAGCTCAGGATGCGGCTATTGAGTTTGGTGTACAGTTTATCTATCGCGACTTTCGGCCGGAGTTTCGAGCCGGACAGGAGCGGGCCAGGGAGCTTGGCCTGTACATGCAGAAATACTGCGGCTGTATCTTCAGCGAAGAAGAGCGATATCGAAAGGCCAAACAGATTATCCGCTGATCGTGATTTTTCGGCAGCAAAGCATGAACGGACCGGCTGTTTGCAGATAACACCGCCGGGGAATCAAATCTCTATCCCATAAGCAAAGGTTTTCGCCGTTTTTCGCATGCTCCGGCAACAGCTTCTCTGTCAGACGCTTCTGTCGTTTTGTGCGCTGCCGCCCGAACTTTTCCGCAGGAGGGACAGTTTATGGATCCAAAACGCAATGAGATACTCTGGTGGGCAATCATGATTGCGCTCCTGTTTTTTTGCTGGCCCGTTGGTCTCGTGCTTCTGTTTTTGAAGATCTTTAAAAACAAACCGGATTTTCAGAAAAAAAGCAGGGCTGATGCATCCTCTGTTGAATTCCGTTCCAATCAGGCAGACCGGTCCGATAATACGCAGAGCCGCGCAGATGCAGGATCAACAGATGCTGCACAGCCTGAAAAAAACCAGACAAACCCTAATCGTTGGTCCCGGCCGTCGGTCGGGGTCTGCGCCTCTGATCTGAACAGCACGGGGAACAGAGAAAAAAGGAGACTCGAAAAGAAACGTTCCGGTGGCAGAGGCCTGTTTTTAAAAATTATCGGCGGCACAATGACCGGTCTGTTTGGCTTTTGCGCCGTCAGCAGCCTCACGGAAATGCTTGCTAGCGGTCTGTACTCCACTATGGATATCATTCGCGAAGTCAACCCCATGATGATCTTCTGTGCCATCGGTGCGGTTCTGCTGACCCTTGGTGTTCAACGTGACAGAAAATCCCGTCGGCTGCGTCGCTATATAACCCTTTTGGGTGAGCAGCCTGCTTTGGACCTGCATCTTGTTTCCAAAACTACCGGAATACGATATGAACGGGTTTTGGATGATATCCAGGATTTTACAGACAGCGGCGCATTTGGCAAGGCCTTTGTTGATGTAGCGAGGGGCATACTGGTTGTTCGCGCAGAAGATTATTCTCCTCAGCCTGCAAAGGAAGACACATCGCCTGCGGATGCCAATCCGGACGCATCCGCACAGAACGGCAGACATGACGCTTCGTCCGACAACGAAATACTTCTTCGAATTCGGGCAGCGAACGATGCAATCGAGAATGAAGAAATTTCTGCCAAGATTGATGAAATCGGCATACTTACTGCGAAAATATTCCGTCTGGTAGACGAAAATCCGGAGAAAGAAAGTGAAATCCGCAGCTTTACCGCATACTATCTGCCTCAAACACTGAAAATTCTCAACGCCTATGCACGTCTCGAAAAGCAGGGTGTTGAGGGTCAGAACATCAGCGATGCCAAGCAGCGTATTGAAACCATGCTGAACAAGCTGACCGAAGGATATGCAGCTCAGCTCGATCGTCTGTTTGGCAGTGAGGTTCTGGATATCACGTCCGATATTACCGTAATGGAACAGATGCTGGCAAGAGACGGTCTTGTTGCCGATGATCTTCAACTGATCCACACCACAGAAACATATAAGCAGCATCGAATGAACATGGATTCCTGATGCTTTTCTTTTGAAATGCGTTTGAGCAGGCTTGGACGACACCGCGCAATTGCGTGGCTTTGTTGATCTTTTTGCCACCGCAAACCTACTTCGATAACATTAGTGGCACCCATCATTGTGTCTGTGGCGCTTTACGCTTTTTCCGCCGACGCATCACCGCCTTGCCATGCATAGCGTGCAGTGCCGCCTTATAAAATTCTGAAGGGAAAAAATGGTATGATTAAGAAAAAACAGGATATGCGGCTTCGCGTTCGCGAAGGAATCCGGAACGGCAAGGGGGTAATTGAGGATCTGAACATTCTGGAGCCTGAAGAAATGCTGGGCAAAGCCAGTCTCTTTACCCGCTTTACGCTTGATCCCGGAGACAGCATCGGATGGCACGTTCACACCGATGACGCAGAGGTGTACTATGTTCTGTCCGGCGAACTCACAGTGTCTCAGCAGGACGGGGATGTTGTGCTGCAGGCCGGGGATGTTGCATTTACTGCCAACGGTGAAGGCCACAGCGTTGAAAATCGAAGCTGCAGAAAGGCTGAAATGCTGGCCGTTATCTTTCAATAATCTCTCTCGAATCAAGCAGAATCCCTGCGCAGCAGTCTGATAAGCAATTCAGACAACGGATCACATCGATTGAAAATTTCATTGACATGATTGAAATTCTGCCTTATACTGTCTGTGTCTTCGAGCCTCCCCTCCTAAAGCGTATGCCATGGAGCTGAGGCCGATCGAAATCACTCGATCCGGGGCTCCGGCTGGAAACTCCTGAGCCTTCCTCATTGAAAAGGAGACGGAATACTCCAGAGCCGGGTCTGTGCTGTGGACTGTAATCCGTCTAACGAAGACGGATTATTTTTTTAGGAGGAAATTTTCATGAAAAAGGTCCTTGCGCTTCTGCTTGTTCTGTGCATGATGCTGGGTGTATTTGCTGCATGCAGCAAAGCAGAAGAAACCGCAGCAACACAGTCATCTGCCGAGGAGTCCGCTGCAAAAGAGCCTGCTGTTGAGGAGTCGACTGCCGAAGAGCCTGCTGCAGAAGAGCCTGCAGCTGAAGAAACCGCTGAGGAGTCAACTGCCGAAGAACCTGCAGCTGAAGAGCCTATTGCCGAGGAGTCAGCTGCCGAAGAGCCTGTTGAGCTGATTGTCTTTGCGGCTGCCTCAATGACTGAGACTCTGACTGAGCTCGGCGACAAATATATGGCTGAGCACAGCAACGTTACCATCGTGTTCAACTTCGACTCCTCCGGCACTCTGAAAACCCAGATTCAGGAGGGCGCAGATTGCGATGTATTCATCTCTGCCGGCCAGAAGCAGATGAACCAGCTGGACATCACCGCGGACTCCGAGATAAATACAGAGGGTCTGGACTTTGTGCTCGAAGGCTCCCGCTTTAATATCCTTGAAAACAAGGTAGCCCTGGCCGTTCCGGAAAACAATCCCGCAAACATCAACTCCTACGACGATCTGAAGGCCGGTCTTGAAGCCGGAACCATTATGCTTGCAATGGGCAACAGCGACGTTCCCGTCGGCCAGTACACACATAAGATTCTGACCTATTTCAATCTGGACGAAGCGGCTCTTGCCGCCGCCGGCTGCATCACCTACGGCTCCAATGTGAAGGAAGTTACCACACAGGTTTCCGAGGCAACCGTAGACTGCGGAATTATCTATCAGACCGATGCATTTTCGGCCGGTCTAACCGTTGTTGATACCGCTACCGCCGAAATGTGCGGACAGGTTATCTATCCTGCTGCTGTTATGAACATATCAAAGAATGTCGAAGCTGCACAGGATTTTCTGAACTATCTGACCTCCGACGAAGCCGATGCCGTGTTTGAGGCGGTTGGCTTCACTCCGGTTGCGTAAACAAACAGACTGTTTAGCGGGCGGGCGGCTAGCGTCCGCCCGTTTTGGCAAAGGAGCGTGTTTTCGTGGATCTGTTTCCCCTTTGGAACTCACTTCGAATTGCACTGATCAGTACAGTCTTAATCTTTTTTCTTGGCACTTTCGCCGCCTATTATATCGCAAAAGCGCCCCGGTTTATCAAGGGCGTGCTGGACGTTGTACTGACGCTTCCTCTGGTACTTCCGCCAACCGTAGTAGGCTATCTGCTGCTTCGTGTACTTGGCCCCAAGCGTGTGATTGGCGCTTGGATTTTATCGGTTTTCGGCATCAAACTCACGATGACCTGGTGGTCTGCCATTTTTGCTACGACGGTTGTAATCTTTCCGCTGATGTACCGAACTGCGAGAGGTGCTTTTGAAGCCTTTGATGAAACGCTGGCCTATACCGGAAAATCCATTGGTCTGTCCAACAGCTATATTTTCTGGCGTATTCGCATGCCCTGCTGCCGCCAGGGTATTCTTGCCGGAACTGTATTGGCATTCGCACGTGCTCTTGGTGAATATGGCGCGACGAGCATGATTGCCGGTTATACACCCGGCCGCACCGCGACCATTTCGACGACGGTATATCAGCTCTGGCGTACCAACGACGATGCGCTGGCCTTTCGATGGGTTCTGGTGAATATGGCCATTTCGTTTGTTGTATTGCTGGCCGTAAATATGCTTGAGAAAAACACTGCAAATCAGAGTCGAAGGAAAAGAGGTGTCTGAACATGTCTGTGATTGTAGATATTCAGAAACACCTTGGTGATTTTTGTCTGAATGCGCATTTTTGTGCAGAAAACGAAGTATTGGCACTGCTGGGTGCCTCAGGCTGCGGCAAAAGCATGACGCTCAAATGTATCGCCGGAATGGAGCGTCCGGACTGCGGTCGGATTATCGTGGATAACGTAACCCTGTTTGACTCTGAAAAACGAATCAATCTCACACCCCAGCAGCGTCGAACCGGACTGGTATTTCAGAATTATGCACTGTTTCCGAATATGACGGTATTGCAGAATATTCGCGCCGGTGCCCGACGCGAAAAAAACAAAAGCAGCCAGGAAGAACATGTACGTCAGGTCATGCAGTCATTTGGTCTGACCCCTCTGGCCAATCACTATCCGTCACAGCTTTCCGGCGGCCAGCAGCAGCGCACAGCACTGGCCCGTGTTTTGGTATCCGACCCCAGGATCCTGCTTCTTGACGAACCTTTTTCCGCTCTGGACAGTCATCTGCGTTTTCAACTGGAACAGGAGGTCCGTCAGGTAATCCGGCGTTTTTCAAAAACCGTAATTCTTGTCAGCCATGATCGAGACGAGGTCTTTCGGCTGTCTGACAGCATCGCCGTGATGAACGATGGTCAGATTGAGGCCTTCGGGTCCAGGGCTGATGTGTTTGCCAACCCGCAGACATGCATCGCAGCTCGACTGACCGGATGCAAAAATATCTCCCGCTGCAGGCCTTTACCGGACGGACGTGTGTTTGCCGAGGACTGGGGTGTAACGCTCAGGCTTGACGGCAATATGCAGCCGCAGGATTGTGTCGGCATCCGAATGCATGATGTGATACCGGGAGAAGGCGAAAACAGTTTTCTCTGTCTGGTGTCAGAGGTAATAGAAAACCCATTTTCAGTCACGATCATGCTTCGGCCGAAGGATCAGCCCCAGGCACAGCCGTTTGGCATGGAGCTGGACAAAAAGCTGTGGGAGCAGCAGCCGGACGGTCCGCTGATGGTTCATTTTCCCGCACGGGCAATTGTAAGTCTGAAGGAGACAGACAGATGCTGAAACATGTTCCCTATCCACAGGCAAGAGATTTGCTTTTGAACCTTGTATCTCCCGTTGCAGCGCAGCCCACCGCATTGGATGTATGTCAGGGACGCGTGCTGGCCGAAGATTTTATTGCAGCAGAAAACGTACCTGCCTTTGACCGCTCCCCCTATGACGGTTATGCCTTTTGTGCTGAGGATACCGCCGCGGCCAGTGCGTCTGATCCGGTTGTGCTTCGGGTTGTCGCAGAGCTTCCGGCCGGTTCCTGGCCCAATCAGGCCGTCACACCCGGAACGGCAGTCAGAATCATGACCGGAGCCCCCATTCCCGAAGGCGCTGACGCTGTGGAAATGTTTGAAAAAACACGCTTTACCGACCGGAGTGTTTCCATTTTTTCTCCATCACGGCCCGGTCAGAATATTATTCGTGCCGGAGAAGACGTAGCGGCCGGACAGCTGCTGGCGGAAGCCGGCTCCGTAATCGATCCGGGTCTGGCCGGAACGCTTGCCGCCCAGGGAATATTCGCTCCCCTTGTATTCCGCAGGCCGAAAATCGGTCTGATTTCTACCGGCAGCGAAATCATGGATTCGACCGATACTCCGCCGGACGGAAAGCTGCGCAACTCCAATCGTTTTACTCTCGGTGCAGCCCTGATAAAAGCCGGGTGCGAACCGTTTTATCTCGGCCTGGCAGAAGATCGGGTGCAGGATATCCGGGCGCTTATTGAGCGCGGTCTTGCATGCTGCGACGGTGTTCTTCTTACGGGTGGTGTTTCTGTCGGAGACTATGATCTGACGCCGGAGGCCATGCAGCAGGCCGGAGTAGAAATAAAGGTTTTCGGCGTAGACATGAAGCCCGGCATGGCCTGCGCCTTTGGTGTTCGATCCGGCAGGCAGGTCTGGGGTCTGTCTGGGAATCCTGCCTCCTCCATGACAACCTTCTATGCGGTAGTTCTGCCTGTCCTTCGACGTCTTTGCGGCAGGAAGCATGTCCTGAATCGCGAAATTCAGCTTACTCTTGCCAGCAATTTCAAAAAAAGCAGCAAATCAACCCGTCTTCTGCGCGGCACCCTGGATCTGTCCGACGGAACCGCCAGAATCATTCTGCCGGAGGAACAGGGAAATGTTGTGCTGAGCAGTGCCATCGGTTGTGATGTGATGGCGATTGTGCCTGCGGGCAGCGGGCCGCTTGCCGCCGGGACGCGGCTGAAAGGATTTATGATATGAAAAAAATAAAGGTCGAGGATGCAATCGGTATGGCGCTCTGCCACGATATCACCGCCATGCGCGACGGCTTTAAGGGTGCGGCATTTCAACGCGGTCATGTCATTACCGAAGAGGATGTTCCAAAGCTTCTGGATCTGGGAAAACGCACGGTCTTTATCTGGGAGGATCAGGCCGGAGAAATCCACGAGGAGGATGCCGCACTTCGCATGGCCGCCATGGCACCGGTCAGCGGCGCACATTATATCGGTCCGTCAGAGGGAAAGGTTCTGCTGATTGCAGACAGCCGCGGGATGTTCCGCGTGAATACGCAGCTGCTCAAGCAGATCAATTCCATCGGCGATATCACAATCTCAACCATTCCGGATCACTACCCTGTTGAGGTCGGCATGCGCATGGCTTCGATGCGGATTGTTCCTCTGGTAACAAAAGAGGAGCAGATTATCCGTGCCGAAAAGCTTTGTGCAGACAGCAGACTTCTGGACCTGCGCTCCTATCGCCATCTGAAAATTGGTGTAATCATCACGGGATCCGAAATTTATACCGGAAGGATTCAGGACAAATTTGAGCCTGTTGTACGCGCAAAAATGCAGAAATATCCCTCTGAGATTCTTGCGGTAGCCATCTGTGACGACGACCTGTCCATGATCAAATCCGCTGCAGAGCAATGTCTGAATGCCGGAGCGGATCTACTGATCTTTACCGGAGGAATGTCCGTGGATCCGGATGACCTGACGCCCACTGCAATTCGTGAGCTTGGAGCCGATATCATTTCCCACGGTGTTCCTTCTCAGCCTGGAAATATGACGCTGGTCGGCTATCTGAACAACGTGGCTGTTCTGGGTGTGCCTGGTGCGGCCATCAGTCTTCCGACAACCATGTTTGATGTGCTGCTTCCGCAGATCTTTGCCGGAGATCGTCTGACCCGGGCAGATCTGATAAATCTCGGCGACGGCGGTCTTTGTCAGCAGTGCAAGGTCTGTCATTTTCCAAACTGCACCTTTGGAAGGTATTGATATGGAAGATTCCTTTGGCCGCAAAATCACCTATCTGCGTCTTTCTGTAACCGAGCTGTGCAACCTTCGCTGCCGGTATTGTATGCCGGAGGACGGCGTTTGCAAAAAAAAACGGGAGGAAATGCTGACCGAAGAGGAAATGCTTCTGGCTGTTCGAGCAGGCGCGGAGCTTGGCATCCGCAAGCTTCGAATTACCGGCGGAGAACCGCTGATTAAGCCAAACATCCTGTCTATCTGCAAAAACGCATCCCGAATTTCCGGAATCGAAGAGCTTTGTCTCACTACAAACGGCATCAGACTTGCACAAATGGCCGGGGCACTGCGTCAGTCAGGCGTGCGGCGCATCAACATGAGCCTGGACACGCTCGATGCACAGCGATACGCTCATATCACACGGGGAGGCAATCTCAGCCATGCGATACAGGGACTGCATGCAGCACTGGACACCGGCTTTGAACGCGTAAAGGTAAACGCTGTTCTGATCGGTGGCTTTAATGACGACGAGATTCCGTCCCTTGCGAATCTGACCAGAACATATCCGATTGACGTTCGCTTTATTGAGCTAATGCCCATGTATGACAGCGGCGACTTTGGCGCATCTGCCTATCTCCCCTGCAAAACTGTGCTGGAAATGCTGCCCGAGCTGAGGCCGGAACCCGCTGACGGCGGCGTTGCCAGACTGTATAGCTTTCCAGGTGCACCGGGACGTGTTGGACTCATCAGCCCGGTCAGTGCACATTTTTGTGCCGCCTGTACGCGCATGCGACTTACGGCCGACGGTCGCCTCAAGCCCTGTCTTCATGCGCCAGCGGAATATTCCATCAAGGGGCTTGATCTTGACGGAATGAAAAAACAGTTCCGTACTGCAGCTTCGGCCAAGCCGGAGTGGCACGGACAGCTTTCCTGTCTGGACAGAAGCCGCGCCGGACGAAACATGAATCAGATAGGAGGTTAAACATGGATTTTACGCACTTCAATACGCAGGGGCGCGCAAAAATGGTGGATGTCGGAGATAAGCCCGTTACGCATCGAACAGCCGTCGCCGGTGCCAGCGTGTATGTAAACGAAAATACCTTTCACCTGATTAAGACCGGAGGAGTAAAAAAAGGTGATGTTCTGACCGTTGCCCAGGTGGCCGGAATCATGGCAGCCAAACACACATCGGATCTCATTCCCATGTGTCACCCCGTTGCGACAGACGGAATTGACCTGACACTCCAACTGGATGAAAGCCTTTTCTGCGTGCAGATCCGAGCATCTGTTTCCTGTGACGGTCGTACCGGTGTTGAAATGGAGGCCCTTACGGCTGCAGCGGTGGCAGCCCTTACGATTTATGATATGTGCAAAGCCGTGCAAAGAGATATTGTTATTACGGATATTCAGCTTCTGGAAAAAGACGGAGGCATACACGGCAGCTATCGGCTGGAGGAATCAAAATGAATTATACGGCAGCGATCCTGACAATCAGTGATAAGGGATATTGCGGGCAGCGGACAGATACCAGCGGACCTGCTCTATGGGCCATTCTGGAGGAACACGGTCTGAATGTGATTTATCAGACAATTCTGCCGGACGAACGCGATATGATCCGTTCTGAGCTGCTTCACTGTGCCGACGAGCGCGGTGCAAACCTGATTCTGACAACCGGGGGAACCGGCTTTTCTCCCCGGGACGTAACGCCGGAGGCAACGCTCGATGTGATCGACCGTCTTACACCAGGCATTCCGGAAGCAATGCGGGCTGAAAGCATGAAATATACGCCGAGAGGATGTCTTTCACGTGGGACAGCAGGGATTCGAGGCGGCAGCCTGATCGTAAATCTTCCCGGAAGTGAAAAAGCCGCAAGAGAAAATATACTTGCGGTGATACAGCCGATTCTCCACGGGCTGGATATGCTGGCCTCATCCGGTTCGGCTGACTGTGCCGAAACAGCTCCTGCCCCGCAGGCAGCACCCAGTCTGGACACCTGGCTTCGCGAAGCTAAGCTGGATCCGGCTTCGGCTGAATGTGGAATGTATCTCTGTCACAGGGGCGTTGTCAGGCGAAGCGCAAAAGCTGCAGTTCGCCAGGGAGCACAGCAGACAAAGGATGTTTCCGCAATGCTTTTTTCCTATGACGCAGACAAGCTGGCCGATGCCATTGCACATGCGCAGAAAATGCCGGGAATTCGCTTTGCCAGAGTATGGCTGAATCAGGGGCGGCTGCGTGTCGGAGATGATATTATGCAGGTTCTGGTAGGCGGTGATATCCGTCCGCATGTGACGGATGCCCTGCAGGCACTGATTGATGCAATCAAAACAGACTGTGTATCGGAAACCGAGATTTTTGAACCCTGACCAAAAACGAATTCTCCATGCATTTTATGCTGTGGAAAAAAGTATGGGCTTTGGGTTGCAATTCCCGGATAATATGGTAAACTGAGCGAAACGTTCCATACAAGGCAAGGAGGCAGAAGCATGACTACCACGCAGATGGAATACTTTTGTGAGGCTGCGCACTGTCTGAACTTTACCACTGCTGCCCAGCGCCTGTATATTACGCAGTCTACACTGAGTCGAAGCATCAGCTCGCTGGAGCGCGAGCTTGGCCTGCAGCTGTTTGAGCGCAAAAACAACGTCCTGACGCTTACTCCGGGCGGCGAAATACTGCGCCTGACATTCGAACAGGTATGGGATACCCTGGACATTCAGATCGAACGTGCCAGGACGGCCAACAGTGCGGGCACACCCGGGCTGAGTCTGGGTCTGCTTCGAGGAGAAATGGCGCCGCTTACGCTGGCTGCAGCCCTGAAGCGCTATCGAACGTATTATCCGGATATTCCCGTCAGTATCGTAATGGACAGTACGGAAAACCTGCGCAACAGCCTTGAAAATCAGCAGCTTGATGCTGCAATCCTGCCTGTGTACAGCCTAAAGGATTCCGTTCATCTGGGGCGGCGATCTCTGTTCCAGTTTCGGTATTGTCTGGCCATGCAGGCCGGTGCCCCCCTGTCGAACCGGCAGGAGCTTTCGCTTCTGGATTGTCGAAACCTTACCATCATCAGTGTAAAGCGGGAGTTTTCCGACTGGATGACAGAAAGCATTCTGGGATATTGCAATGCATTGGGCTTTATGCCGAATTATCTGGAGGCTCCGGATATCAACACGCAGATTATGTGGCTGGAATCCGGTCTGGGCGTTGCACTGCTGACCGAGCAGCATCACGACTTTTCCAATCCCCTGCTGCATTTTGCCTATCTCACGGATGTGCCGCCGCTGGAGCTGGATTATGTATGGAGTCAGCAGAATACAAACCCGGCTATTTCCGTATTTGCAAACACCATCCTGCTGACATCTCAGCCTGGTCCCATGCAGAATTCGCAGACGTAATAAACTCTTTTGCATTTTTTGAAGTGTCCTTTATTCAGGTCCGGTGCTAATCTTGCCCCAGCCAATCGAAAGGAGCTTTTTTATGCAGGAGTCTGACCGCACCGTGACTGTAACCGTAGCCGGGCAGGAATTGAAACTATCCGAAGAGGTCAAGCTGATGTTTCGCTGGGCTGTAATCAATCTTCTTGCGGATTGCTGCAGCGCAAATGAGCAGTCAGCCATAACTGTAACCATCGGGGCAAGGGAGGACGCATGAATTTATCTGAAGCATATCGTCAAAAGCACATTTCTATCGAAGATTGTCTGAACTACATCCATTCCGGCGACACAATCGGTGTAGCCGGTGACTGCAATGAGCCGCAGGCTTTGCTTCGCCGGCTCGATACCATCGCGCCGCGTCTGCAGGATGTCATGGTTTATCTTGGTGCGCACGGACACTACCCGTTTATTAAAAATCCCGGTATGAACGGGCATATCAACACTGCGGGCTTTTTCTACGGTCAGGATTGGCAGCAGGGCCACAAGTTTCTGAATGTATCCTATATTCCGGCTGATCTGTGTGACTTTGGACGTTTCTGCCAGGAAGCCAGGCCGGTAAATCTTTTTACGGCCGCCGTCTCTCCGATGGACGAAAACGGATATTTCTGCATCGGCTTATCCATGATGTGGGAGCGTGAATTCATATCCTCGGCCGATCGGGTTATTCTGGAAGTCAATCCCAGGCTTCCGCGGGTGGCCGGCGGTATGCGGATCCACATAGACCAGGTTACTGCATTATACGAAAACGACGAAGCCATTCAGCAGATCAGCACAAAGCAGCCCGAGCCCGAAGACAAAATCATTGCGCAGTATTGTCGCTCGCTGATGCACGATGGTGACTGTATTCAGCTTGGAATCGGCGCGCTGCCAAATGCCCTGGCATCAGAGATGATGGATCTGCACGATCTCGGCATCCACACCGAAATGTATACCTCATCCATTGGAGAAATGATCCGCCGCGGTGTGGCAACCGGCGAATGCAAGCAGATTGATATTGGCGTGCATGTCGGTGCTTTTGCCGGCGGTGATACGGCCCTGTATGAAACACTGGGCAGCACGGCAAACTGCCGTATTGTTCCCTGCTCCTATGTAAACAACCCTGCTGTTATTATGCAGAACGACAATGTCGTTTCGGTCAACACCTGTATAGAAATGGATCTCACAGGTCAGGTCTGCTCAGAATCCATCGGACCCAGGCAGTATTCCGGTATTGGCGGCGCTCTGGATTTTGCCTATGCCGCACTGCACTCAAAGGGTGGCCGCGGTATTCTTGCCCTGCACTCTGTTACAAAAAACGGAGAATCCAAGATAGCCTGCTGTCTCAAGCCCGGTGCAGCTGTGAGTATTCCCCGCGCATATGTGGATTACATCGTTACGGAATATGGTATTGCGCATCTGCGCGGACAATCTGTACGCAGCCGCGCCGAAAGTCTGATAGCAATTGCCCATCCGGACCATCGAGCCGAGCTTCGCCGTCAGGCAAAAGAACTCTTCTACATATAAGTCCGACATGTTGCGATTCCATGCAAATAGTGCAGCGGGAGAAATCCATGATTTCTCCCGCTCGGTTTGTATAAAAGGCTCTGCAAACGCAGCTGCGCGGAGCTGCCTTGGAATTTCAGGCTGTGTCGGAATTTTCTGCCTGTTTTATTGTGCGGTCACGACAATATTTCCCGTCCAGGTTCCGCAGCCGCTGATCGGCTTTCCATCGACTGTGACGTCACCAAGGATTGTGCTGCCGTCCTGTATGGTGAGTGCATTGAGATAGCTGGTCTGCGTGACTGTCCAGATGCTGTGGTTTTTCAGAGTAAGAGACAGCTCGTTGTTTATGCCGCGGGCCGGGACATTGTGCAGCCGTCCGATGCCAAGATGAGAATCCTCCACATCCTGATCAATCAGATACCCGACAGGCAGAGCCCTGCCCTGATCATCGACGTGGTTCGCCTGTGCATTTGAAATGGCACCGGTCAGCTTTGCGTTGTCAAGTGTGACAACCAGGCACTGAATTCTTTCCCAGCAGGAATTGAAGATGCTGCCCTCTACGGTAAGGTTGGAGAAGTTTGCATATGTGTCGTGCATATGATAGCTTTCTTCAACCATCACTTTTTCTGCCGACGGGTTGGCTGCCTCAAAGGCTGCCGGATCGTCTGTATAGACTTCTTTGCCATCGAGCTGATAGACGTAGTTGGATGTAATCGGGTTGTTGCGGAAGGTTTTCTGTGTGATATATGTGTCGGGCAGGCGCGTAACCAGATTCCAGTCCCCTTCCTGCGGGCGAATCGTATAACCCTTGGTGCCAAGACCTGCATCATCGGATGTCATCAGCTGGTATAGAACCTTTTCGCCGCCCAGTGTAATTTCTGCGCTGTCTACATTGAGGTAGCAGTAGAAGCCGTCCGGGTCTGACTCGGCGTAGGTTTTGGCCTGGAATGCCGTTCCGCCGGAGTACCAGGTTCCGCCCTTCACATTGACAGTACCGCCCTGGTTTTTATGCCACATGAACAGACTGCGGCCGCCATACATTTTGGAGTCTTCCACATCGATGCTTGCCTTGCCGGTAGACAGAATGAACAGATAATCCGGGCTGTAGAATTCGCAGTTTTTAAAGGAGTTGTGGAATCCGTCGGCGTAATTGCAGTAACCGGAGTGTCCTCTGGCGCTGTCGCCCAGCGTAAAGCCGTATTGTACACCGTTTAGTGTGGGTACAGCTGTATAGCTGTCTTTTTTTGCGGGATCGTATTTTTCGAGCAGACCGATGCCGGAAAAGACGTTTTCTCCGATTAGACGTACGTTGCGCCCGGAATCCGTGGACAGCGTTGACCAGGAATTTGCAACCACAATGCAGTTGCGATAGGTGATGTGCGCGTTTTCAATGGCGTTGGTTCCACGGTTGTTGCCATTCAGACCAAGCACCCAGGGGCACATTTTTGCGCTTCCGGGACGGCGCTGCGCATAGATTACGGAATTTCTGACCTCGGCATTGATATCTCCCGATGCAATGAGGCATGAGGACTTGCCGATACTCCAGACGCGAATGTTGTCGAAGAGAATCTTCTGTCCCTTGCCGAAAACGGTGATTGCCGCTCCGCCTCCTTCAGAGTTGCCGTCTCCGGAGAGCTCGAAGTTTGAATCCTTCAGGGTGAAGCCGTCGTTGGTATTCTCATCGATAATGATGCCGTTAAACCAGTCGATATCCTGGCTTTTTACCGAGACCCCGCTGACCATCCCTTTGCTGAAGCTTCCGCCCTGCCAGGCTGCCGGAATACTGTGCTGTTCGTCGAGTACACCGTCGGTTATCATCAGAGCGGTACGATAGGTACCGGCGGACATCTGCGTGCGGGATGCGTCGATCCGGATCGGGTTGAAAACGCTAAGAACAACATTGCCCCTGTATTCACCCGGTTTGATGTCGCGGACAATACCGTCTACCGTCATCAGAAGGCCTTTGCCCTCTTCGGCAATCGGAATGCAGCCGTCATAAATATGCAGGCCGTCGGGGAATGCAACGGTTTCCTTGACAACCCAATCGGACGGTCCCCTGTTTTCCTTGTAGCCGCCGCGGTCAAATCCTCCGGGGCCTCCGGGACCTCCGGGACCTCCGGGACCGCCGGGACCTCCGGGACCGCCGGGACCTCCGAGACCGGGCATTGGATTGAACTTGATTTCTTCCATTGAAAATTCCTCCTTGATCACGATATTATCCGGATTATTATAACACAGTTTTTGAAAAAACGTTAAAAAAATTTTTATAAATATCCTATTGACAGGAACTCGAAAGGTGATATGATATCCATAGTTAGCACTCCTTAGCAAAGAGTGCTAATCATTACGATTTAAAACTATCTGTGTTCCTGCCGGAAGTCGGGTGGCATGCCGCATCCGGCATAGCAGAACAATATTGTATGAAGGGAGACGTGTTTATGAACGCACAGAAGTATACACAAAAGTCGCTTGAAACCATACAGACCTCGCAGAATCTGGCTGTGAGCAACAACAATCAGCAGATCGAACAGGTTCATCTGTTTCAGGCAATGCTGCAGCAGCAAAACGGATTAATTCCGCAGCTTCTGAAAAAAATGGGCGTCCGTGTTGACAGCTTGTCTTCGGCCATAGACGCCGAAATTTCCAAATTGCCGCAGGTAACGGGAACAGGTCGGGAAGCCGGAAAATACTACATCTCCCGTTATGTTGACGCTGTTTTTACCGGTGCGGAGGAAACCGCGGAATCCATGAAGGACGAATATGTCTCCGTGGAACATATTTTCCTGTCCCTTCTGGATCATGCTGATGCAACCGTCGCGTCAATTCTTCAGGACTATCGTATACAGAAGGAGCTTGTGCTTCAGGCACTGCAGAGCATCCGCGGCGGGCAGCGTGTTACAACAGACAGCCCGGAAGAGACATATGAAGCCCTCGAAAAATACGGCTCTGACCTTGTAAAACAGGCGCGCGAGAAGAAAATGGATCCTATCATCGGACGAGATGACGAAATTCGAAACGTTATCCGGATTCTCTCTCGAAAAACAAAGAACAACCCGGTTTTAATCGGTGAACCGGGTGTCGGCAAGACGGCCATTGCCGAAGGTCTGGCGCAGCGGATCGTCCGCGGCGACGTACCGAAGAGCCTGGCAAACAAAACAATATTCTCTCTGGATATGGGCGCGCTGATTGCCGGTGCCAAGTATCGCGGAGAATTCGAAGAACGGCTGAAAGCCGTTTTGAACGAAGTCAAACAGTCGGACGGGCAGATCATTCTCTTTATCGATGAACTGCATACCATTGTGGGTGCCGGCAAAACAGAAGGCAGTATGGATGCCGGCAATCTTCTGAAACCCATGCTGGCGCGCGGCGAGCTGCACTGCATCGGCGCAACCACTCTGGACGAATATCGACAGTATATAGAAAAGGATCCGGCTCTTGAACGGCGTTTTCAGCCGGTGATGGTCAACGAGCCCTCGATTGAGGACACGGTTGCAATCCTTCGCGGACTGAAAGAACGATATGAGGTGTTTCATGGCGTAAAGATCCACGACAATGCCCTGATCGCTGCTGCATCACTCTCCAGCCGCTATATCACAGACCGCTTTTTGCCGGACAAGGCCATTGACCTGGTAGATGAGGCCTGTGCGCTGATCCGGACTGAGATGGATTCAATGCCCACCGAGCTGGATGTAATTCGTCGTTCTATCATTCAGAACGAGATAGAAGAAGCCGCTTTGAAAAAAGAGGATGACGCACTTTCCAAATCGCATCTGGAAGAGGTACAGCGTGAGCTGGCCGAGCAGCGCGATCGATTTAATGCCATGAAAGCACAATGGGAAAACGAGAAAAACGCGCTTTCAGGCGTAGCTGCACTGCGTGAAAAGATTGAGTCGCTCAATGCGGAAATCGAAAAGGCCGAACAGGCCTATGATCTGGAAAAGGCTGCAGAGCTGAAATATGGCAAGCTGCCGGAAGCGAAAAAAGAGCTTGAAGCGCAGGAGGCTCTGGTTCACAGCGCATCAGAACAGTCACTGCTGCGTGATAAGGTAACAGAAGAAGAAATTGCCCGAATCGTTGAACGGTGGACGGGCATCCCTGTGGCACGGCTTGTAGAAAGCGAACGCGAGAAGCTGCTGCATCTGGATGCTCAGCTGCACCGAAGGGTTGTCGGTCAGGACGAAGCTGTGCGTGTGGTATCCGACGCCATTCTTCGCTCACGCGCCGGTATTCAGGACCCCGATCGTCCAATCGGATCGTTTCTCTTTCTCGGTCCGACAGGCGTTGGCAAAACAGAGCTCGCAAAAGCACTGGCCGAAAGCCTGTTTGACGACGAGAACAACATGGTCCGCATCGATATGAGCGAATACATGGAGAAGTACGCTGTTTCCAGACTGATTGGTGCGCCTCCCGGATACGTCGGATATGAAGAAGGTGGACAGCTCACCGAGGCCGTGCGGCGCAAGCCCTATTGCGTGGTTTTGTTTGATGAAATCGAAAAGGCGCATCCGGATGTATTTAACGTGCTGCTTCAGGTACTGGATGACGGTCGGATTACAGACTCGCAGGGACGGACCGTTGACTTTAAGAACACAATCATTATCCTGACCTCAAATCTGGGCAGCCAGTATCTGCTGGACGGAATCGACCGGGACGGCAGCATCACAGATGCCGCAAGAGAGGGCGTACAGAATCTTCTGAAAACAAGCTTCCGTCCGGAATTCCTGAACCGTCTTGATGAGATTGTTTTCTACAAGCCTCTGACAAAGGACAATATCACAAAAATACTGGACCTGCAGCTCCGGGATATCAACCGGCGTCTGGGCAGTCAGCAGCTGAAGGTTGCGCTCACGGACAACGCAAGATCCTTTATTATTGACGAGGCCTATGATCCGCAGTTTGGTGCGCGTCCCCTGCGCCGTTATATACAGCATAACGTGGAAACACTGATTGCAAAGAAAATCATTGCCGGCCAGGCTGTTGCCGGAGACACACTGCTGGTGGATCTTTCCGACGGTTCATTGTCCGTTACGGCACAGACCGTATAGAAAATGCGGTATCGTCTTGGGATATACAGGCATATCACAGCATAAAAGAGCGGGAGAAATCACAATGCGTGGTTTCTCCCGCAAAATATGCTGTTGGGATTTCGAAGAATCGAATTCCTGTCTGTTAGATGTTGCAGGCTGCCATAAAGGCAGAGAAGTTGGCATAGCGCAGATTACCGCCCAGGAATTTGTTGGGTGTGTTGAGCAGCTGCTGGCTCTGCATGCCGTGTGCACGGGTAATCTGTGCATCACCGACCACATAGAATTCGGGAGCGGTTCCGAAGAACGAGGCTGCCTCGTCTACGCAGGGACGAACACCGGCATGTACAACAACGGAATCAAAGGGAACCTCGCCCTCGGCGCCGTCTTTTGTACGATATTTGGCCACGCCATCGGTAACGGACAGAATCTGTGCGTGCTCAATAGCCTTGATGTTGGGGTAGGCCTGCTTTACGGCGCGGACATTCACTCCCGCATCGTGGCCTTCCATGTCGCTGGCCATGGTAGAGCGGGTAATGAGGGTTACGTCGTGTCCGGTTTCGGAAAGGTACATCGCGCAGTTGGTCGGAGTCATGGTTCCGCCAACGATTACCACGCGCTTGCCAAGCTCGGCCTCGTGACCGAACACATCCTGGAAGGTCAGGGCCGTGTCACCGCCGGGAATGTTCAGGTGCTTGGGCACAGCGCCTGTAGCCGCAATAACAGCGTCAAAGTTGCCCTGCTCGATCAGGTCGTGTGTGGCTTCGGTGTTCATCAGGAACTCGACGCCCTTTTTCCTGCACTGGTCAATAAGCCAGTTTTTAAAGCGTCTGATGCCCCACTTGCAGCTGAGATAGTCAGAGTGAATGGCCTGTCCGCCAAGCTTGTCGGTTTTTTCGAATACGGTAACCTGGTGGCCGCGGTCGGCACAGGTCATTGCTGCACGAAGGCCGGCCGGTCCGCCGCCGATGACCGCGACGCGCTTGCCGCCCTTGGAGGGCTTGAACATGGTCTGGAAGACGTTTTCAAGACCAAAACGAGGGTTAACCGCACAGATTGCACTGTGGCAGGCGTCGCAGCGCAGGCAGGGAGTGATGTCTTCGCCCCGCTGCTGAATGATTTTTTCGAGGTATTCGGGGTCGCAGTTGAATGTGCGGGCCATGAAGACCATATCGCACTTGCCATCTTCGATTGCCTTTTCGATGACATCGGGATTCTGGAAGCCGCAGGCAGGCGCGATTACGGCGTTTACGCCGGCTTGCTTGCATTTTTCCGCATAGGGCAGAGCCAGAGGCGCATCCTCGCTGAAAATATAGGTGCTGGGATGTTCACCGCATTCTCTTGGCGGACGGATGTGGTAGATGTCCACGTATTTGTCCCACAGCTTGAGCATCTGGATCCACTCGGGATCGTCGCTGGCAGTGGTCTGCATGGAAATCAGGAAATAGGGTCCGCACAGCTCGCGGATTTTTGCAAGCATTTCGGTTGTTGCACGGCAGCGGTTTTCGAAGCTGCCGCCAAATTCGTCGGTGCGGGTGTTGCCTGCACCGGTATCGCCGATGGCGGTAACTTCGACTACGTCGAAGCCAAGGCCGCGATACTCAAGCGCATCGTTGGCAATGTCCTCGATCCAGGTGCGGATTTCGTCGGCAGTGGCAACCTTGCTCTGGCCGCCGCGGCCAAAGCCGCCGCCCATGCCGCCCATGCCGCGTGAAGACATACCGGGGCGACCCTCTGTGCCGATTTTATGGTTTTTGGGACCGCCGCCGCCCATTCCCGGAAGGCCGCCCATTCCCGGAGGGCCACCGGGACCACCAGGACCGCCGGGGCCACCGGGGCCGCCCTTGCGCTCGCAGAAGGTCAGTCCGTCGGGCATCCGGCGCTGAATCTGCATCAGGCAGAGACTGCCGTGTGCATGAACGCGGTCGATCATGCGAATGACGTAGTTATGGACAAACGCGTTGTTCATCGGGAACAGCGCCGCATCGCCCCAGAGGTTGCGTTCCATATTGACCAGGTCTGCGGAGGGCATGGTAATCACGGAGGCGCCGTTTTTCGCGGCATCTTCGATAAAGCGGATTGTGCCCTCTGCGGGGTAGGTTTCCGGGCCCTGCTGCTCCTGGGAATTGCACTTGGACATGCCGAACCGAGTGCGGATTACGACATCGCCAACCTTGATCGGGGTGAGGATTTTTGAATATTTGTGCTCCATTTATGTTCCTCCTTCGTGTATGGGAATACAGACACAATGCGCCGAAACAGGCGCTTGATTTATTATACAGCATTCTAACCATTTTGTAAAGGGTGACCAGTTGGTTTTCGTTGCAATTGAAAATAATTTGTTGTATGATAGATTCAATAAAAGTATTTCTGAAAACGGAGGCATTTGCTTGAACACAGAAAAAACAATGATCCGCAACCTTACCGAGGGCAGTGTACCAAAGCTCCTTCTTTCCTTTGCATGGCCGTTTATGCTCTCCAATCTGCTTCAGACGGTATATGGACTTGTAGACATGGTTGTAATCGGGCAGTTTGTCGGCTCGGCGGGACTGAGCGCCGTTTCCATCGGCGGAGATCTGCTGCATTTCAGTACCTTTCTCTGCATGGGCTTTGCCTCGGCCGGACAGATTCTCATCTCACAGTTTGTCGGCAAGCAGGACAGAGAATCCATCTCCCGCACTATCGGCACAATGTTCTCGTTCATTCTGGGGCTGGGCGTTGTTCTCACCGTTGTGTGCATGCTCTGCACGGATGTTTTTCTCGGTTGGCTCAACACACCGGTCGAGGCTCTGAGCGAGGCGCGCAGCTATACGCTGGTGTGCTTTGGCGGAACCGTATTTATCTTTGGCTACAACATTGTCTCCTCTATCCTGCGCGGCATGGGCGACTCAAAGCGCCCCTTTGTATTCATTTCCGTGGCTGCCGTGCTGAACCTTGTTCTGGATCTTCTGTTTGTTGCGGGGTTTCACTGGGATTCCTTCGGTGCGGCTCTGGCCACAGTCATCGGACAGGCTGTGAGTTTTATCGGCTCAATGATCTATCTGTATATCAAGCGCGAGGCCTTTGGCTTTGACTTTAAACCGTCAAGCTTTGCCATCCACCCGGCCAGTCTGAAAATGCTGCTTCGGCTTGGCATTCCGATGGCCATCCAATACAGCGCAATCAGTGTTTCCGGCCTTTTTGTAAACGCGATGGTCAACGGCTACGGCGTTGTGGTTTCGGCCATCAACGGCGTGGGGAACAAGCTCGGCAGCATCATGGTTATTGTCACCAACGCGTTTAACGCTGCCGGCGGCTCGATGATCGGTCAAAATCTGGGCGCCGGAAAGCCCGAACGTGTCCGACTGGTGGTCCGCACCACCATGTGCATCACGGTAGCGGCTGCCCTGTTTTTAACCGTGATCGTGGTGATTTGGCCCGAGCAGGTCTTTGGTCTGTTCAACACCGACCCGGAGGTTCTGGCCATGTCACACATTTATGTTCCCTTTGCGGTTCTCAACTTCTTTGGCTTTGCCCTGCGCAACCCCTATAACGCCGTCATCAACGGTCTCGGTCACGCAACCCTTGGCCTGATCAGCGGTCTGCTCGACGGGGTAATCGGCAGAATCGGGCTTTCGGTTCTCTTTGGCGTAACACTGGGCATGGGCATCCAGGGACTCTGGCTGGGCTGCATGCTTGCCGGCTATGTCCCCTTTGTCATCGGCGCGGTATACTATTACTCCGGCCGCTGGAAAACCCGCAAGCTGATTGTAAATCAATAGTTCCCGGGGCAATACCGCGCAATTTGCCGAATGCACCTGCCTTATTGTGCGGTATTGCCTGAAAATACTGGTTGCTTTTGATTGTGCTTTGATGTATACTCAACCAAGCTGGGTTTTGGTGCGCTTACTGTCCTGAACCCGAAATATGAAAAAACCGAAGGCAGCATATCACGGCTTTTCCGTTGTCTGCGTGCAGTGCGGTTTTTTTCAAATACACGAGAGGATGTCTCGTATATGACAAGCTATCTGACAAGCTCCGCTTTTATGGAGCTTATTCTGCTGACAATCTGGTTCCGTGCGCCGTTTGCCATTCAGCGCGGCTCCAGTCTGCACAGGTGTCGGTTTCTGATTTGCGCAACGGTCCTGTATGTGCTGCTCGACGCGGCTTTTATCTGCTGCCACTTCAACACGCAATGGCCGGGCATTGTCTTTCAGAGTATTGCCTTTCTTTTTTATGTCGGCTATACGCTTCTCCCCTTCTCCTGGCACATGTTTGTGCGCAACTTTGTCGGGACCTCCTTCCAACAGAAAACAAGAAATTTCGAATATGTTCCGATGGTAATTCTGCTGGCGATGATCGCGGCAACACCGTTTACAGGCGCGCTGTGGTCCATTGATGCGGAAAACGTCTATCACCGCGGGCCGCTCTTTCTGTTCTACACCTATTTCAACTACTTCTACTATATCGACCCGGCCCTGTATGCGCTGGTAACTGTTTTTCGCAAAAGCAGGGAAAAAGAGCCCTATCTTCTGCAGGCTGTGATCATTTCGTTTGTGCCGCTCATCGGCGCACTTGTCAACAACTTTATCATCCCGATCTACGAAATCTTTCCGTTTCAGCCGTTCTGCTCGGTACTCGTTGCTCTGATGGCCTATTTCTTTATGGCCGCGCGTGAGTCCGACCGGATAAAAGACGATCAGCAGCTGACAATTCAGCAGGCTCTGCAGCAGACACAGGAAGCCATGAATCGGGCCAATGAGGCCAGCGCGGTCAAATCCACCTTTCTGTCCAATATGAGCCACGATATCCGCACCCCCATGAACGCCATCATCAACCTCACCGAGCTGGCACGACAGGAAACCGATCCTGCAGTGATACACGAATATCTCGACAAGATGGACGTATCCGGCCGGTTTCTGCTGGGCCTGATCAACGATATCCTCGATATGTCCAAAATCGAAAACGGTGAGCTTGAGCTCAACTGCGAGAATCTGACACGCACAGAATTCATCACCACCGTAGAAACCGTCATTCGTCCGCTGATGGAGGCCAATCACGTCCACTATCACCCGGAGGTGCGGCCCGGAGAATATACCATCTCGGTGGACAAGCTCCGGTTCAACCAGATCTTTTTCAATCTCCTGTCCAACGCGGCCAAATTCACGCCGGAGGGCGGAGATGTATGGTTTGAGGTCACCAACCTTGAAACCGACAGCGGAAAGCTCAAGATTCAGTTTGTGGTGCGTGACAACGGCATCGGCATGAGCGAAGACTTCCTGCAGCATCTCTTTGAACCCTTTGCGCGTGAGCACTCCGCACTTTCGGAAAAAACGCAGGGCACCGGTCTGGGTCTGCCGATCGTAAAAAGTCTGGTTGAAGCCATGAACGGTAGCATCAGCGTAAAGAGCAAGCTGGGTGAAGGAACCGAATTTATCGTTATCCTCAACGTAGACATTGTCACACGCGAGGAAATCCCGCCAGCCACTGCCGCAGAAGAGGCCGATGCCAACCTCGACGGCATGCGCATTCTTCTTGTAGAAGACAACGAGCTGAATACCTATGTGGCAAAAATTATCCTCGAAAATGCGGGCTGCGCGATAACCACTGCTGCCAACGGTCAGGAGGCCGTTGATGCTTTTTCCGCCTCTGAGCCATTCTTCTATGATGCCATTCTGATGGACGTACGCATGCCGGTAATGGACGGCATCCGGGCCACGCAGGCCATTCGCTCCCTGCCGCGCGACGATTCCGAGTCTGTTGCCATCATTGCCATGACGGCCGACGCCTTTGACGACGAGCGCAAGCGCACACTCGAGGCAGGCATGAACTATCACCTGGCCAAACCTGTGGATGCGCAGCAGCTATACCGCATTCTGAGCGAATGCCGCACAAAATAAACATTCGTACCACACAAAGCAGCGAGGGATTTTTGTCATGATGAAAAGCACCATACTCATTGCCGACGACGCCGAGCTCAACCGTGAGATTCTCACCGAAATGCTGGGCGATCAATACCGTTTTCTCTATGCGGAGAACGGCGCACAGGCTGTGGAGATTCTGTCCGGCGGCGAAGCTGTGGATCTTGTTCTGCTCGATCTGAACATGCCTGTGATGGACGGCTTTGATGTTTTGCGTGCAATGAATCAGCACGGCTGGATTACGGACATTCCGGTGATTATCATTTCATCCGAGGATGGGTCTGAATTCATCTCAGAGGCATATTCTCTGGGTGTGACAGACTTTATCAGCCGTCCTTTTCACAGTGTGGTGGTTGAGCGACGCGTTGAAAACACGCTTCTGATGTATTCCAAGCAGAAGCGGCTGATTCATCTTGTGGAGCAGCAGGTCTTTGAGCGTGAAAAGGTCAACAACACCATGATCAGCATTTTCAGTGACATCATTGAGATGCGCAACCGCGAATCCGGTACACATACGCTCAACGTGCAGACCATTACCCATCTTCTGCTTACCGACCTTGTTTCGCGAACCGACCGCTATTCCCTTTCCGTGTCGGACATTTCCCTGATTTCCACGCTGGCCGCGCTGCACGATATCGGCAAGATCAAAATCCCCGAATCCGTTCTCAACAAGCCCGGCAAGCTCAACAGCGAGGAATGGGAGCTGATGAAATCCCACACCATCGAGGGTGACGCCATTCTCAGCAGCTCCGAGCTCGACCAGTCCAGCACATTTGTCCGCACAGCACGCAGCATCTGCCGCTGGCACCACGAAAAATACGACGGCGGCGGCTATCCTGACGGGCTGGCAGGTGACGATATCCCCATTGCCGCGCAGGTGGTCTCTCTGGCAGACGTATACGACGCACTGACAAGCGAGCGCTGCTACAAAAAAGCCTTTTCGCACGAAACAGCCATTGCCATGATTCTAAATGGCGAATGCGGTGTCTTTAATCCTCTGCTGCTCGAATGCCTCAGGGCCATTGAGGCCGATCTTCGGGCGGTAGAAGCCGGAACACACTATGATTTTTCTGCGCAGGTGATTGATGTAGCCGATGAAATTCTTTCAGCAGAGCAGCTTCCGCAGGACAATCAGCTCCGCCGCATGCTGGAAAACGAGCGAAAGAAGAAAGACTTTTTCATGGAGTGCGGCGGCGACGTGCTTTTTGAGTTCGACCTGCTTCTGGGCAAAATGGTCTTTACAGACCCGCACGAACCCGAAAGAACAAAGCGCACCACAATCTTTACCTCGCGCGACAACCCGAACAACATCCTTCCCATAGCATACTGGGACGAGCTTGCACAGCGCCTGCACAACGCCCCGCACGACAATCCCGTTGTAACCATAGACGTAGAGCTCCGTATAAAGGGCACGCTTCGCCCGCATCGGGCCGAGATGATGGCTATATGGCCGGAAAACGGCGACAACTATATCTGTGTGATTGGCCGCTTCATCAGACTTTTCTGAACCGACGCCGCGCAACTGTCCGCTTTGACACAAAACAGCTCGGGACCTGCTTTCTGGCAGGTCCCGTTTTTTTATGCGATTGTGTTAGTTCGCCTTATGTGTCTTTTGGTGGTGGACAGCTGTCCTCCCCCCCCGAGAATTCTGCGCTCTGGATCTCGTGTAGTGTACGTTCGAGAGCGGTGATGTCCAGAGGCTTGGCCAGGTGGGCATTCATGCCGGAATCCAGACAGTCCTGCACGTCGGAGCTGAAGGCGTTGGCCGTCATGGCGATGATGGGGATGGTTTTGCCGAGAGGATTCTTTCCGGCGCGAACGGAACGAGTGGCGTCCATACCGTTCATTCCGGGCATCTGCACGTCCATCAGAATGGCATCGTATTCGCCGGGGCGAACGTTTTCGAAGGCCTGAACAATCTCAACACCACTGGGGAAAATTGTGCACGACGCACCGTGCATCTGCAGCAGCGCCTCGAGGATCTCGGCGTTGAGGTCGTTGTCTTCGGCACACAGAAAACGTTTGCCCTGCAGACCACTCTGGCGTGATGCGGTTGATTCCCTGTCGCTGCGCGCATGCTGCACGGCCAGAACAAGATTTTCGAAGAAGAACGGTCTTGCAATGAGTCCGTCTACTCCACTGTCGGTGAGCATTTCACGTATGTTGTCGCGGTAGGTGTAGTCGCAGCAGAAAACCAAGATGGCGTCTTTTGCCGCCTGACGCAGCTGCTCTGCAGCCTTGCGGAGTGTATCGGCATCCGGATAGCCATTTAGCAGAATCGCGTCGGCCGGACTGTCGTGCAGCAGAGAAAGGGCCTGGTCGATCGTTGCAGCAACGCGGAGCGTAACGGGCTCGCTGCGCAGGGCTGCCCGGACGTTGGACGCAAGCAGCTCATCTTCTGTGATCAGCAGTATGCTTTGGAGTGAAACCGAATGTATGGCCCCGGTATCGACGGGCAGCGTGAGCGTTACATCAAAACGGCTTCCCTTTCCGGGCTCACTTTGTACTGTAATGGTGCCGCCCATCAGGTCTACCAGACTTTTTGTGATGGACATGCCGAGACCGGTACCCTGAATTTTGTTGGTTACGGAATTTTCCGCACGGGTAAAGGGCTCGAAGATGCGTGTGAGGAATTCGGGCTCCATTCCATAGCCGTTGTCGGTTACGGAGGTGCGTATGGTGGCGTGGTCCGGTACATCGCAGGGCAGCTCGGTGATCTCAAGGCAGATGGAGCCGCCGTAGGGCGTGTATTTCACGGCGTTGTTGAGCAGGTTGAGCAGGATCTGTCGGATGCGGATGCTGTCGCCGATGAGGTATTCGTGGGACAGCTCGTGTACGAAAACGGTGAATTTCTGACCGTGCTCGTTGCTCTGCGAACGGATGATGCTTTCGATCTGGCCGACCTGCTCGGCAATTTTGACGGATTCGAGGTTGATGTGCACCTCGCCGGATTCGATTTTGGACATATCAAGAATGTCGTTGATCAGACCCAGCATGTAGTTTCCGGAATGCTCGAGCTTTTTTATGTAGTATGGAAGACGTTCGCGGTTGTCGAGATCTCCCTCCATGAGCTTGGTGATGCCCATGATGGCGTTCATGGGGGTGCGGATGTCGTGACTCATGTTGGCAAGAAACTGGCTTTTGGCGCGGGTTGCCGAGGTGGCCGTTGCAAGTGCCCTGTTGGTTTCGTCGCGGGACTGCTCCAGGGCCTGATTGGTCCGATGCAGAAGCTCGTTGGTCTTTTCAATTTTGTGGTTGGCCTCAACCTGCAGCCTGAGTGTACGGCGGTTGCTTTGCAGGCGCAGCATAAACCAGACCATCGCAATCAGAGTAAGGATGATTATGCCCGCGGCAATCGCAAAAATCCGGATGATGGAGTTGACCATCTGAGAGGTGCTCGTGGCGACACTGTCGGCCGAAACCAGCAGCACAGCGCCCCAGTTGTATTGTGGAAGACGTTCGTAGATGAGGAAAAAGCTTTTGCCGTTGATGGTGACATCGGTGCAGGCCCGTGTTTCCGTGTTTGCCTCGGCTATGACCGCATCGATGCTGCCTGCATGGGGGAAGATCTGGTCTTTGAGCGAGGCAAAGATGTTGCGGCCGACAAAGTCCACACCGGAAAGGCTGCCGTCTTCGTAGGTAACCAGACCTTCGCTGTTGATGATGTAGACAATGTTGCTGTTTGCAAAGGCGGTGGAGTGAAAGAACGGACCCATATCCGTCATGGTGCGAAGCAGGACAAAGTGGGTGATCTGCCTGCCGTTGACCGTAAGCGGGGTTTTGATCTGGAATGAAAAGGCCATGTAGTTGTCGCTGCTGGGCCAGTTGGCAATCAGAAAGCTCTGGCGGTCGCTGCTGCTGTCGAGCTGATCCAGACCCGTCCAGAAGCCCTGACGGCCTTCGTTGGTGTAGTAGTAGCCGTCTGAGTCGATGGCACGAAAGAGAATGGTGGCATCGGCAGGACCGAGCAGCTTTTCGCCCTGGGCGAGAAATTCCGTAAGCTCATCGGCCGTCATGGTGTCGATTCCGGTGCGAAGCGATTCGAGCTTGTCCAGATAGCTCCACTGCAGGTCGATCTGAACATCGAGCTTTTCGAAGAGCTGTGTGGACAGCTCCTGCAGCTGTGCAATTGATTCGTCGTATACGCGGCTGCGCGCATAGCGATACAGACCCACGCCTGCTGCCAGGATGCCGGCAATCATCACAGCCAGCATAAGGAAGAGCAGCAGCCAGTGTCTGAGCCTTTGCCGCTTCAGGTTCATCGCCATGAAGTATTTCTCCGTTCTGAAGACGTTTTGGATGGGTTGTGCAGCGCCGCGGAGCAAAATTCCGCCGTGCGCGGCGCTGCCGGATGTGAAAGGAGGTATTATTCGGCGGGTGTGCCGATATACTGTACGAGAGAGTCGTCGAGCGTGGCGGAGGATACCACGCCAACCTCAAGCAGGTATTCCTTGGCGGCATCGAGACCGACAATACCCGTGTCGTTGAGACCAAGCTCGTCTTTTTCGGGCTTGTTGTAGCCGGCAAGGACAACCGTATATGTGGTGTCGTCGTCGAGAGGCTGACCGTCGGCCGTGAGGTAGACATAGGGATAATAGTAGCCGGTGCCGCGTGTGTCTGCCCCTGTCTCGGCCATCTGCCGGATTTCGCTGCCGGTGCGCTCGAGAGTGAGGAGTGTGTCGTACCAGCCGGTTGGCAGGAAGATGGTGATGTATTCTTCAGTCATTTCGCCGGGGAGGATGTGCCCGTTGGCACCGTAGCTGTTTTCCATCAGGGCAGCAATTTCGGGGTTGTAGACGTTGTAGGAGATGAGGGCGGCGTCGGCACCCGTGGCCTTGAGGAACATCTGGCCCGAGAGCTGCGCGGCCTGGACCGTATCGAGCTCTTCGGTGCAGGTGGCGTAGACGGTTGCACCCTGGCCGCGGACCTCGCGCTTTGTGTCGTCGAGAACCGAAAGTGCCTCCTGCCCGGTAATGTCGCCGCTGATCCAGCTCAGGAGAGCTTCGCCGAAGGGAACAAGATAGCTGTCCCAGCCGGTATAGACCATGTTCATGGAGTAGCCGCGACTGACCTGTTCAACCGCATCGGCATAGACGGAATCCTCGCCTACGGTAAATTCGGCGATGGAGCACATGTTGGTGGAGTTTTCGCCGTTCATGGCAAGGTAGCCCTCGTTGGAGGAGAGGACCTCAAGCACATGCAGGGCATCCTCGAGCTTCTGTTCGTTGCCGGGCTGCTCAAGCTGCTTGTTTAGACCATACATGCGCGTGGGGCTGGTGATGTACATGTTGTCGCTGCCGTCTTCGGAGAAGAAGGGCACGAGACAGTATTGGTCGCCGGTGCCGTCGTCGTTTTGCGTGAATTTTTTGATGGTGCCGAGCAGAAATGCCGTGTTGCCCTCGGCGAAGTGGTTCATTACGGCGGTGTATTCGCCGCTGTTTTCGTTGTTTGCAAGCAGGCCGCAGTCGATCCACTGCTGAACGTAGTCGATGCAGGCCAGGACGTTTTCGTTGTCGGAGGCAAAGGTGTCGGAGTCTGTGTCGGCAAAGCTGCTGCGCCACTCGCGTCCGGAAAGCGTGTTCATGAAGCAGGTGGAGCTGATGTTGAAGAAGTATTGAAAGGCTGAGCCGGGCAGATCGAGCAGACAGTCGGAAATCTCGATGCCCTTTTCCTGCAGGGCCGGGATGGTAACGTCGCGCAGCTCGGCAAAGCTTGTGGGAATGGCAATGTTGTTTCGCTCAAACAGGGACTGATTGCAGAGCATGCCTACGATGGTAAAGTCGAAGGGCAGCAGATAGATGCCTCCGTCGACCATGTATTCATCGAGCCGGGCGTTGGAATAGAGGTCTACTACGGAATAGGAGCTGAGGTCGATGAGGTTCTGCTTCTGGTATTCGCCGTCCCACGCCTGTGTGGTGGAATAAATGTCGGGCATGATGCCGGTTTCGAGCTGCTGCTTGCAATAGGCCGACATGTTGCGGCCGCGGTAGGGCACGATTTCGATGTTGATTTCGGGGTATTTTTCGTGCACAAGCTCGATCAGAGCGCTGTAGTCGCGCTGTGCGTCCATCAGGGTGATGGGCTCGTGTTCGGCGGATTCGGCCGCGGCGGAGGATTCTTCCTGCGCTTCGGCAGGTTCGGCCGCCTGGGCTGTTTCTGCGGTGCTGCCGGATTCGGCGGGTTCGGCCGCCTGGGATGCAGAGGCCTGTTCGTCGGTGGCGATTTTGCTGCAGCCTGCCAGCATGGATACCATGCATGCGAGAGCCAGCAGCAGCGCAAAAATCCTGCGTTTCTGCATATGTTTCTTCTCCTTTTTGCCGCAAATATCATGGACAGGGCCGCACGGATCCGACACGGTCTCTGGAGGATTTTCGCCGGGGCTGCGTGTGGGTAGAAGTTTCCTGCAGCGCCTGTCTCCTGTCGACGGAAAGGATCCTGTCGGACCTTTTTCGTTTTGTGCGGATTTGCCCATAAAAAACCGGAGCATGAATCCGGAAATGTTTCGGATTCTTCGCCCCTGCGGCGTTTTTTGTTGTTTGCACACCACAACGAGGTTATTTTAACACATGGTGGCTTGCAATAGCAAGGGCAATTCTTCAAACCGGCGGAGAATTCTTTTTTATTTATGCATCTTGACAGGAATACACCGGCGGTGCGATAATAAAACGTAAGGATACCTGGATTTCGGCACAGGCCGGTCAACTGGAGGAATACTATGCAGAATCTCGACCAATTCTACACTGCAGTCGGCGGCAGGGCCAGCGAGATTATCGCCCGTCTTGGCGGCAGCGCTGCGCTGGTACAGCGCTTTCTGGGCAAATTCCCGGCAGACGGCAGCCTTGCCGAGCTGCGCGAAGCCCTCTCGTCCGGCGACACAAAAACGGCCTTTCGTGCGGCCCACACCCTGAAGGGACTTTGCGCCAATCTGGGTCTCGAAAACCTTCGCCAAAGGGCCTCAGACACCACAGAGCTTCTGCGTGACGACAGGCTCGATGATGCCAGAGCATCTCTTCCCGCGCTTGAGGCCGAATACGCTGCCGTTCTTGCCGCTCTGAAGGGGCTCGGTATCAGCTGAATTTTTAGCCTTTTCCCGATACATGTCTGTGCGGCTTCTCATTTTTGAAAAATCGGCCAAAACCGGCTCGTTTGTTTTGTATAATTTGCCGCAAAATATGCATTACAGCGATATGTTATTCAAGAATAAGACAAAATTACGCGAGATTTCCGTTTTTTCTTGCAATTGTTCTGCCTGTTGGATACAATTACAGTGTTCTTTTTCGTGTGGATTTTGTGTATTTTCGGGTCGGCTGCCGTCGGCGTCCGGCCGGAATGCAAAGGAGGGTGTCGTATGTCGTACTGCTTTTCACCGGCTGCTCTGTGGCACTGCGCATACCGACCTTGTTCCCTTCACTCCACCATATAAAACAAAGACATATCGGTCTGCCCTGTGCAGGCAGGTGTGTTTTTTATGTTTTTACGGACAAATACCGGTCTGCAAATTCTGATGTAATGCGAGGTGAGACAGCTCCATGAACGACTGGTCCCTGGTCAGCGAATATTTTTCGCTGATTCTTCTGGCCGTAATCGCCCTGTTTTACTGTGACGCCACTCCCATGCGCGGACTCAAAAAACGCCGCAATCTCTATTGGGCCTGTCTGGGTCTGTCGGCACTTTCCATTCTTCTCAATATCATCTCCGTAAACATCATCGAAAACATTCACAGCTATTCCACCACCTCGGCCATGCTGTTCAACACGCTGTATTTTATTGCCTGCTGGCTGATGATCACCGTGATGGTCTACTACATGGTCTTCCGGATTCTCGAATTCGTATACGATCTTCGCTGTCTGCACAGGGCCAGGCTGGTTCTGACCATCACCTTTCTGATCTTCTTCGCGCTGCTTCTCTACAACATCCCCAGCGGTATAATCTTCAGCTTTGACCGCAACGGCGAATACTGCCGCGGTCCGCTCAACGCCGTTGGATTTGTGCTGCCGGTGGCAGAGGTCGGGATGCTTCTGGCCTTTTACTACAAACACCGTGCAAGTGTGGGCTCTGCCACCGAAAAGATCCTGTTTGTCGCCGCGCCCATTTCGCTGATGATGATTCTCTACCAGACGGCCTATCCCGACCAGCTGCTCAACGGAGCGCTGTGCGCTCTGGTCAACATGATCATCTTTATCAGCAGCCGGGGCGGACGCATCGACCAGGACTACCTCACGGGGCTTGGCAACCATCGCTGTCTGATGGCGGAGCTGGAGCACCTTACGGCCGGGCGGCAGTGCTACCACCTCATAGTAATCAAAATGCAGTGCCTGCAGCGCATCAACCGCATCTATGGACAGAGCGGCGGAGACGCCATCCTCTTTCAGGTATCCGACGCGCTGCAGCAGTTTGCAAAAACGGGTCATGTGTTTCGCTGCGGCAGCGAAGAATTCGCCGTTCTGCTGAGTGATGCAGACAAATCCGTTCGTGAGGAACGGCTGCAGAATATGGCAGACCTCATGCACAGGCGGTGGACACTCGGCGAATACGACATTACAATTTCCTTCTTTCTCATTGAGCTGGTCTACACCGGCCAGAGCTGGACGCTGGACGACGTGAGCGGATATCTCGATGATGCCGCGCACCTGGCTCTGAACGACGGTCTGGAGCTTATGCCCTTTGACGAAAGTCTGGTCAGCCGCAGGCAGCGGCGCGAGCACATCCTGCACGCGATGAACGCGGCCATGCACAGCAATCGCTTTAAGGTCTTTTTCCAGCCCGTGTATTATCACAGCACCGGTTCGTTTGAGTCTGCCGAGGCGCTGCTGCGCATGACCGACGAAGACGGCACAGCCATTTCACCAACCGAATTCATTCCTGTTGCCGAAGAAACCGGTCTGATCGACGAGCTCACTGCCCTGGTTCTCGAGCAGACCTGCCAGCTTCTCAGCAGGTCCGATATTCCGGAGCTCAAGGTCGTTTCGATCAATCTTCCCATTCGCGAAATTGTCGAAGACGGACTCAAAACCCGTTTTCTTTCCATCATGCAGAAATACGGCGTGACCACAGACCAGATCCGTCTCGAAATAACCGAGCGCGACGTTGTCGACAACGGCAATGCAGCTACGCAGGCCATGCACGACCTTGTCGAAGCCGGATACCGCTTTATGCTGGACGATTTTGGCGTCGGCTATTCCAATCTCTCACGGGTGCTGGCCATGCCGCTCGACACCATCAAGCTTGACCGCAGTCTGATTTTGCTTCTGGGTGAAAACAGCCGCCACCTCAAGCTGATGAAAAACTATGTCGTTCCCATGTTTCGCAAGCTTGGTCAGGGTGTGGTTGCCGAGGGCGTTGAGACCGAGCAGATGGCGCAGCTTGTACTCAGCTGCGACGTAGACCGCATCCAGGGCTTTTATTACGCCCGGCCCATGTCTGCCGAGGATCTGCGCGAATGGTACCGCCGACCTGCAGCCGAACGTCGTGCACCCGCGGCCACAGCCTGAATCGGCCTCCGGTTTTCTATAAAAAGCAAAAAGATCGGCACAGACGCAGCGCTGTGCCGATTGTTCATTATATCGATATCGATCATGCAAATACGAAGGTTCACTTTTGCGGTGAAAATCACGTTTCTGTTCCTGACGATTTGTGCGGGTTAAAACCGAAAAACAATACCAACGGCTGCGCTGAGAAGAATCCAGACCAGCGGATGCCATCGCTTTGTCCGGGGACACACACTTGACGCAAGAAAGATCACAATTCCCAGCAAAACGGCACCCCAACGAATATTGCTGAAAAGGTCGCGAAGCGGCACCCACTCCCCTGCCGTTAAAAAAGCAGCCGGGATCATGAGCAGGCCTGCGGAGGCAATCAGCGCCATGGAGGTCGGGCGAAGCCCATAGAACGCCGACGAAACCCATCTGTTGTCTTTGAATGACTTCAGAAAGCGCGCAACAATCAGAATGACAAGAATGGAGGGGGCAATCAGTCCGATGGTCGCAACAATTGCGCCCGGAATGCCTGCGGTGGTATAGCCGACATATGTTGCGGTATTTACACCGATCGGACCCGGTGTGGATTCGGCGATGGCTATCATGTTGCTGAGCTGTGCCTGCGTAAACCAGCCGGTTTTGTCAGCCATTTTTGAAAGAAACGGAAGTGTGGCCATGCCTCCGCCGATCGCGAAAAGGCCGGTTTTGAAGAATTCATAAAAAAGCCTGAGCAGGATCATTTTTTCATCTCCAGACTTTTCAGAATGATTCCCGCTATCGCGCTGGCAACAACAAACAGCACGGGAGAAAGAGACGAACACGTTGCCGCAAGAAACACCAGCGCAAAAATAACCAGCGTGCGTTTGTCAACCACGGACCCGACCCACAGCTTGCGTACAGCATTGAAAATGAGCACGCAGACACAAACCCGTATGCCCGAAAAAGCATGCTGCACCACCGGAACATCTGCGAAGCTGTGAATCAGCCCGGCCAGAAGCGTGATGATGATAAGTGAGGGAAACACAACCCCCAGCGTGGCAATGATTCCACCCAAAACGCCGGCCTGGCTGTAGCCGACAAAGGTTGCGGTGTTGACCGCAATGACGCCCGGGGTACACTGGGCTATCGCAAAATAATCCGCCAGCTCGGCCTCTGTTGCCCAGCTTTTGTTTTCAACCACTTCTCTCTGCAGAATCGGCAGCATGGCATATCCGCCTCCAAAGGTCGTAACCCCGATTTTTGCAAAGGTCAGGAACAAATCAAGATAAATCAAACCAAGCCTCCAGGTATGTTACCAGATACGTTATTTGATTGTCCCGAAATAATTCCGGGTAAACCTGCCGATATACGGCACGGTGCAATGGCTGTTGGAATGCCGCACCGTGCCGTATATGCATTCTGTTTCTGTTTTCGCAGAATTTGCAGGCTTTTGGTCTTATAATGTTGCCGCCATAACGGCCTTGATGGTATGCAGACGGTTTTCCGCCTCATCGAAAACAATGGATCGGGGCCCTTCAAAGACCTCGTCTGTAACCTCCATACAGGTCAGGCCGAATTTCTGGCAGATCTCGCGTCCGGTTTCGGTTTCGAGGTTGTGAAAGGCGGGCAGACAATGCATGAAACGGCATTGCGGGCCTGCAGCATCCATCAGTTCGCTGTTGATCCGGTATGGCAGCATCTTTTCGATGCGCTGTGCCCAGACCTCTTCGGGTTCGCCCATCGAAACCCAGACATCGGTATAGAGCACATCGGCGTTCTGAATCGCCTCGTGCGGGTCTGTGCAAAATTCGAGAACGGCACCCGTCTGTTCGGCGATTGCACGGCAGGTATTGATCAGCGCGGCATCCGGGAAATAGCCCTCGGGCGCACAGGCGACAAAGTGCAGTCCGAGCTTGGCGCAGCCGACCATCAGCGAGTTGCCCATATTGTAGCGGGCGTCGCCGAGATATACAAGCTTGATGCCGCGGAGTTTTCCGAAGTGCTCGCGGATTGTCAGCATATCTGCAAGAATCTGTGTCGGATGAAATTCGTTTGTCAGACCGTTCCACACCGGCACGCCGGCATATTCGGCAAGCTGCTCGACACGTTCCTGACCATAGCCGCGATATTCGATTCCGTCGAACATACGGCCCAGAACCCGCGCTGTATCGGCAATGCTTTCTTTTTTTCCGATCTGTGAGGATTTTGGGTCGAGATAGACCGGATGTATCCCAAGATCGGCCGCGGCCACCTCAAAGCTGCAGCGCGTGCGCGTACTGGTCTTTTCAAAGATCAGGGCAATATTTTTTCCGGAATGGATCTGATGCACAGCTCCCGCATGTTTCTGTTTTTTCAGGTCGGCAGCCAGATTCAGAAGCTCGAGGATTTCGTCGGGAGTAAAGTCGAGAAGCTTGAGAAAGCTCCTTCCTTTGAGCGTTGACATGGCACTTCCTCCGTTTTTATTGTCCAGGCAGCGCCGCACAAAACCGGCAGAAAGGTCCATTTGTGCGGTGCCGCCCTGAAAGATGGGATTTCAGAAGATGCAGCTCAGGAGCGATCGGACCTGGCCAGATGTTTTTCCAGCCTCCCGATGGCCCACGAAAGCAGGACAACCAGTGCGAAATATGTCAGTGCAACCAGCATCAGCGGATTCACGACATCATAGGTGTTGTTGCGGACCAGATTCCCGGCGCGGGTCAGATCCACAACCGCCACATAGCCGGCTACGGCGGTTTCTTTGAGAAGTGCGATGAACTCGTTTCCGATGGCGGGCAGGATGTTCTTCAGAGCCTGCGGCAGAACCACCAGAGCCGTGGCCTGAAGCTTGGAAAAGCCAAGGCTTCGACCCGCCTCCATCTGGCCGGGATCAACTGCGTTGAGACCGCTGCGAATCAGCTCGGCCATATACGCTCCGGAGTTGATGCCAAAGGTTATGATTGCAACCAGCACACCCTCGGCGGAGGACAGGACGATAAAGTAGAAAATCAGAAGAAGCACAACCACCGGGATCCCGCGTATGGCGGTAACATAGAAGCTGAACAGAGCCGCAAGCGGCCGGAGCGCGGGAACATCGTCTGCAAAGTATTTGACCACGGCGATGAGTGCGCCGATCAGCACACCAATCACCAGAGCACCTAGCGTAATGATGATCGTGTTGCGAAACCCCTCGAGCATCAGCGTATAGTAGCCGGTGCTGACAAAGGTTTCGGTGAGCTTTTCAATCCACTGCGTCATGGCGTTTATTCTGCAGGAGAGGTATACGGAGCGCCATATTTTTCAAAGATTGACTGAATGGTGCCGTCTGCTACCAGACCATCGAGGATTGTGTTGATCTCGGCAACAAGATCTTCGCTGCCAAAGGCCAGCGCAAAGGCATAGGGCTCTGTGGTCATGGCTTCGTCCAGAATCACAAGCTGGTCGCTGTTCTGCGCATTGTATGCGGCGACCATTTCGGCTGCCGTGAGGTCATCGATAACCCAGGCGTCTACCTTGTCGGAGGTAAGGGCGCTCTGCGCATCGGCGTTGGCTGCGTAGGAGTTTACCGTAAAGCCGTTTTCCATGCAGAAGCTCTCTGCCGTGGTGCCGGTCTGCACGCTGACGCTCTTGCCGGAAAGATCCGCCTTGCAGGTAATCGCACTGCCCTGCTTTACGACAATGGCCTGAGCCGCCAGACAGTAGGGATTTGTGAAGAGGACGTTTTTCTGACGCTGCTCGGTGACGGAAATTCCAGACACGCCAACGTCGAACTTTCCGGCCTGTATACCGGGAAGGACAGAATCGAAGTCCATCTGCTCAATGGCAAGCTCCACGCCAAGCTGCTGACAGATCAGCTCGAGAACGTCGATTTCGATGCCGACAACGCTGCCGTCGGACTGGAGCTCTTCGAATGGGGGAAAATCGGGACTTGTGGCAATGGTAAGCTTTCCGGCTTTTTTTATGTCGGCGAGCGATGTGCCGGTTTTGCCGCAGGCAGTGAACAGACCCAGCACGAGAGCCAGGCAGAGAACGCAGATAAGCTTCTTTTTCATAAGTTTTTCTCCTTGAATGATTATGCAATAATCATACGCTTTTTATGAATATTGTCAAGGAGTTTTGTGTATATTTTTTCATTTTATTCAATCTGACAGGTATCCATACATTCCGTTCGCCGTTTTTGGGCAAATTCATTGCATACCGGTGCCGATTCAGTCGGCCGGGCGGACCGTCGGCGGAGTCGCGAGTATATTCTGCCCTTGCCGCGCGGAGCAGATATGTGGGCGGCATCGCGAGGATCCGGCAGGAACAGCCAAAGCGTGCAGGCAAAATTGTGCTGTCTGCGAAATTTGTCTGACACGGAAAATCCCCTGCATCCTCGCGGCAGTACGACAGGGACGCAGGGGTGAAACAGCGGAGGCTTATTCGGGCGTCTGTTCGACGCCGCTCTCGGGATCCGGCTTTTCCGCATTCTGAGCCGCCTTCAGCCCGCCGACCTTTTTTTCAATTTCGCTGAGGCGATGCAGCAGCTGGTAGGTTTCGTCCATCCGGCCGCACTGAACCAGAGCCTCTGCCAGCTCGAGATATTGCTTTCGGAAACGCTCCCAGAAGGCCACCGTACAGTCGAGCTTGTTCATCTCACTATGGAAGAAACGGTTGAGCAGTGTATCGCCCCGGGCCTTCATGCTGGTGACAACCCGGGCAAACTGCGGACTGTAGTAGTAGCCGCTTCCGGGCTCGATCTCACCTTCGAGGGAACCGAAGGCCTCCTGGATTCGTGCAGCCGCAAGGCAGCGTATGGCGGGCTTGTCGGAGTTCATGTCCTGCAGATAGCTGTCGATTACGTGCTGATACAGCCGGTCATAGAGGGCCTGCCCGGCATCCAAACGCTCAAGTGCACGATCGACCCGTTCCTTTACCGCCTCGGATACCTCGCGGTTTTCGACAAGACCCGTGAGCCATTCTTTCAGGTTACCGCAGTTTTCTACATAGCGGTTTGATGCAACCTCGTCGCAGGCATGGAGAATTTCCTTGTCTTCCGAGAGGGTTTTCAGGGTGAGCTTCATCGCAAACAGCTCGGAAAACCGGATTTTTGTCTTGAGGATGAAGAGTGAGACAACATTTTCGGGCCGCAGCGGAACACCGTTGGAGGTAATCTCGATGCGGTTGCGGTTGTATACCATGAACAGGCAGATCAGAAGACCCAGGGAGTATTCGTTCATGCCGTAGGGTGCATAGAGCTTGTTTCGGAATAAGCGTCCTACGGTAAGTGCGCCGTTTAGCAGATCATCCTCGGCCATGAGAAAAATTTCGAGTATCTGTGGATTCTGCGGCTCGACCAGCTCGCAGTTTTTGTTCAGCACCTGCCAGGAATGCGGAACGCCCGTGAGGAAGCAGTTGTTGATTCTGCCGCGCAGCCCCTCGGAAAGGCTCTGATAGCCTTTTGGGTTTGTGATTGTGTCATCCATCAGCTTTGTTACTACACTGACGTAGTTGTTGCGGATCTGGTTCGTGAGCTTTCGTTCGAAGCCGTCAAAGCAGAAGGGCGGAGCCTTTGGAAAGAGCTCGGAGAAGCGTCTTGTGAGGTAGACGTCTATGCGTTCGGATATGCTGACCGGCCCCGCGGCTTTTGCGTAGACCTGCTCGCGGGCCATCTGGTGAAAGGCGCCGATTACCATGTTTTCTGCGGCCTTTACGCCTTCGTCGTAGTAGCGGCGGAAATATTCCTGTTCGTGGGCCGTAAAGCGCTTGAGGATGTTCCAGTCTCGAACGCCGTTGCGGAAGCGGTTTTCGATATCCTTCAGAAGGATCAGCTCGATGGCACACTCGTCGAGCCTGAGCTTTTTATACCAGCCGCAGAGCCGGGATACGGATTCGCTGCTGTCCTCAGGGCAGTATACGCACATCAGCAGGCCGCGGTGTTCGGCTACGTTGTGCCGGGTGGAAACGGCTTTTTTCCGCAGAGCCAGTTCTTCTTCGGTGATTTGATCAAGATGGATAAATTCCTTGTCCCACTGCCATTCGCTGCTGCTGATTCCCTTTTGCTGGGCAAAGCCCGTTTCAACAGGTACATTGATCTGAAGGCGCGAAAGCAGATATTCGTCGCAGTCGCGGACGCAGTTGAGTCTGCCGCAGCGAAGCAGTGCCCTGCTGCGCTGGCGCTCGAAGTCTTTTCGGCCACAGGGCTCGGGCGGAATGGTTACTTCGTTTTTGGCTGTGTCGTAGGCAATGGCCCCGTATTCGTCTTCGAGCGTGTGGAAGGCGTTGTCGATTTCTTCGGATTTGTAGATTCCGGTGCATTTTGAAATGATTTCCGTGAGGTCTGTTTTGTCGACATAGCTCAGTTTGCAGACAAGAATCAGAAAAATGCCGCTTAATACGGAGCTTTCGTATGCAGACAGCTTATCCCCGAGCTTTTCGCGGACTGTTTTGTAGTTGGAGGCCAGGTGATTCTGTATGAGGCCCTCTGCTTCGGCGGTCAGAAGCTCTTCGCACACGGCATCGTCGAGCAGAGAAATCGGATAGACAAACGGCGGCCAGACACGGACGAATTCCTGGTCCATGCTGCTCTGCAGAGCCCGGAGAACAGGCTCGGTAAAGGACCTGTGCTGCAGAAACGGAAGCAGAAGCGACAGGATATAGACTGTAAACGGATGCAGCGGATAGCAGCCGAATGTGACGTTGGTCAGGAACAGATCGTAGTTCTGCCACACGATGCCGGAGGGAATCTGCTTGCCCCAGCGACGGATCTGGCAGAAGTGTGTATAGAAATAGTGGTCTTTCTGGCGGATAAAGCGGCCGACCATCTGGTTGAAGTTTTCTTCGTCGGTTTGGGTGAGCATGCTGCCGATGATGGTTTCGAGACAGCAGTGCAGCCTGAATGAGGGCATTTTCGGAAGATCCGTCTCAGACTGCTGTGCTTTTGGGAGTGCTTTTATGAGTGTGTCCCGGTCCTGCCGCGAAAACAGGACCAGCATCGTATCGGCACTGAGCAGAGCGCGAAGATCGGCTGCGTCGCGCCGGAGCACGGAAGGTGTGAGGTATTGGTCGAAGTCGTCGATCAGGACCGCCACGCCTGCGTCTTCGGATTTTGTGCGGATCTGCGCGGTCAGATTCTCGAGAACAGAGGATACGCTGTCGCCGCAGAGCGAAGACAGGCCGTGCTGCAGCAATGCCCTTTCGCCCGCTTCGCGGATTCCATGCAGAAGGCCCGTATCTGCAAGCTGCCTGCCATCCAGGGCAAGAACAAGCCCGGGTTTTGAAAACAGCGGCTCGAGGGTTTTGTATGTGTCCGGAACGGCTGTGCCGAGCTTTTTGAGCAAAATCTCGCGGCTGCCGTCGTGCCCGGATAAAAGTGCTCCCGCAGCCAGAAGAAGGCCGGTCTTTCCGGCAGAGCGGCTTCCGTGGACAAAGAGGGATCCGGACGCACAGAGCTGCTCGAGAGCCGCCGCCGGCCCATCCTGCGCATAATCCGGAAACAGGAATTGTTCGCATGCGGTGCGGAGCTGTGCGGAATCATAGAACTGCGCAGCGGCATACGACACGGCAGAGAGGGTGTCGGTATGGAGAGACAGACAATCGCGGACCTGCATTTTGATCGAACCCCTTTATTGGACGGTCTGCGAATACGTGTACATCGCCGAACCGACAAGCTTGCATGGCTTCAGACATAAACATTTGCATATATAAGTCTACCACAGGCTTTTCCCTGTTGCAAGCCCCAATTTCAGCAGCCGTATACTTTTCGCTGCAGGGCGTGAAAAACCCGCATATCGGGCAGCAGAACTGATTCCGATTTTTCGGATACCCGGCGGGTATATGTCAGTGTGCCGTCGATATGCGGGAAGTGCCCTGCGCTGCAGTATGCGGGATTTTTTGAGATGTCGGTTTTGCCTGTGTCTGCCGCCGGGGAAATCAGTCTTTTCGAAGGAACGGAAGACGAAAGCCTTTTGGCGGCAGGTGCGCCGGACGCTGACGCATCTCGCTGCTGTATTCTACCAGCTTGTAGCCGGTTGCGTTGACAAGCATGGTCTGGTTGTATTCGGCAAAGGCCCTGCGATCTACGGGGTTTGTGCTGATGTGGCAATGCCCGTAGAAATGGATCTTGGGCCGGTATTCGTCGTCGAGATAGCGAAAGGCTTCGAACCCTTCGTGGAATTTGTCCGGTCCGTCGCCGAGGCCAAGTGCCGGGGCATGGGTGACGAGAATGTCGATTCCGCCTGCCTTGCGGATGGCTCCCTCCATACTGCGTACGCGGCGCCACATCTGCTGATCTGTGTATTCGTAGAGTGCCGAGGTGTTCTGGCTTTTGCAGCCGCCAAAGCCCAGAATGCGCAGGCCCTTGTAGATCAGAAGGCGATCATCCAGGCAGATGCATCCCTCGGGCGGAGATTGCCTGTAGCGCTTGTCGTGGTTGCCCGGCACATAAAGCAGCGGGCACGGGATCATGGTGACGAGAAACGAAAGGTAGCGCGCCGATAGATCTCCGCAGGAAAGAATCAGCTCGACATCCCGAAAGCTGTCCGGATTGAAGTAGTCGTAGATGTATTTGCTTTCGATGTCGGAAACAACCAGAATTTTCAATCCGCATTCTCCGCCCGCGCAGCTTCCATCAGGCTCAGGGCACGCTCATACTTGCTGCTTGTTTCGTTGACCAGACCGTAGTCTTCGGCAAGACGGCTGCACAGAGGAGGCAGGGCCGAGGCGCTGCCAAAGAGAAGCTCCAGCTCAAGCTCGATGATGGGTTCTTCTTTTCCGCCGGCAAAAAGATGCCCGACATCCCCGGCCAGCTCGATGACAACGCCGTCTTCGAGGTAGAGATAGGAGGACTGCCGGTCGAACTCTGCCGTGCAGATGGGGATCAGGTCCTTTCCGGCGAGGCAGCCTGCAAGCTCCCGCGGAGCACCCTGATCGACAAGCCGGGCCAGTGCCTCGCCGATATCGCTGCAGCTGCACTGCCACTCGCCGCGTGTGAACATGCCGGCCGATGACTTTTCGCTTACGGTTTTCATGGCGGCAATTCTGACGTTTCCTTCCTGTCTGAGACGCAGCGTCCACTGCTTTTCGCGCAGCAGACCGTCGGCCGTGTCGTAATACGTGCTTTTCATGTGGACTGTAACCGGGTCGTCACGCATGAACTGCGTCAGCTCCGGGTCTTTCAGTGCCTGCTGCAGCGTTTCCGTATCCGGTGCGCGCAGCTTCATCTCGATTTCGGTTGCCATAACACTCACCCCATATATGTGCATTGGATAACGTCGATAAGCAGTCCGCTCGTGTTCATCATATCACAGCAGAAAATTGAAGTAAACAGATTTGTCGGGATATCCGCATGCTTTTTCGGCAGAGCAGCCATACAGAAGTCAGATGCGCGGCTGTGCGGAGGTCAGGGCAAGATTCTGCACGGGAATTCCGTCGCGCCGTGCCAGACGGACAGTGTATGCAGTGCCTCCCCTGCCGCGTTCACAGCAGGCGATGAGGTAGCTGCTGCTGCCGACAAGGTATTGGTTTCGCTTCTGCATGCAGGTTTTGTGGTAGGTTTGTGAGACCACAATTGTCTGATCGGCACGGCCGAGAATGGTCTGCTGCCGTTTGATCTGGTCTTCGGGCCAGGCCGCAGTATAGCAGTTGGTCGGACACGGCAGCACCGCGGCAAGGTGAATCGGAAGCTCTTCGGACAGACGCAAAACCGTTTCGGCTGCCAGAAGGTCGAAGCCGAGTGCCATGCCGGACAGGAACCAGCAAAAGCCCCGTTCGTATTGTGTGCGAACGGCAAGCGAAAGCCGAAGGCGGAGAATGTCTTCCGGCGTGGAAAAAAAGCGATGGCCCGTAAAGCAGACGCTGTTGGTCCGCAAGCGTTCGATGGGTTGTGTCATTCCGTCTCCCTGCGGTGATTCGCATCTGTGCGGTGCGGACACCGGTTGGCTTATCCGCCGGGAATTTCCGGCACTGCTGCCGGGGGTCTGTCCGCCGCAGATGCGGCGGAATCAGCAATCTTCGGGCCAGGGCAGCCTGCGATTGCCTTTTACGAGAAAGGCGCGCCCGGCCAGCCTTGCCATTGGGGTGTCGGAAAGAGAGTCGGAATAGAACGCGTCGACACGCGCATCGCCGAACGCCTCGCGGAAACGACGGACCTTTTCTGCTCCGTGGCAGTTGAGGCCCAGATACAGGCCGGACGCCCGCCCGACATCGGAGCTCAGCTGGCGGCGTATACCAAGCCGGCGGCAGGCAGGCTCAACCAGAAAGGCCGGAGACGCGGAAATAATCAGGTCGTCGGGCTTTTTTTGAAGGATGTACCAGATTTTTATCTTTTCGATGTGCGTGTCCCAGAATTCCGAAACAGTTTGGTCGATATCCGTTACCATGGGAAAATAGCTGTAGACGCATTCTTTGAATGCGGTTTTTTCTTCCGGGGTGCGCCGGTCTTTTTTTCGGGTGTAGAACCGGAGAAATGCGGAAAGCTGTTCCGGGGCCGCACGCAGAATGCGCGGATCGCGGCGAAGGCAGAACAGATAGAAGTCCACGGAGCTGTCACCGTTGTAAATGGTGTTGTCGAAGTCGTAAACGTACATGGCGGTACCCCCGAAAGAGAAACGGATTTTGTGCCTGAGCCGGAACGACAGCTGCCGTCCGGCCCGAATCTGCAGCACGGCGCATACATTATATAAGATTGCGTCGGGGCGGTCAAGTAAAGAAAGACGGATTCGCAGCATCCGGCTGTAGCGTTACAATAGATGTGAGACTAAAGGTATAGAAAAAGGCGATTGAGTTCGTTAAAATCAAGTTACCGCACAATCCATAACGAAAGGACTCAACCGCCATGGATAGTATAGCACAAGTCAAACGGTAATTGCCACATGAACTTTCTGCAAAAAACGGAGCGGTAAAGTTGTACAGAAAAACAAAGGATATCAGCTTTGTTTGTCGCCGAAAAACGATGCGGCCACTGAAAAAAACTGTACAAAAGCATTTCGATATGATACAATCTTTTGAAGAAGGATGGCGGATCGCAGTGAAAAAGCAGCACCATATTCCACACCGACACATCGTGATCATTTCCGATTTTTCCGCCATTCAGAATCCACACCGGAGCGCGGACCGTTGACCGATTGCAAAAGCCATGCCGTGTCCGCCGTCGAATCACAGACAGACGCACAGGAGGACTTCCATGAATCACAAATACGCGCATATTCTTTCCCCGCTGCCTTTGGGCAGATACATGCTGAAAAACCGCCTGATCAACTCCAAGTCCATGCCGGATGTGGGCGACCCGGCAGCCTATCCAAACGAGCACCAGATCGCGTATGCCGCAAACTACGCAAGAAACGGCGCATCCATCGTTACATGTCAACCCGGTGAATTCAAGGAAATGAAGGGACGCACCTTCTTTACCAGTCCCTACAGCATGGAAGACCGCGACTGCACAAACATGATCACAAAAATGATCGAGCGCATCCACGCATACGGCTCTCTGGCCTCTGCAGCAACCATGATCTATGTTCCGGTAGATGTCTCCATCTCCGACATCCACGACTGGTCACAGATTCCGGATCACTTCCCGCCGGGGCCGGAGGGGATCTATGCCATGCCCGGCATGGGCGAAAGCCGGGACAAAATCGTTCCTCCCGAAATCACAAAAGAACAGATCCGGGAATTTATCCGAACCTTTACCGACTACTGCTACAAGCTCAAGTGCGTTGGCTTCGACATGGTTAACATCTACGCCAGCTACAACGCCTCGCTTCTGGCCAAATCTCTGAGCCACATCCTCAACCAGCGTACCGACGAATACGGCGGAAGCAACGAAAATCGTGCCCGGCTTCTGGTCGAGCTGCTTCGCAGCATCAAGCAGGCCTGTGGGGACGACTATCCCATCGAAATTCAGATCTCGGGCGAGGAAACACTCAGCGGCGGCTACACAACCGACGACTTTGTAGAATACTGCAGGCTGCTCGAGCCGTATGTGGACATTTTCCAGATTCGCGCAAAATCCGGAGACCTTACCCACGTAAACTCCTACTTCTGCACCAAAGAAGCTCCGAACAACCTTCGCTACTGCAAGCTCCTGAAAGACGCCGGAATCAAAAAATACATCGCCCCCGTCGGCGGCTTCCAGGATCCGGACATAATCGAACGGGTGCTGGCCGAGGGTACGTGCGATCTGGTCGCGCAGGCCCGTGCCTTTATCTGCGAAGAAGACTACTGGAACAAGATTGTAGAAGAGCGCAGCGACGAAATCATCACCTGCCTCGGCTGTGACAAGTGCCACGGCGGAATCTGCGCAATCAACCCCAGAATCGGAAACCCGGGCTGGCAGAGCATGATCACGGCACCCACAAAGCTGAAAAAGGTCGCGGTCATCGGCGGCGGTCCCGCGGGACTCCGGGCTGCCTGGACTGCTGCGCAGCGCGGTCACAGCGTTGACCTCTTCGAAAAAAACAGCGTTCTCGGCGGGCAGCTTGTTCACGGAGACTATATCGACCGCAAGTGGTCCATCCGGGACTTCAAAAACTACCTGATCCGCATGTGTGAAAAATCCGGCGTACGCATGCACCTGAATACCGAGGCCACCCCCGAGCTGATCGACGCGGGCGGTTATGATGCCGTGATCGCAGCACCGGGCTCCGTATCCAGAACAGATGCCGTTCCGATCGCCGAAGGGGCCACCCCCTGGGGGATCCTCGACGTATTTGGCCATGAGGCCGAGATGGGTCGTCACATTGTCATTGTCGGCGGCTCCATGACCGCGGTAGACGCGGCACTCTATTTCCGGCAGAACGGCCACACCGTAACACTTCTCACCCGCCGGAACCAGGCCGGTTATGACTATAACCGCCACTCCAACGACGGATTCCGCGCAATGTGGGATTCTCTCGAAAACATCACAACCATCCCGTTTGCGCAGGCCACCCGGATCGAAGCCGACGGCGTGTGCTATACCGACCGCAGCGGCGAACACAAAATCAGCTGCGATACGGTTGTTCTGTCCGAGGGCCGCATTCCCCTGATCGACGAAGCACGGCGATTTGCCGGCTGCGGCAGGCAGTATTATGTCGTCGGCGACGCCTGCCAGCTCATCGACACCACCGCTGCGCGCATGCCCATGTCGCATCCCGGTATGCCCGAGCAGCCCAGACCCGATCCCAACAAAATCACCACCGACAACGGCATCCGCCACAGTCAGCTGACTGCCTTCTGGGCGGCCAATTCACTCTGATTTCCGTTTCTGTCCGGCGGCAGATTCGCGGCTGCCGCCGGAAGTTCGTTGTTTTGGCTGAATTGACAGGGAAAAGGCACCGATTCTCGTCACTTTGCGTATTGCAAAATTCGTAAGACTTCTGTAAAATAAAAGTCACCTGCTATCGATAAAGTCTGTTGCGGAGGTTTGCCATGCAGATTCTGGAGAATCGCATCCTCGCAGACGGCGTGATCAGAGAAGGAGACGTACTGAAGGTCGATCGTTTTTTAAATCACCAGATGGACGTTTTTCTGTTTTCTGCCATGGCCGAAGAATGGCATCGTCTGTTTGCCGGAGAAGCTGTCACCAAAATTCTCACACTCGAGGCTTCCGGGATCGGTCTGGCCTGCATCACGGCGCTGAAGTTCGGCTGTCCGGTGGTCTATGCCAAAAAAAGCCGGGGCAGCAACATGTCTGCGGATGTATACCACACCCCCGTGCGCTCCTACACGCACCAAACCGTAAACGACATCTCGGTTTCCAGAGAATACCTGCTTTCAACCGACAGAATCCTGATCATCGACGACTTTCTCGCCAGCGGCGAAGCGATGGTCGGTCTGGTCAGGCTCTGCAGGCAGGCCGGTTCCGTGATTGTCGGAGCCGGTGCCGCCATCGAAAAATCCTATCAGCACGGCCGCGAAAGGCTTGAGCAGATGGGCATCCGCGTTGAATCCCTGGCCCGAATTGCCTCGATGGATCCGACCGCCGGCATCGTCTTCTGCTGAGACCCTCCGCCACAATTTCATACTGTCCGATATATCTCAGATAATATGGTTTTGAAGTTTCTACCCGGTCGCCTCAAATGACCGGACTATCGGCAAAAACACACAGGGCCTGTGCTGCTGTTCCGGGCTTTGTTGTTTTGTCCGCGCGAAGACCATATCTTCGCGCTTTTTTCTTTTGCAGCAGCGACCAAAAGGTCCTGCAATATACATTTTTGGAGGAGACACGAATGAAAAGAGTCCTCGCACTGCTGATGGCTGCGGCCATGCTGATCTGTCTGGCTGCCTGCGGCAGCGAAAAGGCCGCAGAGGAAACCGAAACAGCCGCGCAGACCGATGCCTCTGCACCGGAAGCAGAAGCCGAAACCGCTCAGACTGCGGCCGATTCCGCTCTCAAGATCGGCGTTATTCTGCTGCACGATGAATCCATCGGCTATGATTTCGCGCACATGGAAGGTGTGCAGAAGGCCTGTGATTCGCTGGGCATCGACTACAACGATCCCGAGCAGGTTGTATGGAAATACAACATCGGCGAAGACGAAGGCTGCTACGACGCTGCCATCGACCTTGCAGAGCACGGCTGCAACGTGATTATCTCCGACTCCTACGGACACCAGAGCTACATGACCCAGGCTGCCGAGGAATGCCCCGACGTAACCTTCCTGATTGCCACCGGCGACACCGCAGCGGTTGACAACTGCGAAAACACGCACAACTTCTTCACGCACACCTTCGAATCCCGTTATGTTTCCGGCGTTGTCGCCGGCATGAAGCTTGCCGAAATGATCGAAGACGGCGTCCTTTCCGACAACAACTACAACGACGACGGAACCGTTAAGATCGGCTATGTTGGCGCCTATCCCTATGCCGAGGTCGTTTCCGGCTATACCGCCTTCTATCTGGGCGTAAAGAGCATTGTAGAAAATGTTTCCATGGATGTCACCTACACCAACTCCTGGGCCGATGCCACTGCCGAGCAGCAGGCTGCCGAGGCTCTGCTTGCACGCGGCTGCTGCATCATCAGCCAGCACGCCGACTCAACAGGCGGTCCCTCCGCCATCGAGGCTGCCGTTGCAAACGGCTCTGTCTGCTATTATGTCGGCTACAACATCGACATGCTGACCGTTGCTCCCACCGCAATCCTGACCTCCGCACAGAACAACTGGGCTGCCTACTACACCTACGCTCTCGGCCTGGCCAAGGAAGGCAAGCGCGAGGAAATCGCCGTTGACTGGGCTGCCGGTTATGCCGAGGGTGCCAACATGATCTCCACGCTGGGCAGCAGCTGTGCCGAAGGCACTGCCGAAAAAGTTGCCGAGGTCGAGGCTGCGATCATCGACGGCTCGCTCAAGGTCTTTGACACCTCCACCTTCACCGTCGGCGGTGAGACAATCACCTCCCACACCTTCAATTCCTCCACCATGAACTCCGACTATTCCGCCGTTCTCTACGAAGGCCAGGACTACGAGTGCATTTCCGACGGAGCCTTCCAGGAAACCGTATTCCGCAGCGCCCCCTATTTTGATCTGCGCATCGACGGAATCACGGAGCTGAGCTGACAGATCATTGCAAACCGATAGAGGAGGAGCTGTCTCCACGGCTTCTCCCCTTGGTTTTTCTCATCCGAAAACTACGAAACGAGGTGCAGCGGGATTGGATACAGAGCCGGCCGTTAAAATGCGAAACATCACCAAGCGATTTGGGACCATTCTTGCAAACGACAGAGTATGGCTGGACATTTATCGCGGCGAGATTCTGGCGCTGCTGGGTGAAAACGGCAGCGGAAAGACAACGCTGATGAACATGCTTTCGGGGATCTATTATCCCGACGAAGGACAGATCTATATAGACAACCGGGCCGTGGCAATTCGTTCGCCACACGACGCCTTTTCTCTGGGCATAGGAATGATCCACCAGCACTTCAAGCTGGTAGATGTCTTTACTGCCGCAGAAAACATCATTCTGGGCCTGAAGGATCAAAAGCTTCTGGATATGAAGGCTGTGGCACAGAAGGTCCGCGACATCTGCAGCCTCTATGGCTTTGAGATCGACCCCTACCAGAAAATCTACGACATGTCCGTTTCTCAGAAGCAGACGGTTGAAATCGTAAAGGTTCTCTATCGCGGTGCGGACATTCTGATTCTCGACGAGCCCACGGCCGTGCTTACGCCGCAGGAAACCGAGCGTCTGTTCCATGTTCTGCGAAACATGCGCAACGACGGAAAGGCCATTGTGATCATTACGCACAAGCTCCACGAGGTAGAATCGATTTCCGACCGTGTTGCCGTGCTGCGCAAGGGCGTATTTGTCGGTGACATGCCCACAAAAAACACCAACGCTGCCGAAATGACCAACATGATGGTCGGCCGTCCGGTCACGCTCAACATCGAACGTCCGGAGCCCGTGCATCCGCAGCGAAGGCTCGAGGTATCCGGCCTGACCGTACGTGACTCCGACGGAATCACAAAGCTCGACAACGTATCATTTACCGCCTACAGCGGTGAAATTCTCGGCATTGCCGGCATTTCCGGCTGCGGTCAGAAGGAACTGCTCGAATCCATCGCCGGTCTGCAGAAGGTCGAAAGCGGAAAAATCTCCTATTTCCCGGAAAACGGCGAAGAAGAAAATCTGATCGGCAAGGATCCTCTTGCGATTGCACAGATGGGCGTTTCTCTTTCATTTGTCCCCGAAGACCGTCTTGGCATGGGCCTTGTCGGCAGCATGGACCTGACCGACAACATGATGCTGCGCAGCTTTCGCAGCGGACACTCGATCTTTGCCGACCGCAAAACGCCGAAGCAGCTGGCCGGCAAGGTGGTCGACGAGCTGCAGGTGGTTACCCCCGGGCTGAACGTGCCGGTTCGCCGGCTTTCGGGCGGCAACGTGCAAAAGGTCCTGGTCGGGCGGGAGATTGCAAACGCTCCCACCGTTCTGATGACTGCCTATGCCGTCCGCGGTCTGGACATCAACTCCTCCTACACAATCTACAACCTGATCAATGCCCAGAAGAAAAAGGGCGTTGCCGTTCTGTATGTCGGTGAGGATCTGGACGTTCTGATCGAGCTGTGTGACCGCATTCTCGTTCTCTGCGGCGGAAGGGTCAACGGCATCGCGGACGCCAGAACCGTCACCAAGGAAGACATCGGCATGATGATGACCAAGCTGCGAGAGGGGGCCGACACAAATGAATGAAGTCCGTGCAAAAGAGCCTTTTGTACGCATCGTCAAGCGTGACAGTACCGTTTGGTGGAAACGCTGGGGCGTGCGGCTGATCGCCGTAATTCTTGCCCTGCTGGTATGCGCGGTTGTCATCTATGCCATTGTGAAAATGAGTCCCCTGAAGGTCTATGTTTCCATGTGGGACGGGGCCTTTGGCACTGCGCGCCGCACGTGGATCACCATCCGGGATACCATGATGCTTCTGTGCATCGGCGTTGGTCTTGCTCCCGCATTTCGTATGCGCTTCTGGAATATCGGCGCTGAGGGACAGATTCTCGTTGGCGGCATTGCAACCGCGGCCTGCATGATTTATCTCGGCTCTTCGATTCCAACATGGGGCCTGCTGGCTCTGATGCTTTTTGTCAGTGCCCTGGCCGGAGCTGTCTGGGGTGTTGTCCCCGCTCTGTTCAAGGCCAGATGGAATACCAACGAAACGCTCTTTACCCTGATGATGAACTATGTCGCCATTCAGCTCACCTCGTTTTTTGTCTCGAAATGGGAGCATCCGGCGGGGTCCAACTCGGTTGGCGTAATCAACCAGGGCGAAAAGCTGGGCTGGTTTCCGTCGATTCTCGGGCAGCAGTATCTGCTCAATGTTCTGATTGTAATGGCTCTGACTGTCGCCATGTTTGTCTATCTCAAGCGCTCCAAGCACGGCTACGAAATCGCGGTTGTGGGCGAAAGCGAGAATACCGCGCGGTATGTTGGCATCAACGTGCGAAAGGTCTTTATCCGGACCATGTGCCTTTCCGGCGCGATCTGCGGGATTTCGGGCTTTATTGCCGTGGCGGGCGCTTCGCATACCATTTCCACCAGCACGGCAGGCGGCCGCGGCTTTACGGCGATCATCGTAGCCTGGCTTGCAAAATTCAACACGTTCGTGATGATTCTGATTGCCGCGCTGCTTGTTTTCCTCGAAAAGGGTGCGTCGCAGATTGCCTCGGTATACAACCTGAACGAATATGCCTCCAAGATCATCATCGGCATCATCCTGTTCTTTATCCTCGGCAGCGAATTTTTCCTGAACTATCGGCTCGTTTTCCGCAGCCGGAAGGAGCGTGCGCAAGTATGACGCAGATTCTCTCACTGATTCAATCCTCCATCTGGTTCGGGACCGTCATCCTGTTTGGTGCAATCGGTGAAATCCTCACCGAAAAGTCCGGCAATCTCAATCTCGGCGTTCCCGGCATCATGAGCCTTGGCGCTGTCGGCGGGCTGATCGGCGGCTTCTACTACGAAACATCCTCTGCCAATCCCCTGCCTGTGCTGTGCCTGCTCTGTGCGCTTCTGTGCGCGCTGCTTCTGTCTGTGCTCGGCGGCCTGATCTACAGCTTTCTGACCATCACGCTGCGGGCAAACCAGAACGTAACCGGCCTGACGCTCACCATCTTCGGCTGCGGCTTTGCCAGCTTCTACGGAGGCTCGCTCAACAAGCTGGCCGGCGGAGTCGGTCAGATTTCGCTTCCGGTTTCCTCGTCGGCCTTTCGCGCCACGCTCCCCTTTCTGGATTCGGTTCCCGTGTTCAGCTCTCTCGGCTGGCTGGTATATCTTGCCATTGTAATTGCCGTTATCACGCAGTTCGTTCTGAAAAACACCGGTGTGGGACTGAATCTTCGCGCCGTGGGCGAAGACCCGGCCACAGCGGATGCAGCCGGTATCCACGTTGTCAAATACAAATACCTCGCAACCTGCATCGGCGCCGGTATTTCGGGTCTGGGCGGTCTGTATTATATCATGGACTACATCAAGGGGACCTGGGCCAGCGACGGCGGCATCGAGGCGCTCGGCTGGCTGGCGGTTGCACTTGTGATCTTTGCCACATGGAAGCCTGTCCGCGGTGTCTGGGGCTCGTATCTGTTCGGTGCGCTCAGCTGGCTGTATTTCTATTTTGCCGATCTCTGCGCACTGCTGGGCATCCACATCACCATGACGCGTTCGAGTCAGGAAATCTTCAAAATGCTGCCCTATGTGGTAACCATTCTGGTGCTGGTGATCGTTTCGATGCGCCGGAAACGCGAGGATCAGCCGCCAAAGAGTCTTGGTCTGGCCTATTTCAGAGAGGATCGCTAGTCATGCGCCGGTCATACAAAAAAGCGCAAACACCTTGACAGCGTCTCTGCAAGTGTTTATAATCATGTTCAGTTTGGCAGGTTTTCAGGCAGCAGATTTGCTGTTCTGCAATCCGGCGGATAAAACAGCTTTCCGGTACCTGTCAGCAAACAGTCCGGCCATCCGTCCGGAGGCACTACATTACGAAAGGTGGAAATGATATGAAGAACTCTGCCGTATGGGAGATTGCCATCACAATCATCTGCTGGCTTCTGTCTGCCATGTATTATGTCGAGGAACAGGCAATTACCGTTAAAATCATCGTTGTATTCGGCATCGGAGCCCTGTCCCTGATTGTCTGGATTGTCCAGCTCATTAAAAGCAAGTTCGAAGATGACTGAGCATCAGAGAAGGTCACTTATCCATTGAGTGGCCTTCTTTCTTTAAAGAACACCGCATAATGCGGCAGGTGGATCAGACGGGAAATTTTACGTCACGGATTTGTTGTGAAAGCGCCGGAAGACCTTGCGTATTTCAGGCGGATTTGTGTGCGGAAAAACCGTCGGGGTCCGCAGATGCAATTATGCGGTGTCTTTCGTATTATGGATTCCCCTACTTCATACAAAGGATGTGCGCACTTTGGAACAGCTTTTATCAAGACTGCTGCCGAAGGTACAAAAGCCGGCCCGCTATACGGGCGGAGAATACAACCAGATTGTCAAAAACAGGGCAGACGTCGACGTACGTGTTGCCTTCTGTTTTCCGGACACCTATGAGATCGGCATGTCCAACCTCGGCATGAGCATCCTGTATGGTGTGATGAACAATATGCCCGGAGTCTGGTGCGAGCGGGTTTTTGCTCCGTGGGGCGACATGGAAGAGCTCATGCGGCAGAACAGCCTGCCGCTGTGGGCGCTCGAGAGTCACGACCCGGTAAAGGATTTCGACATGATCGCCTTTTCGATCGGGTATGAAATGAGCTACACCAACGTTCTGAACATGCTGGATCTTGCCGGAATTCCGCTGCACTCCGCCGACCGGCCCGGTCTTGAGCATATCGTCTTTGCGGGCGGAACCTGCACATACAATCCCGAGCCGCTGGCCGACTTTATCGATTTCTGTTCGCTGGGTGAGGGCGAGGAGCTGACCGTGGAAATCGTTTCTCTCTATCAGAAGGCCAAAAAAGAGGGCTGGACCAAAGAGGCCTTTCTGTGGGAGCTGTCAAAAATCGAGGGCATCTATGTCCCCGCCTTTTATACCTTTTCCTACAACAGCGACGGGACCATCGCAGCCATCACACCCCGTCCGGGCGCTCCCGCGCAGGTTGTCAAGCGTGTGGTTCTCGATCTCGACCATGCCTATTACCCCGTCCACGGAATTGTCCCGTCCACCGAGATCGTCCACGACCGCACAAACATCGAGGTATTTCGCGGCTGCATCCGCGGCTGCCGGTTCTGTCAGGCAGGCTTCTGCTATCGGCCGATCCGCTCGAAAAGTGTGGACACGCTTGTCCGGCAGGCTACCGAATCCCTGAAGGATTCCGGCTATCAGGAGGCTACCCTCTCAAGCCTCTCGACCAGCGACTACCGAAACCTCGGCGAGTTTGCCGACAGAATGCTCGACTACTGCACTCCCCGCGGAATCAACCTTTCGCTGCCCTCTCTGCGGGCAGACAACTTTTCGGTTGAGATCATGCAAAAGGTCCAGAAGGTCCGAAAGAGCGGGCTGACCTTTGCGCCCGAGGCCGGCACCCAGCGTCTGCGGGATGTCATCAACAAAAACGTCACCGAGGAAGACGTGCTGCGAACCTGCGCACTGGCCTTTTCCGGAGGCTGGAACACCGTAAAGCTCTATTTCATGCTTGGCCTTCCCACCGAAACCGACGAAGACGTAATCGGCATTGCCGAGCTGGCAGACAAGGTATTCAACGTATGGAAGGAGCATGCCTCCAACAAAAAAAGAGGCGTGACCATCACCCTCTCAACGGCATTTTTTGTTCCAAAGCCCAACACACCCTTTCAGTGGGAGGCGCAGATCGATCACGACGAATACCAGCGCCGCTGCCGCCTGCTGAAGGACCACATCCGCAACCGCAGCATCGTATACAACTGGCACGACTCGCAGATCAGCTATCTCGAGGCCGTTCTGGCCCGCGGCGACCGCCGCCTGTGCAGGGTGCTCGAGGACGTTGTAAGGCACGGAGCGAGGCTGGACGCGTGGAACGAATACTTTTCCATGGACCGCTGGCTCGAAAGCTTTCGGCGCTGTGGGGCAGACATGGATTTCTATGCCTGTCGGCAACGGGGAAAGGACGAAATTTTCCCCTGGCAGACCATCTCGATCGGGCTTCGGCGCGACTTTTTCTGGCACGAGCGCGAGCTGGCCTATCAGGGCCGCACAACACCGGACTGCCGCGGACAGTGTCAGGCCTGCGGAGCCGCAAGGCTAATGAAGGGAGGCGTGTGTGATGCATAGACTTCGCTTTTCAAAAACCGGAAACTGCATCTGGATTTCGCACCTGGATACCATGCGGCTGTTCCAGCGGGCCTTTCGCCGTGCGGAAATCGAAATCAGGCACACCGAGGGCTTTAATCCGCACGCGTTTGTCTCGATTGCGCTGCCGATGAGCGTTGGCACGGAAAGCGACTGTGAGCTTCTGGACTTTACCCTGACGCAGCCGGACTGTACCCTGGCCGAGCTTCCTTCGCGGCTGAATCCCGTTCTGCCGCAGGGCGTCTGCGTGCTGGATGCCTATGACTCGCCAAACAGGCTCAGTGCCCTGAAATACCTCAGGGCGCAGGTGACGCTTGTGTATGATTCCGGAGTTCCGAACGGCGCCGCAGAAGCCATTGATGCCCTGTTCCGTCAAAAAGAGCTGATCATCCCCAAAAAAACCAAACGGGGCATGCGCGACACCGACATTCTTCCACTGATCCGCGAGCTTCGTGTTCTTTCCTGCGATGCACACACCCTTCTCATACAAAGCGTCACCTCGACAGGCGAAGCCTCTCTCAATCCGGATCTGCTGGCAAAAACCGTCTCTTCCCTGCTGCCGGAGCTTGCGCCGGACTTTTTCCGGACACGGCGGCTCGACGTATTGCAGGCCGACGGCTCTCCCTTCTGTTAGGCGGTGCTGCGTTGAAATATTTGCGGCAGTCTGTCTGCCTTCTTCTGATTCTGTGTCTGCTGAGCTGTTCTTTCTGTACGGCTTTCGCGGAGCAGCACCCGTCCGCCCTGCCGGACGGCGCGATTTCCGCTGCCTGCGGCTGGCTTCTTTCCCAAAAGCCAACGGCCGGATACGGCGACGAATGGACCGTATTTGCGCTTCTGCGTGCCGGGGTCGCGCTTCCCGACGGATACCTGGACGGCTATCGGCAGGCCGTGCAAACGGCGATATGCGAAAAAAAGGGCGTTTTGAGCACCACAAGGGCAACCGAATACGCCCGGCTGATTCTTGCACTCCGGGCCGCCTCGGACACCCCGACGAATATCTCGGGCTACAGTCTGCTCACCGCCCTGAGTGACAGCCGGTTTGTCTGCAGGCAGGGAGTCAACGGTCTGATCTATACGCTGCTGGCGCTGGATTTCGGCGGCTATGCCTGTGCAAACCGCGAGGTCTATATTTCCGAGCTGCTTTCCCGGCAGCTTTCGGACGGCGGCTGGGCGCTTTCCGGTCAGAACGCGGATCCGGACATAACCGCAATGGCTCTGCAGGCTCTGGCCCGATACAAAAACCGTGAGGATGTCGCGGCCTGCATCGAAAAAGCCCTGTCGTGCCTGAGCGCGCTGCAGCAGAAGGACGGCGGCTTTTGCAGCTACGGAGCTGCCAACTGTGAATCCGTCGCCCAGGTGATTCTGGCCCTTTCAGAGCTTGGTATTCCTCTGACCGACAGCCGCTTTGTCCGGTCCGGCGGCGGACTTCTTTCTGCGCTTCTGCAATACCGAACGGCAAACGGCGGCTTTTGCCACACGCAGGGCGGTGAAGCCCAGGTTCTCACAACAGGTCAGGCACTTCTGGCTCTTTGTGCAATCCGCCGTGCCGAAGCCGGTCTGCCCAGTGTTTACGGTGCATACAGGCCGGAGCAGGCCGCGGCAGTCCAACCCGGACAGCCCACACAGATTCGTGCCCACTGAGCATGCGGAGATAGGATATGAAGCAACGAATATTCCTGATTCTGGCAATTCTTTTTCTGCTGACCGCCTGCGCGGTGCAGACAGATGAGCAGAGCCTGCACTGCAGCCTGTGCATCGACTGCACAACCCTTCTGGAAAACACGGAAAAGCTTCCGGACGAAAAGCGGGAGCTTGTTCCGGCAGACGGAATCCTGTACAAAAATACAGACGTTGCCTTTTCCGAGGGCGAAACCGTGCTGGACGTTCTGGTCCGGGCGCTGCAGCAGAGCAGCATCCATTATGAATACAGCGGCAGTCCGCAGACCGCCTATATCGAGGGCATCGGAAACCTCTACGAATTCGATGCAGGTCCGCTGTCCGGCTGGGAATACCGTATCAACGGAGAATTTCCGGGTGTCGGCTGCGGCCAGTATACCCTGCACGACGGAGACGAAATCACCTGGTATTATACCTGTGACCTCGGAGCCGACATCGGAAACGCGTTATTAGAGCCATGAAGCGTACCTTTTTCGACAGCTGCCATCCGGTGATCCGGGTGCTGTTCTTTGCGGCGGTCCTGATTGGCTCGATGTGGCTTCGGCACCCCGTTGTGCTGGGCATCGGCCTGAGCGCGGGAGCGGCCTATGCGCTGATGCTTGATCGCAGCAGGGCTGCGCGGCTTCTTTTTCGCGCGGCAGGGCCGGTCTGTCTGCTGGCAGCCATCCTCAATCCGCTGTTTGTACACGAGGGGGCAACCGTGCTCGGCTATCTTCCGTGGGGCAATCCGCTGACACTTGAGTCGATTCTCTATGGGCTCTGCGTTGCCGGTATGCTTGCTGAAACACTGTGCTGGTTTTTCTGCGCGTCGACCCTCATCGACAGCGACCATCTGCTCTGGCTTCTGGGCAGGAGTGTACCGGGTCTGAGTCTGCTTCTGAGCATGACCCTCGGCATGGTGCCCAGACTGATTGCAAAGATCCGCGAAATCCAGAGTGCACAGGCTGCCCTCGGTCTGACCCGGCACGGCTTTTTCGGCCGGCTGCGCGGCAGTCTGCGGGTCTGGTCCATTGCCGTAACCTGGTCGCTCGAAAACGGAATCCATACAGCCGATAGTATGCTCAGCCGCGGCTATGGCCTGCCCGGACGAACCTGCTTTCGCCGTCAGCGCTTCTGCCGCCGGGATCTTGTACTCACGGTATGGATTCTTGCCCTGTGTGCCTTTCTTCTGCTGGGCGTGTGCAGCGGCGGTCTTGACTGGCAGTTCTATCCGGTTGTCGGCGGGGCTGCCGCCGGGGCTCCGGCGCTGTATGCCGCATATGCGCTGCTCTGCTTTTTTCCGATCTGCTGCACAATAATCGACAGAAAACAAAAAAGGCAGCACCGCAAAAGGGACCTCTGAAAACCGTTTGCTCTGCATGGGCGAAAGCCGGCGCAGAAGGCGGAAGGAGGCTTTTGCGGTGCTGCCCCTGTGTTTTTCAGGGCTGACGGAAATAATAGCCGACACCCCATTTGGTCAGGATGTATTCCGGCTGGGCGGGACTGTTTTCGAGTTTTTCACGCAGACGGCGCACGTGGACGTCTACCGTTCGGATGTCGCCCTGGTATTCGTAGCCCCAGATGATATCCAGCAGATTTTCTCTGGAAAAGACCCTGCCGGGCGAACGCATCAGCAGCTCGATGAGGTCGAATTCGCGGGCGGTGAGCTCGGTGAGGATGCCGTTTTTATAGGCGTTGCGCTCGTCGGAGTCGATGGTGATGCTGCCGATGACAATGCGGTTGGGCTTTTCTCTGCCGTCGGCTGCCTTGCTGCGGCGCAGAAGCGCCCGTATTCTGGCCTTGAGCTCGAGGATATTGAAGGGCTTGGTGATGTAGTCGTCGGCCCCCTGCTCAAAGCCTATGAGCTTGTCCATGTCGTCGGTCTTGGCGGTGAGCATGATAATCGGCACATCGGAAAACTCGCGGATCTGCATGCAGGCCTCTAGCCCGTCGAGCTCGGGCATCATCAGGTCGAGGACAATCAGGTCGATGTCTCCCTGCTTTGCGTATTCAACAGCCTGCAGGCCGTTGCTGCCGGTAATGACCTCATAGCCCTCGTTTTCGAGGTTGAAGCGAATTCCCTTGACCAGCAGCTTTTCGTCGTCTACAACGAGGATTTTCATGTGCAGATTCCTTTCTGTACGCCGGGCCATACACGCCGGAGCGGACGGTATGCGGGCGGTATTGTGGTTATTCCGCGGTGATCAGGCCCATAAGATTTTTGAGCTTTCCTTCTGCGATGCCCCGAACGTTTTTGAGCTCGTCGATGTTGGAAAAGGGGCCGTTTTGCAGGCGATATTCGATGATGCGCGCGGCCAGAGCGGTGCCGATTCCGGGAAGAGAGGCCAGCTCTTCGGCGCCCGCCGTGTTGATGTTGATCGGAGCGGCTTCGGCGCTGTCGGCAGACACGTCTGCTGCTTCTGTTTCGTCTGCAGGGGGGATGGCCTGCGCGGAGCTGACCGCGGACGGCATGGTCTGCGTGCGCAGCCCGACAAAGCCCGAATCATAAATCAGCAGGGCCAGAAGCAAAGCCGCGCAGAGCGCCGTGAGTGCAACAAGGATGCGGTCGAAGAGTGAAAGATGTTTCATGCTGCGGGCTCCTGCCTTTGGGGATAAGTTGACACGGGGTGAAACTCTGGTATAATGGAGGTATTCGGGGGCGTGCCCCGATGGAGCGCGCGGCGGTGCCGATACGCACACAGCTGCGGTCACTGTTTCGCATTGTTACAATTATACCACACAAACAGGAGATTGGTATGAACAAATTACGTATTTTTTCTGTTTTTCTGGCTGTCATACAGCTCCTGCTCTGCCTGATGCCCACGGCCCTGGCCGACGACAGCGGCAACTACATCCCCGACAATGCTCCGCAGATCCGGGCAGAAAGCGCACTGCTGCTCGACATCAACAGCGGCACCGTTCTCTATGCGCTCAATCCCGACCGGAAGGTCTATCCCGCAAGCCTCACAAAAATCATGACCACCATGCTGGCTCTGAAATACGGCACGCTTTCGGATGTTATAACCGTCTCCGAGACCGCACTTTCGGGTCTTCCTGCCGACGCCAGCACGGCCGGCCTTCTTGCAGGCGAGCAGATGACACTTCAGAATCTTCTGTATTGCGTGATGGTTGTTTCGGCCAACGAGGCCTGCAACGTGGTTGCCGAATACATCAGCGGCTCGATAGACGATTTTGTTGACCTGATGAACCGTGAGGCGCTGGCGCTGGGCTGCGCCGCAACCCACTTTTCCAACACAAGCGGACTGCACGACAACGACCACTATACCACGGCCCGCGACCTGAGCACCATAACCCTTGCGGCTCTGCAGTATCCCGAATTCGTCACCCTGTGCAACACGGCCTCAAAGGAGATTCCGGCCACCAACCTCTCTGAGCCGCGCTACCTCAAAACCACCAACTACCTCATCTCCAACAACACCGTTTTCGGTTATCTGTATTCCAAGGCCTGCGGCGTAAAAACCGGCTATACCAGCCAGGCCGGACACTGTCTGATCGCAACGGCAAAAAGCGGGACCATGTCGCTGCTGAGCGTAATTACGGGTGCGCGAAGCGTCCTTCTCGAAGACGACACCACCCAGATCCAGAGCTTTACGCAGACGGCCGAGCTCTTTGACTACGGTTTTTCGGGCTTCCAGAGCATAACGGTCCTGAAAACCACCGAAATGCTTGCCGAGGTGCCGGTCACCATGGCTGCAGACACGCAGAGCGTGGTATTGAGTCCCGCGCAGGAGCTCAGCGTCCTTCTTCCAAAGGACTACGATCCCGACCTCATCGAAAAGCAGGTCCGGCTGCTGGCGCCGGACGGTGTGCAGGCCCCGGTCAGCGCAGGCACGGTGCTGGGCTATGTTACCGTTCGATACAACGGCGCGGACCTCGGCACCGTTCAGCTCTGCGCCATTACCGACATCGCACGCTCCGAGCTGCAATACTATACCAGCGCGGTACAGAGCTACCTCGGCAGCCATGTTGTGCAGCTGATTCTGATTCTGCTGTGTGTGCTCTTTGGGGGCTATATCCTGTTCTACACCATACAAAACCATCGGCGTCGGCGGCGCAATCGCCGGTCGAGATAGCGGGGTGCTTTTATGGAACTGACCTGGGACACGCTGTATGATGCGTGCATGCACTGCCGTGCCTGTCCTCTGTGCGAAACAAGAAGCAACGTGGTATTCGGTACGGGTCCGCACGATGCGGAGATTCTTTTTGTCGGCGAGGGTCCCGGCGAACAGGAGGACCTTCGGGGCGAGCCCTTTGTGGGTGCAGCCGGTCAGCTGCTCGACAGCCTGCTTGCGCTGATTGGTCTGGGGCGGCACAACTGCTACATCGCCAACATCGTCAAATGCCGTCCGCCCGCCAACCGCGACCCTCTGCAGACCGAGCAGGATGCCTGCATCGGTTATCTGCGGGCACAGACCGCACTTCTGAGTCCCAAAATCATCGTATGCCTCGGGCGCATCGCAGCTGCGCGCATCATCCACCCGGATCTGCACATCCGAAAGGAGCACGGACAATGGACACAGAAAAACGGGGTGTGGCTCATGGCCATGTATCACCCCTCTGCCCTGCTTCGCGATACCGGCTGCCGTCCCGATACCTATCGTGATCTCATGCTGCTGCAGGGCAAGGTCCGCGAGCTGTGTACGCACACGCTCTGAGCAGCCCGAAACATTTCAGCAAAACAAGGAGGAACCCGCATGGAACGAACGCCCCGCATGCTGCGCAATGCAGCGACAGCCCGGCAGGCCGCGGCCCGGAGTATGGTCCTGCTGAAAAACAAAGACAATACCCTGCCTCTTGTCCCCGATGGAGAAAACCCGCTTGCCATCGCCGTGTTCGGTGTGGGACAGATCCGCACCGTAAAGGGCGGAACCGGCTCGGGCGAGGTAAACAGCGTTGACAACATCAGCTTTTTAGACGGGCTGAGTCAATGCGACAGGCTGGCTCCCGACGCACTGCTGGCCCGCAGATACCGCAGCTGGTGTCTGGCGCACCCTGAGCCAACGGGCCCCTCCTTTCTGGGTCCGGCAAGCAACTGCAGTCCGGAAATGCCGCTCGACGAGCTCGACCTCGACGCATACGCGCAGTCGTGTGCCGCGGCTGTGCTGGTGATTTCGCGCATCGCGGGCGAGGGCGGAGACATGACCTGCGATCCCGGTGCACTGGCTCTGACCGAGACCGAAAGCGCGATGATCCGCTCGGTCTGCGAGCACTTTTCCCGCACCGTCCTGGTTTTGAACACCCCAGGCTATATCGAGCTTGCAGACGTTCTGCCCGCGCTGGGGGCCGTTGTCTTTGCCGGTCTTCCCGGGCAGCAGGCAGGTCCGGCGCTTGCCGACGTGCTTACGGGCACAGTCCCGCCCTCGGGACATCTGAGCGATACCTGGCCGCTTTCCTGCAGCGACTATCCCAACATGGACTGGTTTGGTTCCGGCGATGAAAACGGCATTTCGCACAACGGCATGACGGGCCTGCAGCACCAGATCAACGTTCCCTATCACGACGACATCTACGTCGGCTATCGCTATTTCGATACGTTCGGTCTGCCGGTGCTGTTTCCCTTTGGTCACGGCCTGACCTATGGCGACCCGCTGCTGACCGGCTGCAGTGTGGCCTGTACCGGAGACACCGTCTCGGTCAGTGCGCAAATCCGCAACCGCAGCGCGGACTTTGCCTGCAGCGAGGTGGTGCAGGTCTACGTCTCCTGTCCGTCCGGAAAGCTGGAGCAGCCATACCAGAGGCTGGCCGCCTTTTGCAAAACCGAAGACATTCTGCCCGACAGCGAAACGGATGTTCACCTGCGTTTTTCTCTGACTGAGCTTTCGTCCTTCGACGAAGCGCGTTCGAGCTATGTGCTCGAGCCCGGATACTATGATGTCCGCGTAGGCTTTTCAAGCCGTGAGACCCGCGTGGCGGGCAGCCTGTATCTGCCGTGTGAACAGATTGTGCAAAAGCTGCACGGCTGCACAACCGACCTTCCCGAAGATTTCTTCCGTCTTTCCTCCGGGAAAGCGGTGCCGATCACCTATCCCGGCGAGGCCGAAGAGCTCGAGCACAGCCGCAGGCTGGCCATTCGTCTTTCCGCCCGGCTTGTCGAAACCGAGACCGTCCGCTATCGTTCGGCCTTTCGCGGCTGCCGCGCGGACAGTGCGGACCTGACTCTGTATGACGTAAAGAACGGCGATGCCTCGCTGTATGCGCTCACGGCCCAGCTGACCGACAGCGAGCTGTGCAGGCTGGTGTGCGGCATCGGGATGGATCTTTCGGGCATTGAGGGACTTGACCTCGACGCGCAGGGCGGCGCAATGATTCCGCAAAACGGCGACAGCGTCCCCGCACAGACCCAAAGCGTGCAGATGTCCGTGCCCGGAGCCGCGGGGCAGACCGCAGACCTTTGGGAGGAATACCGCATCCCGCCCATCACGCTCAGCGACGGTCCTGCCGGACTGCGTCTGCGTAGGGAGCTTCGCAACGAAGACGGCGAGATCATCCGCAGGCAGCTTTGTACGGCCTTTCCGACCGGCAGTCTGCTGGCCTGTTCGTGGGACCCCTCCCTGCTGCAGTCCATCGGCGACGCGATTGGCACCGAGATGCAGGAATACTGCGTGGATCTGTGGCTGGCCCCCGGCATGAACCTGCACCGCAATCCCCGGTGCGGAAGAAACTTTGAATATTTTTCCGAGGATCCCCTGCTCACCGGTCTGTGTGCGGCCGGACTGACCCGCGGTGTGCAGAGCCACGGCGGCTGCGGCGTTACACTCAAGCATTTTGCCTGCAACAACCAGGAATATCTGCGCGACTGTTCCAACGACCTCATCTCCGAGCGTGCCCTGCGCGAGCTGTATCTCAAGGGCTTTGAAATTGCCGTACGCACCGCCGCACCAAGAGCCGTGATGACCAGCTACAACGACATCAACGGCGTCCCCGCCGCCAACAGCTACGACCTGTGCACAGCCATCCTGCGCGACGAATGGGGCTTCGACGGCCTTGTCATGACCGACTGGGGCGGAGGCATCAGCCACCCGGCACTGAGCATGTGGGCCGGAAACGACATGATTCAGCCCGGAGGCGAGCAGTCCGTTTCGCTGCTTCTGGAATCTCTGGGCCGCACCATACAGAATCCCGGTCTGCGAAGCTTTTCCAAAACCCTCACACGGCCCATGCTCGAGTGCAGCGCCCTGCACATTCTGTCCTTTATTCTCCGGTCCGACGCCTTTCACCGCCGCACCCGCGGCATCCAGTAGGAGGCCGGTGCTTTGGCAGAGCAGATCTATACCATCCCCATCACCGAGGCCTTTTCCGAAAAAGACGGCTGTCCGCTGTGCCGGCTGCGCCGGCAGCTCGAGTCCGACAGTCTTTCCTATGTGATGGGCGCAGCCATGATGGAGCCGGACGTCCGCCTTCGCACCAACCGTCTCGGCTTCTGCCGGACGCACTGCAACGCAATGCTCGAGATGAAAAACCGTCTGAGTCTGGGCCTGATGCTCGAAAGCCACCTCGACACCGTGGCCTCCCTCTTTACCGAAGACGACGGCGGCAAAAAAAGCCGTCTGCGGCACCATACCGGGCCGACTCCCGCGGCAGCGGCGGCAGCACAGGCCGAAAGCTGCTTTGTGTGCAGCAGAGTCCGTGGCTTTGAGGACAAATACATCGACAATACCGTCCACCTCTGGAAAAAAGACGCCGCCTTTCGCGAGCTTTTTGCCGAACAGCCGTGGTTCTGTCTCAGGCACTATGCGCTTTTGCTCGATCAGGCGCAGAGTCAGCTGAGCGAAGAGCGTTTTTCCGTCTTTTGCGGCACAATCACACAGCAGATGCAAAGCCATGTCCGGGCGCTGCGTGCAGACGTAACGGGCTTTTGCCGCAGCTTCGACTATCGCGGCGATCCGCTTACGCAGGAGCAGCGCAGTGCCGTTGCCCGGGCCTGCGACTTTCTGACCGGCCTTTGACGCTTCATAAAAAAGCCCCCTCCATCGGAGGGGGCCGCTTTGTATGCAGGTGTTGGGCGACGGCTGCTGCCAATCAGGGAATGTGCGCGTGGTTGTTGATGTGGTCCTGACAATAGCAGCAATAGCCGCGGCACTTTGAGCAATAGCGGAATTCGAGCTCGGGGTATTCGGTGTCGGTGCGGCCGCAGACCGTGCATTTGTGGTGCCATGCGGGGGCAGCGGAATCGGCCACGGGCTTTTTGTAGGCTGCGGCCCAGTCGGCATTCGGACGCTGTGTGCGCTGAAACAGTCGCCCCCTGCGCTGCAGAAAGGCGGGCAGCACATTGGCAACGTCTTTTCCGAAAAACAGGAAATAATTCAAAAGGGCGAAAACGGGAAAGAGATTATACGGGAAGGCGGTTGTGAGGAGGGTGAAGATGGTAATCGCAAAATAGAACCATGCCAGATATTTCATGCGGATCGGAATGATCATCATCAGCAGAACCCGGTTGTCGGGGAACATCGTCGCATAGGCCAGAATCAGGCTGAGGTTGAGATAGCTTGAGGTAGCGTTGACACCCAGAAGCATCGCGCCGATGTCGGTGAGCAGTACGCCGCAGAAATAAAACAGGTTGAACCGGCATACGCCCCAGCTGGCCTCGATGGTCCGACCGATAAAATAATAGAAAAAGAGTACGATAGCCAGAAGCAGCATGCCAAACATCCGGCTGCCCGAGGTTTCGGGGATGAAGATGTATGTAAGCAGACGCCAGACCTGCCCCGAGAGGATTTTGGCCCGGTCGAAGCAAAGGGCCCGGTAGACCACATAGCTTGGGTCGATGTTGTAGAAGAGGTAAACAATGGCGTTGCCGATTGCCACATACAGCATCAGATTGGGGATGCCCCTGCCGCTGTTGCGGGAACAGAAACGCTCAAAGCTGCGCCGAAGCTGTTTCACTGCAAGTCCCTCCCGAACGAGATGCTCTGATTATATGCGTCCGGCTGCAAAAAGTAAAGGCTGTTTTCTGTTGACACGGCAAAGGGGCTGTGTTATCATAGGCCCTGTAATTGCATACCTTATCAAGAGCGGCGGAGGGATCGGCCCGATGAAGCCCGGCAACCTGCAATCCGGCAAGGTGCCAAGTCCGACGGTTGCGAACCGACAGATGAGGACGACACAATCACTCAGGTCTGCTGCCGATCAGCAGGCTTTTTTCTTTTCCGGGCAGCACCGCACAATGCGGCGAAGGCCGCAGACGAACCGTTCGGTATGGCCCGAATCAAAAAGGAGACAGCATGGAAAAAAGAATCTTTACATCCGAATCCGTAACCGAGGGGCATCCCGACAAGCTCTGCGACCAGATTTCCGACAGTGTGCTCGACGCCATCCTGGAAAAGGACCAAAATGCCCGCGTAGCCTGCGAAACCATCGCCACCACGGGGCTTGTGCTGGTCATGGGCGAAATCTCCACCGACTGCTATGCCGACATTCCCGCCATTGCCCGTGAGACCATCCGACGCATCGGCTATACCGACCCCGCCTTCGGGTTCGACTGCAAGTCCTGTGCCGTGCTCACCGCCATCGACGAGCAGAGTCCCGATATCGCCATGGGCGTGGACCGGTCCCTCGAAGACGAGGCACAGATCGGGGCGGGCGATCAGGGCATGATGTTCGGCTTTGCCTGCACCGAAACGCCGCAGCTGATGCCTGCTCCCATCACCTATGCCCACGCACTGACCCGGCGGCTGGCCGAGGTCCGCAAATCCGGACAGCTTCCCTGGCTGCGGCCCGACGGCAAAAGTCAGGTGTCGGTGGAATACGCGCCCGACGGCAGCGCTGCGCGCATCGACACGGTTGTGGTCTCAGCCCAGCACAGCGACGACATCCACATCGACGATCTGCGTCAGGCCATACTCGAGCAGGTCATCCGTCCGGCCCTGCCTGCCGGAATGCTCGACAGCAGCACCCGATACTACGTAAACCCAACAGGCCGTTTTGTGATCGGCGGGCCGGTCGGTGACAGCGGGCTCACGGGGCGCAAGATCATCGTGGACACCTATGGCGGCTATGCCTGTCACGGCGGCGGCTGCTTCAGCGGCAAGGACCCGACCAAGGTCGACCGCAGCGCGGCCTATATGGCACGCTATATTGCAAAAAATCTGGTTGCTGCCGGACTGGCCTCCCGCTGCCAGCTGGAGCTGGCCTATGCCATCGGCGTGGCGCAGCCTGTTTCGGTTTCGGTGGATACCGCCGGCACGGGGCGCATGCCCGACGAGGAGCTTGCGCAGGTGGTACGCAAAAGCTTTGATCTTCGACCAGCCGCCATCATCCGCGAGCTTGACCTGCGCCGTCCCATCTATGCGGCAACGGCAGCCTACGGGCATTTTGGCCGCACGGACCTGGATCTTCCGTGGGAACGGACCGACCGCGCACAGGAGCTTGGCAGACTCGGATGAGCATAAATACAAAAAGCCCCCTCCGACAGGAGGGGGCCGCTGTATGCTGCGGCCAGACCGCACAGATCATGCAGAAAGCAGCCTTTGCGGGATGCTCCGGAGGCTCTGCGCGGAGCCTTTTAGAAGCCCAATACCGAAGCGCCGCCGTCCATGATGATAATCTGGCCGGTAATGGAACGATTGCAGTCTGAGGCCAGATAGGCCGCCATGGCTGTGACCTCGCTCTGCGAGCAGCTGTGTCCGAGAGGAGCCATTTCCTTGATCTCGGGCATACCTCCGGGACCGCCGGGACCGCCGGGACCGCCGGGACCACCGGGACCGCCGGGACCACCGGGACCACCGGTCTGATCCGGCATGATGGCACCGGGCGCAATGGCGTTGCAGCGGATGTTATACTGGCCCCATTCGGTGGCAGCCTGCATGGTCAGGGCATTGATCGCACCCTTTGTGGCGGAATAAACCGCTGAGCAGAGCGGCAGACTCATGCCGCGAACGCCGGCCATGGAGCTGATGTTGATGATGCTGCCGCCGCGCTGCTTCATGGATTGCCTGACAACCTGCTGCATGACAAAAAACATGCCGCGGGGGCTGAGCGCAAAGGCCCCGTCCCAGACCTCGGGGGTGGTTTCGAGCGAGTCGCCGCCGATCATCTTTGCGGCTGAGTTGACCAGAATGTCGATTTCGCCCAGCTCGCTGCGGATGCGGGCAATGAGCTCGGGGAGCTGTTCGACCTGGGTGATGTCGCCGGCAAAGCCCCGGACAAGCCCTGCGGACGAGAGCTCCTTTTCAACGGCGGCCAGCTTGTCCTCGCTGCGGGCAATAATGGCAACGCGGGCGCCGCATTCTGCGAGCCGGCGGGCCAGTGCGCGGCCCAGATTTCCGGTGCCGCCGGTTACAACGGCAACCTTGCCGTCCAGACGGATTTCCATGGTGTTTCCTCCTGTAGTCGTTGTTGCGGTAATGCGCGCGGCAGGTGCTCAGTCTGTGAAGATGGTGTCGAGAACCTTTGCGATTTCCTCGATGCTGACAGGCTTTGTGATGTGGGCATTCATGCCGGCCGCGAACGATTTTTTCCGGTCTTCTTCAAAGGCGTTCGCAGTCATGGCGACGATGGGAATGTTTGCCTTTTTGTTGCCGGCAAGGGTGCGGATCTCGTATGTCGCGGTATAGCCGTCCATTTTCGGCATCTGGATGTCCATGAAGATCAGGTCGTATTCGTCTTCATCGGCCCGATACAGGATATCCACAGCCTCTGTCCCGTCTGCCGCCGTATCCACACGCAGGCCGGCCTCTTCGAGAATCTCGGTGGCAATCTCGCGGTTGAGCTCGTTGTCTTCGACAAGAAGCACGTGTCTGCCGTGGTAGTCGTAGTGCCGCGGCTCGGACCCGCTCTGCTCCGCGTATTCCTCGGGCCTGGTCAGTACCCTGCGCAGCTCGGAAAGAAACAGCGGCTTGGAGACAAAGGCGGTAACACCCGCTTCTCTGGCCTCGGCTTCAAAGTCGGACCAGTCATAGGCCGTGAGTACGATAATCGGCACGTCTTCGGGGATGACCCTGCGGATGCGGCGTACGACCTCGATGCCGTTCATGTCGGGCATGAGATAGTCGATGATGTAGACCCTGTAGCTGTCGCCCGCCTCCGATGCGTCCTGTGCGCGGATAACCGCCTCTCTGCCGGAGGAGGTCCAGTCGGGACGCATCTGGATGGTCCGCAGCATTTTGCTGATGCTTCTGCAGGTGTCGAGATCGTCGTCTACCACCAGCACGCGGGCCCCGAGAAGCTCGGGAATCGGCTCGTTTCTGACTGCGGTGTCGGCACGCTGCAGCTGCAGCGTGACCGTGAAGAGTGAGCCGTGGCCCTCTTCGCTCAGGACGGTGATTTCGCCGCCCATCATATCGATGATGTTTTTTGTGATGGCCATGCCCAGACCCGAGCCCTGAATGCCGCTGACGGTTGTGCTGTGCTCTCTTGTGAAGGACTCGAATATGTGCGACTGGAATTCCTTTGACATGCCGATGCCGTTGTCCTTTACGGAAAAGACATAGCTTGCGCGGCGCTTTGTCTGGCAGGGCTGCTCGAGCAGACGGATCATGATGTCGCCGCCCGCCCCCGTAAACTTGATGGCGTTGCTTACGAGGTTGATCAGGACCTGATTCAGTCGCAGCCTGTCGGCAATAACGTCTTCGTGGATCACATCCTGCGTGTCGATGTAGAGGTTGAGGTTCTTTGCGCTGACAAGGCCCTGGATCATCGTGCGCAGATCGTGCAGCAGGTCCGGAAGGTGCAGAGGCTTTTCGTCGAGCTCCACGGTCCCGCTCTCGATGCGGCTCATGTCGAGGATGTCGTTGATCAGGCTCAGCAGATGCGTGCCCGAGGTGCTGATCTTGGCGAGATAGTCCTGTACCTGCTCGGGCTCGTGGATGTGTGCCTGCGCCAGCGCCGTAAAGCCGATGATGGCGTTCATGGGGGTGCGGATGTCGTGGGACATGCTGTTGAGAAAAACGGACTTGGCCCGGCTGGCCTGCTGGGCCGCCGCCAGCGCCTGTGCAAGCTGCTCCTGCCGTTCGAGCTCCTGCTGCTCTTCGTTCCTGTGACGGGCAATCACGTCGTCGACGTTGCGAAATGCGGCCACAACACAGTCGAGGTTGTCCAGCTTGGAATAGACGTAGGTGTAGTGGTGGACCTGCCCGTCGATCAGAAGGCGATAGCTGCCGGTCAGCTCGTCGCTGCTGCGAAAATGCGCGCGCAGATGCTCCAGCGTAATCAGGCTGCTCTGCTCCTCGCGGTCGTCTGGGTGGATGCGGGTAGCGATATACTGCTCGCAGACCGGCGCATAGGAAAAAACCCGGTTCTGCTTTTCGTCGATCCCCTCGCCGATATAGCCATCCATCTTGAGCACCCGGGAGGTCCCGCTGCGCAGGTTGATCCAGAATACGTTGCGGTATTCGCGCGAAAGGGCATTGATGACCGCGCTGCTTATTTCCTCGTCGATCTTTTCCACACCGAAAATCACATGGCAGAGCGAACCGTCGGCAGCTTCGTCTTCTCTGAAGAAGTGCAGCCTGCACGAATCACCCGCATAGGAGACAAAGTCTGTCATGATGTGGCTTCTGTCTGCCATGCGCGCATCGAGCGTGCTTCTGTCGATAAAGCGCAGGGCCGCTTCGCAGCTTCTTTTGGAGGAGACACCGCGCATGATGCGCTCTGCGTTGCGGTCGTAGCAGTCGGAATCCGGCAGCATGAACCGCTGCACCGTCGGTGCGGTTTTGATGGTGGTGTAGGTGTTTTTTTGAACGTTTATGCGAAACAGTGCGAAGAATATCTCCGAGATGGCACGATAGGCGCTGTAGAGCCCGTCGCTGCGGCTGTCCCGTTCGACCGGCACAGAAGGAATCTGCCTGTCCATGGACCTGCCTCCTGTCTTTTCGTATCACGACCGGCATTGCCGGATACAGCTTGCTGTCGGGCGTCGATGCACAGATTTTTCGCCGAAACGGCGTTTGCGGGGCCCCGGCCCTGTGCTGCCCGAGCGGCTTTTGGCAATGGAAAATTTCTGCCGGCCCGTGCGGTGCTGCATGCATGAAAAAGGGGCAGTATCACCCCACAAACAGCCCTTTGGATTATACCAGTCCTCTGCATGCTTTTCAAGGCGTTTTTTCCGTTTTTTTACTGCTCTGCCGAAAGGCCCCTCAGCCGGTTCAGCTTGCTCTGTGCGGTCTGCCTGCGAAGGCTTGTCCCCGAAAACAGGATCGGAGAGCACATCGCAAGCAGGCGGTCATAGATGCGGCTGTGGGCCGTGTCCTTCGGGCTTCGCATTTCGTCCAGACTCAGGTTGGTGGTAACGATCAGGGGCCGCCCGCTCCGATAGCGGCTGTCAATCACGTTATAGACCTGCTCCAGGGCGTATTCCGTACCGCGCTCCATGCCGAAGTCGTCCAGAATCAGCAGCGAATAGCTGCACAGACGGGAGATATAGGCGTTTCTGCCCTCCACACAGCCGGCCAGATCGTTGAGCACCAGGGCGAGGTTTGTCATGCGGACGGGAATTTCCTTCTCCATCAGGGCGTTTGCGATGCAGGCGGCAAAAAAGCTCTTTCCCGTCCCCACGCCGCCCCAGAGCAGATACCCGGTGTTTTCGGCATACAGGCTGTCGAAATTGCTGACATAGTATTTCGCATGGTCCATCTTCGGATTTTCGCCGTTATCCCGTGCAAAGCACCACTCCTGCATCCCCGGTGTGTCAAAGCAGTCTTTTTTCAGCCTCGCCACGGTCTCCGCATGCCTGCGCTGTTGCTCGGCAAGCTCCCGTTCCTCGTCGCTTCTGCGCCGACAGGCACAGCGTGCCGGGTGCCGGTCCCGGCCAAACAGCTCGACATACTCGGGCCTGAAAAAGGCCTCCTTCGGTGTGTGGCACTTTCCGCAGTACAAAAGACCGTCCTCGCCGGTATAATCCCCCGGTTCGGCCGCGGTCCCCCGCAGACCCGAAAGTGCGGCAGCCAGCGGTGACGCGGCGCCTCCTGTTTCTCTGATTTTTTCGTTCACAGGCTCTCTCCTTCCTCGCATCGATAGTCCGGAATTCCTCCGTTCTTTTTTCTGTCGTCCTCGGCCCAAAGCCGGATTGTCGCAGCGTGGCTCCGATAGCGTCTTCCCGTAGACTGCATGAACATGGACAATCGTTCGATCAGCGGCCCGGCTCTGCCCGGATAGTCCCTTTGCAGCTCGGCATACTCCCCGTCCGTCAGAAAAACATTCGCATATCGTCCATACGCCTCGCGCGCGCCCTGCGCGCCCTGTACTCCGCTCAGGTTATTCAACCTCAGGTTATTATT